>JAFSDL010000002.1 GCA_017436285.1 Clostridia bacterium
AATGCTAATTTTTCTTCTTTGCTATGATTTCTGTTTGTTCCGCCTTTTGGTCTTCCCATTTCTTTCATCTCCTTTTCCTCTATTCTAACATAAAAATGATGGCAGACACTTTTTTGTGTCTACCATCATTATACTATTTCATAAAAAACAAGGAATGGCAGCTTTTTTCTACCATTCCTTGTTTTTTTTATTACATATCAACAGGCTTGATATTAAAGCAGAAGCCTAAATATTTTTCGTCAAAGAGTCTGTTGTTTTCATCATTGTTAAGCTGGCTGTCCTCGCTGATAGCGTTGAAGCGTGCATCAATGTTGAATATTGTATAAAGCTCTTTTTCAAGCTCGAAATCGTGCTTTTTCTCTGTCAACTGCTCTGCAGAATAGTGAGAAGCGTTGAAGGAGAATTCCTCTGCACCACAGGAGCCCGTAACGAAAAGACCAATGTCACCCTTTTTACCCACTGCAACTCTTCTTGTTTTAAAGTGAGAGGAGTTTTCCTGAGGACGAATATAGTGAACAAAATTATCTGTAACAGTCAATTCATATTCACCAAAGCGACCTGCCTTGTATCTGTCGGGGTAGGTTTCAACCTGACCAAGACCGAAATACCTGATATCCTCAAATTCCTCATTCATAAGAATTTCAAGTCCCAAACGGGGAAGAAGGGGTGCATTTTCGCGGATTTCTGCCCAAAGACCGATATCAACAGAGCCGTCACCGTGGAAAATGTGAGTAAGCTTACCCTTGATAATAGGCGGATTTGCAGGGCCACCGAGAGCAATTTCAGAATAAATTATAACCTTGTTGTTGCCACATTCAACATTGGTAAAATATGTTTTCTGTGCAATGTGATGGAGGTGGTTTGCATACCATTCATCAACAGAGCCTCTGTTGTAGGTGGGAGCGTGCCACATTTTGAATTTAACAGGTGCCTGAAGCATTTCCTTGCCACCCTTTTTAACAGAGTTGATTCTGCCATAGGGCTTGTCGAAGGTGTATTCCACTTCGCCACAGGTGATAGTTGCATATCTGTCGGTTTCTGTTAATTCAACTGTGTTACCGTCTTTTGCTGCTTCAACCTTTTCTGCTTCAATTTCAAACTGCAGGAAGCCCACCTCATAGCCCTTTTCTGCCCAGGGTGTGTTATTCTTCTGGTGAATTGTTGCAGTAATAAAGCAGTCGCCCGAAAGCTCAAAAGCCTTTTCATCAAGAAGCTTGTAGGTTGCGCTTTCGAGAGGTGCAATGTCAAGTGTGTCAATTTCGCCCTCTGCAAGCACCTTTTCATCTGATGTTAATTTCCATTTCAATGAAAGGTCAGAAAGGCTTGTGAAATAGCGCACACTCTTAACAGTAAGCTCGCCATCCTTGTAGCTTGCTCTGAAGGGCTCATAAACCTTTTTCATATCAAAGTAACCGGGACGAAGGCTTCTGTCAGGGAAAACAAGTCCGTCAAGACAGCATATACCATCGTTGGGGAAATCACCGAAATCACCACCGTAGTAATAACGAGGGTTACCATTTTCATCGGGAATATTTATAGCGTGGTCAGTAAGCTCCCAGATACAACCACCACAGAAATTATCGTATTTGTCAACTAACTCCCAGAAGGCGTGAACATCACCCGTTGTCATTGAGCAAACATATTCGCACATATAGAAGGGCTTGTCATATTCTTCCTTCTGACAATATTCGTCAATGTAGGGCACGCTTGCATACATTCTGCTTTCAACATCGGAAATATCCTTAAAGCATTCGCCTTCGGGAACTGCCTTGAATTCAAGGTGGGAGTTTTCGTAGTGAACGAGTGCATTTTTGTCACGTGATTTTATGTAATTTCTCATAGCCCTGTGGTTTTTACCGCAACCGCTTTCGTTACCCAAAGACCACATAACAACGCAACCATGGTTTTTATCTCTTTCAAAAAGTCTTGCAGCTCTGTCAACATAAGCAGCTTCCCATTCATCAATTGTTGAAAGCATTGACCAGCGCATCCAATCCCAGTCAGCATCTGTGTTGAAGCCCATACCGTGAGTTTCAATATCTGCCTCGTCAACAATATAGAAGCCGAGAGCTTCGCAAAGGTCTAAAAATCTCGGGTCGTTGGGGTAATGAGAGGTTCTGATGCAGTTAACGTTTGCGCGTTTTAATAAAAGCAAATCTTCAACCATCTGATCTGTTGTAACAACATAGCCGTTAACGGTTGAATCGTGGCGGTTGATACCGCGAAGCTTTGCAGCCTTGCCGTTGATAAGAAGCTTCTTATCAACGATTTTAACCTCTTTAAGACCAATCCGGAAAGGAATAATTTCATCCTCAACAGTAAGGAAAAGAGTATATATATAAGGTGTTTCGTCATTCCACATTAATGGATTATTGATTTCAATGTTGAATGTTGCGTTTTCGCTTTCGCCGTTGGCAATAACATCACCCTTGGGAGAAGCAAGTCCGTAAAGAACGGGAGCGTTGCCGAGCAAATCACATTCAACAGTAAGAGTTGCGCGGGAATAATCCTCGTTAAAGCTCTGTCTTATGTAAGCATCCTTCAGACGATTTTTGCTACGTGAAAGAATATATACCTCGCGGAAAATACCTGAAAGGCGGAAATAGTCCTGATCCTCAAGGTAAGAGCCATCGCACCATTTAACAACAAGAACAGTAATTCTGTTTTTGCCCTCAACAAGATGCTTTGAAATGTCAAATTCACTTGTGCAGTGAGTTACCTGACTGTAGCCCACAAATTCACCGTTAATTAAAAGATAAAAGCAGGAGGAAACACCCTCAAAGGTGATGATGTTATCTCTCTGAAGCATTTCTGCACTGACCTCAAATTCCTTAATGAAAAGTGAGCAGGGGTTCTCATCGGGTACAAAGGGCGGGTCTGTAGGGAAGGGGTATTTAAGGTTTGAGTAAAGGGGAGAATCGTGTTCAACACCCTCATAAAGCTGAATGTTGCCGGGCACCTTTACCAAGGGTAAAGCCTTGGTATCATAATCTGCTGTGAAATAGGAATCATCCAAATCCTCAAAGCTTTCAAAAAATTTGAAGCTCCAGTCATCACCGCAAAGGTTAGTTAAATAATAAGATTTGTTTCTGTCACCTGAAAGTGCATCCTCAAGGTTATCATAGGGGATGAAATAAGCACGAGGACTTTCAGTGCCAATATGCAAATCCTCAAGACTTTTGTGATATGCTTTGAATTTCATAATAACTCTCCTTGTTTATCAACTGTAAGGTACAGGCTTGCCTGTACCACAGAATGCAGCTACTTAGTGTGATTTTTCTTTGGTATAGGTAAGCCTATACCTTACGGAAGATAGTGCACTAAGAAAGAAATCTGTTAACATAAATAATACCATATAAATACAAACTATACAATAAAAAACAAAAATAAAAAAATAATTCGTCGATGAGGTTTGAATCCCTCTTTGTTTCAGTAAAAAAATACAGAGCATTACCTTTCGGTAACACTCTGTATTTCTTGGCGGAGAGCAAGGGATTCGAACCCTCGAAACGGTTTTGGCCGTTTACACGATTTCCAATCGTGCTCCTTCGACCGACTCGGACAACTCTCCATCTGGTCAAAGAATTTACATATTAAATTCTGCACCTCTCACAAAGTGCCTTGCTATTATAACCAATTGATTTCAAAAAATCAAGGGGTAAATGAATATTTTTTTAATCCGTGAGAGTTTTTGCAAAATCTAATAGTGATTTATAAATTTTGATACTTTTATCGTTTTTGTACTCGGTGGATTCACTAAGATAAACAGGGGTGCATCCGGCATTCTTTCCGGCTTCTACATCTCTGATAGAGTCACCAACCATAAATGATTTTGAAAAATCAATATTAAAATCATTTTTGGCCTTTAATAATAATCCGGGACTGGGTTTTCTACATTCACAAGGTATTTTTAATTCTTTTATTTCGTTTTTAAAACCACTTTCGGGATGATGCGGGCAATAGTAAATTGCATCAACGTAAGCACCATTTTCACCTAATAATGTTTCCATTCTGTTGTGTATCTGCGTAAGAGTTTCAATGGTGCAATCGCCACGAGCTATTACAGGTTGATTGGTTACAACTATAACCAAATAACCTTTTTTGTTAAAAATAGATATTGCTTCTGCTACACCGTGAATTAGTTTCATTTCTGATGGAGCTGTAATGTAGCCTTTATGAATGTTGATGGTACCATCTCTGTCAAGAAAAACAGCTTTTTGCAAATTGCTTGAATTTTTTCTTTCAACAAACCCGGATTTTATATCAAATTCGGCTTCTATAAGTCTTTTGGGTGTTCCCATATCTTTGACATATTCAGGGGTTTTGTATGAATATATTTTGCCGGTTTTGATTGCAGGCTTGATTATATCTCTGTCAAGGTCAACTTTTCCGGATGTTTTATATAACTCCAAAAGCCTGGGTGATATGATTTGAATTCCCGCATTACATAAATTGGAATAAGCAAAAGGCTTGTTGTTTTTTTGTATCAGGTCAGTTACACGCCCATCATCTGATGCGACGATAAGAGTGCTGTCATACGGATGTGTGTTGGGATGGGTCAATAAAGTTGCTAATGAATGTCTGTCTTTGTGAAAATTTATCATTTTACTTAAGCAAAAATCAAAAATTAAATCACCGTTACATAATAAAAAATCCTCATCTAAACCAAGGTGAAACAGCGCGCCTGCTGTGCCTAACGGCTCGCTTTCCTCAAAATAGGAAATATCAACATTTAAAGCTTTTCCGTCTTTAAAATAGTCTTTAATTTGGTCGGAAAGGTAGCCGGTTATCAAAATAAAATCAGTTATTCCTGACTTTTTTAAGAACTCAATTTGATGCTCAAGAACGGGTTTGTTGCAAATTAAAGTCATAGGCTTCGGGATGTCTTTGTTTACACTTTTTAACCTTGTGCCTAAACCACCTGCAAGTATCACTGCTTTCATTGGCTTCACCTCTCTTTTTGATAGTGTATCACATTTTTTTCTGCTTTGCAATAATTGGTTAATGTGCATAATGCATTTGCTTTTTAAAATGCTTTTCACCTTGACAAACCAGGGGAGTTGTGATACATTTTAGAATGTGTATTAATGAGTTGAAACGTATTTTAAAATACACGCGAGAGTATATGGTGGGGGATTAATATGGCTAATATTCTTGTAACAGGCGGTGCAGGATACATAGGTTCTGTAATGGTTCCGGAGTTGCTTAAACTTGGGCATAAAGTAACGGTTGTTGATTCGTTTATGTATAAACAAGACTCGCTTCTCGAGTGTTGTAAATACGATAATTTTGAAATAATAAATGGTGACTGCAGAGATGAAGAAATTCTAAAAAAAGCTATCTGTAATAAGGATTTTATATTCCCTCTTGCTGCTATAGTTGGTTTTCCGGCTTGCGATAAGGATAAGGTTGCAGCGGAAAGCACCAATCTTGGTGCAATAGAAAAAATTATCAAGCTTCGCGAAAAGGGACAAAAGATAATTTTCCCCTGTACAAATAGCGGTTATGGCCTCGGACAAGGTCAAAGTTTTTGTACAGAAGATTCTCCTATTACACCTATATCACTCTACGGAAAAACCAAAATGTCTGCGGAAAAGCTTGTGTTGGAATCAGGCGATTCTATGGCATTCAGATTTGCAACTCTTTTTGGTGCCTCTCCAAGAATGCGATTGGATTTATTGGTTAATGATTTTGTGTATCGTGCAGTATTTGATAAAACTCTTGTTGTTTTTGAAGGCCATTTTATGAGAAATTATCTCCATGTGAGAGATGCTGCCCGTGCATTTATTTTTTCAATGGAAAACTTCGAAAAAATGAAAGGCCAGACATATAATTGTGGCTTGAGCGATGCTAATTTGTCTAAAATAGAACTTTGTGAAAAAATAAAAGAACATATACCAGGTTTTGTGTATCTTGAGGCTCCTATAGGGGCAGATCCGGATAAACGGAATTACTTGGTTTCGAATGAAAAAATAGAGAGCTTTGGGTTTAAACCTCAATATTCAATTGATGATGGAATCAGAGAGCTTTTAAAATGTTACAGAATAATAAAAAATTCTTCTTATGGTAATGTATAACAGCAGTATGTTATGATTCAAGGTAATTGCTGGATAGTACACTGGTTTTTGGGTTGAGGTGAGGAAAATAAAAAAAGTAAAAAATTTTGTGAATCAGCATTATTATGGCATCTGTTTTTTTGCTTTTTTAATGATTTACCTGATAATCGTTCCGGGAAATAGCGAGCCTTGGAAAGTTAACGATGTTATGTACTCCTTTTATGTTGTGGATTTCAGTGTTGGATTCTGTTCCAGAATATTACAGGGTGCCATAGTTAATTGGATTTTTGACTCTGCAAATGAGACTAATATTACCATCTTTTTAAATGTTTTGATGGTGTTTACTTTTATGGTGTATAGCCATTTGGCTGAAAAGGTTCTTTTGAATATTGACTCTGAATTCAGAAAATCAGCGGTTTTGTTTCTTATGCTGTTCTTTACAGGTCCTTGCGCCTTTTCAATTTTTGTAAAGGTTGTGGGCTTGATTGACTTTTTTTGGATTTTTTCAACAGCAATATTCTTTCTGATAATCAGGAAGAAACAGTTGTATTTTTTGATTGTGCCGTTGTTTGTTTTTATGGTGCTCATATACTACGCTTCTTTATTATCCTATGTTCCCTTCTTGGCATTAATGGTGCTTTATACGATTTCATATGCAAAAGAAGGAAAGCAAAGGAAATACTTAACAATTGTATTCTTTGTTTCAGTAATAGCAGCATTTCTGTTAGGTGTGTATTTTGTGGTATTTGAGCGTTCAAATCTGAACTACACTTTCGAAGAGTTTAATGAATTTTTGACGAGCAGAGGGGTTGATGAGGATCACGTATTCTATCTTGACTATGCGCTTTATCGTAAAACTACCGGTAAGCATTATGCTGATATGGGTTTTGAAAATTTGCCTACGGGGCAGCTTACAGATTCTCCGTTAGATTTTTTAAATGTTATTAAACAACAAGTGATGGTAAACGTAAGGATATTTAGATTTACCCAAGCAACACCAGTGGTTTGTTTGCTGCTTGCTCCAATTGTTTTTTATATTTATCGTTTTATTATCAATAAAATCAAGCAGGAAAAAGAAAATAAATTGAGATGCTTTACATTGATTTGTGTTTTGTTGCTTTTTCCTGCAACCATAATAACAGTGCTTTGTTTTTTCTCAATGGACCTTGTAAGATGGGTAACAAATGCCTTTATAGCACTATTTGTGTCGTTTTTTTATATTTTGTATAAAGACGGTAACAAGGGTTGGGGAATTGTACACAGAGACGTCCAATCGATTAATTTTTATATGTTTATGCCGTATTATCTGATATACGCATTTACAGTTTTTTTCCCGGATGGTGGTTAATTCGAAATTGTTTTTTGGTGTGACAAATATAAAGTGAGGTCTCTAAAAATGAAATCAAAATCTAAAATAATCAGGGTGCTTTTTTGCATTTATCTGGTTTTGATTAAAGTTATTTCAAGGCTTGAGCTGAAGTTTGAAATTGATTTTTATGTATTTTTTGTTGCTTTTGTTATTTGTGTGTGTTGTATTTGTTTTATACCTAAAAGAATTATTGGTATATTATCTGCAGCGTTAGTTACGGTTGGTGTCTCCATATATAACTACGAATATTGTATCTATGCACTTCCTGTAGCATTGCTTGTTTTGGCTCACAAAGAAGCATTGTCGGAAACAAAAAAAACAAATAAGATAAAAAGCGCCAATCGTCTGAGTGAAATGTGTTCAGTGTTAAGTGCTTTTTCTCTTGTTTTGCAGTTGGTTTACGCTCAAAAAAACAGAAGATATGGTGAAAATTTAGATACCATTGGTGAGTTGGGAATTACTGTATGTGTCTTGATTTTCTTTGTTTTACTGTTTGTTGTTAGTTTCAATAAAGTCGGAACATATCAAAAAGTTATAAAAAAAGATATTGCAATAAAATTCAGATTGGTTTATATAGTCGCAATAATCGGTATTATTGCAATGGTGTATACGCTTATGCTAAAAGAGAGCAACAAAACGATACAACACGATATAGCACATATATATTGGTTCGTATTCTTCATGGAGGTTGCTTTCAATGAAGATCCGTTTTTGGACGAATTGATAAACAGATTCGGTATGTTGGCTTCAAGAGATAAGTCGAAAAAAGTGGTGAAGAAATGATATTAATAATTGGTTGCGGCTTTTTGGGTAGTTATGTTTTAAAGCACATAACTGAAACATCCAAAGAACCGGTGATAGCAACCGTTCGTGATATGAATAATATCCCTGACATTGTTGGAGTGGAATATATACAATGCGAACTCACAAACACGTCGGACATAACAAAGCTGGCAGATAAATGTAAGAATGAACCACTTACGGTGTTCTATTTTGCAGCTTGTCACAATATTGACTTTGTATATGAAAATCCCGAAAAGGCAAAAAAAATAAATATTGATTCACTAGAGCTTTTTATATCTTCTTTCCCCAATATAAAGAGGTTGTTTTTTGCATCAACTGACTGTGTTTATGGAGAGGGTAAAGAAAATAATTTCAAATTCAACGAAATGTCTGAGTTGAATCCGATTAATGAATATGGAAATCAAAAAAAATCGGCGGAAGAAATAGTGCATGCTAATGGTTTTACGGTTTGTCGTTTGCCTTTTATGTTGGGACCCTCGTTATCATCAAAGCCACATTTTTATGACAATATATGCTCAAAGCTTTTAAATGAAGAAAAAATTGAAATGATTGATGGAATGAAGCGAAATGTTCTGAGTTATGAACAGGTGGCTATGTTGATATTTGAATTATCAAAGCTTGAGAAACTTCCCGATACAATAAATATTTGTTCAGATAAAGTAATGAGTAAATATGAAATTGGTTGTGTATTAGCCAAAAAGCTCAACGTATCTTTGAACTTGGTTCAAAAAATAACAGAAAAAGATAGCAAAAAGTTTTTTAACGACAGAAGAGCCTCCTGTATAGATATGGATAATGGTCTTCTGAAAAAGTTGATAGGGGTTACAGCGATTAACTGGGAGGAAGAATAATGTTAATGTTAAGAACTCCATTCAGGGTTTCTTTTTTCGGAGGAGGAACAGATTATTACGACTATTTCTCTCAATATGGTGGCAGTGTTTTATCAACAACTATTGATAAATATTGTTACTTAACCATAAGAGAATTGCCTCCTTTTTTTGAGTATAAAAATCAGCTTACATACTCTAAAATTGAACGTTTTGATAAGGTTTCTGAAATTCAGCATCCTCTTGTAAGAGCAGCCTTGGAGTATATACCCACAGAAAGAATACAGATAGCATATGATGCGGATTTACCTGCTTGTTCGGGTATCGGTTCCAGCTCTTCTTTTGCGGTAGGTCTTCTTCAAGGTTTGCATGCCTTGAAAAATGAGTATCCTGACAATATGACTTTAGCTAAAGAAGCAATTTATATTGAAAGAGTGTTGTGTAACGAAGGCGGCGGTGTTCAGGATCAGATTGCAGCGGCTTTTGGCGGGTTGAATCGTTTGGATTTTTCGGGTGACGGGTATAAAGTGACCCCCATTGAAATAAATGAGGAAAGAAATGATAACTTTCAAAACAATCTGATGCTTGTTTTTACAGGGTTTACAAGATATTCAAGTGTAATAGCAACGGAGCAACAAAAAAGCATTCCGTCAACTCTTGCACAATTGCATGAAATGAAATCACTTGTTGATACAGCTGAAAATATTTTGAAATCAGGAGATTTAGATGATTTCGGAATATTGTTAGATTATACATGGCAATTGAAACGTTCATTGTCGGATTATATCAGCAACTCGGAAATTGATGAATTGTATGAACGGGCAAAAAAATATGGTGCACTTGGTGGCAAAATTCTCGGAGCCGGCGGAGGCGGTTTTATGTTACTGTACGTTCCGCAGGACAAGAGAGAAGAATTAATCCATAGTTTCAATGATTTGAAAATTGTTCCATTCAAACTGGAAAAAGAGGGCACTAAAATAATTTTTCATAATGAATCTTGAATTTGATAGAAAAGAGTGTTGTTAAAAATAAAAGCAATACTCTTTTTTACTTGATTTTAAGTGTAGACTAATATCTGATTAATTTGGTGATGAAAATGAAAAAAACAATATTAATTATTTTCGGTAGCTTATTGGCTCTTGTTCTTGTTGCAGCTATTGTTCTTGTGGGTAACACCTTTATGTATTACCCCCACTACAAAGATAACAAAACAACTGTCATAATCGAGCCTGCTGAAGCCAATATCAGAATGATGAGCTATAACCTTCGTTGCATCAGCCCTCTTGATTGGGGCAAAAAGGGTTGGTTTTACCGTGCAGATTTGATTATTGAGGATATTGCAGAGGAAAAGCCCGGTGTTATCGGCTTTCAGGAGGCAACAAAATGGCATTATTCATATCTGGTTGATTCCTTAGAGGGCTATGATTCCGTTATTACATACCGTGACGATGCCTTCAATTCCGAGGGGTGCCCCATATTCTATAACACAGAGCTTTATAGCCTTGTTGATAAAGGCTCTTTCTGGCTTTCGGAAACACCTGAAACCCCAAGCAAATCCTGGGGCGCACAGTATAACCGAGTTTGCAGTTATGTTATATTAACAGAAAAAGCAACGAACAAAGATTTTGTTGTTTTCAATACCCATCTCAGCCACGTCAGTGATGAGGCAAGAATTAACGGAATCGGCGTTGTTCTTGACAAAATCAGCGAGTTCGGTTCTCTTCCGTCAGTTATTATGGGTGACTTTAATGCAGAGGAGGGCTCAGTTACCTATAACAATGTAACAGAGAATTTTACAGATGCAAAATATGCAACCGAAAACACCTCTGATTCCCATACCTACAACGGTTGGAACAACCCTGAAAAATTCAAACGAATTGACTATTTTATGATTTCCAAAAAGGGCATAAGCGTTGATTCCTATGATGTGCTTTCAGGTATGAGAAACGGCGATTATACAAGTGACCATTGCCCCTTAATAATCGAAATTAATTTGGATTAATTTCGATTAGCTGCCAGATGCCAGTCGCCAGCTACCAGATGATAGCAGATAGCAAATAGTAATTAGTAAAAGTATTGTGAAGCCTATCATCCCTGTTTCATCTTTGATGAAATAGGGAGGGGGACCGCGTCAGCGGTGGTGGGTAGTCCCGTAAAGAAGTTCCCTTTGTAAAAGTATCGCAACCTTTACCATCGCTTGCGATGGTGGGTGGTACAAAACTGTAAAGCAATATATCAATTTTGAAAGCAAGGTGAACCCTATGACAAACACCAAACAAATTAACACTAATTTAAAACCTGCCATTGTTTTTCTTTCTTCTTTGGTAGCGACAGGAATATTCATTTTCTCAACCTTGTTTGCAACCTCTGTTTGTACAAAATGGTATGGCTTGCTTATAGGCGTTGCGCTGATGCTGGTAGCCATTCCCATTCATTGCCAAGGTGAGAAATCAAAGGTTTACTATGTTTTGAGCTTTCTTGTTAATTCTGTTGCCAATGGTTTTTCCCTATCGGCTTTTTACAATGACCAAAATGAAGCACTGAATGTTGGCGAAATGCTAAAAGCCTGTGTTTTGCCAATTGCGTTACTGTTTGTTGTTTTTCTTTTAGTTCAGTTCTTTCCTGAAATTAAGAAATATATCTGCATTTCAGGTGTTGTTATAGGCTGTGTAATGCTTGTTGCTTTCATTGTATTGTCTGTGAAGCAGGGTGGAGTGTTTTTTAGTTTCGGGTTCTTTGCAATATTACTTTCGCTCTTTTCGCATTGTGTAATGGGGGTTACCGCAAATAACAAACGAGACGGTTTAAGGGATATTTCCTTTGGCAGCTTCGGAGCATTTATAATAATATCAATTGTGGTGTTGTTTGTTATAAGTGATGGTGAAATTCTTGAAGGCTTTGATGTGGGTGGCGGAGAGAGTAGTAAAAAATCAAAAAGGAATAAATAAAAACCAATCACTCGGTTAAGAAAAAACTTTTCTTAACCGAGTGACTTTTTATAACTCATTTATAAACTCTTCTATTCTCTCAAGTGCTTTGATTATATGCTCCGTTGAGTAGCAGTAAGATGCTCTTACGAACCCTTCTCCGCCTTTGCCGAAAGCAGTTCCGGGAACAACCGCAACCTTTTTGCTTTCTAAAAGCTTTTCGCAGAATTCTTCGCTGGAAAGACCCGTGCTTTTAATGCAGGGGAAAGAGTAAAACGCCCCTTTAGGTTCTCTGCAAGTAAGCCCTAATTTGTTAAAGCCGTTAACAATGAGTCGTCTTCTGCGGTCATATTCTGCTCTCATTTTCTCGATTGCTTCGTCACCATTTCTCAGAGCTTCAACCGCCGCATATTGCGAGGTGGTGGGAGCGCACATTATTGCATATTGGTGAATTTTAATAACCTGTTGCATAATCGCTTCGGGACCACAAGCGTAGCCAAGTCGCCAGCCTGTCATTGAATATGCCTTGGAAAAACCGTTTACTGTAATGGTTCTTTCCCACATACCGTCAATTGAAGCAGGGGAAATATGTATGTAATCTCCGTAGGTTAATTCTGAATAAATTTCATCTGAAATAACAATAATGTTTGTTCCTTTGAGAATTTCTGCAATTTTTTCCAAATCCTCTTTTTCCATAACCGCACCTGTGGGGTTGCAGGGGTAGGGGAGAATTAGCGCTTTTGTTTTCTCTGAAATTGCGTTTTTCAGCTCTTCTGCGGTAACCTTAAAATTATTTTCTGCTTTGGTTTCAATAATAACGGGTACACCGCCTGCAAGGCTTGTTATGGGCTCATAGCAAACATAGCTTGGCTGTGGAATAATAACCTCGTCACCGGGGGCAACAATGGCTCTGATTGCGCCATCAATAGCCTCACTGCCACCAACGGAAACAAGTATTTCCGTTTCGGGTTTGTATGTAATGTTGTATCGTCTTTTAAGATAAGCAGAGATTTCTTTTCTCAGTTCAATTGTACCGCGGTTTGCGCTGTATTTTGTTCTGCCTCTTTCAAGGGAGGTTATACCTGCTTTTCTGATGTGCCAGGGAGTCTGAAAATCGGGCTCACCAACACCTAAAGATATAACGTCCTCCATTGTGGCTGCAATATCAAAAAATTTTCTTATGCCCGAGGGCTTGATTTGGGTTACAGCAGGGTTTAAAACCTTGTTATAATCAATCATAAATGAACTGCCCCCTGGTATCTTCCTCAGTGTCAAAAAGCTCAACATCAAGCTCTTTATAGCGGCGCATAACAAAATGAGTTGCAGTAGATGTTACAGAGTCAATTGTTGCAAGCTCTCTTGCAACAAAGCGAGCCACATCCTGAAGTGTTTTACCCTTAACAACAACATTAAGGTCATAAGAGCCGGACATAAGATAAACGGATTCAACCTCGTGGAAGGACATAACCTTTTCAGCAACCTCTTCAAAGCCTGAATCTGCTTTGGGCACAACATTAAGCTGAACAATGGCGGAAACATAGGCATCATCATATTCATCCCAGTTGATAACAGCCTTGTAGCCGCGAATCATACCGTCCTTTTCAAGCTGTTCAATTTCATTTTTTACTTCATTTTCAGTAACACCGAGCATTGTTGCAATCTGGTCGTTTGTGTAACGGGCGTTCTTAGCTAAAAGCTTTAAAATTTCATATTTCATAATAAAAAATCCTTACATTAAATCTTCGTTATAGTGTGCTCTTTCGCCACCGATGAATTTTGGTCTTACTCTTGCGGCAGTGAGGACAGCATTTCCAATTTTGTTGTTTTTAAGCCTTACGGGAACAGCAACTTTCTTAAGATGCATACCGATTAAGGTTGAGCCGATGTCAAGCCCTGCATCTGCCTTGATTTCCTCAAGTGCAACGGGATTTTTAAAGGTCTTGTATGCAACAGTTGCAAATGAACCGCCCGCTTTTGGTTGGGGAACAACATTAACATATTCACCATTAGGAACTGCATCCTCTTCAACAATAATTGCCCTGTTAAGATGCTCGCAGCATTGTGCCGCAACGAAAACTCCATATTCATTTGCAGCCTCGTATATGCCCTCAAAAATTGCATTTGCAGTTTCTGGGGAGGAATTAGTACCTATTTTATCACCGATTACCTCACTTGTTGAGCAACCGATAACAAGAATCTGTCCTTTTTTCAATTTTCCGATTTCAATAATTTCCTTTGCGGCGGAATAAGCCTCTTGTTTAATTGTGTTCATAACAACACTCCTATTTTGTTTTCACCCTGTATTTTACACGAATTTTTAAAAAAGTAAAGGCTTGTTATTGATATGTTGATAAATTCTTGCTAAAATATAGAGGTGAAAACAATTTATATAGGGGTGTTACTATGGCAGTTAAGCTCAATGAAGATAAAGAGGTTGTTGCAAGAATAAAGGATGGACTTAAAATGAAGGGGGGCTATTGCCCCTGCAGGCTTGAAAGAACCGAGGAGAATAAATGCATCTGCAAGGAATTCCGTGAGCAGATTGCAGATCCGGATTTTGAGGGCTACTGCCACTGTATGCTTTATTATAAATCAAAAGACTGAGAGGAAAATAAATATGGCAGAATTAACAATTACAAGTGCAAACTTTGAAGAAAAAGTTTTAAAAAGTGAAAAGCCCGTTTTAGTTGATTTCTGGGCAACCTGGTGCGGTCCTTGTCAGATGATAGCACCAACAATTCACGAAATTTCAGAAGAAAGAACAGATATTGTTGTTGGTAAGGTTAATGTGGATGAGGAAATGCAGCTTGCAATGCAGTTCGGCATTTCAAGTATTCCAACACTCCTTGTTTTCAAGGATGGAAAGCTCGTTAATCAGGGCGTAGGTCTTCTTCCGAAGGCAAGTGTTTTAAAGTTGATAGATGGCTGAATTTCAGAATCCGCTTCGGCGGATTCTGTTATTTTATTACATATTTATTACAAATCAGCCACATTGTTTGACAGTTGACAATATTTATTGTATTATTAATGAGTAGAATTGGAATAATATGATGTAATATTGCGGTCATATTTAGAAGGGTATGTAAAAGTATTATGTTTATTGATTTAGAGGGGCTTGACGGTTGCGGCAAAACAACCCAGACCGAGCTTGTCTGCAAAAGGCTTGCCGAGGATGGAATTGATTTTAAAAAAATCAAGCTTCCCGATTATGAAAGCGATTCAAGTATTCTTGTAAGAAAATATCTTGCAGGGGATTTCGGTAAGAATGCAGGGGATGTTAATGCCTATGCAACCTCTGTTCTTTACGCAGCGGACAGGTTCGCCTCATACACAGAAAAATGGAAAAAGGAATATCTTGAGGGCACATTGATTTTTGCAGACCGCTATACTCCCGCCAATGCAATTTATCAGATGACAAAGCTCAATAAATCAGAGTGGGACGAGTACCTTGATTGGCTCTTTGATTTTGAATATAACAAAATCGGTATTCCCGCACCTGACAAGGTGATTTTCCTTGATATGCCCGTTGAGGTTTCTCAAAGGCTTATGACTCAACGCTATGAGGGTGACGAAAATAAAAAGGATGTTCACGAGGCAAATGTTGATTTTCTCAATGCTTGTCGTGAGGCTGCTCTTTATGCAGCAGATAAATGCGGCTGGGTAATTGTTCCTTGCTCAGAAAACGGTGAGCCTCTTTCAATTGAGTCAATTAACGATACAGTTTATAAAATTTTGCTTGACACTATAAAGAAGTAATTCATTATGCTTGACTTTCAACCTGTAAAAATAGAAGACAGAGAATTGATTTTAAACAATATTCCCGAAAGTGCTTCTCAGATTTGTGACTTTTCCTTTGGTAATATTTTCTGTTGGAGTGTGGGGGAAAATACCCAAATTGCTCAGAAGGATGGATTTGTTTTTCTTCGCTCACGCTTTAGCGGAGTTAAAAGCTATGCTTTCCCTTGGGGAAAGGGCGATATAAGAAATGCTCTTAAGATAATTGAAGAGGATGTAAGGGAAAGAAATGCAGATTTTTCTTTTTATTGCTTAAGCGAAGAGCAAGCAGAAATTCTTAAGAATATCTATGGTGAAAGGCTTCATCTTCAGGAGCAAAGAGATTTTTTTGATTATGTTTATCTTCAGAAAAATCTTGCAACCTTAAGTGGCAGAAAATATCATTCCAAGAAAAACCACGTTAATTCCTTTTGTAAGAAGCATAGCTTTTCTTATGAAGAATTAAACGAAAGCAATTTAAAGGAATGCCTTGAGTTTTCTCATTTGTGGCATAAAAGAGGTGAGAGAAACCCGAAGCTTGATGAAGAAATGCTTGTTATTGAAAAAGCCTTTGAGCATTTTAGTGAATTGCATTTAAGCGGTGCGCTTTTAAGGGTGAATGGCAAAATAGTTGCCTTTGCTATGGGGGAGAAAATGCCTGACGGTAAAACCTATTGCACCCATTTTGAAAAGGCATCTCCCGAATATCTTACTGCTTATGCGGTAATCAATAAATTATTTGCAGAAAATTCCCTTTCGGAATTTGAATATATAAACCGCGAGGATGATGCAGGGGTCGAGAATTTAAGAAAAGCCAAAACCTCATATCATCCTGAATATCTTGTGAAAAAATACTATGGAAAAATCCTTTGAAATCCGCTTTCCTCTTAAAAGCGATTATGAAAATTTAAAAGCCCTCTGGCAGACTGCCTTTGACGATACAAAAGAAAGTCTTGATTATTTCTTCAAGAACACCATATCTCCCGAAAGAGTGCTGGCGGTTTTTGACGGGAGCGTGCCGGTCAGTGCTCTTTATATGCTTGAAAGTGATATTTTAAATAACGAAAAAAGCTATTCTGCCTATTATATCTACGCAGTCGGCACCCATCCCGATTATCGAGGTAAGGGTCTTATGAAAAAGCTTTTCAAAGAGCTTTTCAAGATAGCAAAAAGCAGAAATGTCGACTATCTTTTCCTTGTACCCGAGGAAGAATATCTTTTCGAAATTTATGAAAGGCTTGGCTTTAAAACAGGCTTTGCTTATTCTGAGAAGGTAGTTTTCAAAAAGGATTTTATAAATGACAGAGAACACCAAATTCAGAAGTTCACATATAAGGATTACAGGAAAATCCTTTATGAAAGCTCCGGAAAAACACCTGTTGCAATTCTCAAGGAAAGCACATTTAACGCTTTCTTTAATTCTGTGAGTGGTGAAGTTGAAACAGTTTTTATAGAAAACGAGGGCTATGCTCTTTATGAAGAAAACGATGAAAAGCTTACTGTTTTTGAGCTTTTCGGTAATGAAAAATTGCTTTTAAGCAGGATTTTTGAAAATACTGAAAAAGAAGAAATTGCTTTACGAAAAATTGCAAAAGAAAATTCTGTTCCCTACGGAATGTATTATAAATTAAACGATGCTCCCGAAATCCGAAACGGATTTTTCGGAATACCATATGCAAATTAATGAGGTTTTTAAAATGATTTATGTGTTTCTTGCCAATGGCTTTGAGGAAATAGAAGCCCTTGCACCTGTTGATTTTTTGTTAAGAGCAGGTATTGAGGTTGAAACTGTGGGCGTAAGCGGTAAAATCTGCAAGGGTGCTCACGGAATAAGCGTTGAAGCAGATATTCTTCCCGAGGATGTTGTGCTTGATGAAAATGTTCAGGGCATCATTCTCCCCGGCGGAATGCCCGGTGCAGAAAATCTTAATAATTCAAGTGATGTGCAAAAGGCAATTGATTTCTGTGCAGAGAACAATAAAATAATCGGTGCAATTTGTGCCGCACCCTTTATTTTAGGAAGAAAAGGTCTTTTGAAGGGTAAAAATGCAACCTGCTTCCCGGGCTTTGAGGATGAGCTTAAGGGCGCAAGCCTTGTGGAAGATGGTGTGATTATTGACGGCAGTATTGTTACCGCAAGGGGCGCAGGTGTTGCATGGGAATTCGGTGCAGCAATATGCTCCGTAATCACAGGTGAAGAAAAAGCCCTGCAGATACTCAGAGGTATTCAATGGAGAAGGTAATTGATATAAGACCCATAAAAAAGAAAATGAGGGCAGAGGCAAAGGAAAGCAGACTTTCAATGGAGGCAACCGTTAAATCTGCTTACGATAAAAAAATCTGCAACAAGCTTCTCAATTTGTGGGCTGTAAGAGAAACAGACACATTTTTGTGCTATGTTTCAACAGATATCGAGGTTGATACAAGGGAGTTTATAAACGCCCTTTTATCAGCAGGCAAAAGGGTTGCGGTGCCTCGTTGTGAGGGCGGGCCCTCGGAAATGAATTTTTATTATATAAATTCTCTTGATGAGCTTTCAGCAGGTTCATTCGGTGTTTTGGAGCCTGAGTCAGATGAAGAAAATATGCTGACCCAAACGGAAAATACAATATGCATTGTGCCTGCATTTATGTTTGATAAATCAGGCTATCGCTTGGGCTATGGCAAGGGCTATTATGATCGGTATCTTTCAAAATATAAGGGGTCAACAATAGGTATCTGCTATTCTCAGAATGTTAAAGATGAATTATTCCACGGGAAATTTGACAGAACAGTGGATATGATAGTTACAGAAAAACAGATTATTACCACAAAGGAGTGATTTTGGGTGGCAAAGGATAATTTCAACGATTATGAAGAGCTTTTAAGTATGTTCGAGGACGAGAGGAAAGCGGATTCCCCTAAGCCCACTGATGAAGAAGCACTTAAAACCAAAAGGCAGAAAAAGGTGGATGATTTTAAAATCGACATCAATTCCAACAGTGCTTATGAAAATCCCAATTATAAGGGCGGAGTTTATTTTTCAAATCCCCCTCGCGATATAGATAAAGCCGCTCAAAGAGAAAAAAGGGCAACCGTCCGCAAAAATCAAAGAGCAAAGCCCGGCGTAGAAAAATTCAGGGTTTCCGCGCCACCCACAACTGCAAAGCAGAATAAAGCTATTGCAGATAAAAAGGCGAGAAATGAAAAATTCCAAAAAACATTTTTAGGAAAATTCTTAACATACGAAAAGCTTTCAAAATTAGCCCTTGCCGTAGCAATAATTGTACTTTCAAGTGTTGTGCTTTGTATTTACGGAATCAATTGTATCAACGATGTTCTCGCTATTGATGTGGATGAAACAGCAGTTGAGGTTGAGGTTTCCAAGGGTATGAGCGATTCAGATGTTATAGATATTCTCAAGGATAACAAGCTTATTAAAAATGAGCTTTTCTGTAACCTGTTTATAAAGTTTTTCGGTAAAGACGGGGATTATGTTTCGGGGGTGTATACTCTGACCCCATCAATGGGCGTTGAAAAAATGCTATCCACTATGAAGGCTGATATAACCCTTTCCGAAACAGTAACCCTTACCTTCCCTGAGGGCTGGACAATCGACCAGATTGCAGAAAAGCTTGAAGCAAACGAGGTTTGCACTGCCGCAAGCTTTATCAACACTCTTCAGAATGTTGATTTTTCTGAGGAATACAGCTTTATAAAATCCATCCCTAACAAAGAACTGCGCTTCAGGGTGCTTGAGGGCTATATGTACCCTGATACCTACGAGTTCTATGTTGGCGAGAATGCATCAAGCGTGGTAAGAAGATTTTTAGATAACTTTAAAAATCGTTGGACTGATGAATATGCAAAGCAGGCAGAGGACAGAGGTCTTAGCCTTGATGAAGTAATTATTATGGCTTCAATTCTTCAGGAGGAGGCAGCTTCAAGCTCACAGATGGCAGATATTGCATCAGTTCTTTATAACCGACTTGACAGACCCGCAACATTCCCCTGGCTTAACTGTGACTCAACAGAGGACTATCTTACTGAAACAATCAAGCCCACCCTGACCTCTTCTACTGAAGATATTCAAAAATATATTCAGTATCGTGATAATTATGATACTTATAGTGAGGAGTGTAAGGGGCTTCCAGTTGGTGCAATTGCAAACCCGGGTGATGCGGCAATAAGAGCGGCTCTCAAGCCCTCTTCAACAAGCTATTATTATTTCTGCCACAATACCGAAACAGGCGATGTATTCTATGCAAATACAATGTCTGAGCACGAGTCAAATATGAGAAAAGCAGGCTTAAGCTGATATGAAAAAAGCAATAGCAGTTTTACTTTGCGTATGCTTTTTGCTGACTATTTGCTCCTGTGATTTTCAAAAGGAAGCAACAAAAGAATTTACTGCTATGAACACCCTTATGAGCATAAGGGTGTTCAGTAGTTATGAAGGGTCTGAAGAAGAGGCTTTACAGCTTTTTGTTGAAAAAATTAATGAATTTGATGCCCTTTTTGATGCCAATAACAAAAGCAGTGAGGTTGCGCTTATAAACGGGAAAAGCACGGAAATAAAAGTCGGTGAAGCTACTGCAAAAATAATCGAAAAATCGTTGCTCGCAAATAAGCTTACAGAGGGTGCATTTGATATTACCATAATGCCCGTTTTAAAGCTTTGGGGCTTTGATAACGGAAAATATGCAGTGCCGGAAAAAGAAAATATAAAAACCGCACTTTCTCTTGTAGGTGAGGATGCAATTTCTTTAAAGGGTAATGTTGTTACCAAAAAGAAAAATGCGGAAATTTCATTGGGCGGAATTGCCAAGGGCTATGTTGGTGATGAGCTCCTGAAAATCGCCAAGGAAAATGGTGTAAGTGCAGTTCTTTCTTTAGGTGGTAATATTGTTCTTTGTGGCGAAAATGCAGAAAAGGGTATGTGGGCTGTTGGTGTTAAAAATCCTCTTGAAGCCAATGAGCTTGCATGCACCTTTGAGCATAAGGGTAATGTGAGCGTTGTAACCTCGGGCGGTTATGAGCGAAGCTTTGAAAAGGATGGTAAAGCTTATCATCATATTATTGATACCAAAACAGGTGAGCCTGCAGAAACCGACCTTTTAAGCGTAACCGTAATAGGTGAGGATGGTGCCCTTTGCGATGCCTTTTCAACAGCACTTTTCTCAATGGGTAAAGAAAAAGCCGTTAAGTTCGCAAAGGAACATAACGACTTTGAGTATATTTTTATTACAGAAAATAAAGAGATTATCGCAACAGAGGGTGTTTCCTCGTTGAAGCTGGCTGATGAAAGCTTTGAAATCAGATAAATTCACAAATAACGGAGTTTGAAAGAAGGTAGCCCTTTCTTGTAAGGCAAATTCTTTCGCAGTCAAAATCAATCAAGCCTTGTTCCTTTAGGAATGGGGCTTTTTCTTTTATCTTTAGCGAGGCTTTTTCGTCATAGAGCTTTTCCAATTCTGAAAGAAGCAAGCCTTTTTTCAGCCTTAATTTAAGCATTATGTATTCTTCCGCGTTACCGCCAAAATCATCAAAAACTGCTTTTGCGCCATTTATAAAGCCTTGGGTGTCGCTTTCAAAATAAAATCTTTTTCCGTCAATGTATGAGTGAGCACCGGGACCGATACCGAGATAGCTTTCCGATTCCCAATACTTTGAGTTGTGTCTGCTTTCGTAGCCCTCTTTTGCAAAGTTGGAAATTTCATAGTGAATAAGCCCTGCCTTTTCAAGAGTGTCTGCACATTGGTTATAAAGCTCGATGACCTTTTCATCATCGGGAAAATCATATTTATCAAAGCATTTATAAAAGTGCGTGCCCTCTTCAATTTTAAGCATATATGCACTGATATGTGGCACATCGCTTTCAATAACAAAACTAAGCGTTTCTGCAAGGCTTTCCTTTGTCTGATAAGGTATTCCCAACATAACATCAAGAGAAATATTATTGATACCGTTTGCCTTTAAAAGCTCAATAACCTGTGTTATACGCTTTTTATCACTTAGCCTGCCAAGTGCTTTTCTTTCTTTATCAACTGCAGATTGCAATCCTAACGAAATTCTGTTGACACCTGCATTCAAAAGATAGGGGAGAATAGCTTCAATATCAGAGTTAGGGTTACATTCAACCGTGATTTCACAATTATCCGATATATTAAATTTATCTTTTGCAGTGGTGATAATTCTGTATAAATCCTCGCCTGATAAAACCGAGGGTGTACCGCCACCAAGGTAAAGAGTATCCGCTTTGAATGGCTCTTTAACAAATTCAGAAGCTCTTGAAAGGGTGTTGATTTCATCAATAAGAGCATCAACATAAGCCCTCATCTCTTCATCCTTGCACCTGTAAGAATAAAAATCGCAGTAAGGACATTTCGATTTGCAAAATGGTATGTGAATATATATGCCGCTCATAAGCTAACCTCCTGCGATAATTATCATCCCTGTTTTGTGAAGCAAAATAGGGAGGGGGACCATCGCTTGCGATGGTGGTGGGTTGCCCCGTAAAGATACGCCTTCGTAAAAGTACCGCAATAATTATACTATTCTTCATTTCGTTTTTCAACTGCTTCAATCCGTCTTTTTACATATTTGTTTTTGCAGCCGCCCATTTCCTTGCAGTTGCATTTGTGGTAGTAAAGGCAACGGATTTTCTTTCTTCCGCTTAAAAAAGTAAGCTCTTCAATAATAACATTTTTATCAACCACAGGGCAGTATTGGGGGTAAGTAAAGGAATGTCTGTTCATAAGCACCTCTTGTAAAATTGATGGTTTGTAAGTCGCCAGTCGCCAGTCGCCAGTAAGCTTCGCAAGGATAATCAAACCCGTAAGGTACAGGCTTGCCTGTACCACAGAACAAACTGACCAAGGACACTGTATGGAAGGGTCTCAACCGGTTCGCAAGGAAAAGATGCCGGCGGTTAGCATTTAGCGTTCTGCACTTTGCGTTTTGCATTCTGCATTCTGCATTTATATAATAATTATGCTCTATGAACCCGAATAATAATCTGTAATAAATTTAATTTTTCTTGAATAAAAATAATTGTATCAGAATGAGAGGGTGTGAAAAAATTAATTAAAGCAATAAAATATTCAAGATTAAGAAAAATGAGTGAAAAGGATTTACTTTTAAAGGAAATTGAAAATGTAAGATTTTTAATGAGAATTGCCTATTTCAAGCTTTCCTCGGCAAATGAAAATGCCCTTGTGGAATCGGCAATTTTAGAGCTTCGCAGTCTTGAGGTCAGGCACGATTATTTACTGAATAAATTGAAGGAAGTGGATAAATGATTTATTTTATGGGCGTTGCAGCTTTAATAATTGCGTTAATATTATTCAAGGTGAGCGGTAATTTTTTAAAAGCATTTTTTACAAGTGCTCTTGGCGGAATCGGTGCATTAAGTGCTGTTTGGGCGGTAAATTATTTTATTCCGCTTTCATTGGGAGTGAACCTTTTTTCCTTTGTTTTCAGTGTGCTTTTTTCTGTTCCCGGTGTTATATTTTTGCTTCTTTGTAAAACGTTTTTGTTATAATTCGGATTTCACCTAAAAAACTGTCCAAAAATTGTTATAATATATTATACAATTTTTTGCTTTGTTACAGTTGATTTTAGCGTGTTTTTAGTGTAATATGTATAATCGAACAGTAAAAAACTATGGTTTTTAAAAATATTTTTGGAGGATTTGTATGAATTATAAGCTTACAAAGAAGCAAGCAAAGGAAATGCTTGAGAATAAGCTTCTCCACTTTTTCGGTATATCTACCGAAAACGCTACCTATGACCAGTACTATAAAGCGGTTTCAATGATTGTCCGCGATATGATGGCGCAGGGCAGAGCGGAGCTTGGCAAAAAAGCAGATGAGGAAGGCAAAAAAAGAGTTTGCTATCTTTCAATGGAATTTCTTATGGGGCGTTCTCTTAAGAACAGCCTTTTCAATCTTAATCTCACAAAAACCTTTGAAAGCGTTTTAAAGGATTACGGAATCAGTCTTGAATCACTTTACGATTGCGAGCCCGATGCAGGTCTGGGTAACGGTGGTCTCGGTCGTCTTGCGGCTTGTTATCTTGATGGTCTTGCAACTCAGGGCTATCCCGCAAGAGGCTATTCAATTCTTTATGAATACGGCATTTTCCGTCAGAAGCTTGTTGAGGGCAGGCAGACTGAGCTTCCTGATAACTGGCTTCCCGGTGGTGAGGTTTGGTTACAGCCTCGTGAAAGCAGTGCAGTTGATGTTTGCTTTGAGGGTACTCTCAAGGAAAGATGGGATAATCAATATCACCACGTTGAAATTGAAAACGGTAATGTTATTCAGGCTGTTCCTTACGATATGTTTGTTGCAGGTAAGGATGGTAAGGGTATCAGTTGCCTTCGTCTTTGGAGTGCAAGAGCACCAGAGTTCGATATGAAGGCCTTTAATCAGGGCGACTTTATGCGTTCAATGGAGCGTCAGGCAATGGCAGAGGTTATCAGTAAGGTTCTTTATCCTATGGATAACCACCCTGAAGGAAAATCCTTAAGACTTCGTCAGCAGTATTTCCTCGTTTCTGCATCTGTTCAGGATATTGTCCGCCATCACCTTCGTGAATATGGCACAATTGATAATCTTCCCGAGAAAATTGCAATTCATATTAACGATACTCATCCCACAATGGCAATTCCCGAGCTTATGAGAATTCTTCTTGATGAATGCGGTTATGGTTGGGATGATGCATGGAGAATTGTTACAAACACAGTTGCCTACACTAACCATACAGTTATGAGCGAGGCTCTTGAATGCTGGAGTGAGGAGCTCGTAAAACGCCTCATTCCCCGTATTTACAATATCATTAAGGAAATTGATAACCGCTTCCGCGCTTATGTGTGGGAATGCACCCACGATGCAGACTATGTTGAAAGAACTGCAATCATTTCAGGTGGCGCAGTGCGTATGGCAAACCTTTGTGTTGCCGCAAGCCACAAGGTAAACGGTGTTTCTGCTCTTCACAGCCAGATTCTTAAAGATACGCTCTTTAATGATTTTTATCGCCTTACTCCCGATAAATTCACAAATGTTACAAATGGTATCGCTCACAGGCGTTGGCTCTGTCAGGCAAACCCTGCTTTAACAGAATATATTAAAGAGCTTTTAGGCAACGATAAATTTGTTTATGATGCAGAGCATCTTTCAAAGCTTGCAGATTTCAAGGATGATGAAGAGGTACTCAACAAAATCGGTGAAATCAAAAAAGCAAATAAAGAGGCTTTTGCAAAGCATATCAAGAAAACAACAGGGGTTGAGCTTGATACAAACTCAATTTTTGATGTTCAGGTGAAACGTCTTCACGAATACAAGCGTCAGCACCTTAATGCTCTTAATATCGTTTCCGAATACCTTGCAATCAAGGAAAATCCCAATGGCGATTTCGTTCCCAAGACCTATATTTTCGGCGCAAAGGCTGCTCCCGGCTATTTTGTTGCTCAGAGAATTATCAGCTTCATTCTTGCTCTTGGTGAAATGATTGATAAGGACCCGGATGTTAAAGGCAGACTCAAGGTTCTTTATGTTGAGGATTACAATGTAACCAATGCAGAAAGACTTATGCCCGCTGCAGATGTTTCCGAGCAGATTTCTCTTGCAGGTAAGGAAGCAAGCGGTACAGGTAATATGAAGCTTATGATGAATGGTGCGCTTACTATCGGTACTCTTGACGGTGCAAATGTTGAAATTCACGAATCAGTAGGGGACGAGAATATGTTCCTCTTCGGTATGAGAACAGAAGAGGTTAATGAGCTTCGCAGAGCAGGCTATAATCCTCAGAATTATTACAACAATAATCCTGAGCTTCGCAAGGTTCTTGATTTTATTACCCGCAACGGTATTGACGGTAAGGATTTCTCAGATATTTCAGGAACAATCATTCACCACGATCCTTTTATGGTTCTTGCTGATTTTGCCGATTATCAGAGAGCGCAGAAAAAGGTAAGAGAAACCTTTAAGGTTAGTAAGAAATGGAATCAGATGTCACTTCTCAATATTGCATATTCAGGCAGATTCGCTGCCGACAGAGCTATTAACGAATATGCTCGAAATATATGGAATACACAAAAAATGTAAATTATTTTAGCACTTTTAACAAAATTGAAATAAGTCAGTGCATTTGATAAAAATGCACTTGACTTTTTTCGCTTTTTAGAGTAATCTAAAGATACTGAAAAATAATGTGTTATTGTATATTGTTTTTTTAGTAGTATATGCAGTACACAAAGTTGAAAGGGGTATTATACCAATGAAAAATTCAGATATGAAGGTTATTGCTATAATTCTCAGTATAGCACTTTTCTTCACAATCGTAACAAGCAACGCAGTTTCCATCGCTTCTGTTGTTTTCCTTGCAAAGGATGCAGCAACAGTTCAGGAAGGTTCTGCAGGTACAGCAGGTGATGCAACAACACCTGATGCAGGTACAGCAACAACTCCTGATGCAGGTACTGCAACAACTCCTGATGCAGGTACTGCAACAACTCCTGATGCAGGCACAGCAACAACTCCCGATGCAGGCACAGCAACAACTCCTGATGCAGGCACAACACCTGATGCAGGTACAACACCTGATGCAGGCACAACACCTGATGCAGGCACAACTCCCGATGCAAACAAACCTGCTGAAGATGCAAACAAGCCTGCTGTTGACGACAATCCTATTATGAAGGATCCTTTCGCAGCATACTCAAAGGCTGCTAACGCTATCCACACAAAGGGTATTGCAGGCTACAACAAAATCGGTTGGCAGACACCTCTCAAAATAGAAGGTCTTGGTCTTCTTGACAGCGTTATTATGCCTATCCTTGAAAAGTTTATGACAACAGAGGATGAAGCAGAAGTAAAGGTTAACGCAAAAGGTTCAGATGATGCTAAAAACCGTATGCCTGCAAGTAACTGCAGCAAAAAGTACATCAAGAGTGCAACAGCTGTTAAAGAGGGTAGCAATTATAAGGTTACAATCGTTTTGGTTGACTTCACTAACCCCAGTTATAGTGATCCTGATGGTCTTCAGTTAATGTCAAGAGAATTCCTTGACTATGCTGACGTAGAGAAAGAAGCTAAAAACATTGCTATCGTTAAGAGCCTCGAAGGTCAGATTGTTTACAAGGACTATACAATCACAGCTATCATGACAGCAGACGGCAAGTTCGAAAGCATTACTCATAGGGGTATTGGCTATATCAAAGCTAACCTTAACGGTTCAATCAATGCTACTGGCGAACTCGAGTTCAACGCTAAATACACAGACTTCAAATATTAATTTGAGATACATAAAACCGACTCGAAAGAGTCGGTTTTTTCTTTTGCACAATTAAAATTCAATTCTTTTGTATAATATATGGTATTGACTTTTTATGGAAATTGGTTTAATCTATAAATGTTAATAAAATGCATAAAAATGCAAATATGAAAGAGGTTATAGGTAATGAAAAGCACAGATTTAAAAATTATTGCTATCATTCTTGCAGTTGCTCTTGTTTTCACAGTAATCGCAAGTAATGCAGTTTCAGTTGCTTCTATCGTTTTTCTCGCAAAGAACGATATAGTAGAGGCTCCCGCAGGCGAGCAGACTCAGCAGCAGTCTCAGCAGTCTCAGCAACCCCAACAACAGCAGCAGTCTCAGCAGTCACAACAGCAGGTTCAGCAAACTGTAGAAACAACTGCTCCCGCAGCTAACAACAGTTCTTCAACAGTTGAAACAACTGCTCCTGCAGGCAATAGCGGTAACACAACTCCTGATGCAAACAAGCCTGCTGATAACAACGGCGGTTCAACTGCTGCAAAGAAAACTGATAAAGAAGTTCTCGAAATCTACACAACTCTTATGAACAAGGCTAAAAAAGATAAGCCCGGTTATAAGAAGGTTGAATATCAGGAGCTTCCCGGCGATGCTGCAAACCGTCAGATTTCAAAGGGTGCTAATTTTGTTGATACTCTCCTCAATCTTGTTACAAACACATTAGATCTTTTAACAACTAAGGAAGAAGCAGAAGCTTCCCCGGAAATCGTTGAAAAGGGTGGCGATATGAGATGGTTCCCTGTTTATAAATGTGAAAAGGGTTGCTATCTTACAGATGTAAGTGCTATTGAAAGCACCAAGTACGAAGACCTTGGCAACGGTAAAGCAAGAATCACAATCGAACTTAAAGATGAAGCTAATCCCGAGCCCATGGCAGAAGGTGCATCAACATCTCCCAGTAAAACTGGTGCAATGTTCTCACCTCTTTCAAAAGCTGATATTGATAACACAATCAATGGTGGTGTCGTTCAGGCAGTTATCAAGGAAGTTACATATAACCTCACCTACCACGATTGCAAAGCAGTTGTAGAATACGATACAAAAACAAACGAAATCATTAAGCTTGAGCAGTATATGAATGTTGCTATTCAGGGCGGTGGTAAGATTTTCGGTGTTTCTGAAATCAAAATCGACAAACAGGAACTCTTCAACACAATGATTATCACAGATTTCAAATATTAATTGAATCTATTTTCCCCTTACCAACTCGGTAAGGGGATTTTTTTATAAATGCAGAATGAGGAGTGATGAATGCGGAATGAGCTTCGCAAAAGGTTAAGATAGAGGAATAAAGTTGATGTGTGGGGGACCTGCCTTCGAAGGCGGGGGGACCGTCTTGTTTGTGTAAACCTCATTGATATGTTTCAGGCGAGTCGGTTTCTCTCTGTTTGCGATACAGTTCAGCGGAACGGTGGGTGGTTCTCGACGCGAGCCCCCGAGCGTCGTTGAAGCATTAGCTTCAATTGTAATGCACCGTAAGGTACAAGCTTGCTTGTACCAAAGAATATAAAAATTCAAGCAATAAGTTTATCGCAGTTTCACCTTGCGGTGAAATGTTGCTTTGCAACAAAGAACCTTCCGGCTTTTGACATACAAGTATGTCAAAACCCACCTTCCTTTGAAGGAAGGCACAGATAAAACTCAATTTTATTGCACTATATTTACTCCTTGCGAAGCTCTGGTGACTGGCGACTGGCAACTGGTTATTGCCTTTTTATTCCTTGTGTGGTACAATATAATAAACAATTATGCGGTGAGGGATAGAAATGACATTGTGGATTTTATTTGGCTTGTGCCTGGTGGTTGAGGTCGTTTGTGTGCCTTGGTATTTAAAGGCTCTCTGGCCTGAAAAATGCACCAAATCACTTGTATTGAAAATGGTATGTGCAACAATGTTTGTAAGCGTTGGCGTGCTTTCAATGTTTATTTCAAACAACTTCTCTTCTTATGCAATAACAATGCTTGTTGGTCTTGTTTTTGGCTGGATAGGAGATTATTTCCTGCACGCCAAGCCCTCAGATGTATATTTCGTAACAGGCTTTTTAAGCTTCCTTATAGGGCACTTTTTCTATATTGGTGCTTATGTGAAGGCTCTTCCAAAGCTTTTCCCTGACTATAAAATGCTCAATGCACCTGAGCTTATTATTGGTGCCGTGGTTCTTGTTTTAGCCTTTATAATGCTGAAGCTTACAAAGATGAAAATGACGCCTAAAATTGTTGCTTTTGGTATCTGGCTTTATTTCATAATTCTTACCTTTATGTTCGTGAAAGCAACCTCTTTAGGCTACCACCAATGGCAAAGCGGTGCACAGGGCGGAATATTACCGTTCCTAGTTTTAACTTTTGGCTCATTCTGCTTCGTTCTTTCCGATGCATCCCTGGGTGTTATAATGTTTGCAGACCAAAGAAAGAATTATCCATTGAAAATATTCAACATTCTTACATATTTCTGGGGACAGATAATGCTTGCTTCCTCAATACTTTTCATAAATGCCTGAAAGAAGATTAATTATGTTTGATAAAGCTTTTAACCGCAAAAACAGTGGTTCATATAAATGGGATACAACCGTTCCCGAAGGCTTAATTGAAAGGGGGGCATATCCTCTTTCAGTTGCCGATATGGAATTTCAGACTCCCCTTGAGGTAAGAGAAGCTATAAAGGATTTTACCGAAAAAGGCTTCTTTTGTTATACGGATGCGGATAAGGCATATCGCGATAGTGTCCGTGAGTTTCTTGCCCGTCGCCATAATTTTGAAATAGAAAATGATTGGATTACCTGCGTTGGTGGTGTGGTTTTCACAATTAATACCGCAATAAGAGCCTTTACAAATGAGGGCGATAAGGTTATAATCCAATCTCCCGTTTATTATCCCTTTTCAAAATCCATTCTTAACAATAAAAGAATTATTGCAGATAATCCTCTTGTTCCTGAGGGCAATACTTATAAAATGAATTTTCCTGATCTTGAAAAAATTGCAGCTCAGGATGATGTTAAATTAATGCTTCTTTGCAGTCCTCATAACCCTGTGGGCAGAGTATGGACTAAGGAAGAGCTTAAAAGGGTAGGGGAAATCTGCCTTAAAAATAATGTTGTTCTTGTAAGCGATGAAATTCATTTTGACCTTGTGAGAAAAAATCAGGAGCATATTGTAATCAATAATGTTGATGACAGCTTCTCAAAAAACACGGTTATCTGCACTGCAGTCAGCAAAACCTTTAACCTTGCAGGTCTGGGCACATCAAATATTATTATTGCCGACAAAGCCTTGAGAGAAAAATTTCAAACGCAATTATCTGCAGATGGCTATAGCTGTATCAACTGCGTTTCCCGCCCTGCAACAATTGCCGCATACACAAAATGCGATTATTGGATTGATGGTGTAAACGACTATATTGAAGAGAATATACGGCTTGTAAATGATATTTTGAGCGATATTCCTCAGATAAAAATTTATGATTGTCAGGGTACATATTTAATGTGGCTCGATATGAGAGAATTGGGAATGAGTGATGATGAGCTTGATTTGTTCCTGCAGAATGAGTGCGGAATAATTCAGGACCCGGGCTTCTGGTTCGGTGAAAACGGTAAGGGCTTCACAAGGCTTAATGTTGCTTGCCCGAGAGATATTTTGGAAAAATCAATTAAGGAATTAAGAAATCAAATCTTAAAAAGAGTGTGATAATATGAAAAAAATAATATCGGTTCTTTTATGTGCAGTTTTTTTATTCAGTGCATTTTCTTTTTCTGCTTTTGCGGTTAAAGATAATACGGAAACAGAAAAAGAAACAGAGCTTGTTCTTGAAATTGATGTCAATAAAAGATATACGGATATTTATGATGAAACCGACGGTATGGTAACAAGCCTGGAAGAGAAAAAAGAACTAACCGATAATCAGAAAACTGTTTATATTGCAATTCTTTGTGCCGCATTGGTAGTTTCTGTTGTTATTCTTGCAGTTTCTCTCAAAAAAGTTCCCAAAGAGGAAGATATTGATATTTCAGGACAGAATAAAATCAAAAAAAGATAAAAAAATAAGGAAAAGCTTTTATGAGAAAAATTTTAAGCAGAACAAGAGCTGCCGTGGATGATTATAAAATGATTCAGAATGGCGATAAAATCGCCGTTGGTGTATCTGGCGGTAAGGATTCCGTAATGCTTTTAAAGGCATTGTGCGATTTAAAGCGCTTTTATCCTGCAGATTTTGAGATAGTTGCAATAACTCTTGATATGCGCTTTGATAAAAAGGATGGCGACTTTTCTCCAATTCAGAAGCTTTGCGATGAATACGGAATTGAATATGTAATTCAGAAAACTGATTTGTATGAAATCATTTTTGAGGTAAGAAAAGAGGAATGCCCCTGTTCACTTTGCGCCAGAATGAGAAGAGGAATTCTTCACGATACTGCAAAGCAATTAGGATGCAATAAGATTGCTTTAGGTCACCATCTTGACGATGCGGCAGAAACCTTTATGATGAATCTTCTCATAGAAAGTCGTATCGGTTGCTTTGCCCCTGTAACATACCTTTCAAGGCGAGATATCACAATGATAAGACCTCTCATATATGTTCGTGAATCTGCTGTAGAACAGGCTGTGGAACGCCTTAATTTACCCATTATAGAAAGCAAATGCCCTGCAAATGAAAAAACCAAAAGAGAGGATGCAAAAATTCTTCTCCAAAGGCTCTCAGAAGAATATGGCGATGTTCCCGAAAGAATAATAGGGGCAATGCAAAGGGCGAGTATTGATAGATGGGAAGTTAATTAAATGTGGAATGCGGAATGCGGAGTGAGGAATGAGCTTCGCAAAAATTTAAAAATATAAAACTAAAAAGATTCAAGACGATTATTTTTGTCCTGAATCTTTTTGCTTGTCTTTATTAAATAAAAAAGAAAGTGTTGTTGCAAGAATAACTAATACAATGTTTGGAAGCGAAGCTTCCCCTTCATTCCTCACTCCTCACTCCTCATTCCTCACTAAAAAAGTCACTCCGTAAGGAGTGACTTTTTTCTTAATATCCAAATCCGTTACCGAAATAACTGCTGAAGGGGTCAGTTGTTTGTTCCTGCTGTGGTGTGGCAGTTTCGCCTTTATCTTCAATAAGCTTAACCTTTGCATCAAATTTGTTGCTTACCGCACCCGAATTGTTAAGCCTGCAAACAGAAAGTGTGATTGTATCGCCAACCTTACCATTTTCAATTACCTCAAGAAGAATGTCGGTTGAATCAAGAGCTTTTCCGTTTACACCTGTAATAATATCGCCGACCTGAATTCCTTGCTTTGCAAGGTCGCTGTCATCAGTCATAGCTGCAATAACAATTGAACCATAGGGAAGATTGTTTTTCCAAGCAATTGCAGAGTATGTGTAATCACTGGCTACAGAATAATAGGAAATACCAAGCATAGGTCTGTTTGTAACATAGCCATTCTTTACAATGTCTTCATAAATTTCAAGCATTGTGTTTGAGGGAACTGAGAAGCCCATACCCTCATATTCGGTATCGGTAATTTTAGATGAGTTAAGACCTATAACCTGACCGAATTCATTAAGAAGCGCACCACCTGAGTTACCGGGATTAATCGCCGCATTGTGCTGGATACAGGGTAAATCATAAGCACTTGTGCTTGATGCAACAGGTCTGTCAATAGCACTAATAATACCGTTTGTGAAGGAGCCGAAGAAAACAGTTCCGCCTGGGTTACCTATTGCATAAACCTTCTGACCAACATTAAGCTTATCGGAATTACCAAAGGTTGCAGCCTTGAAGCCTGTTTTTTCTACTCTTAAAACGCCTATATCTGTTTTGGTGTCGTAGCCTACGATAATTGCATCGTATTCCTTACCATCATTTGTCTGAATCTGAACACTTACGCCTTGGTCGGAAATAACATGCGCAGCAGTAATGATATAAGTGTTTTTCTTTTCTTTATCTGTACCAACAATAATGCCTGAGCCCTCGCCAACCTTCTGGTTCTGAGCATAAACAATAACACCAACATTGATTTCTTTAGCTTCCTCGTAAATTTGTTCGGGAGTCATAGCACCATCACCGGAATATTCGGAGAAGGTAATGGGGGAATCCTCTGTTTTTGCAGCTGCACCTGAGCCGTTATTGTTTTTGTTTGAACCCTTGTCGCTCTGTTCGGTTTTTGTATTGTTGTTTGAATCTCCTGTAACAGAAACACCGATAGCAACAGAAGCAATCACTATGCAAGCGCACACAAGGGCAACAAAAATATTTCTGCCGGTGTTTTTCTTTTTCTTAGGCTTGAAATTAGGGTCAATGTAAGCAGTCTGATTATATGCAGGAGCGTTGCCATATTGATTAATTGTATTGTTATACGGAGCCTGCTGTGAATAAGGCTGCTGCACATTGTAAGGTGTGCTTGGTGCTGAATAAGATGCGCCGTAAGGGTTAGTGCTTGAGTATGGTGCATTTCCTGCAGGTGCAGTACCCATAGGGGCGCTTGCAGGAGCAGGTTCTGATTGGGCGTTGTAAGGAGCAGTAGGCTCTGTTGGTGCGTTGTCAGAAGAATTTGCGCCATAAATGTTGTTAACGTTGAAATTGTCGTCCATGTGTAATCCTCCAGATTATTTGGGTAATTTTACTGTAAATCTTGTGAAATTATCAGGCTCACTGTCTACGGTTATAGTTCCACCGTGAAGGTCGACTATACTTTTAACAAGGAATAGACCTAAGCCCGTGCTTTTAACATCAGTGCTTCGTGATTGGTCAACCTTATAAAATCTTTCAAAGATTTTACCAATATCTTTTTTTGGAATACCGCTTCCGGTGTTTGTAACAGAGAAATAACTGTATTTTTTATCAGTTGCGGTATTTACAATAATTTTTCCGCCTTCGTTTGTAAATTTAACTGCATTATCAACAAGGTTATAAATAACCTGGTCAATCATTGCACTGTCACCGTGAACAAAAGCCTGAGGCAAATCTTCAAAGCCCTCAACCTCTATATTTTTCTTTGAAACCAATTGCTCAAAGCCCAGGAAGGTTGTAACAAGCTTTCCTGAAATGTCAAACTGCTCGATAGTCAAATCAGCATTTCCTGTTTCAATTTTGGAAATGTTGAGCATCATTGTAACCATTCGGGAAAGTCTGTTGATTTCAGAAGAAACAATCTCCAGGTAGTAGCTTTGTTTTTCCGGTGGGATTGTTCCGTCAAGGATTCCGTTGATAAAACCGCCGATGGTGGTCATTGGTGTTTTGAATTCGTGCGAAACATTGGCAACAAAGCTTCGCCTTGAATTTTCAAGCTGTTCAAGTGAGGAAGCCATTGAGTTGAATTTTGTTATAAGCTCTGCAAGCTCATCTCGGGAATGAAGCTCGGGCACCTTGTACGAAAAATCGCCCGAGGAATAGCAACGGGTTGCATTTTCAAGGTTTCTGATGGGTTTTGCAATTCTTTCTGTCATAATGTAAACAGCTATTGTAACGAGAATAAGAGCAAGACCTGCCGCGAAAAGAAACATCCTTAAAACATTTCTGAGGTTGTTTACTAAAGTTCCTTCAAGAGGAGCGGCAACAACCGCAAAGCCTGTGAATTCATCTTTAACAGTAATAGGCTCCATTGAAACAGAGTGGACGCTGTTATAAAAAGAATCCATTGTAGAGAATTCTGAAAAGCCGCCCTTTTTAGCCTTTTGAATATAAGCCTTTGATAAAATCAAGCTTTTGTGCTTTTCACAACCACCACTTTCCAGCTTGAAGCCTGTAAGCATTTCGCCACAAGCAGCAACAGAACCATCCTTGTTACAAATGAAAACATCATAGCCTGTGCAATCTGCCATAAGGTCAAGGGAGTTCAAAAGAATGAGGGCAGACCCCTCAGGATTTCGGGTTGTGGTAGAGGATTCAACAAGCTCTGTCATTGTTAATGAAATTTCTTTTGCGTAAAGGGAGGTGGTGTTTTTGTCCTGAGTACGCAAAAAGCCCGATGTGAAAATCATCAGGGCTATGCCTATAAGCATAAAGCTGATAAGTACAATAGCGGAAAATATAAAGAAATATTTAAAAAAGAACGCGCCTTTTTTTGAATGAATACGAGCCATATTATTTAGTTTCAAATTTGTAGCCTACGCCCCATACGGTTTTAAGCTCCCATTTGTCTGAAACGCCCTCGAGCTTTTCTCTTAAGCGCTTAACGTGAACGTCGACTGTTCTTGAGTCGCCATAGTATTCAAAGCCCCATACCTCGTCAAGAAGCTGGTCGCGGGTGTAAACTCTGTTGGGGTTGCTTGCAAGGTGGAATATAAGCTCAAGCTCCTTTGGGGGAGTGTCAATTGCAACGCCATTAACCTTAAGCTCATAGTTTGTAAGGTTAATTGAAAGCTTGTCAAAATTAACCTCTTTTACAGCTTCTGTTACAGATGTAATTGCCGAGGATCGTCTGAGAACCGCTTTGATTCGGGCGATAACCTCTTTAGTTTCAAAGGGCTTAGTAATGTAATCATCTGCACCTAATTCGAGACCCAAAACCTTGTCAAAGGTTTCTCCCTTTGCAGTGAGCATAATAATAGGTGTCTGAGAGGTTTTGCGGATTTCTCTGCAAATCTGCCAACCATCAAGCCCCGGAAGCATAATGTCAAGAAGCACAAGGTCGGGATTAACAGAATTGAAAACTTCAACTGCTTTAATGCCGTCGGTTACAATCTCGGTCTGGAAGCCATCCTTTTCAAGATATAACCTCAAAAGCTCGCAAATGTTGATATCATCATCAACAATGAGAATTCTTTCGTTAGCCATATTAATTCCTCCTATTCTAAATGTATTATATACCATATAATCACATAATTTATGAACAATTTTTAAAATAATGTACTATTTTTATTTAATAAAAATGGCAGTGTACCAAATATGAAATTAAGTAAACTGCCACTTTTTTTATTTTTTCTTGTTTTCTCTTTTTTCTTTCTTTCGTTTTTCTTTTGCTTTTCTTGCTCGCATTTTTTGAGCATCTGTCATTTTGCTTTTAGATTTTGAAACAGAAAGCACAGCAACAATAGCGATAACTAAACCTATAAGACAACAAATTGAAACAATGATAATAATTTTTCTTGCCTGTTCCTCAGTTATTTTTTCCTCAGAGCCTTCTGTAGTAGGCTCGGTAGTCTTTTTATCAGTAAGAACAATTGAAATAATTCCGTCATCGTTGAGAATGTAATTGTATTCAGGGGGAAGAGTTTCATAAGTGGAGTCGCTCACAATGTTTCCGTATTGGTCAACCAACTGACCTTTATCGTTCAAGGTTAGAATATTGTCAACCAAGGGTGAAGCAACATTGTTAAGCTTGCCGTAAACATCTGTGAGTGCAGGCAATTGTAAATTGCCTGATACAGAAGGATCGATTAAAGATGGTGAGGATGTATTGCTCTCATCTTTATCAGTGCCAGCACCTAAGGTGGGAATAAGACCTGTAAGGTCACTGTCGGGAGCTTCCGTTATACCCTGATAAACATTGACCTTGTATATTGTCTGATATGTTTTTTTGTTGTTGGTATTTTTGCAGATAATTGTAATTGTTTCCTTGGCCTTTCCTGCCAATTCAACAAGTGCATAAGAGCCTGCGGTAACATCCACACCGTTAATTGAAATGATTGTTCCGTTTTTTGTGATAGGGTTAGTATTAACGGAAATATTTTTTCTTATGTTATCTAAATGAATATCATATTCATAAATATCAGAATAAAATTCGTTTTCAAGGTCAAAGCGATGGGTTTTCTGAAGAACAATTTTGAAGCATTCTTCATAGGTGTATTTCGTAGCTGAAATTGTAACTTTTGAATCCTCATATGCCATGCGCTGAAGTATGTAATAAGGGGCATTGTTTTTGTCCAAAGCTTTTTTGAAAGCAGATGGGTCGATTGTTACGGAATACTGAGTTCCTAACATAGCAGAAAGGTATTTGTGGCGAATTTCTTCAGTGGTTGCAGTTTCGGAATCAATGGCAATTCCTGCGTTGCGTATTGTCATAATTGCAACTCGGCGATAAACCTCGTTTTTTGTAATTGTCGGTATTTCTAAAGGAGAAACATAGCCTTGAGTGTAAAGCGCCATTAACGATGTGTAATAAATATAATCATCCAAGCTACCAACGGAGGATGAGCCGAAATATTTAAGAATAAATGCACTTAATTCTGAACCCTCGCCTGAAAGCGCCATAAGATACATAACAATCGCTTCTTCAAGAGGAGTGCCTTCGGGTATTTTAAGTGTTTCGCCCGTATAAACATAGTACAAATCATTTTTCATAAGGGCGTATAAAGCGCTTATCATAAGCATTTTTTCAGGGTCGTTAATATCTTCCTTGGTGATTATTATACCCTGGTTTCGTAGCCATTCTATTTTGTCCTCATCAGTAGTGTCAGGCTCTGCAATAATACCTAAAGCACCAACCTGCTGAAGAAGGTATAAATATGCTGCTCTCTGAGAGTTATCGTCAAGCGTGTAAATTTTAATATATTCTTCTACCTGAGCTTTAAAATGGGGAGCATCAGAAGTGTAAGGGTAGCTGCAAACAGGGTGGAGGACCTCTTCGTTAATAAGACCGCTTGAAGAAAGCATATCCTCCTTGATGGTTAATTGTCGAAGCCACGACGGGTCGTTTTCTTCATATTTGTATTGAGTGTTAACGCCAATGTTCGTGGCGTCAATAACGGGTGCAAACTCTTTTGCGAAAGCAGACGGACATAATACCGTTGCCGAAATGATAACAGCAATAACAAATGTAAGAATTTTTGCATATTTATTCATTTTGTTCGTCTCCTTTCTTTAAAAATCCTTTGCATTATACCAAATTAACCCAACAAGGTCAATGAATTATTTGTTAATTGAAAATGAAAATACTGTTGTGGTTTTGTATTCCTCGCCTGCATCGTAAACGCATTTGCACCATTCGGGGTGGTTAGGGGAATCGGGGAATACCTGCGTTTCGTAGCAGAATGCAGTTCTGAAATGAACGGGAAGCCCTGCCTTACCTATAAGTGAACCGTCAAGGAAATTGCCTGTGTAAAGCTGAATACCGGGTAAATCTGTTTTAACATCCATTCTGATATCGCTCTTATCACCAACAGCAGATGCTGCAAGCTTCAAGGTTCCGTCAAAATCCTTGATGCAGAAATTGTGGTCGTATCCGTTACCGTTTTTAAGCTGAATATGGTCTTCACCGATATCTCTGCCAATGGCTTTAGGCTCTGTGAAATCAAAGGGAGTACCCTCAACACAATCAAGTGTGCCGGTGGGAATACTGATTTCGTCAATAGGTGTATAGCGGTCTGCATTGATAGTTAAAATATGACCGAGCACATCGCCACTGTCAAAACCGTTAAGGTTAAAGAAGGCGTGATTTGTAAGGTTGATAACAGTCTTTTTATCGGAAACTGCCTTGTAGTCGAGAACAAGCTCATCATTGTCTGTGAAGGTGTATGTTACCTCAACATCAACATTACCGGGAAAGCCCTCGCGACCATCGGGACTGTGGTATGTGAATTTAACCGCATTTTCTCCGACAATTTCGCCGCACCATATTTCAGAGGAGTATTCCGCACCACCGTGAAGTGAAGTAATGCCCTTTTCGTTAAGGGTTACATTGTATTCTGTTCCGTCAATGGTGAATTTTCCGTCTTTAATGCGGTTTGCATACTGACCAACAATAACACCCTGATAATCACCCTGTGTAAGATGGTCCTCAAGTGTATCAAAGCCAATAAGAATATCAATTAAATTCCCGTTTTTATCCTTTATAAAAAGCTTGTCAAGAGTGGCACCCTTTTCAATAAGCTGTGCCTTCAAGCCATTTTTATTTTCAATGATAAAGGCGTAAACCTCTTTGTTGTTTTTTACACCATAAATGTTTTTTATAACAGACATTTTTGTACCTCCAAGCCACATATCTCTAATATAATAATATACTATATAATAGACAATAAAGTCAAGCCGAAACATTGCAAAGGAATAAATTAACATAAAATTAGCAAAAGATTAACATTTGAATGGGCTTGTGCCGTTGATTATTGAAGTAAAATGTGGTAGAATTAATTGTTAATAATTGGTCGGAATCAAAAGGAAGGAGATGTTGTCTGTGGAGTTAGTTGTTGCAATTGCGCCCTTTTTAAGATATTTAATGCTTGGAATAACACTTTTTGTTGTAATAAGAATGCTTGTTGCCCTTTTCTGCAAAAAGACAACTGACCCCTTAAGAGCAAAGCTCATAAACAGTATAACAGGTGAGGGGCTCCCGCTTTATGACAGAGAGGTGTCAATAGGCAGAAACAAAAAATGCGATATTGTTCTGCCCTTTGAAACAATTTCCCGTCTTCACGCGGTTATTGCCTATCGTAATAAGGGCTTTGTTATATTCGATACCTTTTCAAAATCGGGTGTTACCGTCAATGGTGAAAAAATCAATGGTAAAAGCCATATTTATGATGGTGATATTGTCGGAATGGGCGGACTTGAATACACTCTCAGAGAGGCTAAATATAAGTATATTAAGGACAGAAGCGGTTCTGCAGGACGAGCCTCCTACGGAATTATTCTTATTTTACTTGCTGTTTTCAATCTTTGCTCTATGCTTATTAATCTCTTTCCCAACGGAGCATTTAACGGGCAGATTCTGCTTGTTTATTTATGCTTTATTGCTTTGCAGTGGCTGTATTTTGCATTCGCTTCATTTGTTATGCGGATTAATAATTTTGAGCTTGAAATGATTGGCTTTATGTTTGCCTCGGTAGGTCTTGCCATAGTGGGCAGTATGTACCCTGAAACTGTTATGAAGCAGTTTTTGGCAGTTGTTCTGGGTGTTGTAGCCTATTGCGCTCTTCTTATGCTTATGCGCTTCGTTAGTGTGGTTAAGGCTCTTCGCTGGACTGTTGCATTTTGTGCAATAGGTCTTCTCGGGGTAACTCTTGCAATTGCAGAGCCAACCAACGGTGCTTTAAGCTGGCTAAATCTGGGCGGTATTTCCATTCAACCCTCAGAGCTTGTTAAGGTAGCCTTTATTTTTGCAGGTGCGGTAACTCTCGAAAAACTTCAGTCCATCCGCCACCTGACAATGTATATTGTCTTTGCGGCGGTATGCGTAGGCGAGCTTTTCCTGATGTATGATTTTGGTGCTGCATTAATATTCTTTTTCACCTTTATAGTAATCGCATTTATGCGCTCGGGAGATGTGAGAACCCTTGTGCTTATTTGCATTGTAGCCGCTTTGGGAGCAGGTATAATTCTTGTTTTCAAGCCCTATGTTGCAAGCCGTTTTTCAACCTATCTTCATGTGTGGGAATATATGGATGAGGGTGGCTTTCAGCAAACAAGAACCCTTATTTATACTGCATCGGGCGGTCTTTTCGGTCTTGGTCTCGGTAATGGTCAGCTTCGTAATATTTTCGCTGCCGCAGAGGATTTGGTCTTCGGTGTGGTTTGCGAAGAATTCGGTATGGTTATGGGCTTTTTGATTCCTTTGACCTATTGTGCTGTTGCAGTTTGGGCAGTTGTGAACTCAGGCAAAGCAAAGTCCACCTTCTATTCAATTGTAGGTGTTGCCGCAAGTGCTATGATGCTTTTTCAGACAATGCTCAATGTGTTTGGCATAACAGACCTTTTGCCCCTTACGGGTGTTACCTTACCATTTGTAAGTAAGGGTGGTTCAAGTATTATCAGCTGCTTCTGTCTGTTGGCTTTTATCAAGGTTCTTGATAGCCGTACCTATGCAAGCTTCAGACCCGATACAGGAAGACCACAGAAAAAACAGAATGATACAGAAAAAACAGAAAACACACCCAAAACACGAAATACAACTCAAACACGAAACACACAGAGAACACAAAAACCACAAAATGTACAAAGAATACCTAAAACACAAAAAACTCCTGTAACTAAAAAGGGGGGAGCTGACCAATGAAAATGACCTCAAAGCGCGGTTTTGTTGTGCTTCTTTTAGTTGTGGCTGTGGTTGCAGGTATGGGCTTTTTAGCATATAAGCTTGCAGTTAATGGCGAAAATTGGGCAACTCTTCGTGCAAACGCGCATTTAACGGAAAACGGTAGCTTTATTGCCGCAGGTAACATAACTGACCGTAATGGCGAAATCCTCGCCAAAACAGAAAATAACGAAAGAATTTATAACGATTCCGAAAGAATCAGGCGTTCGACTCTTCATATTGTTGGTGACACCGAGGGTTATATTTCATCAGGTGTTCAGACTGCCTATAAAACTCAATTGATCGGCTACAACCGTATAACAGGGCTTTATTCCCTGGTGAAAAACGGTCGGGGTAATGATGTTGAATTAACTCTCGACAGTGAGCTTTGTGCCATAGCTTATGATAAATTAAATGGCAGAAAGGGTGTTGTTGCCGCTTATAACTACAAAACAGGTGAGCTTCTTTGTTCGGTTTCAAGCGGAAGCTATGATATACGCAATAAGCCAAGTGCGGAAGAAATTGCAGAAAACAAAAACGGACAGTATGACGGTATTTATATGAATCGCCTTATTGACGGGCTTTACACACCCGGCTCAACCTTTAAAATTGTTGCTGCCGCAAGTGCTTGCGAAAACAAACAGGGGATAGACGATTGGGAATATACCTGTAAGGGTGAAACAACAATTGATGGTGTTAAGGTAACCTGCCCGCGCAGTCACGGAAAATTAAGCTTTAAAACTGCGTTTTCCAATTCCTGCAACTGTGCATTTGCTGAATTAAGTGCAGATCTGGGAGCAGAAAGGCTTACTGCCACTGCAAAGGAATTCGGCTTTGGTGAAGGCTTTTCCTTTGGTAAAGGGCAGACTGAAAAAAGTCGGTTCGATTTAAGTGAAGCCGAAAAGGGTGATATCGGTTGGGCAGGAGTAGGGCAATATACCACTCTCGTTAATCCCTATCATATGTTGAGCTTGGTTGGCTCAATTGCCAACGGGGGTACTGCAGTTTTGCCCTATGCTGTATCAACAATAGCCACACCCGAGGGCAGAGTTGTTGAAAAAGCAGCGGCAGAAAGTCGGGAATATATTTCCTCAGATATTGCAAAAAAGCTTGAGGATTTGATGCGCTTTACTGTTGAAGATAATTATGGTGACTGGCGCTTCAAGGGGCTTCAGATGTGCGGTAAAACAGGCACTGCCGAGGTTTCTGATGATGAGGAGCCACATTCCTGGTTCGTAGGCTTTTCTAAGAATTCCGATTGCCCTGTTGCAATAGTGGTTGTAGTAGAAAACGGTGGTTGGGGCTCATCTGCCGCATTACCCATAGCCTCTGCGGTAATGGAGGGCGCATATAAAGCCTTGTCGTAAATTTACAATAATTTCAAATTTAATTTTATTGACTTGTTGCGCTATATATAGTAAAATAATAAGTCGATATGTAAAATAAAAATAACTTTATCAAATAAACCGAAAGGCTGAAATAAATGAGTTTTATTGAATTTGATTCCGTTTACAAAAGATACAAAATGGGCGAGATTGTTATTAATGCCGCCGATGGTGTTACCTTCAATGTTGAGCAGGGTGAGTTCTGCGTAATTGTTGGTGCCAGTGGTGCAGGTAAAACAACAGTCCTCAATATTCTCGGAGGTATGGATGATTGCGATGACGGTAAGGTCCGCGTTGCAGGTGACCTTGTTAATGAATACGACAGTAAGCGCCTTATAGAATACAGACGCTATGATGTCGGCTTCGTTTTCCAGTTTTATAACCTAGTTCCTAACCTTACTGCTCTTGAGAATGTTGAGCTTGCAACTCAGATTGGTACAAAGTCTCTCAATCCCACAAAGGTTCTTGAAAGAGTCGGCTTAGGCGAACGAATCAACAACTTCCCTGCACAGCTTTCAGGTGGTGAGCAGCAGCGTGTTTCCATTGCACGTGCGCTCGCTAAAAACCCCAAGCTTCTTTTGTGTGATGAGCCCACAGGTGCTCTTGACTATAACACAGGTAAACAGATTCTTAAACTCCTTCAGGACACAAGTCGTGAAACAGGTATGACAATCATTGTTATTACACATAACTCTGCAATTGCTCCTATGGCAGACAGAGTTATCTCTATGAAGAGTGGTAGAGTTGTTAGTATAGAAACGAATGAAAATCCCATGTCAGTTGAAGATATTGAGTGGTAAGCTGAAAGGAAAGTAAGAAATAATGACAAAATCTTATGTAACAGACAGTTTGCGCTCAATAAAGCGTTCCTTCAGTCGCTTTGTTTCAATTATCGCAATTGTTGCAATGGGTAGCGGATTGTTCTGCGGTTTGAATGCGGTAGGCCCTGATATGAAGGAAACCGCAAACGAATATTATCATACATATAACCTTATGGATTTAAGACTGCAGTCTTATTTAGGTCTTTACGAGGAGGACCTTGAAAGAGTCCGCGCCATTGAGGGCGTTAAGGCGGTTCAGGGTGCAAAATTTGTTGATGGCTATGTTCAGACCTATTCCGAGGAAAATGAGGAATACGAGGGTATCGTTGATATTGACGGCTCAGAGCTTACAGTCAGAGTTATGGGCGTTGATTTGTTTCAGGCAGTTGATTTTCAGAATGGTATTGACGACCCTGATTATATTAACCGTCTGAAGCTTGTTGAAGGCAGATATCCCGAGGCAGATAACGAATGTGTTATTACCTGTAGCGGTCTCACAACTCCCGAACAATTCAAAATGGAGGGCACCATCAAGGTTGTTGGTGACGGTGAGGAAATTACATACTCCCTCAAAAACAACATTTTTAAGGTTGTTGGTATTGTTCAGACACCTTATTGGGTTTCTTACGAGCGTGGCGTTACAACTGCAGGTAGCGGTAAATTAGGTGACTTTATTTATGTTACCAACGATGCCTTTACCGATAAAATCAACTATTACAGCGAAGCTTATGTTACCCTTGAGGGTGCAGAAGAATTTGATGCGTATACAGATGAATATGATAAATTCGTAGCAGAAATGCGTCAGAAAATTGCGGAAGAAAGCGAAAGCATTGCCGCAGACAGACGCGCAAAGCTCAATGTGGGTCTTGCGCAGAAGCTTAGCGATGCCAAGCTTAAAATAGATGATGCTGAGGCTACTATCGGCTCTAAGCTTGAAGATGGTAAAAAGCAACTCGAAGAACTTTACAAATTAGAGCGCGAAGGCGAACAGCTGCTTGAAGAGGCGCAGAAAACTCTTGATGAAGAGTATGCCAAAGCAAAAGAACAGCTTGATAGCGGTAATACCCAGTATATATCTGCGGTTAAAGAGTATAACGAAAAATATACTACCGTAGCAAATAAAAAGGTTGAGCTTGCAAATAAGAAAAGTGAATATAATGCCAAGAGAATGGAAGCCGATGCCGCAAAAGAGAAGCTTGATGATGCAAAAACTCAGCTTTCTTTAGCAGAGGCGCAAATTAAAGTTACAGAAGGTCTTATCACAAGCACACAGTCAACTCTTGAAACACTTCAGGCAAATCAGAATGTTTCTCAGGAGGATTTGCAGCTTGACCAGATTGCAAACAGACTTGAGGAAACAAATCCCGAGCTTGCAAAGATTCTTCTTTCTGCCTCAAACCTTACTGCTCAGGGTATGGCAGCAGATGCTATTGTTGAGGTGGAACAGCTTCTTGATCATTATCAGGTAGAATTGGCAGTTTCAAAGAAACAAAAAGAAGATGGGCAGATAGAGTACGATGCCAAAAAGGCAGAATATGATGCTGCGGATGCTCAGCTTAATTCCGCAAAGAAGCAGCTTGATGAAGCAGAGGTTCAGCTTGCAGACGCTGAAAGACAGCTTGAAGAATTCAAGGTTCAGATTGAAGCAAGTGGTGACAAGCTTCAGTATGGCTCAATAGAAGCTCAGACCAAGTATATGGCAGCTCAGGCAGAGCTTGCTTTGCAGAGCACACGATATCAGAATATTCAGGCAATTATTGAAAAGGCAGAAAAAACCTATAATGCAAGCGCAGAAGAGATTAATGTAAAAATCGGTTCTTATAAAACTGAGTACGAAAAAGGTGAAAGCCTCCTTCAGAATATAAGAGATGGGGTAGGTTGGTCAGTATATACCCGCCACGATTCCCCCGGTTACACAGGCTACGGTCAGGCGGCAGATAATATGGTTCGCCTTGCCTATATTTTCCCCACCTTCTTCTTTATAGTTTCAACTATGGTTTGCCTTACAACGATGACAAGAATGGTTGAGGAAGAAAGAACACAGTTGGGTACCCTTAAAGCTTTAGGCTATTCTGACAAAATGATTTCAAGTAAGTATTTGCTTTATTCTGCAGTGGCAAGCTTAATCGGTATCGTTTTCGGTACTGTTATCGGGTCTATTGGCGTTCCCTTAGCTATATGTGGCGCATGGGGAATTATGTATGAAATGCCAGAAACAATTCTTCAGCTATTACCCTTGTATATTGTTTCAGGTGTGATTATTTCAATCGGTTCAACAGTTCTTGCAGCATATCTTGCTTGCAGGAAAGAACTCGCTTCAGTGCCTGCAGTTCTTATGCGACCCAAGCCACCTAAAGCAGGTAAGAGAGTGTTCCTTGAAAATATCAAGCCTGTATGGAGCAGGTTGAGCTTTACATCAAAGGTTACTGTCAGAAACCTTTTCAGAAACAAAAAACGTTTCGCAGTTACAGTTATCGGTATTGCAGGCTGTACCGCCCTTATTCTTTCCGCCTTTGGTCTTCGTAATGCTATCGGTGGTGTTATTGATAATCAGTACGGAAAAGAAAGTGGTGTTGCTCGATATGACCTTCAGGTTGTTTTCAAGGATGGTCAGGTTGATTATGATAACAGTGATTTAGTTCATCAGGTGAATGACCTCGAAGGTATTGAAAGCTCAATGCTGGGCTACCTTAAGGTTTGCACAGGCTTCTCTGACAGGTCGGATAAATCAATGGAAATTGATATTCTCGTTCCACAGGCTCCTGAAAAATTCCAGGATTTCATTGACCTTAAGCTGAATGATGCGGATATTCCCTTGACTGATGAAGGTGCGGTTATTACAACAAAGCTTGCAGATAAAACCAACACCAAAATAGGTGATACCCTCACAATTTCCTGGATTGAGGGCTCAAAAACCTATGAGTATGAGGTTCTTGTTACAGGCATTGTTGATAACTATACATTCCATTATGTGTATATGACACCTTATTATTTCAGCACACTTATTAACAATCAGATTACCTATAACTACCTTTTCTGCAAGGTTGATGATACCTTCACAACAGAGCAGAAGGCATATCTTGAAAAGACTGTTAATGAAATCCGTGGTGTAAACGGTTCAGTGTTCACAACTGTTGTTATTGATAACTTCAATAACATTGTAAACACTCTTAACCTTGTTATTTTGGTGTTTATTATAGCGGCAATGTCCTTGGCTTTGGTTGTTCTTTATAACCTTAATAATATCAATGTTAACGAGCGTATAAGAGAGCTTGCAACACTGAAGGTTCTCGGCTTCTATAACGGTGAGGTTTCTGCGTATATCTACCGTGAAAACATTTTCCTTACCTTGATAGGTATAGCCTTCGGACTTGTTCTCGGTCTTCCTCTGAACGTTGCGGTTGTTGGCGTTGTTGATATTGACCAGCTCACCTTTAACACAACTCTGAAGCCCACAAGCTTCCTCATAGCAGCAGTTATGACAGTTGTTTTCGCAATTATTGTCAATGTGCTTATGCATTTCAAGCTGAAGAAAATTAGTATGGTTGAGTCTCTTAAATCGGTAGAATAAAAAATAAAAGGGGCTGTAAAAAAACGACAAGTTTTTTTACAGCCTCTTTTCGGGGATAGGAAAAAAAGATGCAGAACGGACAAACCGAGTCCCGATAAGGCTTCAGACTTATCGGGACTTGCCCGAAGGCGTACAAAGGTACGTCGAG
>JAFSDL010000003.1 GCA_017436285.1 Clostridia bacterium
AAAAGAGTATTCATAAAAAGGTTACCTGGTTTGATTTCCCTGTAAGGTACGGACCACACAATAATAAGTTGTTCAATTTCCTTGAGCATCTTTATATGAGATAATTTTAACATTGATTATTATAAGTTAAGTGATATTCTGCCTAAAGGCAGAGTGATATTATTGCCCTTGGCAATAGTGTTATTGAAACTTTTAGTTTCAGTGTTATTTTATTCGCTAATAAACTTGCGAAGCAAATAACACTATGCAAAACATAATATCACTGCGAAGCAATATAACTCGCCGAAAGGCGAATAAAACTGCGAAGTGTTCTCACGAACACTTCGCCATTGAGGTGTTTTTATGTTAGATAAATTTCTTTCCGGTTGGGGCGGTTTTGTCGGTATGTGTGAGCATATCAAGATTTTCATATACTCCAAAAGAGCCAATAAAATGCAGGAAACCTGCGTTAAAAGGCTTATGAGAAAAAATAAAACAACTGAATACGGTAAGCTTCACAATTTCAAGGATGTTAAATCCATTGAGGATTATCAGAGAATTGTTCCCCTATCTGTTTATGCAGACTATGATGATTATGTATGGAGAATGGCTGACGGTGAAAAGGGTCTTATTACAAATATGTATGTTCGCCGATTCACAGAAAGCTCAGGCAGTACAGGTAAGCAAAAGCTTGTTCCCCTCTCATACTGGGCAGAATGGGTTTGCCAATGCTTCAGTTTTTCTGCACCCGTTGGTTGTGCAGTTAAATGGTTTGCAAAGCAAGGTAAAACCTTACCCGCTCAAAAAGGTCTTTTAACTGCTGAAACAGGTTGCAGAAGGGTTAAAGGCGGTACTATCAGTTGCCTTTCATCAATTCCGCTTCTCAATGTTAAGCCCATTGTAAGCTGCTTTACAACTTCACCAAAAGAGGTTCTTTTCCCGGAGCCCGGTGTTGATATGGATATGCACTATATGAAGCTTCGTTTTGCTCTTCCAAGCAAAAAAATCAGCTATTTAGGCACAATTTTCATCACAACACTTGAATCAATGTTCTTCTATATGGAAGAAAACTGGGAAATGCTTTGCGATGATATTGAAAAAGGTATTATCAATGACAGTGTTGTTGTACCTGACCATATCAGAGAAAAATATAATAAAAAGCTTAAGCCCGACCCCAAAAGAGCGGAAGAACTCAGAAGAGAATTCAGAAAGGGCTTTGATGAATCCCCTATCATCCCTCGTATATGGCCCAATGTTGGTTGGATGTATGGTATGGGCACAGGTTCACTGAGCTTTTATCAGAAGAAGCTTAGAAGATACCTTGGTGAAGATATTCCTATGCACTATCTTGGCTATACCGCAACAGAAGCCTTTATGGCAATTCCCCTTGAATTCAATTCTTATGAATATGTAATTCTCCCACAAAATGGCTTTTATGAATTCCGCCCTGTTGACCAGGAGGATTATGACAATCTGCTTACCATCAAGGACCTTGAGGTCGGCAAGGAATATGAAATTATTCTCACCAATATGAGTGGCTTCTACCGTTACAGAATTCAGGATGTTATCAAGGTTACAGGCTATTATAATCAATCACCAAAAATCACCTTCTGCTACCGCCTTAACCAGATTGCAAACATCAGTGGTGAAAAGGTAAGCTCAATGGCATTTGATGAAATTGTTGCAAATATGAGCGAGGCTTCGGGTGATTTATATATCGGTTACAGTATTTATGCAGACAGAAGCACCTCACCCGGTCATTACAAGCTCTTTATTGAATTAGCGGAAGATATTTCAGATGAAAAGAAGGCAACCTACAACACTCTTTTTGAAGAAAAGCTTTGTCAGGGTAATGTTTCCGTTGAGCCACTTATCAAGAGTGGCGCCTTAGGTCATCCTGAGGTTTGCTTCCTCAGAAAAGGCACCTATGATGACTACCGCGAGGTATTGAGAAAACGCGGCGCAAATCTTAATCAGGTTAAGCCTATTAAGGTTATTGATACAGATGAGAAGAGAGATTTCTTCTTTAATCACGTTGAGGGTTAAATATGAAATTAAACTACGAAGCAGAAGCCCTTTCACTAAGAAGGAAAGGGCTTACTGATGAAAAGGTTATTAAGGATTTAATTACATTTAAAGAGCAGAATCCGAAATTATTAAAAAAGACTTTGCCCTGCGAAACATACGATAAAATTAACCTTATGTGCAGAAAATATATGGACAGACTTGCACGCTTTGAGGTTGATTATGACTTTTTAGTTGATGAAGAGGTTTTCAAAAATGTTGCCGTATGCTTGCTCGAAAGTGCACCGTTTTTGCATTCACAGATAATAAGAAATCCCATAGCACCCTATTGGAAAATTGCAGATTACAATGTAAACGAATTTGTTTTCGCAAAAGAGGTTGAGGATTTAGAAAAGGCTAAAAAGGAATTCTTTTCAAGGCAGATACCTCTTAAAAGCAATATTCAGTTTAACATCGGTCTTTTCTACCATCAGGGCAGAACCTACATACTGTTTATATGGAATCATATGTGTATGGATGGTGGCGGCTTCAAGGCGTTCTGGAGTGACTTCTGCAAAGCCTATTCGGATTATGCTTTAAAGGGAATCTCCCCTCTTTGCTTCTCTGTTGGCTCAAGAAAGCACACAGAGGTTTACAAGGATATGTCACCTGAATTCCGAAAAAAAGCAAGGCTGAAATTAGCTAATGTTTCTCCTCGGGACAAGCACCGCTTCCCCTTTGAAAACGATAATGTTGAAAAGGATGTTGTTATTGTTTCAAGGAAGGTTGAAAAAGAATATTTTGATAAAGCAGTAGCTTATACAAAAGCTCAGGGTGGCACTGTAAACGATTTGCTTGTGGCTTCATATATTGATGCGCTGAAAAAGGTTGCAGGCTTCAGCAATGAGGAAGGCATAAGCGTTTCCTGTGCAACGGATTTAAGGCGACACATCAAGGATTTAACCACTATAGGTTATACTAACCACGTTTCCTTCAGCCATTGTGCCATAAACAGAATGGGTAACGATTTAAAGGAAACCCTTTCAATTGTTTCTGAGAAAACAAAGGAATTAAAGGCAGATGAATTTATGGGTCTGCACGGAATTCCCCTTCTCAGCTTTGCATATAAAACAATGATTTATGCTCAGGCTGAACCGATTGTTAAGCTTTTTTACCGCAACCCCACCCTTTCGGTGAGCAATGTTGGTAAAATTGATACAGTTGCTTTCAGTCTTGCAGGAAATCCGCCCTTTTCTGCATTTGTTGCAGGTGCTGCAAAAAACAAGCCCTGCGCGGTTATGACCGCACTTAGCATCAATGGTGATTTGAGCGTATCAATTTGCCTGAGAGGTAATAAAAAGGATGAAGAAATCCTTGAAGAATTCTTTACAGAATATGAGAAGAATATTAAGAGCTTTTAGCTGACAGTCGCCAGTCACCAGCTGTCAGGATTACAGGAAAAACTTTATTGTTCTTAATTTATTTAATACTTAAATTATAAAGGCGTGTCCTCACTCTAAAAACAAGAGATAAGGTCACACCTTTATTTTTGTTCATATTCTTAAAAATATAATAACATAGCAAATCAAAAAGATTTACGATTTACAAGTTTCACCTGCAGCGGAAGGTTGCTTTGCAACCAAGAACCTTCCGTCACAAAACAGACAAGCTGTTTTGCGCCACCTTCCTTTGAAGGAAGGCACAAAAATATTAACTCAATTTGATAATGTTTACACCTTGTGAAGCCCACTGGTGACTGGTGACTGGCAACTGGTGACTATTCAGGCATCCTACTATTAATTAATCCTTTGTAAGAGCCTTAATGTACTTCTTAAAGAACACAACCCCGTCCTTAAGGGAATCAACGGGTATTCTTTCATTTGTTCCGTGACAGGTAAGAAGGAGCGAAGTATCCATAAGGAAGGGTGAATAACGATAAATGTTATCGCATACATCCTCATACTGACGGGCATCTGTGCCACCCATAACAAGATAAGGCGCAACAATTGCCTTGGGGTCCATTTCCTTGCAGATTGCTCTGATAGCATTGAATGCTCTTGAATCTGTGGGAGAAATCTTTGAGGGGTTCTTACCGCTTACCATTTTAACTTCTGCCTTAGGGCCTGCAATTTTTCTGATATGAGCTTCAACATCCTCAATGGTCTGACCTGGCATAATACGGAAATTCACATTAACTGTTGCTTTCTGAGGTAAAACATTGGGTGCGGGGCTACCGTTTGCCATAGTAACCGCAGTTGTTGTTCGCATCATTGAAGCAACAGGAGGAATTTCGGAGCAAATCTTTGTTACAAGAGGCTTAAGAACAGGAAGATTGCTCATAACACATCTTACAGGATAGGTTGTGTTTTTGCCGATTTCATTGAAAAGTGAATAAAGCTGAGGTGTAAGCTCTGCCTTGAACTGATTGTTTTCCAGCTTGCAAACAATTCTTGAAAGCTCACCTAATGCGCTATGCTTGGGTGGTTGTGAAGAGTGACCGCCCTTTGCGTTTACGGAAATTTCAAAGTCAACGTGACCCTTTTCTGCAATACCAACGCCTGCAAGGTGACCGTCAATAACCTTATCAACCTTAGCTTCAAGGATTGCGCCACCCTCATCAAGAACGCTGTCAAGCCTGATTCCGCGCTCCTTGAACCAACGCATCATACAGTCTGCACCGCAGATTTCACCCTCTGCCATAACCTCTTCATTATGACCGAAGCAAAGATATACATCTCTTTCAGGCACATAGCCCTCTTCAAGAAGAGCTTCTACTGCTTCACAAACGGCAATAAGGTGGTTTTTCATATCAATTGCACCTCTGCCCCAGAGGAAGCCCTCTGCTACCTCGCCACTATATGCAGGATATTTCCAGTCGCCCTCTGTACCGGGAGTAACAGGCACAACATCCTGATGAGAAAGAAGGGCAATAGGCTCCTTTTCAGGATGCACACTTTTCCAATGGTATAAAAGGCTACGGGTGGAAATCACCTGCTTTTCAAGGTTTTTATGCATAAGAGGATATGCATTTTCAAGAAGAGCGTGAAATTCATCAAAGGGTGCCCAATCAACAAGGCTTTCATCTCTGTTTGCAATTGTGGGAATTTTAATAGCAGCGGAAAGATTATTTATAAATCTTTCAACATCAACCTTTTCTTCCTCACCGATATTGGAATTATCGACGGGCTTTGCCTTATATGTGGTTGCAGCACGAACCATACTCACGCCAACACCTGCCAGTGCAGCAACACCTAAGCCTGTTTTTATAATTTTTGATTTTTTCATAGCTTTATTCTCCTAAAAATACAATTAAAACTCAAATAATGAAATCTGGTCACTATCGGGCAAATCACCGAAGGCACCGCAAGCCTTAAGAACTGCAACTGTTGACCTGCCTGCACCTGAACGCACCTCAAAATCTTCAATTGAAGAGAATGCAGGACCGCCATCATCCTTAGCCTTTGCCAACTGCTCTGCCGCAGCATCACCAACGCCTGCAAGGGCTGAAAAGGGCATTCTGATTTTGCCGTCCTCGGGCTCATAAGAATGAGCGGTCGATTTATAAATATCAATAGGTAAGAATTCGATACCGCGTACCATAGCCTCATAAACAATCATCATAATTGTTTCTTTATCCTTTTCGGCATTGGAAGCCTCTTTGCCCTTATTTCTGATCATCTGAAGAAGGGTTTTAACTGCTTCCTTACCCTTTGACATTGACTCTGCATCAACATCACCACCACGAACAGTAAGGTATGCACAATAATATTCAAGAGGCTTATAAACCTTAAACCAGGCAAGACGAAGAGATGCAATAATATATGCCGCCGCATGTGCCTTAGGGAACATATACTGAATTTTCTTACAGGAGTCAATGTACCATTCGGGAACATCGTGATCTCTCATCATCTGCTCCTGCTCAGGCTTAAGCTGTTTATTCTTCTTACGGACATCCTCCATAATATCAAACGCCTGCTTAGGCTCAAGACCCTTATGAAGAAGATAAACCATAATACTGTCACGAGTACCGATAACCTCTGAAATGGTGCATATACCGTCACGGATTAAATCCTGAGCATTACCGAGCCACACCGCAGTACCGTGGGAAAGACCTGCAATCTGAATAAGGTCGGCAAAGGTCTGTGGCTTTGCTTCAAGAAGCATTCCCTTTGTGAAATCTGTTCCCATTTCAGGAATGGAAAGTGTACCCGTAGGCCAACCTAATTCCTCTGCAGTAACACCAAGTGGTTCCGGTGATGTGCAAAGCTCATAAAGCTTTCTGTCACTTATGTCAATATCAAGAACGTCAATGCCTGTTAAGTCAGTTAAATGCTTGTAAATCGTGGGAACATCATGACCCAGTTCATCAAGCTTCAACAATGTATCGTGCATTGAGTTAAAGTCAAAGTGAGTGGTAATAATGTCCTTTGTAGCATCATCTGCAGGTCTCTGAACAGGTGTGAAATCCTCAACCTCATAGGTGTTGGGAACAACAACCATACCGCCCGGGTGCTGACCCGTTGTTCTTTTAACGCCTGTGCAGCCTAATGTGAGGCGGTCAATCTCTGCCTTTGTAACATTAAGTCCGCGCTCTTCAACATATTTTTTAACAAAGCCATAAGCGGTTTTTTCAGCAACACCGGAAATTGTACCTGCTTTGAAAACATACGCCTTACCGAAAAGCTCTTCTGTGTATCTGTGTGACTGGCTCTGATATTCACCTGCAAAGTTCAAGTCAATATCAGGCGATTTGTCACCGAAGAAGCCAAGGAAGGTCTCAAAGGGAATTTCGTGACCGTCACGGAACAAGGGAGTTCCGCATTCGGGACAATTCTTTTCGGGCAGATCAAAGCCTGAGCCAACCTCATTATGTAAGAAGAATTCAGAGTATTTACAATTAGTGCAACGATAATGGGGTTGCAATGGGTTAACCTCAGAAATACCTGCCATAATAGCAACAAAGGAAGAACCAACCGAGCCTCGTGAGCCAACATAATAGCCACATTCTTCTGAATGCTTAACAAGAAGGCGTGCAATCATATAAAGTCCTGCAAATCCGTTTTCGATAATGGATTTAAGCTCCTTTTCAAGTCGGTCTGCAACAACCTTGGGAACAGGGTCGCCATACCATTCCTTTGCTCTGTCCCAACAGCATTTAGTCAAATCCTCTTCCGCACCGGGAATAACGGGGTTAAATGTACCATCAGGTATCGGAAGAATACCCGGCTCAATCATATCTGCAATATAATTGGTGTTGGTTATAACAACCTCTTTTGCAGTTTCTTCACCTAAGTATGCAAAATCCTCAAGCATTTCCTTTGTTGTTTTAAAATACAGGGGTGCCTGATTATCTGCATCCTGGAAGCCCTGACCCGCTTGAAGAATGGCTCTGTATTTAGCATCATTCTTACTGAGGAAATGAACGTCACCCGTGGCAACGGTTTTCTTTCCTAATTCATCCCCAAGACTGATTATAAATTTATTGATATTTTCAATATCTGCAAAGGAATTAATATCTGCATATTCACCATCATTTTTTGTTATCATAAATTCATTGTTGCCTGTTGGCTGAATTTCAAGATAGTCATAGAATGAGGCAATTTCTAAAAGCTTTTCCTTGCTTTCCCCTGCTAAAATCGCCCTGTAAAGCTCACCCGCTTCACAGGCGCTACCGATAATAAGACCCTCTCGCCTTTCTTCAATAAGGCTTTTAGGCATTCTTGGTTTTTTATGGAAATAATCTATATTTGAAGCGGAAACAAGCTTATAAAGATTCTTAAGTCCTGTTTTATTCTTAACAAGAAGAATACAATGATAATACTTGTCCGCTTTAATTTCTTCAAGGGTTTTCTTTGAGCCGTCTGCGTTATAGTCATTTACAAGATAACATTCGCAACCATAAATGATTTTAAAATCACTACCCCTTGCAGTATTACATGCCTCAGGGAAAGCCTGAACGCAACCGTGGTCAGTAATGGCAACTGCCTTGTGACCCCATTTCATAGCCTGCTTAACAATGGATTTTGCACTGCTCATAGCATCCATTGCGGACATATTTGTGTGAAGATGAAGCTCAACTCGCTTTTCCTCTGCTTCATCAACAAAATCCACCTTTTTAACAATGGCAACACAGTTAGGCTTAATTATAAAGTCTTTTTTATAATCATCGTAGCCAAGAACACCGCGAACAAGAACGGTAACACCATCCTTCAGCTGTCCGTCAAGGTATTCAAGCTGTTCCTTGGTATCAAAGAATTTACAACCGAAGGAGCCTGTGTTATCGGTTATATTGAACTCAATAATATATCTTTTTCCGTCCTTGGTTTCGCGCTTTTCATATTTGAAAATATCGCCCCAAACGAAAACCTGACCATCCTCATAGCCAACCTCAGACATAGCCTTTGGCTTCTGATATCTGAAATTACCAATAATGGTTTTAACACTATTAAAATCAAGAGGAATATCAGGAAAATTTTCATACTGCGCCTGAGGGCGAAGGGTTTTGTTTGAGGAGTCAATTTCCTGTTGCTTTCTCAAAAACTCTTCTTCGTTGCAGTCCTGACCGATAAATTCAACTGTAATATCTCTGTTGAAATGCTTTTTTATGTAGTCCTGCAAGAATTTATCCGCACCTGCATTAACGCATATATCTCTGCCGCTTTTAAGAAAATTAACAGTAAACACATCATCAACAAAGCTTGTGTCTATATTATCAAGAAAACCGTTGGTCTGAGGCACATTAACCCTCATAACCTTTAAAAGCATCGGAAAACAGCCTTCTGTCAACGCCTCAGGTGGCAAAATATATTCAAATTCAACTGATTTAAAACGAAGAGCTGCTTTAATCTCATTTGCAACTGCTTTAAGGCACATTATGTTCTGAAAAGCATCAACGTGCAAAAGCGCACTCATCGTCATATTCTCTTTATTTATCTCTAAACCGGTGAAGCTTGTGTTACCAAGCATATCGCGGTATTTTTCCGTTGCGATATATTCACCGAAAATATCTGAAAATTTATACATCATATTTTTTCAATTTCCTCAAGCAACTCCTTGAGTACATTTTCTTCTGAAACCTTTCTGAGAATTTCACCTTTTTTGAAGAGAACCGCACAACCGTCCCCTCCCGCAATGCCGATATCGGCTTCCTTAGCCTCACCGGGTCCGTTAACAACGCAACCCATAACGGCAATTTTTATAGGCTTTTTAATATCCTTGACCGCGTTTTCCACCTGGTTTGCAAGGGAAACAAGGTCAATTTTTGTTCGTCCGCAGGTGGGACAAGCAACAATCTGTGGAGTTTCCACTCTCACATTAACCGCTTTGAGAATATCCTTAGCGGCATAAATTTCTTTAACAGGGTCATCTGTGATTGAAACTCTTATTGTATCACCGATACCATTAAGGAGAAGTGAGCCGATACCGATTGATGATTTTATAAGAGAGCTTCGCTCTGTTCCGGCCTCGGTAACACCTAAATGCAAGGGATAATCGCACCTTTCGGCAACAAGTGAATAAGCCTCAACCATATTGCCCACATCTGAGGATTTAATTGAAATAACAGTGTTATAAAAATCGCAGTCCTCCAAAAGCTTAACGTGGCGGAATGCACTTTCAACCATAGCCTCGGGAGTTGCACCACCGAATTTTTCAAGCAAATCCTTTTCAACCGAGCCTGAATTAACCCCAATTCTTATAGGCACATTTTTAAGCTGACAAGCATCTGCAACTGCAAAAACCTTTTCTGCAGAGCCTATATTACCCGGGTTAATTCTGATTTTATCAACCCCGGCATTAAGGCTCTCAAGAGCAAGCTTATAATCAAAATGAATATCGGCAACAAGAGGAATATTGCTATGCTCCTTAAGTTTACCAAGTACCCTGACTGCTTCCATATCCGGCACAGCCATACGCACAATTTCGCACCCTGCACCTTCAAGAGCCTTAAGCTGCTTTAAATTACCCTCAAAATCACTTGCAAGGGCATTGAGCATTGACTGAATTGCAACAGGTGCATCGCCACCGATTTTAATATTACCAACATTAACCTGTCTTGAAGCTCGTCTAATCATAAAAATCACTCACTAAAATTGTTTTATAACATCATTAACTGAAATAATCGCCATTAATATAAGCAAGAGAACAAGCCCCACTGTGTGAACTATACCCTCTTTTTTTGCAGGTATGGGCTTTCTTCTTATCATTTCAATAAGAATAAAGAATAATCTGCCACCATCAAGAGCGGGCAACGGAAGAAGATTAAACACACCAACATTTATTGTTATCATTGAAAGGAAATTAAGTGCGGTCAGTATTTTATCCTTGAATTCAGTTGGTTGGGCAGTAGATTCTGCAATGGCAGAAATAGTACCGATAGGACCTGAAACATCCTTCATACCGTATTTACCCGTAACCATATCAACAAGACTGAGCCTTACCATCTGAACAATGGAAGCCGAATCAAGAACTGCATTCTTGATTACATTCAAGGGGTTCGGCTCTTCACCAACAATATAGAAATCCTGCTGAACATACATTCTGCCCTCATATTCAAACTGCCTGAACTCAACATCCTTAACAAGCACCCTTTCACCATCACGGATAACTGTGATATCAAGCTTGTTATCTGTATCGCGCACCATATTGAAGGAAACACCCTGAGAAGAATAAATATAAGTGTTATTTATTTTTATAATCTCGTCTCCTGCTTTAAGACCGCTTTTGTCGCTTACAGAATTTTCCATAAAGCTATGAATCTCACGAGAGCCCACAAGATCACCACAGGAAAGGCAGATACCCACAACCACAACACCTAAAATCAGGTTGAGAATTGCACCTGCCGCAACAATTATAAATCTCTGCCAGGCAGGCTTATTATTGAATGCACGGGGATTGTCGCTATCCTCATCCTCGCCCTCCATACTTACAAAGCCACCAATGGGTAAAAGGCGCAAGGCATAGGTTGTTTCACCTTTTTTCTTTTTAATAAGCTTAGGACCCATACCTAATGAAAATTCGTTGACCTGAACATCAAAAAGCTTTGCAAAGGAAAAATGACCGAATTCGTGAATGGCAATAATTACACCAAAAAGGAATATCGCAAGTAAAAATGGCCATACACTGCTCCAGAGTGCGCCGATATCAAAATTTTCTATGGTTAACACCTCTTTGAAATGATAAATAAGTTTATACCTTCGCTAATTCTCTTACCTTTTCCCGCATCAAAACATCAGTATCAAGAACATCCTGTAAGGTAAAATCGTTCTTTTTAAGAGTATTTTCAGAAGCGAGAGAAATAAGCTCGGGAATTGCATTGAAGGATATTTTACCCTGTCTGAAAAGAAGATTTGCTTCCTCGTTTGCGCAGTTAACTGCCGCAGGATATAACCCGCCTTTTGTTATGGCATCACGACAGATATTCATACAGGGGAAATTTTCGTAATCGGGCTTGTAGAAGGTAAGTTTACCTACCTCCCATAAATCAAGCTGCTTTTCGGGAGATTCATAACGCTCGGGATAGGTAATTGCAAACTGAATAGGTAATCGCATATCAGGATGACCTAACTGAGCAATAACAGAATTATCATCATACTCTATAAGAGAATGAACAATACTTTCTCTGTGAACAACAATATCAATCATATCGGGGCTCACATCAAAAAGCCACACTGCCTCAATAAGCTCGAGACCCTTGTTGAACATTGTTGCACTATCGATGGTAATTTTCTGCCCCATACTCCAGCTTGGGTGCTTCAAGGCATCTGCAAGAGTAACCCTTTCAAGCTCCTCCTTAGTTTTACCAAAGAAGGGTCCACCTGAAGCGGTTAAGATAATTCTTTTAAGTGCTTTATTTGAGGGCGCACCTAAAAGGCATTGGAATATTGCAGAATGCTCACTATCTACGGGCAGAATTGAAACATTGTTCTTTTTTGCAGCTTCAGTTACAAGGTGACCGCCTGCAACAAGTGTCTCTTTATTGGCAAGAGCAATCGTTTTACCTGCATTAACTGCATCAAGAGTTGGCTTAAGACCTGCCATACCAACAACAGAGTTAAGGGTAATTTCACCCTTAGCCTCTGCACCACAGAAGCAAACGCCATCCATACCGCTTAAAACAGTAACATCCAAATCTGCTACTCTTGTTTTAAGGTCCTTTGCGGCATTTTCATCAACAAGAGCCGCATATTCAGGCTTGAATTCCCTGATTTGTTTTTCAATTTTATCAACATCAGAAAATGCGGCAAGAGCCTCGATTTTATAACCGTGGGCCCTTGCTACATCTAATGTCTGAACACCTATTGAACCTGTTGAACCTAATAAATTAATAGTTTTCATAATAAATTAAAATGCATTAATGAAATATATTGCGGAATAAAGAACGGGCATTACAAACAAAGCACTGTCAAAGCGGTCCATAATACCGCCGTGACCGGGAAGAAGCTTACCAAAGTCTTTAATTCCGAAATTGCGTTTGATTGTGGATGCGGCAAGGTCGCCGAACATACTGATAACAGAGAGAACAACGCTCAATATTGCAACAGTTATGTAAGAAAGGATTGATTCGCCCTCAAAGAAGAATTTTTTGAAAACGAAAAGAAGCAGGAGATTAAGTAAAACTGCACCAACAACGCCACCAATTGCACCTTCAACTGACTTTTTGGGACTGATTTTAGGGCAAAGCTTATGCTTGCCAAGCTTACTGCCAACAAAATAAGCGAAAATATCTGTCATCCAGCTTGCAAAGAATGCAAAAAGGAGAAGATAAATACCGTCAATTTTTGTGTAACCGTTAAAATGCTTATGAATATCACGGAAAACAATCATAAGTGAAAATGAAAACGGTACACAAACGGAAGAGAAAATTGCAGTTACCGCCTGCTCGAATTTTGTTGTTTCAAATTTAAGAAGCATAAATATGAAAATGAGAACAACATAAACTCCGCCAAATGCGGCAATAGACATTTTCACACCGAAATGAACAATAAACGGAATTGCAACAGAAAGCACAAGGCTGACTGCAATTATCATTTTATTTTTAAGTCCTACTGCTTTTTCAATTTCCCACACTGCCATACCGCTTAACAAAGCAACAAATATGGGGAACACAATTGTGTTCATAAGTAAAAGCGCACCAATAAATATTATACCGGACAAAACACCAGTTATTACTCTCTGTTTCACAATTTTCTCCTTGCTCTAATCCACAAAATTAAATTACACGCCACCGAAACGGCGGTTACGTTTCTGATAGTCTTCAAGTATCTTGTTAACATCATCTTCCGAAAAATCAGGCCAGAGAACATCGGAAAACCAGAATTCAGAATATGCAGACTGCCAGGTCATAAAGTTTGAAAGCCTGAATTCGCCACTTGGTCTTACGATAATATCAGGGTCGGGCTGACCTGCAGTGTAAATATGATTATTTACAAGCTCCTCTGTTATTTCATCAACAGAAAGCACCCCTGATTTAACCTTCTTAGAAATCTCCTTAACAGCGTGGGTAATTTCTGCCCGACCACCGTAATTAAGAGCGATATTAACAGTAACCTTATCATATTTCGCAGACTCTCTCTCAGCCTTCTCAATAAGCTTTAAAAGGTCCTTGGGAAGATTATCACGCTCACCGATAAATTTAAGTCGCATCTGGCGGATGTCATTCTCGGCAATGCGCTCATCACCCTCCTTAAGATATTCCTTGAAAAGCTTCATAAGAGCAAGAACCTCAGATTTTGGTCTGTTCCAGTTCTCAGTTGAAGAAGCATAGAAGGTCATATATTTAATACCAACATCGGCACAATATTCACCGATACGGCGGAAGGTCAACGCGCCCTCCTTGTGACCTGCACTTCTTTCAAGTCCGCGCATTTTTGCCCATCTGCCGTTACCGTCCATAATAAAGCCGATATGCTGAGGCAAAACATCAAATTTGGGAATATTTTTTTCCATAGTTTAGATTTCCATAATTTCTTTAGTTTTTGCGTCTGCAATCTCGTCAATTTTCTTAACGAATTCATCAGTAATTTTCTGAAGCTTTTCCTCACCGTATTTCTGGTCGTCCTCAGTAATTTCTGAATTCTTTTTCATTGCCTTGATTTTTTCAATGCAATCTCTTCTTATCTGACGAATAGCAACCTTACATTCTTCTGCATATTTGGAAACATCCTTAGCAAGCTGTTTTCTTCTTTCCTCTGTGAGAGCCGGGAAAACAAGGCGGATGATTCTGCCATCGTTTGAAGGATTGATACCAAGGTCGGAAGCAAGGATTGCTTTTTCAATAAGGCTTAATGCAGACATATCCCAGGGCTGAATAGCAAGAATGCGGGGCTCGGGAACGGAAATAGCAGCCATCTGATTAATGGGAGTGGGAGAGCCATAATAATCAACAGAAATTCTGTCAAGAACTGCGGCATTTGCTCTGCCTGCTCGAATTGAATTATACTCATATTTGAGTGAGTTAATTGATTTCTCCATTTTTTCTTTTGCTAAATTAAATACTGATTCCATAAAAAATACCTCCAAAATTTATGTAAATTTAATTTTTAACGTAGGGTGAAAAGAATTATTCGTTTGTAACAACTGTACCTGCATTTTCGCCACAAACTGCTTTGAGAATATTGCTTGTATCATTGAGATTAAATACAAGAATGGGAAGATTATTCTCTTGACAGATAGCAGCTGCTGCAGTATCCATAACTGCAAGATGTCTTTCAAGAAGCTCATTATGAGTGATTTTATCGAATTTAACTGCATCACTGAACTTGTTGGGGTCTTTATCATAAATGCCATCAACATTAGTTGCCTTAAGAAGAACATCTGCATTAATCTGAGCCGCTCTTAAGGCTGCGCCTGAATCTGTTGAGAAGAAGGGATTACCTGTTCCCCCTGCAAAAATAACAACTCTGCCCTTTTCAAGATGCCTTACTGCTTCATCACGGATAAAGGTTTCAACAACACCTGTAATCTGCACTGCAGACTGAACGCGTGCCTCAACACCAATATCAAGGAAGCCCTGTTGAAGAGCAAGAGAATTCATAACAGTTGCAAGCATACCGATGGAGTCAGCTCTTGTTCTATCCATAGCACCGCTTGAGCGACCACGCCAGAAATTACCGCCACCAACAACGATACCAACCTGAACGCCTTTATCGGTAACATCCTTAATAGCCTTGCAAACATCTTCAATAATATTAAAATCGAAGC
>JAFSDL010000011.1 GCA_017436285.1 Clostridia bacterium
AGCATAAAACATTATTTTTTCTTGTTTTTTGAGTTTTGAATATGTTTATGGGGTTCTTACAGCTTTTTTACTGTAGGAACCCCTTGGTATATATGGTTTTATGCGGTCTGCGCTTTTTTTACATCCCCTTCTAATTTTTTATACCTGTTCTGCAATATCGTAGATAAGTCTTTCGGTTTTTTCCCAACCGAGACAAGGGTCGGTAATTGATTTACCATAGATACCGTCACCGATTTTCTGGCATCCGTCTTCAATATAGCTTTCAATCATAATACCCTTAACAAGCTTTTTGATATCATCGTTATGATTTCTGCTATAAAGAATATCCTTGGAAATACGGATTTGTTCGAGATATTTTTTGCCTGAGTTAGCGTGGTTCGCATCAACAATGCACGAAGGATTTTTAAGTCCTGATTTTGCATACGCATCATAAAGATTCAACAAATCCTCATAGTGATAGTTAGAAATGTTATGACCATCTCTGTCAACAAAGCCTCTCATAATAGCGTGTGCATAGGGGTTGCCGTCGCTTTCAACCTCCCATCCTCTGTAAAGGAAGGTGTGACTGCTCTGTGCAGCAGTGATAGCATTCATCATAACAGAAATATCGCCACCTGTGGGGTTTTTCATACCAACAGGAATATCAAAGCCACTTGAAGCAAGTCTGTGCTCCTGATTTTCAACTGAGCGGGCACCGATTGCAACATAGGAAAGCAAGTCGGAAAGGTAACGGAAGTTTGCAGGATAAAGCATTTCATCTGCACATGAGAAGCCATAATCACGAAGAGCGCACATATGCAATTCACGGATTGAAATGATACCGTGAAGCATATCGGGCTTTTCGTTGGGGTCGGGCTGATGAAGCATACCCTTATAGCCTGCGCCTGTTGTTCTGGGCTTACCTGTGTAAATACGGGGAACAATAACAATTTTATCCTTTACCTTTTCTCTTACCTCTGCAAGCCTTGAAATATAATCAAGAACAGGCTCCTTTGAATCTGCAGAGCAGGGTCCGATTACAAGAATAAGCTTATCAGACTCACCTGTGAAAACCTTTTTTATTTCTATATCGTTTCTGTCCTTCTGCTCTGCCATTTTGGCTGTTAAAGGAAACTGCTCCTTAATCTCCATTGGAATGGGAAGCTTTCTTTTGAAATTCATACTCATTTTTAATTTCTCCTATCTTTTATGTGATATCATATTGTATGCCCAGGGTTTTGATATCATCAAAAAACTCAGGGTAACTTTTATTAACACATTGGGCGTTTTCAAGTGTTCCGCCCACCTTACTGCACAAAATTGCAAGCGACATTGCAATTCTGTGGTCATTGTGACAATTCAGACTCAGGGTTGGTGCTTTTATTTCACTCTCAGGAATGATTATTTCATCATCATTTACGATTATTTCAACACCGAATTTTGAAAGCTCTGCCTTCATAGCCTCTGCTCTGTCACTCTCTTTAATTTTCAGGCGCTTTGTACCTATCAGCCTTGCACCATTACATAGGGTGGCACAAGCCATAAGCACAGGACCTAAATCGGGACAATCTGTAATATCAAGAGTTGGTGTGCCTGCTTTTAATTCTTCAAAGAACTGTATGTAAGCCTTGTCACCCTGATAGCTTGCTTCATTCATTCCGTTAACCTTTACATTTCCGCCTATAAGGTTAAAGGCATCAAGGAATGCAGAGTTGGACCAATCCCCCTCAACAGAAGTGCTTTGGGGTAAATACTTTTGATTACCCTTTATATAAAAGCTTTTATCTGTTTTTCTGATTTCAACACCAAACCGGGATAAAACATCAATTGTTATATCAACATAAGGTGCGCTCTGAAGGGGTGTTGTGAGAATAATTTGGCTATCACCCTCTAAAAGCGGAAGAGTGAAGAAAAGCCCCGTAAGAAACTGACTGCTTACATCACCACGTATTTTATATGCACCGCTTTTAAGTTCACCGCCTGCTTCAAGGCATTTTTCAGTTTTTTTGAGGTAACAACCCATTTCACCGAAAAGCTCCTCATAAACGCTCTGAGGGCGTTCTAAAAGCCTTGGGCTACCACTAAAGGAGACTGTTTTTGAAAACAACAGGCTCAAAGGAATTAAAAATCTCAAGGTGCTTCCGCTTTCGTTACAAAAAAGGTTAATGCACTCTTTTTTCCTTTTTATATCTATTCCGTAAACAACAGCTTTGTTGCCTTTGGTTTCTATATTTGCACCTAATTCCTTCAGGCAGGAAATTGTTGCAATAATATCATCATTGGTTCCGATATTATCAATTACACTTTTCCCTTCTGAAAGAGAGGCACATATAAGAAGCCTGTGAGCACAGCTTTTTGATGGTGGTGCATTTATTTCACCAGTAGCCACACTCGGTTTTATTGTGACATTCATTCTGCCACCCTCTTTATTAAAGCATCAATTGCAAGAAGATATCCGTCAGTACCCTTTCCGCTTATTGTTTCAAAGCAGGCATTTCTTACATAGCTTATTTTTCTGAATTCCTCACGGGAATCAACATCGGAAATATGAACCTCAACCGCAGGAATATTAACCGCCTTCAAGGCATCTAAAATTGCAATGCTTGTGTGAGTATAAGCACCGGGGTTTATAACAATTCCGTCACAAACACCAAACGCCTTCTGAATCGCATCCACCAAATCGCCCTCGTGATTTGACTGATAGCAATTCACATCTATGCTTTTATCTTTAGCATAACCTTCAATTTTTTCAACAAGAGAATTATATGTTTCCTTGCCGTAGATATCAGGCTCTCTTATACCGAGCATATTAAGATTTGGTCCGTTAATTACAAGAATATTCATAATAATCCTCCTCTATTATTTTTGCAACCTCTTCAACTGCTTTTGAGCCATCAACCACAACATCCGCGCAAGCCTTATAAAGCTCATATCTTTCATTATATCGCTTTTCTAAATCTGCTCTGTTGCTTGAAAGAGGTCTGTCGAAAGTGGTTATGAGCATTTCCAAGGGTCTGTCAAGGAAATAAATTCTTGAATTACCTTTCAGATTTTCTATATTTTCGGGATTAAGAATCGCTCCCCCACCTGTTGAAATCACCTGAGAATTCAACATTGAAATGTCCTTTATAACATTTTTTTCAACATTCCTGAAATAACCCTCACCCTCTTGTGAGAATATTTCAGGGATGGTTCTGTCTTCTCTTTTAACAATTTCTTCGTCACTGTCAACAAAAGCCTTATTAAGCCTTTGGCAAAGCACCTTGCCCACGCTTGTTTTTCCGCTTGCGGGCATACCCACAAGAGCGATATTCATTTTCTGCTTATAAAGGTTTTGGAAAATCTCCTCAACCTTGTTATTATCAACAGGTGCATCAATAAACCTTTCAACTGCGTATGCCGCCTGAGAAACAAGCATATAAAGTCCGCCCACTGCGGTTATATTTCTATTTTTTGCGTCAAGAATAAGCTTTGATTTTAACGGATTATAAACCGCATCAAAAACCGCTTCAATCTTAGGAAGCTTGTTTAAATCAACTGCAGAAGCACCCGGGTTGGGATACATTCCGCAAGGAGTTGTGTTAATTATAATTTCGCAGTTGCTATATTTCTCATAAAGCTCGTTATATGTGATATAACCATCTTTTTTGTTTCTGGAAACCTTTAAAACTGCTTGAGCTTCCATATAATTTGCTACTGCAAAAGCGGTATTTGATGTTCCGCCGCTACCTAAAACAATAACCTTTTTCCCCTTTAAAGAAACATTTTCTTTTTCTATAAGGGCTTTAAGTCCGTAAAAATCCGTATTATAGCCGTAAAGCTTACCGCTTTTATTAACAATTGTATTTACTGCGTTAATCGATTTGGCTTCATCAGAAATCCAATCAAGATATTCTATAACATCCTGCTTATAAGGAATTGTTACATTTATTGCTTTAAAATCCTTGTTTTTGAAAAATTCAGGTAACTCTTCCCTTTTCAGTTCTTTTAAGGAATACTCATATTCCGCAAGAGCATTATGAATTTCCTTTGAAAAGCTATGCCCTAATTTTTCACCGATACAACCATATTCCATTAATTATCACCAAGCCAATCGGTACCGAATTTTTGTGATAATAAATCGCACAAGGCAAGTGCGGTTATGCTATCAACAACAACTCTTGCTCTGTGAACAATGCAAGGGTCGTGCCTGCCGTTAACACTTAATGTTGTGTTTTCTTTTTTAATAAAATCAACAGTTTCCTGCTCCTTTGATATTGAAGGAGTGGGCTTTATTGCACATCTGAAAATAACAGGCATACCATTTGTTATGCCACCGTTAATACCGCCATTATTATTGGTTTTGGTTGTGATTTTTCCATCTGTAACAGTAAAGCAATCATTCATTTTGCTACCCAACATATCTGCACAGGAAAAGCCTGCACCAAACTCAACGCCCTTGACTGCAGGAATTGAGAAAAGAGCGTGAGAAATAACGCTTTCAACAGAATCAAACCAAGGCTCACCGACACCAACGGGCAATCCGATTACTGCAGTTTCAAGAATACCGCCTACGCTATCACCCTGCGCACCTGCATTTTCAATATTTTTTATCATCTGCCCGCCCTTTTCATCATTGAGAACTGCAAACATTTTATCAGAAAGAGTATTTATATTGCTTTCGTATTCTGTAAAGCTATCATCCTCAACACCCGCACATTTTGAAATATGAGTGCCAATTTTTACGCCTTTTTTCGAAAGCAAATCAATAGCAATTGCACCTGCCGCAACAAGACCTGCGGTAATCCTTCCGCTGAAATGACCGCCACCGCGATAATCCTCGCAACCATTATACTTGCAAAAAGCAGTATAATCCGCGTGCCCCGGTCTTGCTTTGCCATAAGTTTTTGAATAATCCTTGGACTGTGTGTTTTCGTTGGGAATTACTATACATATAGGCGTACCTGTTGTTTTACCATTAAAAACACCGCTTACAATATTAAATTTATCTGCTTCCTTGCGAGGTGTTGAAATTTTGCCCACGGGTCTTCTCAAATCAAGCTGATGTGAAATAAAATCCTCATTCACACTTATACCTGCAGGTAAGCCATCAACAACAGCACCAATAGCAGTACCGTGACTTTCTCCGAAGAGAGTTACACTCACATTATTGCCTAAAGTGTTTTTCACTCTGAATACGCCTCCTTTACCAATTTATCTAATTCAGGAAATGTTAAAAACTTAAATTCAAAGCTACCGATTTTCTCAACAAACACAACATTCACTCCGTTGCCCTTTGCCTTTTTATCGTGCCGAAGAGCAGTCAGTATTTCATCTGGCGAAAAGCCGAATTTTATTGGTAAATTATATTTTGTTAAAACATTTATAAGTCTTTCTCTTACACTCTCAGAACAGAATGCCAACATACCCATTGAAACACATTCACCGTGAAGATAGTCAGAAAGACCTGCGGCAGTTTCTATTGCGTGACCTGCAGTGTGACCAAAATTGAGAACCTTACGAAGACCAAGCTCCTTTTCATCCTCTTCCACAACCGCTTTCTTGATTTTCAAAGAGCGCTCAATGACTGTATCAATAATGTCCTCTGCATTGTTACCTTCAATAAGCTCAAAAAGCTCTTTATCACTTGTTGCAGCCATTTTAACGCTTTCCGCCAAGCCATTATTGAACTGCCTTTTTGAAAGGGTTTTCAAAACATCCGGGTCTATAATAACTGCCTTTGGTTGATAAAAGGCACCAACAGTATTTTTGTAGCCACCAAAATCGATAGCGGTTTTTCCGCCTATTGAGGAATCCACCTGAGAAAGAAGTGTTGTGGGTATATTGATAAAATCAACGCCTCGCATATAGGTTGCGGCAGTAAAGCCTGAAAGGTCGCCAACAACACCGCCACCAACTGCAACTATGCAATCTGCTCTTGAAAATGCATTTTCATTCAACACCTCAAGAAGCTCCTTATATGTATCAAAGGATTTGCTTTTTTCTCCCTGAGGAATAACCTTGACTACAGCCTCTTTAAACTGCTTCGAAACCGCTTCGGCATATTGGAACGGTACACCGCTATCTGTTACTATAAGTGCTTTTTTATCAGTATTACAATACTCGGAAAGAGTGCTTATTGCGCCTCTTTCAATTGTTATATTGTAATCACCCATTGATGTTTTAACTGTTAATTTCATAACTTTATATACTCTGCTCTTTTCCGTATCTGCCTACAAGGCGCACGTTTGTGCAAACCTCTGACAGTTTTTCCAACATATTTTTTTCATCTTCATTTGAAAGCTTACCCTCACCCTCAAGGAAAAAATAATAATTCCATATAACATCCTTTGAGGGACGGCTTTTTAAGGCTTTCAGGTTATATCCGCAATCACCGAAAACAGAAATCGCTTTACTTAATGAGCCCGCCTCGTCACGAACAGTAAAAAGAACAATGAAGTTCTCATCGCCCATTGATTCGCCCCTTGGAATTCGGGAGAATACTGCAAAGCGGGTTGTGTTCTTGCTATCCTTATTGATTTTGCGGTCAATGAGCTTAAGACCATATTCGTGACCTGCTTCAAGGCTACAAATAACACCAACAGACGCATCCCCATTTTGTGAAACCGCTTGAGCTGCAAGGGCGGTATTAACTGCCTCCTCTGTTTCCAGGCCTCTTTCGGAAATATATTCCGCACACTGACCTAATGCCTGAGGATGACTGATAACCCTTTTAATAGTGTTTCTGTGAGAATCAGGTGTACCGAAAAGGTGCTGCTCAACCGCCATATCATAAACACCATTAATGAAAAGAGAGCCGAAATAGGTTAAATCCATAACTCTTGCAACATCACCCTCATAGCTGTTTTCAATAGGCAGAACCGCACATTCACAATCGCCGTTTTCAACCGCCTTATAAGCAGATTTAAAATCGGAGAATGCAACAGGCTTACCGTCGGGGAAAATGCGCTTAACTGCAATTTCTGCAAAGGCACCCTTAACTCCTGAAAAAGCAATCCTCGTTCCGTCAAGAATTTTGTGTTGAAAATCCTTGGACAAATCCATAGTTTTTTTCTGAAAGTTTATGTAATATGAGCGGATTTCATCATCAGAAATCAATGCGCTGTTTTTTTCGAGAAGTGCAGCTTCTCTCACAGTATCTTCAACAGGAACACCATTTACCTTTTTATATTCGGCAACATCCTTGACTGCTTCCATTCTCTTTTCAAAAAGAACTGCAATCTCCTTATCAATATCACCGATTGTTTTTCTGGCGTTCTGAAACTTAATTTCGTAATCAGTCATTTTTATAATCCTCGTAAAGTGATTTAAAAGCCGGTATTGAGCGTTCAATAAGCTCTGTATCAACGCAATAGGAAATTCTTACAAAGCCTTCAACACCAAAAGAATCGCTCGGCACAAGAAGAAGCTCGAATTTCTTTGCTCTTTCATAGAATTTATTTGCATCCTCTTCAAGTGCTTTTACAAACATATAGAATGCGCCATCGGGCTTAATAACTGTATAGCCGATTTCTGTGAGAGCATCATAAAGAATTTTTCTGTTTTTCTCATATATGGAAATATCTGCAGTATCCTCAAGGCACTCTGAAATTGTATATTGCATAAGGCTTGGTGCACAAACATAGCCCAGGGCTCTTCCTGAGCCACAGATTGCTGCATACACATCCCCAGCATCCTTCATATCAGGTGAAACAAAGATATAACCTATGCGCTCACCGGGTAATGAAAGAGCTTTACTGTATGAATAGCAAACGAAGGTGTTGTTGTAATAGCAAGGAATATAGGGAACCATTTCACCTGTGAAAACAAGTTCTCTGTAGGGCTCATCAGATATAACAAAAATCTCTTTATTATATTCCTTTTGCTTTTCTTTAAGTAAATCAGTTAAAGCGATTACATCCTTTTCAGGAATAATAACACCCGAGGGGTTATTGGGAGAATTCACTATGATTGCTTTTGTGTTGGGGGTAATTGCTTTTTCAAGGGCATCGAAATCAATCTGCAAATCCTCTTTTTTGCAGGCAACAACAACTAATTTTGCACCTGCCTGCTCTGCAAAAACTCTGTATTCGGGGAAAAACGGTGCAAGGGCAATAACCTCATCACCATCTTCAACAATTGCATTAAGCGTAATTGTAAGAGAGGCTGCCGCACCACAGGTCATATAAATAAGACCTGCATTTGCTTTAACACCGAATTTATTATTTATGTATTCTGCTATTTTATTTCTGACATTCAAATCACCGGGAGCAGATGTGTAGCCGTGAAGAAGCTCTGCGGGAGTTTCTGCAATAAGCTTATTCATAACATCAGTAACCTTCTGAGGTGCGGGAACGCTTGGGTTACCCAAGCTGAAATCAAAAACATTTTCTGCTCCTATTTCAGCCTTTCTCTTTTTACCATACTCAAAAATCTCACGGATTATTGAGCTTTTTTTACCTAATTGCATCATTTTTTCTGAAATCATTGTTTAAATCCTTTCTGAAATGAAAAATCCGCAAACCGTTATGTTTTAAACATAGCAGAATGCGGACTGTCTATACACTTTTGTTGCAATCACTTGCAAATCTGAGTGGTATGAAGACAATCCGTGTTATTATAATAAAATCGATAGTATTCATAACTACGGAACATCCTAAACACCTCTCAAATAAAAATTATGCTACTCATTTTACTCCTGCAAATCGGCTTTGTCAAGAGAAAAAACAACATAAAATGGTATATTTATTCATTTATTTTCATATTTTTCCACAATTTCTGCAAAACCATAAATTAAAGCGGAAATCAAGCGGGAAACCAACACCATAATAACCACAACACAAACAATGGGCACAATAAGAAGTGTCATCATCTGTGTTCCCACATAAACGCCGATTAAAACAACACCTACAGCTGCCGCAACAAGTGTTATAAACAAGTTCATTACAAATATAATTAATGAAAATTTCTTTAATGTTGCAGAGCAATTTTTAAAAAATTTGAAATCTATGGCAATTTTTTCGTTAACTAACTCAACTTCAGGAGCAGGATTTATATTTTTAGTTTTACTTTTCTTAAACATAAATTCACCTCTTAATACCATCCGCCATCATTTAAGCTACCTGTTTCAAGAACAACGCCACCACCATTAGGAGAAGTGGTTGTTGTGTTTGAAGGTTTGCTGTTAGGCTTTGTTGTTTTATCATTATCAGAAGAGTTATTTTTCTTGGTTGTGCTTTCTGTTTTGGAAGGTTTGTTTGGCTTGGTAACACCAATGGCATTATCAGTTGCTGATTGTGTTACATTATCGGGAATACCACCATTCTCCTCACTATAATCGGAATCCAAAGTCAATTGACCGTCAACCCATGTATAAGAAAGAATATGCTCCTCTCCGTCAAGCTCTACACTTGAAAGTATTTTTTGATTTTCTGCATCAACTGAAATATTTTTCAACTCTGAAAGTATAACTGAATAATCAAACTCTTTGGTTGTGTCATTAAAGAGCCAACAATAATAGCTGATTTCTCCATCAACAGAATTAACAGCAATATAAAAATCCTCTTTGCCGTCAAAATTCATATCAATAAATTCATTGTTTTGCTTAGCATATTTTTTATTAAATTTAACATCACTGTTTTTAGGATACTCTACTTCCTGATATTTTTCACCATCTTTACTTATTATGGCTTTGTCCTTTTCAATAACAACACTAAAGCCTGTTTCTTCAAAAACCTCGTTTGTTGTACCATCAGGATTTTTTTTGGTATTGTCACCGCATGCAGTAAACAAGGTTACTATAAGCACAAGCGATAATAACACGGAACATAAAGCAATAATTTTTTTCATATAGACTCTCCTTTTAAAAAATCACGCCTTCAGCGTTAAGAGCTTTTTCAAGATTTTTTATATCAAGGTTTTTAAAAACAAAACCCTTCATACCATAATTTTTTGCACCCTCAATATTCTGAGGCATATCATCAATAAAGAAGCATTCCTCAGGATTTAATGAAAACTTATTGCAAAAGGCTTCATAAATCTCTTTCTGAGGCTTCAGCATTTTATAAACACAGGAAATGAAAAAGCCATCCATTAAGCTTAAAGCGGGAATATTGAGATAGTTATCAAAAAAACGAGGAGTTGCATTTGACAACAAATACACATTGTAACCTGCTTCTTTAATTCTTTTTATAAGCTCATACATTTCGGGAAATGGTGGCATATAGGAATAAAAATCCGAAAGCATTTCCTTTATGAGAGGCCTTGTTTCTTCAGGAATTCGGGGTAAAACAATTGAAATTGCTTCATCGTGCCGAAGATGACCACTATCTAATTTATGCCAGAGCTCACTACCGAAAACCTCTTGCATCAGAACATCGTGATACTCCCGGGGGAAATATGTAGTGATAGTCTTTCGGGCATTAAAATCTATGAGAACTCCGCCCATATCAAAAACGACATTTTTAATCAAAACACCGCCACCTTTTCTATTACCATTACATTATAGCATTTTATAAAAAAATTTCAATATTTATTGAAAAAATCAAGAATTTCCCTTTGATTTTTTCATAAATATGTTATACTATGTTAGTAATATTTGGAAAAGGGTGATTTTGATGAAAGTTAATATTTTTAAAACTGCCTCAGAAATCGGTGAAGCAGTTGCAAGAATTTTTGTTGATGAGGTTAAAGCAAACCCCGATTGTGTTTTAGGTCTTGCTACAGGCGCAACACCTATCCCTACATATGAATGCATCAAAAAAATGCACAAGGACGAAAACATTTCCTTCAAAGGCGTTAAAACTTATAACCTTGATGAATACTGCGACCTTCCGAAATCCGATAAAAACAGTTATTATACTTTTATGCACGAGCAGCTTTTCAACGGTCTTGATATTCTTGAGGAAAATGTTCATTTTCTTGATGGTAATGCTGTTGACTGCGATGCAGAATGCAAAAGATATGATAACGAAATCAACGAAGCCGGCGGAATTGATATTCAGCTTTTAGGTATTGGTAACAATGCCCATATCGGTTTTAATGAGCCTGCAGAAAGCTTTACAGATGGTTCATTCAAGGTAAAGCTCACAGATAGCACAATTGAAGCTAACAAAATCTACTTTGACGAAAATCCCATGCCTCATTATGCGCTTACAATGGGTGTTAAGCAGATTATGGCTGCAAAGAAAATTATTCTCATTGCAACAGGCCCTAAAAAAGCAGAAGCGATTAAGAATATGGTAAAGGGTGAGGTTACTCCCCTTGTTCCTGCATCTGTTCTCCAAGAGCATAACGATGTTCTTATTTTCCTCGATGAAGCTGCTGCTTCCTTGCTTGATTAATCAATAAAGCCGAAGCCTCGCATTGTCAAAAGATAATGCGAGGCTTATTTTATTTCCATAGAGTAAAATTTATTATCATTATATTCGTAGCATTCCAATGCCACAAAATAACCGTTTACATTCTTTTTTACATAATAGCATTGGCGCACCTTATCATAGGAGTCCAATATAATTTCACCCTCAAAGGAATGAAGAAAAGCTTTAACAACACAAGGCAGGAATGAAGAGCTCAGCTCAGCTATATCGCCTTCAAAAGCCATATTCTTATATGTTATTTTATAGCTACTGTTTGTTAAACAAATATAGGCACCATTCAGCAAATCCTTTTCGTTTGTCAAATTAATTTCAAGGCGCTTATCCTTAAGAACAATAGTTGTATCGTAAATATGCTCATTAAAAGTAATCTGCACCCTCTGAGGTGCCCCAAAATCGACCTCCGATGAACCTTGTATAATATTCCCGGGCAACTCACAAGAAGAAGCTATCAGGCAAAATGCAACGAGAAATATAATACAAAAGCCTTTATATTTACGCTTTTTCATTCTCTAAAAGAGAATAAACCCTTCCTAAAGCTTTGGCGCAATCTGATGGTAAAATTGAATATTCGGACATTTCTTTTTTTAATAAATCTGCGCTCATTCCGTGAACAAAAGCGCCTAAAGCGGCAGAATTAAAAAGGTTGCCCTTCATTGATGGGGTAAGACCTGCAATTATTCCTGAAAGCAAATCCCCTGCTCCCCCTTTTGAAAGACCTGTATTGCCTGTTTTATTGATATAAAGCGAATCTGCTTTTGAGTTGCAAATCAGGGTTTCGTACCCCTTAAGAAGAACATTTACTTTATATGTTTTGCAAAAATCAACAATTATTTCTTCTCGGTTTTCTTCAATATCTGCCACATTCAAGCCACACAGACGAGCCATTTCACCCGGATGAGGGGTCAAAAGAATTTCGCAATTTTTATTTAACAGAACATCATTGAATTCAGAAAGGCAATTAAGTGCATCTGCATCCATAATCAAGGGCTTTTCATTTTTTGTAACAAGAGCTTTAACAAGCTCCTTTATGCTTTCACTTGTTCCCAGACCGCAACCAACCATAACAGCATCACTGTTTTTACAGGCATTAAGAATATTTTTAATACTATCAGAGCTGATGCATCCCTCCTTATTGGTTGAAAGAGGGAGAAATAAATTTTCTGTTAAGCGTGATGTGAGAGCATTATAAAGGCAATCGGGAAAGGCAAGATTAACAATACCGATTCCGCTTCTTAAAGCACCCTCGGTTGCAAGGGCGCAACAACCAACCATATTTTTACTGCCACAAATAAGCAAAGCCCTACCAAAAGAGCCTTTGTGGGAGAAAGGTTCTCTTTTTGGTAAGAGCTTTGATGCAGTTTTTATATCAAGGGAGTTTTTGTTAAGCAAAATAGTCACTCCTATTTCATAATTGAATATCTTTAAACATCCCTTATATTATACCCCTATACAGAGCTTTAGTCAATAAATCAGGAAGCAATCTGAAAATCAACAACCTTTGAATTTTTATTTAAGGAATTAAGCATCTCTTCAAATTCAGTATTAACAAGAGGTGTTACATTCTCAGCTTCCTTTTTGGGAGCAAGCTTATCCTGAAGAGAATAATAAACCGCTTTAAAAAAGGCTTTTGTATATTTCCAGACTTTTCTTTCAAATCTGATTAAATCCTTTTCACGATAAATTGCATAGCAAACGAGGCCAACTGCGGCACATTCAAGGAAAAATCTTATAAATACGAATACTGACATATATATACCTCCGAACATTTTGCGAACATTTGTTTTATGGCTCTATTATAGCACTATTTTTCCATTTGTCAACACATATGTTCGTTTTTCTTGCTTTTTCAAGTACCTTTTTAGGTGCTTTCAGGGCGTTTTTTAGTTTTTTTGACGTTTTTTATCGATTTTTTTATATTTTTGATGGAATTATATTTGTTTTTTGTTCGGTTGATGTTCGCTTTCAAATCAACTTTTAAATAAAAAACGTCAAAAATAATTAAAATAAGTATTTTATTTTATTAATATATATTGTATAATATTATGGAATATGACTAAATTTTTTCAGAAGGATTTAAAATTATGTTTGTTGATAAGGCGAAAATTAAAATTATAGCAGGTAACGGTGGTAATGGTGCAGTTGCCTTCCATCGTGAAAAGTTTGTTAATGCAGGCGGTCCTGATGGTGGTGACGGTGGTCGCGGTGGTAATATTGTTTTTCAGGTTGATGACAATCTCTCTACCCTTTCCGATTTCCGCTACAAAAGAAAATATAAGGCGCAGAACGGTGAAAACGGTCGTGGCTCGCGCTGTAACGGTAAGCGTGGCGAGGATTTAATAATCAAGGTTCCTCGCGGTACTGTTATCCGTGAGGAAGAAACAGGGCTTGTTATGGCAGATATGAGCATCGAGGAAACCTTTATTGCCGCAAAGGGTGGTAATGGTGGTTGGGGCAATCCCCACTTTGCTACTCCCACAAGGCAGGTTCCCCGTTTTGCAAAAGATGGTGCTCCCGGTGAGGAATGGGATGTTACGCTTGAATTAAAGCTTCTTGCTGATGTTGGCTTAATTGGCTTCCCCAATGTTGGTAAATCCACGCTTATTTCCGTTGTTAGCGAGGCTAAGCCCATTGTTGCTAACTATCACTTTACAACACTCACCCCTGTTCCCGGTGTTGTAAGAATGGGTCCTGAAAGCAGCTTTGTTATGGCTGACATTCCCGGAATTATTGAGGGTGCAAGTGCCGGTGTTGGCTTAGGTCACGAATTTTTGCGCCATATTGAGCGTTGCAGATTACTTGTTCACGTTGTTGACGTTGCAGGCAGCGAGGGCAGAAATCCAATTGCTGATTTTGAGGCAATTAACGAAGAGCTTGCAAAATACAATGAAGAATTAACTCAATACCCGCAGATTGTTGCAGGTAACAAAATTGACCTTGCAACCGATGAGCAAAGAGAAGAATTCAAAAATTATATTGAATCAAAGGGTCTTTCATATTTTGAAATTATTGCACCCATTGCCGAGGGAACTCAGGAGCTTATAAACAAGGTTGCCGCAGAGCTTCAGAAGCTCCCCCCTGTTAAGATTTATGAAAAACAGGAAATCACACCCAAGGACATTCTTAAAACTGCAAAGCGTGATTTCAAAATTCGTGTTGAAGGTGATGTTTTCATTGTTGAAGCACCCTGGCTTGCAAAAATACTTATGAAAACAGACCTTAATGACTACTCCTCACTTCAGTATTTCCAGAATACTCTGCAGACAAGCGGAATTATTCAGGGTCTTATTGACCGAGGAATTACTGAGGGTGACACAGTAAGTATTTACGATTTGGAGTTTGACTATGTGCCCTGATGATATTTTAAACGGCATCTGCTCACCATTGGAAGAGCCAAAGGCAAGAATGTATAGCCCTCTCACATTGGCATTTTTAGGTGATGCAGTTTACAGCCTTCTTGTAAGAAATATGCTTTCTGTTCAGGAAAATAAGCCTGCGGGAAAGCTACATAAGGAATCCATTAAATATGTAAATGCTTCTTTTCAGGCGCAGATAATTAAAGAGCTTTTACCCGCTTTAACTGAAAATGAGGTTGCGGTTTTTAAAAGAGGCAGAAATGCTCATAGCGGTCACTCCCCCAAAAATCAGGAGGCGGGAGATTACCGCTACGCCACAGGCTTAGAGGCTCTGTATGGCTATCTGTATTTATGCGGTGAAGCAAATCGCATAAAAGAGATATTTGAAATGAGCACACACAAATATTTTATTGAAGAAATTAACCGAAAGGAAACAGATTAATGTCCCTTGTAAAGAAAGAACACATCAGAAACTTTTCCATAATTGCCCATATCGACCACGGTAAATCCACCCTTGCAGACCGACTGCTTGAGCTTACTCAAACAGTTGCAAAGCGTGATATGTCCGCTCAGATTCTTGATGATATGGATTTGGAGAAGGAAAGAGGAATAACAATCAAAGCCCACGCAGTAAGGCTTGACTATAATGCCAACGATGGTAAAACATATCAGTTAAATCTTATTGACACTCCCGGTCACGTTGACTTTAACTATGAGGTTTCCCGTTCTCTTGCGGCTTGCGAGGGTGCGGTGCTTATAGTTGATGCTTCTCAGGGTATTGAAGCGCAGACACTTGCCAACACATACCTTGCTCTTGACCACAACCTTGAGCTTGTTCCTGTTATCAATAAAATTGACTTACCATCCGCAGACCCTGACAGAGTTGCGGCAGATGTTGAAGATATTATCGGTCTTCCTTGCCAGGATGCGCCCCGTGTTTCTGCAAAAACAGGGCAGAATGTTGAGCAGGTGCTTGAGCAGATTGTTGAGCTTGTTCCCTGCCCCGAGGGTGATGACGATGCACCATTAAGAGCATTGATATTCGACTCTGTTTATGATAACTACAAGGGCGTTATTGTTTATGTTCGTGTTGTTGACGGAACAATTGAGGTTGGCGACACAATGAAAATGATGGCAACAGGTGCAGAGTTTAATGTTGTTGAGGTTGGCACTATGAAGGCGACCTCTCTTGAGCCCTGCGGAAAGCTTTGTGCAGGTGAGGTTGGTTACATTACCGGTTCAATTAAAACTGTTCGTGATGCGGTTGTTGGTGACACTGTTACACTTGCAACCAATCCTGCAAAAGAGGCTCTCCCCGGTTATCGTAAGGCAACACCAATGGTTTATTGCGGTATTTACCCTGCTGACGGTGCAGACTACGAAAACCTTCACGAAGCACTTGAAAAGCTTCAGTTAAATGATGCTTCACTTTCTTATGAGCCTGAAACATCAGGTGCTTTGGGCTTTGGCTTCCGTTGTGGCTTTTTAGGGCTTTTGCACCTTGAAATTATTCAGGAAAGGCTCGAAAGAGAATATGACCTTGACCTTGTAACAACCGTCCCCAGCGTTGTTTATAAAATTCATTTAACAAATGGCGAGGTTGTTGAAATTGATAACCCCACCCACTACCCTGACCCTGCAGTTATTGACTACTGCGAGGAGCCTGTTGCAGATGCACACATTTATGCACCTTCGGAATATGTTGGCTCTGTTATGGAATTATGTCAGGAAAGGCGCGGTACATTCAAGAATATGGATTACATTTCAGGTGACCGTGTTGAAATCAAATATGATTTACCCCTTAACGAAATAATTTACGATTTCTTTGATGCTCTTAAATCAAGAACCAGAGGCTATGCTTCACTTGACTATGAAATTTCTGCATATCAGCGTTCAAACCTTGTGAAGCTTGATGTTCTTCTCAATGGCGATATTGTTGATGCTCTTTCATTTATTGTTCACTCTGACAAGGCTTATGGCAGAGCAAGAAAAATTGCAGAAAAGCTCAAGGATAACATCCCGAGACAGATGTTTGAAATTCCCATTCAGATGGCTATTGGTGGCAAGGTTATTGCAAGAGAAACCGTTAAGGCTATGAGAAAGGATGTTCTTGCAAAATGCTACGGTGGTGACATTACCCGTAAGAAAAAGCTTCTTGAAAAGCAAAAAGAGGGTAAAAAGAGAATGCGTACCTTTGGTACTGTTGAGGTTCCCCAGGAAGCATTTATGGCTATTCTTAAGCTTGATGACGATAAATAAAAATGAGGGTGAAACGAGTTATCCTAACCTGCCTAAAAGCAAATCTTTTTAAGTCTTTTCGGCGTTTCGGTCTTGAAAGGCGCTAGCCTATCTTCGCCCTCAACACCAAAAATCCAATAAAAATCTTTCGCTTTTAGGTGGTCGATTTTATACAGTGCGGATTTTTGGTCAGCCAAGGCAAAAACGCAGCTAATCCTTTCGGATTGGCGAGTATTTTAACACAGGATGAAGGTCAATCCGCCTGTAGAAAACACGGTTCGGATAATTCCTTTCACCCTATAATTCCAAAGGGTTGATTTTAATGGAAAACAACTATTTTGATATTTATTACCACAACGAAAAAAATCACCGTTTCTGTTACAGAAGCGGTGATATGGTATATGAAGAGGTTTTTGAGGGTGGGGCTTTGCTTTCTGCAGGCTGGAATGCTTCAGGCTACCCTCTTAATGTTCTGAAAAACTGCCCCTCATACCTTAACCCAAAAAGATATGCAGAGCCATTTGCTTTTAATATTGAGCTTGACGGGCAAAGCGTTGATTTTGGTTTGGAATTTGTTGATTTCAAAACAGAAAAAAGCGAAGAAAATGAGACCTCTGTTCTCACATTAAAAAGCAATATAAAGCCCGTCAATATTAAAATACATACTTTGATTGACAGCTCCCAAATGCTTTCAAGGTGGCTTGAAATTGAAAACCTTTCAGAAACACCCTTAAAATTAAACAAGCTTTCTGTTATGAGTGGCGGTATTGAATCACTTGACGATGATGCTTTAGAGAATACCGAAAGTGTTAATGATGTTTACTCATTGGGCTATTTTGAAAATGACGGTTGGGGCAAGGAAGGTCAGTTCAAGTGGGAAGCTTTAAAACCAAACTGCACCTCTATTGACGGTAGATTCAAAAAAGACAGATTCCGCCATCCCCTTTTATTTATCAGAAATAACCTTACGGGTAAAATATGGTTTTCACAGATAGGCTTCAGTGGTGGCTACCGCTATACTGTTGATTACAATGCAAGACCCGACAAATGCAACACTCACCTTTCCTTTAAAGCGGAAATTACGGGTCACAATCCAATTTATGTTATTGCACCAAAAGGCAAATTTGTTTCTCTTGTTGTATATATGGGGCTTGTTCAAGGAAATATTGATGATGCAATTAACGAAATGCATTCACACATCAGAAAATCTGTTCTCAATATGCCTGAAGCAGAGGGCAAAACCGCTCTTATTGGCTGTGGTATGGGTGCTGAACACACTATGAATGTTGAGGACTCCAAGGCATTTATTGACCAATTTGCTCTTATGGGTGGCGAAGCATTCATAATTGATGCAGGATGGGAATGTCCACCCGATGAGCAGATGGATTGGAGCTCCTATAACGGAAGAAACATTCCCGACAAAGACAGATACCCCAACGGTATCAAGGAGCTTCGTGATTACGCCCACTCAAAAGGCTTAAAATTTGGTTTATGGGTTGATATTGAAAGTGTTGGTAAATACTGCGCCATTCACCAAAAGCATCCCGAATGGCGAACAGTAAACGCCCTTGGTGAGAAATCAGGTAAGTTCCTCGATTTGTCAATTCCCGAATGTGCTGAATGGTGTAAAAGCGAGCTTACAAGAATTATTTCTGAATATGAGCTTGACCTTTTAAGAGTTGACCATAATGTTGATTATACTGAATATTTCGGTATGCGTGACACAGGCTTTGGTATCCCCGAATGTGTTTGCGTAAAGCACAACGAAGCAGTTTACAAAATGTATGAAAGCCTGAAAAAGAGTTTTCCCGATGTTATTTTTGAAAACTGTGCAGGTGGTGGCGGCAGAACAGATTTAGGTATGATGAAAAATTTCAATCACACCTGGGTTTCAGACTGGCAGAAAATGCCCCGTTCAATTGCCATTACAAATGGTATGACTATGGCTCTCCCACCCGAAAGAGTTGACCGACTTTTTGCAGGTATGGGCTGCCACACAATAGGCTCATTTGATGCACATTTGAGAAACACAATGCTCGGTCATATTTCTCTTAATGTAATCTCCCCTGCGGGTGCTGAAATTAACCAAAAGCAAATGGCGTTTATTAAGCACTCAACTGATATTTACAAGGAGTTTATAAGACCATTCCTTGCAGAATCCAAAATATATCACCATACTCCTGATTTGAATGAAAGTGATTATTCAGTTCTTGAAATATCAGCACCTGATAAATCAAGAGGTGCTATTACGGTTATAACCCTTTGCGGTACAAACGAAAAAGAAATAACAGTAAAGCCAAAGGGAATTAATATTTCAAAGGAATATCAGGTTACTTTAGATAACGAGGGCTTCACCTACACTATTTTAGGCGAAAAATTAAAGAGAAACGGAATTTGTGTTGATATTAAATCCTCACTTTCATCTGAATTGATTTTATATAAAGCTATATAAACACTAATGCACCCCAAACTTTTTGTAATAAAGAGTTTGGGGTGCATAAAATTTTATAAAACGCTTTCAATTATCTTTTTGAGTTCTTCTGCTCCCTCGCCTTTTTCTGAGGAGAAAGGAAGAATGGTGAGATTGTCGCCAAACTCGGCTAACTCTTCTCTGAGGGCGTTTTTGCGCTCATTATACTGTGTTTTATTAAGCTTATCGCTCTTTGTTGCGGCAACTATAAAGGGAAGCCCTGCCTCCTGTAAAAAGCGCATCATAATATAGTCATCCTCAGATGGCTTATGGCGCACATCAACAAGCTGAACAACAAGCTTAATGTTACGGGGGCTTTGGAAATAGCCCTCCATCATTTCTGCCCAACGGCGTTTTTCACCTTTAGCAACCTTTGCGTAGCCATAACCGGGTAAGTCAACAATACGAACATCATTTTCCACTTTAAAGAAGTTGATTGTTATTGTTTTACCTGGCATTGAAGAAACTCTTGCAAGATTCTTTCTGTTGAAAAGTCTGTTAAGCATTGAGGATTTGCCCACATTTGAACGACCTGCGAAAACAATTTCGGGCAAATCAGACTGAGGAATCTGCTTTAATGTACCGAATGCGGCTTCAAATTCAACCTTATTATAATTCATAATTAAACCTCCTTACAGTAGACGGAAGTTGATTTTGTGTCTTTTCCGTTATTTATGGGGTTTGCTTTGGTATTATCTTTTTTCTTGGCTTCGGTTTTTGTGGTTTTCTTGCTTTCAAGAGCAATGCTCAAAACCTCATCAAGACTTGAAACGGGAATAAATTCAATTGCATTTTTGATTGAATCGTTTACTTTTTCAAGGTCTGCCTCATTCTCTGCAGGAATGAGGACGGTTTTCATACCGTTTTTGAATGCTGCGGTTGATTTTTCACGAAGACCGCCTATTGCAAGCACCTTGCCTCTTAAGGTTATTTCACCTGTCATCGCAACTGTTTTAACAACGGGAGTTTCAGTCAATGCGGAAACGAGGGCAGTTGTCATTGTTACACCTGCGGAAGGTCCGTCCTTGGGTACTGCGCCCTCGGGAACGTGAATATGAATATCTTTAGTTTTATAAAAATCACTTTCCACACCTAACTTTTCTGCATTTGCTCTTATATAGCTTATAGCAGCCTTTGCGGACTCCTTCATAACATCACCAAGTGAGCCTGTAAGCTCAAGCTTTCCGTTACCCTCTAAAGCGGCCACCTCAATCTGCATCATTTCGCCACCCACTGAGGTCCAGGCAAGTCCGTTTGCCGCACCAATCATTTTTTCAAAATCGAGCTTTGAAAGCTTATATTTAGGTGCACCAAGGAATTCGGGAAGATTTGCAGGAGAAATTGTGATTTTACCATCAAAGCCCTCTGCAAATTTAACTGCAGCTTTTCTGATAATTTTGGTAATTGTTCTGTCAAGCGTACGAACACCCGCTTCCTTGGTGTAGCTACCGATAATTTCACGGATAGCGGCATCGGTAAAGCGAATCATTTTGGTGTTCATACCAAAGTTTTTAACCTGCTTGGGAATAAGGTGCTTTTTAGCAATTAAGAATTTATCCTCTGCGGTGTAGCTGTAAAGCTCAATGATTTCCATTCTGTCATAAAGAGCAGAGGGAATCTGAGAAGCATCGTTTGCAGTTGTTATAAAGAGAACCTTGCTTAAATCAAAGGGAACATCAATATAGTGGTCATTGAAGGTATCGTTCTGCTCACCGTCAAGCACCTCTAAAAGTGCAGATGATGGGTCGCCCTTGAAATCACTGCCTAATTTATCAATTTCATCAAGAAGAATCAAGGGATTTGATGAGCCTGCTTGTTCACTTGCGGTAATAATTCTGCCGGGCATTGAACCGATATATGTTCTTCTGTGACCTCTGATTTCTGCTTCGTCACGAACACCACCGAGAGAAATTCTCACATATTTTCTGCCCATAGCTTCCGCCAATGAACGGGCAATTGATGTTTTACCAACACCTGGAGGACCTACAAGGCAAAGAATCTGTGCATTTGCATCGGGAGCAAGCCTTTTGACTGCAACAAGCTCCAAAATGCGCTCCTTAACCTCTTCAAGACCATAGTGGTCTCTTTCAAGGGTTTTGCGGGCAGAAACAACATCAAGGTTATCATCGGTATATACTCCCCAAGGAAGAGATGTAACTCTTTCAAGATATGTTCTTGCAACATTAGCCTCAGGGCTACCGGGAGTGGTTTTAAGTAATCTTTCACACTCGTCAATAAGCTTTTTTCTTGACCTTTCATCAATGGGAAGGGTTGCAATTTTTTCCTTATAATTATTGGATTCTGCTATGGGAGAATCGTCCTCACCAAGCTCAACGGATGCCGCCTTTATCTGCTCACGCAGATAATATTCTCTTTGGTTTTTATCCATTCGCTCCTGAACCTTGTCGTTCAATTCCATTTCAATTTTGAGAATTTCTGCTTCTCTTGAAAGAATTGTGCAAAGAGCTTCAGTTCTTCTGAGAATATCAAGCTCTGAAAGAAGAGCCTGCTTATCCTCCATTTCAAGATGGAAATGCCCTGCCACACCATCGGTTGCAGTTGCAATATCTGATTCCTCTAATACTGCAAGGAAAACCTCGGGCGCAATTCTCGGACTTGCGCTGACATACTCCTCTACCCTTTCCTTAAGAAGACGAAGAGTTGCAACTGTTTTTAAATCCTTTGTATCAGGAAGAATTTCAGGGCATTGCTCAACAACGGCTCTCATAGAAAATCTTTCTTTGAGAACCTCTGTGATTTTGGCTCTGTAAAGACCTTCAACAACTATTTCAAAGCTTTTTCCGTCACCACTGATTTGCTTGATTTCCGCAACAACACCAACATCATAAAGCTCTTCGAATTTCGGGTCTTCAACGGTTGCATCCTTCTGAGTTACAAGAAAAATGAGTCTGTCTGTTGAATCAACGGAATTTCTTATTGCTTTTATTGATTTGGGTCTGCCAACCTCGAAGCAAACTGTTTGCTCGGGAAAAACCACAAGGTTGCGAAGTGCCATAACCGGCAACGCTCTTTTTTCGTAAATTTCTTTTACCATAAAAAATATGTACCTTTATAGAATTCAATGGAGAATAAAGATTTTATACCTTTACTCTCCATTATATTTTTTAATTTATGCAGTTTGTTCTGCTGTGCCCTTGGGCTTTTTTACATAAGTGGGCTCGCCCTTACCATCAACAACATCCGCAGTAATTTTAACTACCTCAACTGTCGGGTCCGAGGGAACGGAATACATTATGGGCATTAACGTTTTTTCCATTATTGCACGAAGTCCGCGAGCACCTGTTTCCTTTTCAATGGTAAGCTCTGCAACTCTTCTCACTGCTTCATCTGTGAAATCAAGAGTCACCTTATCCATTTTGAAAAGGCTCTGATATTGCTTAAGCAAGGCATTTTTGGGCTTTGTAATAATATTCACAAGGGCATCTGCATCAAGATTCTGAAGAGATGTTATAACAGGAATACGACCAACAAGCTCAGGAATAAGACCGAACTTTACGAGGTCCTGAGGAATAACCTTGGAATATAAATCCATATTTTTAAGCTCGGATTTAGAATGAATTTCCGCACCGAAGCCTAAAACACTTTTACCGAGTCTGTCCTCAACAAGCTTTTCAATTCCTGCGAAAGCACCGCCACAAATAAAAAGAATTTTTGAAGTATCAATCTGAATGAATTCCTGCTGAGGATGCTTTCTGCCACCCTGAGGCGGAACATTGGCAACAGTACCCTCAATGATTTTAAGAAGAGCCTGTTGAACCCCCTCACCGCTTACATCACGGGTAATTGATGCATTTTCAGATTTTCTTGCAATCTTATCAATTTCATCAACATAAATAATGCCAAGCTCTGCTTTTTCAACATCGAAATCAGCAGCCTGAATAAGACGAAGAAGAATATTCTCAACATCTTCACCAACATAGCCCGCTTCAGTAAGTGTGGTAGCATCTGCAATTGCAAAGGGAACATCAAGTATCTTTGCAAGAGTTGATGCAAGGAGAGTTTTACCAACACCTGTAGGACCAAGGAGAAGAACGTTGCTTTTATTAATTTCAACATCATCGGGCGAGGTACGGAAAATGCGCTTATAATGGTTATAAACTGCAACGCTTAAGACCATTTTAGCATCGTCCTGACCGATAACATATTCATCAAGAATTGCTTTGATTTCCTGTGGCTTGGGAAGCTTTTTAGTTGCCTTTTTAACCTGCTGTGCCTCGGGTTGATTCTGAATACCCTCAACAATATCCATACAAAGCTCAACACACTGGTCACAAATATAAACTCCGGGACCTGAAATCATCTGCCCTACCTGCGCCTGAGGCTTACCACAGAACGAACAACGGATTTTATCGTTTGTTCCTTTATTATCGTCACGTGCCAAGGGTTTTTACCTCTTTTCGATAATCTTATCTGCAAGACCGTAAGCTACTGCTTCTTCTGCAGTGAGCCAATTATCTCTTTCAGTATCGTTGAAAATTTCTTCAACGCTCTTGCCTGTGTTTTCAGCAAGGATTTTATTTAATCTGTCCTTAGTTCTCTTGATGTGGTCTGCGGCAATAAGAATTTCTGTTGCCTGACCCTTTGCACCACCGAGAGGCTGATGAATCATAACCTCTGCGTTGGGAAGAATATATCTCTTACCCTTTGTGCCTGAAGAGAAAAGGAATGCACCCATTGATGCAGCCATACCCATACAGATTGTTGAAACATCGCATTTGATATACTGCATTGTATCATAGATAGCAAGACCTGCGGTTACGCTACCACCGGGGCTATTGATATAAAAGCTGATGTCCTTTTCAGGGTCCTGACCCTCAAGATAAAGAAGCTGAGCAACAATAATGCTTGCAGTTGCATCATTAACCTCATCGGAAAGAACAATGATTCTGTCGTTTAAAAGACGGGAAAAAATATCGTATGAACGCTCACCACGATTGGTTTGCTCCACAACATAAGGAATAAGTGCCATAAACACAACCTCCTGAATAGATTTTGATTAGATTATTGGTGAAAATTCAACCTTTAATCAATAAACCGCCCCAGAGTTTTACTGAGGCGGAAAAAATATTAATTATTCAGCCTTTTCAGCGTCTGCTTTTTTCTTTGCAGGAGCTTTCTTTGCTGCGGGCTTCTTTTCAGCCTTTTCAGCATCAGCCTTTTTCTTTGCGGGAGCCTTCTTTGCGGGCTTTTCCTCTGCAACTGCATCCTCTGCTTTAGCAGCAGCCTTCTTCTTTGCACCTGCAACTGCTGTATCCTTTACAAGATCCATAGCCTTTCTGCAAGCAAGATCTGCCTTAACATCCTCTGCAGCAACAAGAGTTTTAATCTTGTCGAGAGGCATATTGTAAGCATCTGCATAAGTCTTAAGCTCTGTTTCGATATCTTCATCAGAAATCTCGATTTTTTCAAGCTCTGCAACCTTTTCAAGAGCAAGACGAAGCTTAACCTGTTTTTCTGCGCCATCCTTGTAGCTATCGCGAAGAGCAGCAACATCCATACCAAGATACTGAAGGTAAACATCCATACTCATACCCTGTGAACGAAGTCTGTAATCAAATTCGTTAATCTGATTATCGATTTCCTTTTCAATCATAACTGCAGGGATTTCTGCGATAACATTGTCGCAAAGAGTATCCATAACTGCATTTTCAAATGCACGGTCTGCCTCAGCCTGCTTGCGAGCTTTGATTTCTTCCTCAAGGCTCTTTTCATAATCTGCGATTGTATCAAATTCGCTTACATCCTTAACGAATTCATCGTCATACTTGGGAAGCTCCTTCTTCATAATCTTATGAAGCTTGATTTTGAACACTGCTTCCTTGCCTGCAAGCTCTTCTGTGTATTCCTCGGGGAATGTAACATTAACATCAAATTCTTCATCAACCTTGTGGCCGATAACCTGCTCTTCAAAGCCGGGAATGAAGCTACCTGAACCAAGCTCAAGGTCATAGTTCTCGCCTTTACCGCCTTCGAATGCAACACCGTCAACAAAACCCTCAAAGTCGATTGTTGCGATATCGCCCTTCTTTGCAGCCTTGCCTTCAACAGCAACAAGCTTTGCATCCTTTTCAAGAGCTCTGTCAACCTCTGCCTTGATTTCTGCTTTTTTAACAGTAACCTTTTCTTTTTCTGCCTTGATGCCCTTGTAAGCCTTAAGCTCAACCTCGGGCTTAACAGTAACTTTAAGCTTTACTGTGAAGCCGTTTTCATCAAGAGAAACGATTTCATCCTCAAAGGGAGCAGAAACGGGAACGATGCCTGCTTCTTTAACTGCTTCTTCAAAGAGTGCGGGATACTCTGCATCAATTGCATCGTACCAGAAAACCTCTTTACCGTAGTAAGTTTCGATAATGTGCTTGGGAGCTTTACCCTTGCGGAAACCGGGTACATTATATTTACCTCTGTTTTTTGTATAAGCCTTTGTAACTGCCGCTTTGAAAGCATCGCCTTCAAAAGAAATTTCAAGAGCATATACATTTGTTTCAACTTTTTCGCAAGACTTTAAACTCATTGTAAACATCCTTTCATTTGCGAACATATATTGTAATTATATTAACTGCGAAATTATATCATAATAATTTGCAAATTTCCACTATTTTTCCAATAAATTTCCATATGTATGTAAAATTTATTGATTTTATATTAATTTTTGACTTAATTACTCCTCACTATGAGCAATAAGACGAGGAACAAAGCCTAAATGGTCTGCAGAAATGAGGTTAAACTCGATTCCGTTCCATTCCAATTTAGCATTTTCGGGAGCAACAAAGCCGTGAAGATGCCCGAAATAGCAACGCTTAACAGGAAATTCCTTTAACACGGAAAGAATTTCCTCACATTCCTGATTGGCGCTTACGGGCGGATAATGAAGGAAGGCAATCAGCTCACCCCCAAGCTTACTTGCCTCCTGCAAGGAGGTACGAAGCCTGCCTGCTTCACGAAGAATAACCTTTTTATCTGCCTCGGCGGTATCATCATAAAACCAACCGCGAGAGCCACCGATAGAAAAGCCCTCAACTGAATAAGCGTTGTTGTGAATTATCTTAATTGTATCAAAATTATTCTCTGCCAGAAACTTATTCATTTTGGACATTGTGTTCCACCAATAATCGTGGTTGCCCTTGAGAATATATTTTGTGCCATTGAGGGAATTCAGAAACGAAAAATCCTTAACTGCCTCATTGAAATTCATAGCCCACGAAATATCACCGGGAATTACAACACTGTCTTCAGGAGAAACAACCTTATTCCAATTGCTTTCCAGTCGGTCGATATAATCCGTCCACCCCCTGAAAATATCCATAGGCTTATCAACGGAAAGTGACAGATGAGTGTCACCAATTACGAACAATGACAAGGTGTGTCACCTCAAATACCGAGCATATCGAAAACAACCTGAGCCATATCTTCCTTTGAGGTTACTTTATTGAAGCGAACCTCTTTACCCTTAAGAGCAGAAAGCTGTTCGGGTGCTTTAAGTGAAGAAATTTCTTCAAGAGCAGATACAGTTGCAAATTCATCGTCATACTCTTTATTTTCTTTATCAACTGCAGAAAGAACTGCCTTTGAGAACTTAAAGGGTGATGCGGTTGAAGCAATAACAACGGGGGCTTTATCCCCTGTTTTTTCTTCATAAGCATTGCAAACATTGATTGCAACTGCAGTATGGGTATCTGCAAGGTAGTTGTATTCTGAATATGTTTCGCTGATTGTTGCTTTTGTCATTTCATCATCACAGCAGCCTGCGGCAAAAAGCTCATTGATTTTTTCTTTAACATCATTGCTTACAGTATATTTACCGCAATCCTTAAGCTGACCGAACCACTCATTGATAGTATCTGAATTTCTGCCACAGAGAATATAAAGAAGTCTTTCAAGGTTGCTTGAAATGAGAATATCCATTGAGGGTGATGTTGTTGTATAGAAATCACGGTTTCTGTCATAAACACCGTTTTCAATGAAATCTGTGAGAACATTGTTTGCATTTGAAGCACAGATAAGCTTATTAACAGGTAAGCCCATTTCCTTTGCAAAATATGCAGCAAGAATGTTACCGAAGTTACCTGTGGGAACAACAATATTGATTTTATCGCCGAAAGCAACTGCGCCACTGTTTACCATATCGCAATATGCAGAAACATAGTAAACAATCTGAGGAGCAAGACGACCCCAGTTAATTGAGTTGGCAGAAGAGAAAACAAGGTTATTTTCTTCAAATCTTTTGAGAATTTCTTTATTTGTAAAGATAGATTTTACGCCTGTCTGAGCATCGTCAAAGTTGCCGTAGATAGCGCAAACGCCAACGTTATTACCTTCCTGAGTTGTCATCTGAAGCTTCTGCATGGGGCTGACGCCATCGTTGGGGTAGAAAACAAGAATTTTTGTGCCCTCAACATCCTTAAAGCCCTCGAGAGCTGCTTTGCCTGTGTCACCTGAGGTAGCAACAAGAATAACGATTTCTTTATCCTTAAGGTTCTTCTTTGCAGAAACTGTGAGAAGGTAAGGAAGAATCTGAAGAGCCATATCCTTGAAGGCACAAGTGGGTCCCTTGAAAAGCTCAAGAATATTAACATTATCGTGAAGCTTTACAACGGGAGCAACAGCCTCTGAAGAGAATTTGCCATCTGCATAAGCACCCTCAACACAATAATCAAGCTCTTCCTTTGTGAAATCTGAAAGATAAAGACCGAGAACCTTTTTTGCTCTTTCTTTATAATCTGCAGAGCAAAGTGCTTTGATTTCATCTGCAGATAAAGCAGGAATTTCAACAGGAATATAAAGTCCGCCATCGGGTGAAATACCATCGGTAATTGCCTTTGAAGCGGTTACCCTTACACTATTATCTCTTGTTGATGTATATAACATAAAAACACATCCCTTATTAAAATCAAATTACATAATAACCCATTATTTATTATCAATTGATTTTAACAAAGGGATGAAAAAATGTCAAGCATTATCAAGGTTTTTCGGATATTTCATTTCACCATTTGCAACAAAATTGGCAAGTTTTTTCATATAACCCCATAAGCCTAATTCTTCAACACTGTTTTTGGCGGTTATTTTATGCTCTGCAACATTTTTACCGCCCACCGAAATTTTAATATTACCGATGGTCTGTTTTTCAACAACAGGTGCTACAAGGCTTTCTTCAATTTCCACCTTAATATCTATTTTTTCCTCTTCACCCTTTTTTACAAGAACGGGTGAAAGCTTTGGGATTTTGGGTGAAACAAATTCAACCTTGCCCCCAACAACCTGCACCTTTTTCAAGTCCTTTTTGTTGATTTCGGGGGTTACGCAGGAATAATTTGAAAAGCCCCAATTAAGCATTGCCTTTGCAGTATTAAAGCGGTCGTTACTATTATCGCTACCCATAACAACTGCCACTAAATGAAGTCCGTCACGCTCTGCAGAAGCACTGACACAGCACCCTGCCTTTGCGGTTGTGCCTGTTTTAAGACCCGTTGTGCCACTATAAAAACGAACAAGCTTATTAGTGTTTACAAGCTCGGTTTTACCGTCTCTCAAGGAATCCATCCATACTGTTGTGTAATCTCTTATAAAATCATATTTCAAAAGCTCACAGGACATTATCCCGATATCTCTTGCAGTGGTTAAATGGGTATCGGTTGTGTCATCAAGACCTGTTGCATTTTCAAAGTGGGTGTTCTTCATTTTGAGCTCTATTGCCCGCTCATTCATCATATCAATAAAGGCAGTTTCGCTACCTGCAACATATTCACCCAAAAGGGTTGCCGCATCATTTGCACTACCGATTGCAGTTGCCCGAAGAAGCTCATCAACAGTCATACTCTCCCCTTCCTCAAGCCAAATCTGAGAGCCACCCTTTGAGGCGGCGTTGGAAGAACAAGTGACTTTATCTGCAAGGGTAATTTTTTTACTGCTTATAGCCTCGGCAACCAAAAGCATTGTCATAATTTTTGTAACAGAGGCAGGAAAAAGCTGTTTATCTGCATTATATTCCATCAGAATTTCACCGCTTGTTACCTCCATTAAAACTGCGGATTTCGCCTTAATTTCAACAGGTAGACTTTCAAGCTTTTTCTGTTCTTCTTGGGTTATAACTGACTTTGCAACCTGAACATTTTCATCCTCTTTTACGATTGTTTTATCCGTTGCGAAGGCAGTTGTTGATATTGAAAAAACCGAAATAATTGATAATAAAAAAGAAATAAACCTTTTCATAATTCACACTCCTCTTAGAATGTTTATGAAAAGGTTTATAAATTAGAACTTTTACTTGTTCTAAGGTACAGGCAAGCCTGTACCTTACGATGTGTTGAGATTTGCGAAGCTCTGGTGACTGGAGACTGGCGACTGGTGGCTAATTCCGAACTCCGCATTCCTCATTCACAAACAAGGCAGACCCAACCGCCGTGCTCGATGCGTTCAACTAATTTAAGTCCTGCGCTTTGAAGGGCGGTTACAACCTCGTCTGCTCTTGTATCAATGATACCCGAGGCGATGAACTTTGCGCCTTGCTTCATAAAGGCTCTTACCTGAGTGCTGAAAAGGATGATAATATCTGCAACGATGTTTGCCACAACAACATCATATTGCTTGGTTACCTTATCTGCCAAGTCACCACACACGAATTTAAGCTCGGGCTCGTCAAGTCCGTTCATTTTTCCGTTTTCCTTAGCGGTTTTAACTGCTAATTCGTCAATATCAACACCAAAGCCCTCAGTTGCACCCAAAAGCATTGAAGCGATTGCAAGAATACCGCTACCGCAACCGATATCAAGAACCGTATCGCCCTCTTTGATAATTTTATCAAGGGTTTCAAGGCAAAGGCGGGTTGTGTCATGAGTGCCTGTGCCGAATGCTGCACCGGGCTCAATATTGAGAACTGCTCTCTCACCTGCATCATAATCATCAATCCATATAGGACGGACAAAAAGGCGTTCACCAACGGGGGTCGGCTTGAAAAACGCTTTCCATTTATCTGCCCAATCCTCCTCAGAGCAACCGTCCGTTTCAATTCTGAAATCGATTTTTTCTGCAGTTAATCTATCAGAAATAAAGGAAACCGCTTCTGCAGGGTTATTACCCTCTTCTATGTAAATATGAACAATACTTTCAGCTCTGTTCTTTTGAAGCAAATCCTCGTCAATCAAATCAATATGGGCAATTTCCCAAGCGGCTTCAACAAGGTCGCTGTAATCCTCAATATAAATACCATAAGGCACAGCCATAACTGCTATATCTGAGGCTCTTTCGGTATCCTCGGTTTTTACATATATTTTAACTTCAGTATAATTCATTATTCTTCCTCGCACATAATATTAGCCTGAGGCTCAACATCAATTCTGCCGTGATTATAAAGCTTTCTGTTATCAAGCATCCAGAGTCTGCCTGTAAACTCCCCTGCTTTAACACCGCCTACTGCCTCTGCCATTTCATACATATTGGCGTCAAAAAGGTCAAGCTGAGAAAGAACCTCGGCTTCAATAAAGGCGGGTCTTACTGCCGCACCGAACTCCAATTTTCCGTGATGGGAAATGAGCATATGCTGAAGAAGATATTTCTTTTCGGGTGTGATTTCAAGCTCGTCACATTTTCTGCCTACATCCTCTGCACCCATAACAAGATGTCCTAAAAGCATACCCTCAAGGGTATGACCGTCAACGATGCCCGCACCGTTTACTGTGTATTCTCTCATTTTTGCAATATCGTGAAGAATTGCCCCTGAAAGAAGAAGCTCTCTGTCAATGCAGGGGTAAATACTGCAAACGCATTCTGCGAGACGAACAATTGAAAGAGTGTGGTATAAAAGTCCGCCCGTCATAGCGTGGTGAAGCTTTTCTGCCGCAGGGAAGGTTAAAATTCTTTCCTGATTATCTCTGAGCATTGAAAGAACAACCCTTTTAAGCTCATCATCCTCAAAATCATTAACAAGTCTTATTATTGAGTCAAGCATATCGTTACCGCTATAATCAGAGGATTTAACAAAATCTGCCATATCGAATTCATCCTCTGTTGCAGGGCGCATTCTCTGAATAATAAACTGGTCATTTCCGTTATATTGCTGAATTGTGCCACGAATTTTGATAACTGTGTTCACCTCGGGAAGAGTCATATTGTCCTCTCTGAAATCCCAGAGCTTTGCGACCATTTCGCCGTCCTTATCGCCTAATTTGATATCAAGATAAAAGGTTCCGTTTTTTGCACTTTTTTTGTCACACGCTTTAACAAGGGCGAAGCCCTCAACCAAGCCGATTTTTTCTGTTTCTGTAAATTTCATATTTATACCTCTTCTATAAGTTTCTGTATCACATAAGATGCCATTAAATAGCCTGCAACAGGTGGTGTAAAGGAAGCCGAGCCCGGAACAGAGCCCTCTGTTTTAATCGGCTCTTCCTTTGAATAAACAACAGTTAATTTTTTTACACCTCTGTTTTTCAGTTCCCTTCTCATAACACGGGCTAACGGACATACACTTGTTTTATTAATATCTGCAATTTCAAAAAGCTCGGGATGAAGCTTATTGCCCGTTCCCATTGAGGAAATCACGGGAATATTAAGCTTATCGGCTCTTTCAATAAGCTCAAGCTTTGCGGTTACATTATCAATTGCATCAACTATAAAATCATACCCGGAAAGGTCAATTTCCTCTGCAGTTTCAGGCAGATAAAACAAATCGTATTTTTTGAAATTGATGTTGGGGTTAATGCTCAAAGCCCTTTTCTCTGCCACATCAACCTTTTTCTCACCGATATTATCGTTGGTTGCAATAATCTGACGGTTGATGTTTGTGATATCAACAGTATCCTTATCAACCACCGCAACAGTACCCACGCCACCTCTTACAAGTGCTTCAAGGACTGTGCCACCAACACCACCGATACCAAACACGATAACCGATGATTTATTAAGCTTTTCCATTTTTTGTTCGCCTAAAATACGGCTCATACGGGAAAATCTTTCGTCCATTTGTTACTCCTTAAAATAATATACATTGATTATATAATACTCTTGAAAAAGTTGTCAACAATTAAAGTTAAGAATAATTTTTTGGTGGTGTTATTTTTGAAAAAAAGAGCAATTTCCGCTTTGTTGGTTATTATTATTTCATTTACCGCCCTTTCAGGCAGACTTTATTATATTTCCTCATCTGCAGATTTTGTTTCGGTACAGCCCCATATAAGAGTTCGTGAGTTAGGCACAAAAAAAGGAACAATTTATGACAGAAACGCAAGCCCCTTAACAAACTCAGAAGCAAAAACAATTCTCTGTGCTAAGCCCACAACAAAGAACTCGGTTTTAGTAAGCAATTTAAAGGGTAAAAAGTTTGCAAAAAGCACCATATTAAAAGGTTATTTCACAAGCTTTTTTATTGAGGAGAGTAAATCTGTAACACAAAATGACGATACAAGATGCTTTGAGATTTTTGAAAGATATTCGAACAATGTTGCATTACACATTTTAGGCTACACGGACATTGACGGAAACGGTGTTACGGGTATTGAAAAATATTATCAGAATGAAATAAGCAAGCACAACGGAAGCTTATCTGTTGCTTATTCTGCAGATGCTTTGGGCAGGATGCTGATTGGTGAAGCGGTTGAGGTAAGAGATAATAATTATTACTCAAAGGGCGGAATTATGCTTACCTTGGACAAAGAAATCCAAGTAATTACTGAGAATGCTTTAAAAAACTGTGGAATTGACAAGGGCGCGGCAGTTGTTTTAGATGTTGAAAGCTCTGCAATTTTAGCCTGCGCTTCCACACCGATTTATGAAAGAGATAACATTGAAAAGCATCTCAATTCCCCTGACTCGCCATTTCTTAACCGAGCCATTGAATGCTTTCCCGTTGGCTCTGTTTTCAAGCCTGTTACTGCGGCGGCGGCACTTGAAAGCAACATAACCCTGAGCGAATACAACTGCATAGGCTACATTGAAAAAAGCGGTAATAAATTCAAATGCAACAAAACAGAGGGACACGGAAACATTGATTTCAACACCGCAATTGCTATGTCCTGCAATCCGTATTTTATTGAATACAGCACGCAAGCAGGGGCAAAAAAGCTTTTAAAAACCGCAAAGGCATTGGGCTTTGGCAAAAGCATTGATTTAGGTAATGATTTTATTACACCTTCGGGTAGCTTACCAACCACCAAGGAATTGAATAGCTCTGCAGCAGTAGGTAATTTAGGCTTCGGACAAGGTAAATTAACCGCCTCGCCTCTTCAGATTGCCACTTGCTTTGCCACAATTGCAAATGGCGGAATATATAACGAGCCATATATTTACAAGGGCGAAATTGATAAAAACGGTAATTTAACCCCTGCAATTCAAAGTGACGGGAAAAGAGTTTTATCAAAAAGCACTTGCCGGACAATAAAAAACGCAATGGCAAAAACCACAACTGAGGGCACGGGTACAGGTGCATACACCTCGCTTTTTGATTCCTGTACCAAAACTGCTACCGCCCAAAGCGGACAATATGATGAAAACGGTGTTGAAATTAAATATTGTTGGTTTGTGGGGTTTTTCCCTATTGAAAAGCCCCGATATGTTATCTGCATACTAAAAGAAAACGGAAGCTCCGGCGGAACAGACGGAGCACCCGTTTTCAAGGAAATCAGTGAAAATATTTATATAAATGATTTAAGTTAATTAAGGTCCAAAACTCTTTGAGCACCTAAAAGAACACCGATTTTTGCACTATGGAAATTAAGACCGCCCTGAAGCCACACTGCAAAGGGCTCTCTTAAGGGTGCATCTGCAGAAAGCTCAATTGATGAACCGTTAGTAAACGCACCTGCCGCCATAATAACATCACTGTCATAACCGGGCATTGCCCAGGGCTCAGGCACAACATAGCTATCAACCACAGACCCACTCTGAAGCCCCTGGCAGAATGCAATAAGCTTTTCTCTGTTGCCTAATTTTACACTCTGAATGATATCTGCGCGCTTCTCTGTGCTTGTTGGTGATACCCAATAGCCCATTTCTTCAAAAACCGAGGCGGTAAACACTGCGGTTTTAAGCGCTTCACCTGTTACATGGGGTGCATTAAAAAGCCCCATAAAAATATCTCTTGTATTGCCGAGAGTTGCACCAACCTCTTTACCGATACCGGGAGTTGTGAGTCTGTAAGAGCAAAGCTCAACAAGTGCTTTTTTACCCGCAATATAGCCACCGCATTTGGCAATACCGCCACCGGGGTTTTTAATTAGCGAGCCCGCAAAAATATCAACGCCGATTTCTGCAGGAGTTTCATATTCGGTAAACTCCCCATAGCAATTATCAAGCATTGTGATAGCCTTGCTATTCTGCTTTACAATATCAGTAATTTCCTTAATTTCCTTTGAGGTTAAGGTGGGTCTTAAGGAATACCCCCGTGAACGCTGAATATAAACTGCTTTATATTCCTTTTCGTTAAGCCTTTTCTTTAATTCATCAAGGTCTGTTGTGCCATCTTCCTTAAGGTCCACAATTTCAAAGCCTATACCGAAATCCTTTAACGAGCCCATACCCTCACCCGATAAACCGATAACTGAGTGAATAGTATCATAGGGCACACCTGTTGCACAAAGAACTGTATCACCGGGGCGAAGAACACCGAAAAGCATTACACACAAGGTATGAGTTCCGCTTGCAAAGCTATGGCGGATAAGGGCATCCTCTGCGCCGAAAATCTGTGCAGTCACCTCGTCAAGCACCTCACGACCTCTGTCACCATAGCCATAGCCCGTTGAGCCTGCGAAATGAGATTCACTTACGCCGTTATCTATAAACGCCTTCAACACTCTTTGCTGATTAAATTCTGTAATTTTATCAATTTCCGAAAATTTTTCGTTACACTTTAAAAGTGCCTTTTCAGAAATTGCTTTCATTTGTTCACTGAAATTAAAGAATGACATTTTATTCTTCCTTTTTTATATAGATTTTTCCGCATTGGGAAAAGCCGATATTTTCATATAATTTAATATTTTTATCTTCACACCAAAGGTAAACATCTTTTACTTTTTTACTGTGCAGTTCATTTAAAAGAGCCTTCACACACCTTGTTGCATAGCCTTTGTTTCTACTGCCTTCACTTGTAAAAACTCCCGCAATCACAGCAGAATTGCCGAAAACGAATGGCGCAACCGCACAGCTGACGGGAGCATCATTTTCCTTCATATAAGCACCGCAGGAAAAGCCCTCGTTTATTTTGGCAGAAAGCAAGGGATACCACGCTTCAAAGAAACCGTTACAGGAAAGCAGCTTAAACACACTTTCATAATCACTCAATTTTGACAACGGTGTAATTGAAATAGTGTCGCTTATATTATCGCATTTGGGTGTTGCTCTTAAAACTGCTCTTTCCTCCAGGCAGATTCCCTCAAAAAAGAAGTCTGACAAAATATTTTTTACACCTTGAAATCCAAGAAAGGAGGAAAGCTCTTCGGTATCTGCCTTTTCACTTAATCTGCATATTGTTGCAGTTACACCCCTTAAAGAAAAAAGGATTGTTTTTTCACCATTGATTTCCTGAAAATACACTCCGTCAGAAGCACCTCGGGTAAAACGGAAATCAGTATTGATTACAGACATAAACGGTGGAAATCCACCGTTTATGTCTGTAAATTGATTTATTTTTTTAATCATATTTCGCAGCCGCCGTGGCTTCTTACCTTAAGTATGTAGCAGGAATTTTCGCCAAAAACCTTTTTCATAGCAGAAACATAATTTTCTGTTTCTTCAACGGGAACAAATGCCTGAATTGTGCCTGCAAAGCCACCACCGTGAACACGATACGCACCCTTACCCTTAAGAAGCTCTTCTGTAAGGCAAAGTGCAAGTGCAACGGGCTGAGAAGCAGGATTTGAAAGAGTAAAGCAATTCTGATTATACATATAAGAGGATTTACCGCTTTCAATAATTGTTGCTTTAAAGCTTTCGAAATCACCCTTTGAAAGTGCATCTGCAAGGCGTTCAACACGCTTATTTTCATTATAAAAATGAATTGCTCTTTCAATAGCTCTGTCCCCTGTTTTCTTGCGGATTTCACCCATATTATCAAAAACATCCTTTTCGGGAACCTGACGAAGAACGCTCTTACCGAAAAATTCTGCAACAGAATTCATTTCAAGACGGATTGCCGCATAGTCACCTGTAAGGTCTGCGTGGTCACCGCCTGTATCAACAATGCAAAGGTTATACCCGTGCTTTGCAATATCAAAATCAACCTTATTGATTACGGGCTTTGCGGTATCCTCAAAATCAATCTGAACAAAACCGCCAACGGAACAAGCGGTCTGGTCCATAAGTCCGCAGGGCTTTTTGAAATAAACATTTTCTGCATACTGAGAAATCTGCGCTATTTCAACTGCACTGATTTTACCATCGTTATATAAGTAGTTAAGAATTGTGCCCATAAGCACCTCATAAGCAGCAGATGATGAAAGACCTGAGCCTGAAAGCACACGGGAGGTTACGCTTGCGTTAAAGCCACCGTATTTATAGCCCAACTGACCGAAGCGAGCACATATACCTCTGATAAGAGCAGTTGACTTGCCCTCTTCCTCATCCTTAATTTCCAAATCTGCAGAATCAACAGAAATGGGAGAATAGCCCTCGGAATTAACACAGATAATGCTATCATCACGAGCAGAAACTACTGCAACTGCATCAAGGTTAATTGCCGCCGCAAGAACCTTACCGTTGTTATGGTCGGTGTGGTTACCGCCAACCTCTGTTCTGCCGGGTGCAGAGAAAAATCTTAATTCTGCATTTTCAGAAAAATCCTTTTCAAAGCTTTCTGCAAGCTTTACATATCTTTCCTGCTGAAAATTTGCTTCATCGTTGCCATAAACTGCAACAAGCCTTTCAAGAAAAGCATCAGTTAAAATATCATTCTTTTTCATTTTTATCGTCCTTTCGGATTAATTTAAAAAGTAAATCAAGAAACAATAGTGAAACACCACTGATTACTAATAAAATGGCAATTGGTGTAAGAAATGCAGGAGTAAACGGGTCAAAAACATTGCAACCGATTACACTCCAGGAAATAAGCCTTGGTAAAAAGCCTAAAACAGAAAAGGCTATGAAGGGAGTCAGCTTCATATCTGTTCCGCCATACGCCCTGCTGATTGTACCTGCAGGGGCAAAGGGAACGAAGCGCAAAACAACAAGCATCCACTTATTACCCTTACCGTTAAAATCCATAAAATCCGAAAGAGTATCCGATTTTAACAAAAGCTGATACAAGCCACCGCCACCGAATTTTCTGCCCCACAAGAACTTTATTGCAATAAGCAAGCTAAATCCTATAACATTTACTAAAATGGCTATGGATGGCGAAAACACAAGACCTGCACTGATGAACAAAACAGAAAAAGGAATACATCCGAACACCATTTTAAACATAAAGAAAAAAATTATCAGTGCAAAGGCTGCTAATTTATCAAACTCTGCAATATAGAGTTCTATATTCGTAAACAGATTATTTATCTCTGTTATCTGATTTTTAAATTGTGGCAGAGTTAAGAGGAACATTGTAACTACCGCACAAACAGAGCCTATAAAGCAGGTTACACTTAAACGACGAAGATTTCTGCTTCTTCTTTCATCTACTGTTAAATTTTTAAAGCTCAAATCCTCACTCCGTTTCTGAACATATATTGCTTATTTTATAACAATATTTAATTTAGGTCAAGAGAATATGAAATAATCATTGAAAGAAAAAGAATTTATGTGTATAATAAATTCGGTGATTTTATGAAAGAAAAACTTAGAGCCGTAATTCTTGACGGCCACACAGAAAACCCCGGTGATTTATCCTGGGACTGCATCGGCAACTTAACAGACCTTACTGTTTATGACAGAACGCCTGAAGAGCTTGTTATTGAAAGAGCAAGGGATGCAGACATTATCATTCTCAACAAGGTTAAGCTAACAGAAGAAATTATCGCTCAACTGCCTGAGCTTAAATTTGTGGGTACCCTTGCAACAGGCTATAATCAGATTGACGGTGTTGCATTGAGAAAAAGAGGCATTCCCCTTTCAAATATTCCCTCATATTCAACTAACGGTGTTGCACAGATGGTGTTTGCCTACATTTTAGAGTCTGTCAACAGAGTCAGTGAATATACCCTATCAGTTAAAAGTGGTGATTGGGAAAAATGCAAGGATTTTTGCTATTGGAATATGCCCTTATATGAGCTTGACGGTAAAACACTTGGTATTATCGGCTTCGGTAAAATCGGAAGAAGAGTTGCAGAAATTGCTTTGGCTTTTGGTATGAAGGTTCTTGTTTATACCCCATCAGGTAAAAAGGATGATGCACCCAACGTTGAATTTACCGATATGGACACTGTTCTTAAGAATTCTGACTTTATAACTGTTCATTGTCCCCTCACAGAAAAGACTGCAGGGCTTATAAACAAAGAGTTTATCGGTAAGCTTAAAGATGGTGCTTGTGTTATAAATACCGCCCGTGGCGGTGTTGCAAACGAAGATGATATTGCAAGCGCTCTCAAATCCGGCAGATTAGGGTTCTATTGTGCAGATGTTTTATCAACAGAGCCACCTAAAAGCGACAACCCTCTTCTTACTGCTCCCAACTGCTACATAACACCTCATATTGCCTGGGCGGCTTATGAAACAAGGCTTCGTCTTATGGGTATTCTTGAGGGAAATGTAAAGGCTTTTCTTGAGGGTAAGCCAACTAATGTTGTTAACTGATTAAAATATATTGGAAATTAAACTATATTTTTCAATTTTATTGTTATATTTTTTTGCATTATGACAAAACTTAAAAATATAAGTTAAAATTATGTCAAAGTTCTTGCAATTATTCATTTTTATGATAAAATGATAAAGGTTAAAAATAAACTAACAAAAAATATTTGGAGGTAATTCAAATGTCAGTTAAAGTTGCAATTAACGGTTTCGGTCGTATCGGCCGTCTCGCATTCCGTCAAATGTTTGGTGCTGA
>JAFSDL010000012.1 GCA_017436285.1 Clostridia bacterium
AAAAATACCACCGTATAAAAAATATACCAAGCTATACCAAAAATACCAATCGTAATGTTTTAAAACCGAAAAAAACCGAAAAAAACCGAAGGAAAGCGAAAAAAACCGAAGGAAAGCGAAAAAACCGAAAAAACGATGGTTTTAACTTAAAAATATCGATAAAATGTAGCAAAAACACCATAAAAATGCTGAAAATTTATGCCTTCGTATGCCTGCGTATGCGCTCGTATGCGAAATATGCCGATATAGATATAGATACAGATACAGATATAGAAATTGATATTGATATAGAAAATGAAATAGAAAAAGAAAATGAGAAAAATCTGACATAGGAAGGGAAAAGGGGAAAGTGTGAAAGGGGAGAAGGGAAACCTGTCAAATCCACTTCAAAATTCCTTCAAAAAATTAAAAAGAATATACATCAAAAACAATGAAAATAAGGTTGATTTATTTTTTAAAAAATGTTATTCTAAAAAAGATAATAAAATCGAAAAATATGGGTTGTTTTTCAAATGTTTTTCGGTTAGAGAAAGGACGATAAATTTGGCTGAGATTAAAAACCTGGACGCTGTGGCAGCTCTTGATGCTATGGATGCTCACGTTGATGATTGGCGCGATGCCGTTAAAGGTAAGCAGAGAGGTATTTTCTCCTTTGACGATGTTGCAGCCCTTAAAATCAAAAACCTCAAAAAAAGAATTTACACCGATATTGAATCCATTCCTGCCTGGAAAATGAAGGAGTGCATTTATAAAGGTGTTGACGATTATGAATTCCTTTATGATGAATGGAAGGAGCTTAACGTTGGCGACCGTTGGGGTAACAACGGCTGGAGCGCATTCTTCAAAAACTCATTTGATATGCCCGAGAGATTCAAGGGTAAAAAGATAACTCTTAACGTTTACTTCGGTGGTGACTCACTTCTCACTCTTAACGGTGTTCCCTATCAGGGTCTTGACCCCTTCAGAAACTCTGTTCTTCTTACAGATTGCGCTAAGGGTGACGAGCACTATGATGTTGATATTGAGTCCTATTATGTATGGCACTCAAATGAGTCAACAGTAAAAACACTTTCCTGCTCATTTATCGGCGTTGTTGACCCTGTAATTGAAGAGGTGTATTGGGATTTCAAGGCGATTTTCAATGCACTCTTTATGCCTGTTCACGACACAGGTCTTCAGGAGCTTATCCGTGCTGCTCTTAAAGAGGCATTTACTTATGTGAACTTTGACCTTGATGGCGAGGAGTTCAAGGCAGGTCTTCTTCAGGCTCAGCAGGTTCTTAAGGAAAAGGTTTATAACAACCCCTCATACAAATCAGAGGGTACACTTGCTCTTGTTGGTAACTCTCACCTTGATATTGTATTTATGTGGGCATATAAAGAATATATCCGTAAGCTCGGCAGAACTCACGCTACAATGCTTCGTCTTATGGAGCAGTATGACGATTTCATTTTCTCACAGAGCTCTGCACCTACATATATCGAAATGGCAAACAGATATCCTGCTCTTTATGAACAGGTTAAAAAGCGTATTGAAGAGGGCAGATGGGAATACATCGGTGCAATGTGGGTTGAGCCCGATTGTAACCTTGTTTCAGGTGAATCCTTTGTTCGTCAGCTTCTTCACGGTGTTCGCTTTGCGGAAAAAAATTTCGGCATCACTCCCAAAACCTGTTGGGTTCCCGATGTTTTCGGTAACGGCTATGCAATGCCTCAGATTCTTAAAAAAGCAGGCGTTGAATATTTCGTAACTCATAAAATGGGTATCTGGAACGATACTAACCCCTGGCAGTATAACACATTCTGGTGGGAAGGTCCCGATGGCTCAAAGGTATTCTCAATTGTTCCTCCCACTCACTTTATCGGTACTGTTGAAGCAGACTCCCTTAAAATGAACTGGAAGAAATATACCGATAAGGAAACAATCGGTGAATCTATGTACTGCTACGGCTGGGGTGACGGTGGCGGCGGTGTTGACACCGAAATGCTCGAATATGTAAAGCGTTATAAAAACTTCCCCGGTCTTCCCAAAACTCAGACAAGTAAGATTGAAGATTCTCTTGCTCGTATGAAGGCTAATGCAACAGAGGATAATATCCCCACATGGAAGGATGAGCTTTACCTTGAGGAGCATCGCGGTGTTCACACAACAAAGGCTCTTCTCAAAAAGCTTAACAGATATTCTGAAAACCTTTATCGTCAGGCAGAAATGTTTGCGAGCATTGCAATGCAGTATGGCTACAAATATCCTCTCGAAAAGCTCAACGAGGGCTGGCAGGCAATTCTTACAAATCAGTTCCACGATTCACTTCCCGGCTCTCATATTACAGAGGTATTCGGTGACCTTTGCGCTATTTACGATAACATTATTGCTATCGGTGAAAGCGTAAGAGCTGAAGCTCTCAATGTAATCGCAGGCAATGCAAACGGTGCAGAAAAATATGGTAAGCCCTTCGCACTTTTCAACTCCCTCGGTGTTAATGCAACTCAGAAGGTTGAGCTTCCCTACAAGGATGTTGAAATCTATGATGCTGAAGGCAACAAGCTTGCAACTCAGGCTTATACAAAGCTTGACGGTACAAAGGTGCTTGTTTTCGTAGCAGAGGACCTTCCTGCAGTTGGTTACAAGGTATTCTATGCTAAAGATGGCGCAGTTAAGGGCGCAGAAGCACTTTCAGGAAACACAGTTGAAAATGCTAACTTTAAAATTGTTCTTGATGACAGCGCAGAGCTTGTTTCTATCTTTGATAAGAAAAACAACAGAGAGGTTCTTGATGGTAAGGGTAATGTATTCCGCCTTTATGAAGACCTTCCCGGTAAATACGATGCATGGGATATTGTTGCTAATTACACTGACCGTCAGTTCGATACAGAGCCCGGTAAGGTAACAGGCATTGAAGCAGGTGATGTATTCACAGTTGTTTCCATTGAAAAGAATATCAATAAATCAATTGTTAAGCAGAATATCATTATTTATAATGAGCTTGACAGAATTGACTTTGATACATTCATCAACTGGAATGAACAGGAAAAGCTTCTTAAGGTTGGCTTTGATGTTGATGTTAAGGCTCAGAAATATACCCGTGATATTGCTTATGCAACAATTGAAAGCTCTAACTATCGTCATAATCCTTATGATAAGGCTAAGTTTGAGGTTTCTGCTCATAACTTCATTGATATGAGTGAGGATAACTATGGTGTTACAATCCTTAACGATTGTAAATATGGTTACGAGGTTGACCAGCAGAGAATGATTGTCACTCTTCTCAAGGCTCCTATGAATCCCGACCCCAAATCAGACCGTGGCGACCACTATTTCACATACTCCATCTACCCCCACGCAGGTAACTGGAAGAATGCTGAAACTCTCGTAAGAGGTCTTGAAATGAATAACCCCGCAGTTGCAGTTGAAATCAACAGCGATGCAAAGGGCGAGGATGCAAAGAGCTTTATTAAGGTTGACGGTAAGAACGTTACTCTTGAGGCAGTTAAGAAATGCGAGGATGAGGATGCATATATCATCCGTTTCGTTGAAAAGGCAGGTAGCAGAACTAAGGTTACTGCAGAGCTTTTCGCAGATATCAAGAGTGTTGCAGAATGTGACCTTCTTGAAAGAAACGATGTTGCAGTTGATATTGCAAATGGCAAAACACTCAGCTTCGAAATTAACCCCTTCGAGATTAAGTGCTATAAGGTTAAATTCTAAAATGAGTTTACTGAAAGGACGGCGAAAGCCGTCCTTTTTTAGTTGCCAGTCGCCAGCAAATAGCAGATAGCAAATAGCAATTAGCAACTGTAAGGTACAGGCTTGCCTGTACCGTGGAATAAAGTAAAAATAACGCGAGGCTTATCCCTCTTTTTTTACCATTAAGGTAAAAAAGGAAGGGGGACCGCTCTTTGATTCGCTTCAAATAATCAGTGTATATAGTACGAGTCTGTAAAATGTTATTTTGGTTTAGTTGGTCGGGGTGGTGGGTGGTACAAAAAGTAATATAAAAGAGTACCACCCACCGTTCCGCCCAAGCTTTGTTGCATAGGCTGTTATATCACCCGTAATGAATACACGAAATATAATAACTTTATTAGAGAACGGTCCCCCCTCCTTTTTGCTGAAGCAAAAAAGAGGGATAGGTAAAAGCTCTCATCAACTAATTCTGGTATCTGGCAACTGGCGACTGGCAGCTAATATATGCCTTTTGCCCAAAAAAGCAACTCCAATATTAGCAATTGTTATAAATTTACTTTTTATATTGAAATAACAGGAAATAAGTTGTATAATGATATTTATAAAAATGGGTATTAGTATGCCTATATTAATTCATTTAATTACGGAGGTAGTTATGAAAAGAACAGCAAAAAAATCTCTTGCAGTTTTACTTGCAGTTATCACACTTTTCAGTTGCATAAGTGTAAGTGTTTGTGCAAAAAGCACAGGCTTTGAGGTGCTTCGTGTAAACTGCACAATGTATGGCGACAGCAAAACACAGCGTGGCTTCACCTGGTACACAGAGGACTATTGTGATACAGTTATCCAGGTTGTTAAAGCAAGTGACTATGACGGAACATTCAATTCTGCAAAAACATATATTGGCGAAACAAGTGTTTTCCAGGATTATTATTGCCATAAGGTTGTTGTTACAGGTCTTAAAAAGGGTACAGAATACAAATATCGTGTTGGTAGCCTTACAGAAAACACATGGAGCAAAACAGGTAAATTTGTAACTGATGATGGCGACAGCAAATTCTCATTTATCGCTATTGCAGACGTTCAGGCAAGTAGCCTTGAAAATTTTGAGCAGGCTGCTAAGGTTATGACTGCTGCTATGAATTCCAACAAGGATGCTGAATTCTACGTAAACCTTGGTGACTTCGTAAACGATTGCACAAATGACGAATGGAATTGGTGGGGTGAGGCCTTCAACAAGGCTAACACAAGCCTTACTATTGCTCCCGTTGCAGGCAACCACGATGGCAACATCACAAACAAGCTTAACATCGGTTGGTTTGCAAATATGTTCAACCTTGAAGCAGGTGAAGGCGCAGGTAACGGTGTAAACGGCGTTTACTATTCTTATGATTACGGCGATGCTCATTTCTGCGTTGTTAACTCAAACGATATGTACCCCATGGTACAGGCTCAGAGAAACTGGATTATCAATGACCTTAAAAACTCTGATGCAAAGTGGAATTTCCTTCTTCTTCACCGTGCAGCATATTCTGCAGGTAAGAATATCAACAAGCCCGATACTCTTGCAATGAGAGAAACAATTATTGAAATTGTTGATGAAACAGGCGTTGATGTTGTTCTTTCAGGTCACGACCATATGTATTTCAGAACAAAACAGGTTAAGGGCGATGCAGTTTGTGAGGATGTTACTTATGTAACAGAAAAATTCAACGGCAAGGAAACAACCTTTGCAAAAAATCCTGATGGTGCGGTTTACATTCTTCCTTCAACAGCAGGTACAAAGAGATATACTGTAAACGAGAATCCCATTGACCCCATTAACGAATGTGCTGATGTAGCGCTTTCAACAAGAGATATGGGTGGATGCTTTGCAAACATCTATATTGATGGCAGCAAGCTTGTTTACGAGGCTTATGTTGTTGATGATGAAACACAGAAGGTTACATTGATTGATGAATATGCAATCAAGAAAACAACCAAGGCAGAGGAACAGGAAGAATCCAAGCTTCCCACAGATGCTATCGGCACAATTGATGGCTCAGTATCAAACTTCATCACAGAAATCCTCGGACTTCTTATTGACTACATTATGTTCATTCCTCAGTTAATCGCAGGCTTATTCTAAAAATGACAAAGGGGCTGTAAAAAAACGACAAGTTTTTTTACAGCCTCTTTTCGGGGATAGGAAAAAAAGATGCAGAACGGACAAACCGAGTCCCGATAAGGCTTCAGGCTTATCGGGATTTGCCCGAAGGCGTACAAAGGTACGTCGAGTG
>JAFSDL010000013.1 GCA_017436285.1 Clostridia bacterium
CTCGACGTACCTTTGTACGCCTTCGGGCAAGTCCCGATAAGTCTGAAGCCTTATCGGGACTCGGTTTGTCCGTTCTGCATCTTTTTTTCCTATCCCCGAAAAGAGGCTGTAAAAAAACTTGTCGTTTTTTTACAGCCCCTTAGTAATTTTATGATAATTCAAATTGTCCTGTATAAAGCTTGTAATACTTTCCTTTTTCTTCAAGAAGAGTATCGTGGTCGCCTTTTTCAATAATTTCTCCGTTTTCAAGAACCATAATGGCATTGGAGTTTCTTACTGTTGAAAGTCTGTGAGCAATAACAAAAACTGTTTTGCCCTCCATAAGCTTATCCATACCCTTTTCAATAAGGCGTTCTGTTCTTGTGTCAATTGAGCTTGTTGCTTCGTCAAGAATAAGAACGGGTGGGTCTGCAACTGCCGCGCGGGCAATTGCAAGCAGCTGTCTCTGACCTTGTGAAAGGTTTGAGCCATCGCCTGTGAGCATTGTGTTGTAGCCCTCGGGCAGACGGGTTATAAAGCTGTCTGCATTGGCAATTTTTGCGGCTCTTACAATGTCCTCGTGAGTTGCATCAAGCTTACCATAGCGGATGTTTTCTTCAACTGTGCCTGTGAAAAGGTGAGTATCCTGAAGAACCATTGCAAGTGAACGGCGCAAATCATCCTTCTTGATTTTTTTGATGTTTATGCCATCGTAGGTGATTTTACCCTCTTGTATATCATAGAAACGGTTAATGAGGTTGGTAATGGTAGTTTTACCTGCACCTGTTGAGCCTACGAAAGCGATTTTCTGACCGGGCTTTGCATAAAGGGAAACATTTTTAAGAACTGTTTTCTTGCCATCATAGGAGAAGGTTACATCGTGGAAACGAACATCACCCTTAAGAAGAGTGTAGGTTACACTGCCATCTGCAGAATGGGGATGCTTCCAAGCCCAAGTGCCTGTTCGGGTTTCGCTTTCGGTTACATTTCCGTTTCCATCAACATTTGCATATACGAGGGTTACATAGCCCTTATCCTCTTCGGGTGTTTCGTCAATGATTTCAAAAATTCTTTCTGCACCTGCAAGAGCAGCTAGAATACTGTTCATTTGCTGTGAAATCATACTGATAGGGCGGGAGAATTGCCTTGTGTATTGAAGGAAAGCCGCAAGAGAACCAATGGTAAGCACACCTGCCGCACCACCAAGGAACAAGCCTGAGATACCGCCTGTGGCAGTAGTGCCCACCTTAAGAATTATAAATGCGCCCAAAGCAGCAGTTGCCGCGAAATTGAAGTATGAAAGGTTACCCATAATGGGCATCAGAATGCTTGCAAAGGTGTGAGCGTTTGTTGCGGCTTTTCTGTAATTATCGTTGATTTCATTGAAGGTTTCCTTTGCCTTTTCCTCGCGACAGAAAACCTTAACAACCTTTAAGCCCTCAATAAGCTCTTCAATATAACCGTTTACTGCACCAACTGCCATTTGCTGACGGCGGAAATAGCTTGAAGAACGTCCGCCGATAAGCTTGATAACATTGAGCATAACAACAAGCATTATGATTATCAGACAGGTGAGAGCAGGGCTGATATAGAGCATCATAATAAAGATACCAACAACAGTTACAAGAGATGTTATTGTCTGAATAAGACCCTGGCTTATTGCTTCACGAATGGTGTCAACATCATTTGTGAAACGACTCATAAGCTCACCGTGAGTGTGAGTGTCAAAATATTTAATGGGTAAATCCTGCAAATGCTCAAAAAGGTCTTTTCTCAACGAATTAAGTGTTCCGTGAGAAACGTTGAGCATAAGTCGTGAATAGGTGTACTGACCAACAGCACCGCAAATATAAATTAAGCCTAAAATTATCAGGTATTTAATGATTATTGAAAAATCTCTGCTTCCCGTTGAAACCATATTGCCGATTTCGTTGATAATGGGTGTTAGAAGATATGTTCCCAAAATATCTGCTACTGAGCTGAAAAGCACAAGAACAAAAACAACCACAAGCAAGGCTTTTTTCTGGGTTACATAAGAAAGAAGTCTTAAAAGTGTCTTTTTAGTGTTCTTCGGTTTTTCAAATTTCATTCTGCCACCGGGTCCGGGACCGTTACCATTGGGGCGTTTAGCCTGTTTTTCTGCCATCTGACTTCCTCCTTTCTTATTGCTCCATTTTGCCTTCTTGCTGAGAAATATAAACCTCTTTGTATATTTCGTTGCGTGAAAGCAATTCTTCGTGGGAGCCGATGTCATTAATCTGTCCGTCGTCAATAACAATAATTCTGTCGGCGTGCTGAACAGAGTTGATTCGCTGAGCGATTATGATTTTTGTTGTGTCGGGTAAAAGGTTTTTCATACCCTCGCGGATTTTTCCGTCTGTTGCGGTATCGACCGCACTTGTTGAGTCATCAAGAATAAGAATTTTCGGGTTTTTAAGAATGGCACGGGCAATACAAAGGCGTTGCTTCTGACCGCCTGAAACATTAACACCGCCCTGACCTAAATCGGTCTGATAGCCATCGGGAAAGCTCATAACAAAATCGTCTGCCTGAGCAATTTTTGCGGCGGCACGGATTTCCTCAATGCTTGCGTTTTCGTTACCCCACCTTAAATTTTCCTCAATTGTGCCTGAGAAAAGTAAATTGGTCTGAAGCACCATTGAAACATTGTCACGAAGGTTGTGGAGCTTATAATCCTTAACATTTCTTCCGCCAACAAGAACCTCACCCTCAGTGGTGTCATAAAGTCTCGGAATAAGCTGAACAAGGGAGGATTTTGCGCTACCTGTTGAGCCGATAATACCAATGGTTTCCCCTGATTTGATAGAAAGGCTTATATCCTTTAAAACCTCTCGCTTAGCATTTTTGTTATATTTGAAGGAAACATTTCTGAACTCAATGCTACCGTCGCAAACATTAAGGCTTTCATCTGCATTTTCGTCATCAATATGTGGTTTTTCAGTAAGAACCTCATAAACACGGTCCATAGAAGCCTTTGACATAACAGCCATAACAAAAATCATTGAAATGAATGAAAGAGACATAAAAATTTGCTGAATATATGTTATGAAGCTCATAAGGTCGCCTAAGAACATATTTCCGTCTAAAATAAGGTTTGAGCCAATCCAGAGAATAAGGATTATGCAGGTATAAATAGAAACAGTCATTATAGGACCATTAAAAATTATAAGCTTTTCTGCAAAGATTGAAGCATCCTTCAATTCGTCATTGGAGATTTTGAATTTGGCCTTTTCGTGCCTTGCGCGGACAAATGCCTTAACAACTCTTACCGCAATAAGATTTTCCTGAATGAAGGTATTAAATCTGTCATATTTTTTAAACATTCTTTTAAAGCGCTTGTGTGCCTTTACGCCGATAAAAAGAATAAGGAAAAGCATAATAGGTGCAACACACATAAAAACAAGAGAAAGCCTTTTGTTTATGCTGAATGCCATAACGATTGCCATACTGAACATAAGAGGGGAACGCACAAACATACGCACCGCCATCATAAATGTGTTCTGAATCATTGTTATATCGGTTGTCATTCTTGTAATAAGTGAGCCTGTTGAGAATTTATCAATATTTGAAAAAGAATAGTCCTGAATTTTCTTGAAAATTCCGAAGCGTAATTCTGCACCGAAGCCCATACCTGCTTTTGCAGCAAAAAATGCCGCTGCAGCACCGCAGGCAAGGGAAATACAAGCCATAACAATCATAAGCGCGCCCACGGAAATAATAAGGTCTGTGCCAACTTTATTTCCGAAGCCCAAGGAAATGAGGATTTCTGCTATAAAGCTCTCTTTGCTTTCAAGGGGCTGAGCGCTTATGCCACAGTCGATAATAACTGACATAAGAAGGGGGATTATAACCTCAATAAGAACCTCTAAAACAATTGATACAGGAGAGAGTATAGCATAAACCTTGTATTTACCTGCATAACTCATAAGCTTTTTAACCATTTTCTGCTTCCTCCTTTGAGTTTTTTTCTATTTCTGCTTTCATCTGACAATTTGTGAGGTTTTCCGTATCAAGATTGTTATATAATCGCTGGAGATAATTGCACAACAACCGGCATTCCTCTTCGGAAAAGCCCCTGAACATTTCTTTATCTGTTTCATCGCAGATGTTTCTGAAGGCTGTCAGGGTTTTCAACCCCTCGTCAGTTAAAGAAAGTCTGTTTTTTCTCACATCATCTTTATCTGCAGACCGTTTGACAAAACCACTTTTTTCAAGCCGTTTAATTGATGTTGCAACGCTTGCGGGGGAAATATGCAGGCTGTCTGCCAGCTCCTTTTGTGTGCAAAAATTATTGTCCTTGATATATTCCAATATCATCGGTTGCCCATAATACAGTCCCGCCTTCTGAGCGGATTTTGTTATGTGGTAACGATGAATCAGAGAGGTGGAAATAAGCTTATGCACCATTTCTCTGTAATCCATTTGCAATGCTCCTCAAAAATAGTTAAACGTTTAATTATACAGTAGAATATAATACCATCTTTTTCATATTTATTTTTCCAAAAAAGAAAAATAGTAAAATAATTTAATTTTTTACAAATGGTTTACATTCACATTTTTAAATAATGAACAATACCGAGTATTTTGTTGATAACGATTTTCACAAAAATGTTGTGCAAAACCACCAAATATAATTGGTAAATTTTAACTTTGGTTTAACAAAATATATTAAAATGCCCTTGAAATGAGCTTCATTATTTGATATTATTAAATTGATATAATGTAACATAGCCACAGTATCGGGTTAGTGAGGTGCAGAAGTGAAAAAAAAGAGTGATTACAATGATTTCCCGTTATATGTTTTTCATCAAGGGAAAAACTTTAAGGCGCAGGAGTTTTTAGGCGCACATAAGGTGGAAGAGAGCAAATATGTTTTCAGAGTTTGGGCACCTAACGCAGAAAGTGTTTTTGTAACGGGCACTTTCAATGATTGGAGCGAGGATGCCGCACCAATGTATCGCCTTAACGATGGCGGTGTATGGGAGGTTTTTGCTGAGGGTGTTAAGAATTTTGATTCATACAAGTTCATTATTTACACCAAAACAGGCAGAAAGCTTTATAAGGCAGACCCTTATGCAATTCATTCGGAAACCCGTCCGGGAACAGCTTCAAAAATATTTGAGGGTAATTATAAATGGAATGACAGTGCCTGGCTAAAAAAACGCAAGGAGTCAAGCGTTTATTCTTCACCTGTTAATATTTATGAGGTTCACTTAGGCTCGTGGAAGCGTTATGAGGATGGTAACACATTAAGCTATCGTGATTTAGCAAAGGAGCTTGTTGAATATGTGAAAAATATGGGCTACACCCATATTGAGCTTCTTCCTGTGGCAGAGCATCCCTTCGATGGCTCATGGGGCTATCAGGTAACAGGTTATTTTGCAGTAACCTCCCGTTACGGTACACCTGATGATTTTAAATATTTTGTTGACCAATGCCATAAAGCAGGAATTGGTGTTATTGTGGACTGGGTTCCCGCCCATTTCCCGAAGGATGCCTTTGGTCTTGCAGAATTTGACGGAACACCCTGCTATGAATATGCAGATATCCGCAAGGGTGAGCATCTGCAGTGGGGCACAAAGGTCTTTGATTTTGGCAGAAACGAGGTTCAGAGCTTCCTCATTTCAAATGCTTGCTTCTGGCTTGATGAATACCATATTGACGGGCTTCGTGTTGATGCGGTTGCCTCAATGCTCTATCTTGATTATGGCAGAGATGATGGCCATTGGATTGCAAACGCCAATGGCGGTAACGAAAATTTAGAGGCAGTTGCTTTTCTCAAACAGCTTAATGAAACTGTATTCACAGAGCATGGCGATGTTATGATGATGGCGGAGGAAAGCACCTCGTGGCCTATGGTTTCAAAGCCTGTATATATGGGTGGTCTCGGCTTCAATTTCAAATGGAATATGGGCTGGATGAATGATATTTTAAGATATTTTTCACTTGACGGAATATTCAGAAAGTTCAATCACGATTTGATAACCTTCTCCTTCTTCTATGCCTTCAGTGAAAATTTTGTGCTTCCCATTTCTCATGATGAGGTTGTTCACGGTAAATGCTCTCTGATTAATAAAATGCCGGGTAATTATAACGAGAAATTTGCAGGCGTAAGAGCATTTTTAGGTTATATGTATGCTCATCCCGGTAAAAAGCTTCTCTTTATGGGTAGCGAATTCGGTCAGTTTATTGAATGGGACTATAAAAAAGGTCTTGATTGGCTTCTTCTTGATTATGAAATGCACCTTTGGTTGCAGGATTATGCAAGGGAGCTTAATAAATTCTATAAAAAGAATTCTCCTCTTTGGGAAATTGATTATAGCTGGGAAGGCTTTAACTGGATTGTAAGTGATGATAACACAAACTCTGTTATAGCCTTTGTAAGAACAGATAAAGAGGATGAAAAGATTATTGCAGTATGCAACTTTACCCCTGTTTTAAGAAAAGATTATAAAATCGGTGTTCCCGAGGGTGAAGGCTACGAGCTTGTTTTCAATTCCGACTCCGTGAAATTCGGCGGTACGGGTGAAAAAATAAAGAAAACCTATAAAACAAATGATGGTGAAATGCACGGTTATAAGCAGTTTATTGAACTGACCCTGCCACCTATGACAACTCTTTATTTCAAGCAGAAAAAAGCACCTGTTGAGAAAAAGCGTGATAAGAAGCCATCAACCAAAAAAGCAAAAAAATAATTCATATATAGGAAAGGAATGTAACAACAATGGCAAAAAAGAATGAATGTATTGCAATGCTTCTTGCCGGTGGTCAGGGCTCTCGCCTTGGAGTTCTTACAAAGAACATTGCAAAGCCTGCCGTTCCCTACGGCGGAAAGTACAGAATTATTGACTTCCCCCTTTCAAACTGTGTGAACTCCGGTATTTATACCGTTGGTGTTCTTACACAGTATCAACCACTTGAGCTTAATGATTACATTGGCAACGGTGGTCCTTGGGACCTTGACCGTGCAAATGGTGGTGTTCATATTCTTTCTCCCTATCAGCAGATTGAGGGCACAGAATGGTATAAGGGTACTGCTAATGCGATTTATCAGAACATCCAGTTTATTGACAGATATAATCCGGAGTATGTAGCAGTTCTTTCAGGTGACCATATCTATAAAATGGACTATGCAAAAATGCTTCAGTTCCACAAACAGAAGGATGCAGCTTGTACAATTGCAATGCTTGAGGTTCCGTGGGAAGAGGCATCCCGTTTCGGTCTTATGTTTGTTGATGATGACGGCAGAATTACCGCCTTTGAAGAAAAGCCCAAGAATCCCAAGAGCAATAAAGCATCAATGGGTGTTTATATGTTTACATGGGAAAAGCTTCGCAAATATCTTATTGATGATGAGGCAGACCCCGATTCATCCAACGACTTTGGTAAAAATGTTATTCCTGCAATGCACGAAGCAGGCGAAAGACTTTTCGCTTATGGCTTCGATGGTTATTGGAAGGATGTCGGAACAATCGATTCCCTTTGGGAAGCAAACCTCGATTTGCTTAATCCTAAAGCAAACATCGATTTGTCAGATAATAGCTGGAAAATTTATGGCAGAGGTGCAGTTACTGCTCCTCAGTATGTTTCCGACAAAGCAGTAATTGAAAATTCGCTCGCTGCCGAGGGTTGCGAAATTGAAGGTAAGGTTGACTACTCGGTTCTTTTCTCAAATGTTACTGTTGAAGAGGGCGCATTTGTTGATTATTCAATTGTTATGCCCGGTGCAGTAATTAAAAAAGGTGCTGTTGTTCAGTATGCAATGGTTGCAGAAAATGCAGTCATTGAAGAGGGTGCTGTTGTTGGTGAAAATCCCGAAAAATGCGAAAACCTTGAAAATTGGGGCGTCAGCGTTGTTGGTGCAGGCGTTACAGTTGGCAAAAACGCAAAGGTAAAGGCACAGTCAATGATTTCAGAAGATGTTAAGGAGGGCGAAACAGTATGATGCCGAAAAATGTTCTCGGAATTATTTATTCCAATTCCTACGATTCCTCTTTAGGTGCGCTTACAGCAAGGCGCACAATGGGTTCAGTTCCCTTTGGCGGAAGATATCGCCTTATAGATTTTGCTCTTTCAAACCTTGTAAATTGCGGTGTTACAAAGGTTGGTGTTATTGCAAACAGTAATTTCCATTCTCTTATGGACCACGTTGGCAGTGGCAGACCCTGGGACCTTTCAAGAAAGGTTGACGGTCTTTATATGCTCCCTCCCTTCACTCCCGGTGCAACAGAGAGTGGCGACAGAATTGATACACTCAACAGAATAATGGAATTTATTGCAACCTCAAAGCAGGAATATGTTCTGCTTATGGACTCCAATGTTGTTTGCAATATGGATTTATCCAAGCTCTTCAGCTTTCATTCAGGAAAAAATGCAGATATTACAATCGCTTATGCAAACGGTAAAGCTCCCAAGCTTGAAAAAACCATGGCTCTTACTCTCGCTGAGGATGGCAAGGTAACAAATGTTGGTATTGATGTTAAAACAGAAAGCGATATCAATTATTCAACAAACATTATTCTTATAAGAAAAGCACTTCTTGAAAGGCTTATCGGCGATGCAGAAAGCTACGCCTATACAAGCTTTGAAAAGGACCTTATTCAGAAAAATATTTCTCACCTTAATATTTATGGCTACAAGGTAGATGAATGGTCAAAAACAATTGACAGTATGGAAACATATTTTGATGCAAATATGGCTCTTCTTGAAAAGGCCTGCAGAAAAAATCTTTTCCGTGCAGATGCACCTGTTTATACAAAGGTTCGTAATGATATGCCCGTTATTTACGGTATCACCTCAAAATGCGAAAACTCTCTTATTGCAGACGGTTGCCAGATTGAAGGTACAGTTAAAAACAGTATTATTTTCCGTGGTGTAAGAGTTGCGAAGGGTGCAGTTGTTGAAAATTCAATTCTTATGCAGGATGCGTTTGTCGGCGAGGATGCAAGGCTTAACTGTGTAATTATGGATAAAAATACAGTTATCACTCCTAAGAAAACTCTTAGCGGTGATAAGAGCTATCCCTTGTTTGTGGGCAAGGAAATCGTTATTTAAAATTTTTGCGGTTTTTAGTGAGGTGTTAGTATGGCAGTTTGTCCCATTTGCGGTTGCAAGACCGATGAATTGGATTTTGTTGAAAGAAAAATAACCGATGCAGATTGCAGGGTTTGCTCTTTTTGCAATCGTCAATTAAATGTGTTTGATGCTGCTCAGGAGCCCACTGAAGCACAGCTGAGGTGGCTTGATGCGGTTATCGGGAAGGATGTGCCTGAAAGAGATGAAGCAGTTCTGAATGCAGTTAAGGCAATTCGGAATCGTTTCCCTGAAAAAGAGGTTCAACAAGCGACCTTCTCTGCACCTCAGAAAACAACAGTTGTTCAGCAGGGGGCAAATGTGAAAAAAGCAAAGGCAGATTATGATGCAGATGCAGTAATCAATGAATTGCAGAACAGAGTTTCAGCCCTTGAAAATGAACTGCGCAATATGAAAAGAAAGCAGATGATTAAAACAATAATTGAGTTGGGTGCACCATTTGTACTTCTCATATTACTTATTATAGTTGTTTTATCTTCAGGCGTTATAGATAATTTTAAAGCGATTTTTGATATGGCAGGAATTGCACTTTAAAATAGGTAGTTTACGAACCAAATATGGTTTAATACATTCACTCTAACGGAGGTTTAATATATGAAGGTTTTATATGCTGCAAGTGAAGCTCTTCCTTTTATTGCAAGTGGCGGCTTGGCAGATGTTGCAGGCTCTCTTCCTCAGGCATTGAGAAAAAGGCTTATCGGTTGCAGAGTTGTTATGCCTCTTTATGACGGCATTAAGCAAGAGCTTAAGGATTCAATGAAATTCATAACAAATATTTCCGTGCCTGTTGCATGGCGCAGACAGTATTGCGGAATTTTTGAAGCAAGAGCAGGGGGAGTAATTTACTATCTCCTTGATAATCAGTATTATTTTAAGAGAGATTCTCTCTACGGCTTCTATGATGATGCGGAAAGATTTGCTTTCTTTGCGAGAGCAATTCTTGAAATCATTCCTCATATTGATTTTAAGCCCGATATCATTCATTGTAATGACTGGCAGACTGCTCTTACTCCCCTTTATTACAGCACAATGTACGCAAATCAACCCGGCTATGAGAATATCAAAACGGTTCTTACCATTCATAACATTCAGTATCAGGGTGTTTACGGAGAAGAGCTTATTGATAATGTTGTTGGCATAGACCACGCCCATAAGAGCCTTATTGAATATGATGGCGCAGTAAATCTTATGAAGGCGGGTATTGAGTGTGCCAATGCGGTTACAACCGTCAGCCCCTCTTACGCAAAGGAAATTCTTGACCCTTGGTATTCTCACGGACTTGATACAATTCTTCGTGAAAGAAGCTATAAGCTTCGCGGTATTCTCAATGGTATTGATGTTGAAAACTATAACCCTGAAACAGATAAGGATGTTTTCAAAAACTATTCCGTTGATAATATGCGCGGAAAAGCAGTAAATAAAAGAGAACTCCAGAAGCTTTTAGGGCTTCCGGAGAAAAAAGATACTCCCGTTATGGGTATGGTAACAAGGCTTGTTTCTCACAAAGGTCTTGACCTTTGTAAAGAGGTTCTTGATGAATTGCTTGCCTCAACAGATATTCAGCTTGTTGTTCTCGGTTCAGGCGATTATCAGTATGAAGAGTTCTTCAGAGGACTTGCACAGCGTTATCCTGATAAGGTTGGCCTTTGCCTTGGCTTTATTCCCGATTTGGCAAGAAAAATCTATGCAGGCAGCGATATGTTTCTTATGCCCTCCAAGAGTGAGCCCTGCGGACTTTCTCAGATGGTTGCCCTTCGTTACGGTTCAATTCCCATTGTTCGTGAAACAGGCGGTCTTCGCGATTCTGTTACAGACAGTGGCGATAATATGGGTAACGGATTTGTATTCTCTTCTTATAATGCTCACGATATGCTTCACTCTATCAGACGTGCAGTTGAGGGCTACCAGGATAAGAAGGGTTGGGCAATTCTTGTTAAACGCGCTATGGAAAGCGATAATTCCTGGGGCAAATCCGCTAATGAATACATTAAAATGTATAAAGAAGTTCTGAAGGGCTAATTATCAAGCTTTATTGAGTTAGCCATTTTGCTTAAAAGACCTTCAACTCCTTTTATGACGGCCTCGATACTCTTGGGTTCGGGGCCGCCGTAGCGTCTTGCATTGACGGTCTTTTCAGGAAAATCATCCAGATACGATTCCATAAGTGCGAGGCTGAGAGCTTGTGCATATTTAGGCGGAAGAGAAAACCATCGCTTTGGAATGTAACCCTTCTGAGCAGCGGCATGAAGAGTTCTGTAAATTGTTGTAGCATAAAGAATGTCTGCGGAGGTGCCACCTTGAGAAGAGCCTGCATTCATTCGCTCGTGGCTCATAATTGCGGCACGGTAAATGGAGTTTGTGTTGAAAACGGAGTCCTCTTCTCTGTCTTCAAGCTCAGAAGAATCAAGTCCATATCGGCTATCGGTTATGCCTAAAATGTAATCGGTGGTAACATTATAATATTCTGAGGCTTTGCATAAAAAGGATAAGCTGTATTCACGGATTCCTTTTTCATAATGTGATAGAAGTGCCTGAGAAACACCTAAATCTGAGGCTGCATCCTTTTGGCTCAAGCCTTTTTCTGTTCGCAATTCAACTAATCTTTTATTGAAAATTGTGTTCATACATAACCCCTCTAAAAAACAAAAATTATACTATTTGTATAACAATATACACTATCTTACAGGAGAAATCAATGAAAACTTATACAATTCATTTAATAAGACACGCTCTTACTCAAGGAAATATTGAGGGCAGATACATAGGTCAGACTGATGAAGAGCTTTGCAAGGAAGGCTTAAATCAGCTTGAGGTGATGAAAAGAGATTACAACTATCCTCTTGCGGATGTTGTTTTTACAAGTGGCTTGAAGCGTTGTGTTCAGACCGCAAAAATCCTTTTTCCCGATAAAACACCTATTGAGATGAGAGGCTTTGAAGAGTGTGATTTCGGTGAGTTTGAAGGCCATACTGCCGATGAATTAGAGCGTTATGAGGAGTTTTCACAGTGGCTTTCAGGTGGCGAGGATGCAAGACCACTTAATGGAGAAAGCAACTCCGAATTTGCAACAAGAGTTTGCGATTGCTTTGCGAAAACTGTGGATGGTATGATAAAAACAGGAACAAGAACTGCGGCTATTGTTACACACGGCGGTGTAATGATGAGCATTCTTGCGGCTTTTGGTGTGCCCGAATTACCTATGACAGAATGGCTTTGTCCCTCTTGTTGTGGTTATACAATCCGTATAACCCCATCTCTCTGGAGTGCAACAAAAAAATTTGAGGTTATAAGCGAAATTCCCGCAGAGCCCCTGACTGCAGAGCAGGAAGAGCAATTATGGGATTATTATGCGGATATTCCCGAGGATGAAGATATTGATTGGGACAGTATGTCCGATGATGATTTTAAATTAGTTTGAGGTGACTTTAATGTCAGACTATAAAATTTTTGCAAACCATGCTCATCTTTTCCCGGATAATACAAAGCCAAATGGGGATTTGAATACGCTGAAATCCATTATGGATGAATGTGAAATCGAAGGTGCAGTTTGTTTTTCACCCTTCTGGCATCAGATGGATATGTATGCTCATACAACGGGGCAGAATCCCTGCGAATGGACTGCTAACGCCCTCAAAAATGAACCGAATCTTGTAGGCTTTGGCACTGTTGATTTTGACCGAAAGGACCTTAAGGACCAGGTTAAAAAAATCAAGGCTTTAGGACTTTACGGAATAAAAATTCATCCTGCCGCACAAGAGGTCAATGTTGCAGGTAAGGAGCTTTTTGAGGTGTATGAGGAAGCGGAAAAGCAAGGACTTTTCTTGTCCTTCCACACAGGTCTTCATTGGCACAGAATTGCCGATTATCAGATGCTTTTATTTGACGAGGTGGCATATAATTTCCCAAAGCTCCGTTTCAGCATGGAGCATATGGGTGGTTATAGCTTTTTCAGGGAAGCTCTCCTTGTGATGAACAATAATTCCAGAGGCGAAATTGACCACGTTTTTGCAGGATGGACAAGCATTGCTATGGAAAAGGACGAGCCTGGCAATACCCGCAGAGGTGCGTGGTCTTTAACAGATGAAGAGCTTTGTGATTTGATTTATCAGACAGGTCCCAAGCGTAGCATTTTCGGTCTTGATACCCCATATAAAGATGCAAAAATGATAAAAGAATCAATTGAAAGAATAAAAAACCTCCCCATTAGTGAGGAGGCAAAACGCGGAATTTTAGGAGATAATCTGAAAGACATTTTATTTGGTAAAGATTCGTAATTATATAACATAGCACAAAGTCGGAAAGCCATAAAATGCTTTCCGACTTTGTGCTTGAATTTGCATCGCAGCAACTTTGTTGGTTGTTTTAGTATATCACATCTACAAATTTTGTGTTGAAAAAAACACGAAATTGTGTTTTTCGGCTTTGCCCGAAACTGAAATTAATATTAGCGATATATAAGCAAGCTTGTGCGATATATTTTGTTTTCACAAAATGCGATATAATCGACATATTGCCGATTGCGATATATTTGCTTTGCAAATGCGATATGATATAAATCCTTGTTTCGCGTGCCGTCAGGCACATATCGCACCAAAGGTATATCGCATCGTCAGATATATCGAAAATCCGCCAGGATTTATATCGCTGTGGCTTCGCCACACATCCGCCGTTTTTTAATAAATCATATCAGCAGTTGTCCAGCTTTTGAGAACTTCAAGCTGGTCGGCGGCTTCTTTTTTTGCGCCTTCCAAATCGTGGTCACGGTAGTTTCCGCATTCAATTGCGCTTACACCGGGCACATCACCCTCAAAGCCTGCAATAAATTCGAGAGCATCCTGAGTAAGCTTAAGTGCATCTGCGTGAGTTATTCCTGTTGTAAGGAAATAAAAGCCTGTTCTGCAGCCCATAGGTCCGAAGTAAATGATATTGTTTTTTTGTTTGGTGTTTCTTACATATGTAGCAAAAAGATGCTCAAAGGTGTGAATAGCACCGTTTTCCATAACATCCTCTATGTTAGGTCGGCGTGTTCTGATATCGTAGGTAATAACATCACCGTCAATTCTTGATATATACATACCACGCAAGAGCTTGGTATGGTCTACATTAAAGCTGTCAATTCGTTCCATTTTATTTTTCTCCTCAGATTTTTTTGTGATTTTGTTCTCTTTTTCTCTTAAGCTTTTAAAAAAGTCTTTTAAAACTGCAGAGCATTCCGGTTCCATAAATCCGCCTGTATAAGCGGGTCTGAAGCTGAAATTTGACTCAAAAAGATTAACAACCGAGCTACAGGCACCATTTTTCTTGTCGTAGGCACCAAACACAACATTTTTGATTCGGGCGTTTATAATGGCACCTGCACACATAGGGCAGGGCTCGAGGGTAACATATAAATCGCATTCCCAGAGTCGCCAACCACCCAAACGGTTACAGGCTTCATTTATTGCTTCAATTTCTGCGTGGCAAAGAGCGTTTTTGCCTTTTTCTCGGCGGTTTCGTCCTCTGCCGATTATTTTATCACCAATTGTAACCACCGCACCAACGGGAACCTCGCCCTCTTGGGCGGCTTCTTTTGCAAGGCGTAAAGCCTCATTCATAAATTCTGTATTATTCATATCAATAAGTGGGAGGGGTTGTGGTTAATTGGGAAAGTGCTTGTATGATATAAAGAATAATTGCAATTATCATAACGGGTGAGGAGTTGAATTTAAGGAATTTTTCACCCAATGTAGCTTCCTTGAAGCAACAATCATCTTTTAGTGTTTTATCGTTCTTGTATCGGTTTAAGTATATAATAACAGCAACAATACCCAATGCGATTCCAATGGCTGAGCCAACATAGAAAAAGGTGTTTGAAGTGTATTCATCAAAATAGTATATCAAAGCAGAAGAAACGCCTGACATAGCGTTCATAAGAGCGTGAATAATAACACCTGTCCACAGGCTTTCAGTAGCCATAACAGCGTAGCCGATAATGAGGCCACAAAGAAAAGCAAATGGTATTTGAACAGCGTTCCCGTGGAATACGCCAAAAACAAAGGCAGAGGTTATAATCGCAAAGAGGTTACCATATTTTCTCATGCTTTGCATAAGAATGCCTCTCAGGGCAAATTCCTCTATTAATGGTGGTATCAAAGCTGAGCTTATGAAAATCATTATCACATCAAATGTGTTGGATGGATATTGAAGAGCGGAATAAGTGGAATATATGCCAAATCCCTCAGCGAAAGCTACTAAAAAACTAGTGATGAAGTTAGCAAGAAGACAGCCGCCAAAGCCAATTAAAATCAATAAAAGAGTTTTGATCTTGTCTTTAGGCACAGCATAAGGAACAGTGCTTGAAAAACCATTTTTCTTCATAAGTCTCGAGCCAATTAAAAATGCACCCCCAACTGTGATTACAGAGTAAAATATTCCAAAAGCGGATGCGAATGTGAGATTTGTTTGGTAAAGCTCAGAAAAAGCAGGCATCAGAAGCAAATATGAAAGAGTAAAAGAAAATGCCAGCACAATTAAAAGTATAATACCGGTGTTTGTGCCAAGGGATTTGATTTTCTTTTCGTGGTGCCTGCGTTGAAGCATTTTTTGCCTTTGTTCCTCGAGATATTGAGGGTTAAAAAAGTTTTGTGGTGCACCATAGTGATAATTAGGAATTCCTTGGGGTGCAGTTGCATTATATATATCAGCAGGTGAAGGTGACTGATTCTGTTGAAAATTGGCGTTCTCTTGAGGCTTAACCCCATAAGGCTCACTTTGGTTGTTTGGTGTGTTATCGGGAATATAGTCCATAGCTTTTCCTTTCACATAATTCTGTATTGTAATAAATTATACCAACTATTTGTATAAATATCAACTGATAAATTGTGTACGAGTGATGAATTTTTACAATATGTAGTGTTGCGAAAAAATTCAAAACAATGTATAATTTTATGTAACATATTTTCACAGAATTTAAGGATGATAAAAATGAACAAAACAACCCATAAGCTCAGAATCGCAGGAGAGGAATACAGAATCGTTTCTGATGAAGCTCCTGAATATATGAGCGAATTGGCTCACGAAATAGATTTGAAGATGGCAGATATTCTACGTGGTGCCCGTGTTTCCACAACTCAGGCGGCAGTGCTTGTTGCTTTGCAGTATGCAGACGAAGCAAAGAAAAATGGTGGCACAACAGATAATCTTCGCTTACAGCTTAAGGAATATCTTGAGGATGCGGCAAAGGCAAAAAGTGAACGTGATTTCTATAAACGCGAGCTTGACAGAATTAAGGCTATAAGCACAGTAGAAGATAAAACAGGCGGACTTTGGAGATAATTATGGAAGTATTGAAGGTAAAAAAAGTCAGAGAAAACGCAAAACTGCCTACAAGAGCTACTGAAGGTAGCGCAGGGCTTGATTTGTATGCGTGTATTGATGAGCCTATAACTTTAAATAAAGGTGATAAAGCTTTAATCCCTACGGGAATTGCGATTGGTCTTGATGACCCTCATTATGCAGCATTTATTCATTCAAGAAGCGGTCTTGCAATTAAGCACGGATTGGCACTTCTCAATTCCGTAGGTGTTGTGGATAGTGACTATCGTGGTGAGGTTTGTGTTGGTATAGTTAAGCTTACAGAGGAGCCATATACAATTCAACCCTTTGAGAGAATTGCTCAGATGGTTATAAAGCCTGTTGAATTGCCGGAAATTGTTGAGGTTGAAGAGCTTGATGAAACAGACCGTGGCGCAGGCGGATTTGGTTCAACGGGGAAAAAATAATGAGTACAACTATTGCAGCCATCGCTACCGCTCAGGCGGCGGCAGGCTTAGGAACAGTAAGATTATCAGGAGAAAACGCTCTGTCAGTTGCCGACAGGGTTTTTTCTGCTGTTTCAGGAAAAAAGTTAACAGATGCAAAGGGCTATACTGCCTACTATGGCAAGGTTCACGATGGGAAAACCGAGCTTGATGATGCAGTTGCTCTTGTTTTTCGTGCCCCAAAAAGCTATACAGGTGAGGATGTTGTTGAATTAAGCTGTCACGGGGGTCTTTTTATTCTTCAAAGGGTGCTTCGTGCGGTTTTTAATGCAGGTGCGGTTGCCGCAGAGGGTGGCGAATTCACTAAAAGAGCATTTCTTAACGGAAAAATGGATTTATCCGAGGCGGAAGCGGTAATGTCGCTGATTTCTGCATCGGGTGAAGAAGCGAGAGCGGCAACCTTGAACGCCCTTGACGGTGCCTTGAGCAGAGAAATTGGTGAATGCAGAGATGAACTGGCAAGAACCGCGGCATTTTTAGCTGCTTGGGTGGATTATCCCGATGATGAAATTCCCGAGCTTTCCGATTCTCAGATGACCGAAACACTTTCAACTGTTAAAAATCGTCTTGAAAAATTGCTTGATGGCTTTGATGCAGGTCAGGCAATTCTTGAGGGTGTTGATACCGCTATTGTGGGAAGACCCAACGTTGGCAAATCAACTCTTTTAAATGCACTTTCTGGCAGAGAAAGAGCAATTGTTACTTCTGTTGCAGGCACTACTCGCGATGTTCTTGAAGAAACCGTGAGATTGGGCAATATTACCCTTCGCCTTGCAGACACAGCAGGTATCAGAACCGATACAGATGATGAAATTGAAAAAATCGGTGTTGTGAGAGCAAAGGAACGATTTGACAGAGCAAGCCTTGTGCTTATGGTTCTTGATGCAGAGCAGGGCTTGTCTGAGGATGATAAGGAGCTTCTTGAGCTTTGCAAAAAGAAAAATTCCATTGTAATTATCAATAAAACAGATAAAGAAAAAGCACTCTCACGTGAAGATGTGAAAGCGCTTATTGAAGATGATAATATTGTTGAAATTTCCGCCAAAAACCGCAAGGGTATGGATGAGCTTACCGCTATGGTGGAAAAGGTTGTGGGTACTGCGGGCTTTGACCCATCTGCTCCTCTTGTTACAACAGAAAGACAGCGTGGCTGTGTTGTTAAGGCAGTAGAACATCTGTCAGAAGCTCTTGATGGTCTTTTAATGGGTATAACCCCTGATGCTACCAATGTCTGCATTGATTGTGCTGTTGAAAATCTTTGCGTTTTAACAGGCGAAAAAGCAACAGAAACCATCGTGAACGAGGTTTTCAAGAATTTTTGCGTTGGCAAATAAAAAAAGGCGGAAAAACCGCCTTAAAAATTAGAATTAATAATCTCTTTTATGAATTTTTCGGTTGGGTAATCTAAGATTATCCAACCATATTTTTTGCCTTTTTCAAGGGCTACATCTGCCAGCCTTTTGTTGATGTATTTTGCACTTCTTTTCGGGTTGTAAAGAAGGCTTCCGCAAGAGAAAAATGTGATTAAGATATTGTCGACTTCAGGCGGATTTTTTAAGAAAGGAAGCACCGCTAAATTCCATTTTTTCTGAGGTGTCAAGCCGTATAAATCCTGAACAGTAAAGGCTTTTCCTGTTATTGACCCGTTGCGGCTCAGAAGCTCTGCGGTCTCGTAAATTCTCTCAATATTTTCCTTTTGATAGACCCAGGTTGACAGATTGATTCCCGTATTCAAATCTGTGTATTTTTCGTTGCTTTTATCAACATTATCACGGTTTAAAAGTACAATTTTCCCACGAACTTCTTTTAATGAAGGTACCCGATTTTCCTTGTACCAAACAGCATCCTTGATAAGATAATTTTCAAAAAAAGTGTCAAAGGTTTCTTTCTGATTTGCACCGTCATCACGCTTGTAGCTTAACAAAATAGCTTCCGAAGGATGCTCGGAAAGAAAGCTTTTGCAATCGCTTATTACATCATCAAGAAGTAGCTTTTTACTTTTGTTTTCGGAATTTTTACAGTCTGCTATATCGTGAACAAGCTTGAGCCTCTTTCCGTCTTTTTCTACACGAATATCAAGGTAGCGAATACCTGCATTTAACTGCCGAGTAATATCCCATTTTTGACATTTTGCAATAAACGAAAACTGCACACTACAGGTACAGCTATCATGAGTTCCGGGTATGTTTATGTCTGAAACAAGAGCATTGTCAGATAAATTATTCATCCAGTTATTCATACTCGCTCTCCTTTCGGTTGTTTACACTATTTTAACATATGTGTAAACTTAATGCAATAATTGTAATTTATTACATTATTATACAAAAATATATAATAATACAATATTGCAAAAGTGAGAATATTGTGTTAAAATATATTAGTTAAATTGGGTTATACTGCAAATTTACATATTAACTTCCGTTGAATGAAAGAAGGATTGTTTTGAATACTTTGATAAAAAAACCTGTGACCTTTATAAAAAAGCACACAAAAGGTGTTTTTGTTGTTTTTGATTTATTGTGTGTGTGCGTTGCTTTTTTGTTAGCTGCCTATCTTAAATTCGATGCCTGGGTATCCTTCCCTAGTTGGTTTAACAGTAACGTTTTGCTTATTGTTCTTGCTGACATAGTAATAACAGGAATATGCTTTGCTTTCTTTAAAATTTACAGTAGAATGTGGCAATATTTTGTAGCAAAGGATTACACCACTTTGGTAAGTGCTTTTGCTTTGTCTAAAGTAATTGTAGTGCTTCCTTTTGTTTATATTTGGCTTACATATACACGCTCATTCTTCACTTTTATGGCATTGTATTCAATTATTTTGTTGATGCTGGTTGTATCGGGTAGAGCGTTAATGTTTGTATCATACAATTTATGGCGCACTAAAATTCTTGCTCCGAAAAACTCTGAAAATAACAAGAGAAAACGAGTTATGATAATTGGCGCAGGTAGTGCCGCAATCCGTCTTATTAACGAACTCAGAGGAGTAAGCAATATTAATCGCTATCAAGTGGTGGCACTTATTGATGACAATAAAAGAAAACAAGGTGAATATCTTAACGGTGTTAAGGTTTATGGTGGGCGAGATGAAATTATAAAAACCGCCAACCAACTTGATATTGATGAAATATTTATTGCAGTTCCCTCTATTAGTGAGAAGAATAAGAAAGAAATACTTGAAATTTGTAATAAAACGGGCTGTGAACTGAAGACCTTACCAAGAATTACTGCGGTAAAGGAAGGTGTCAGCATAAAATCTCAGCTTCGTAAGGTTGATTACACTGACCTTTTAGGCAGAGAGCAGATAAAGCCTGACCTTTCCAGAGTTTTTGAATTGCTCAAGGGTCATACTGTTCTTGTTACAGGTGGCGGTGGTTCAATCGGCAGTGAGCTTGTTCGTCAGGTAGCAAACAGTGGTGTTGCAAAGAGAATAATTATATTCGATATTGCTGAAAATGGTGCTTATGAAATCCAGCAGGAAATCAGAAGAAATTATCCTGATGTTGATTTGAGAGTGCTCATCGGTTCAATCCGAGATGAAAAAAGACTTTGCGAAATTTTCGAGGAGTATAAGCCAAGCTTTGTTTATCACGCTGCAGCGCATAAGCATGTTCCTCTTATGGAGGATAGCCCTAAAGAAGCTGTAAAAAATAATGTTTTCGGTACATACAACCTTGCAAAAACTGCAGATAAATACGGCGCAAAGCGCTTTGTTATGATTTCTACCGATAAGGCTGTTAATCCCACAAATGTTATGGGTGCAACAAAGCGTATCTGCGAAATGATTGTGCAGTCCTTCAACAAAATATCCGAAACAGATTTTGTTGCGGTTCGTTTTGGTAATGTTCTTGGCTCAAACGGAAGTGTAATTCCGCTTTTCAAGGAGCAGATTGAAAATGGTGGGCCTGTTACAGTTACTCACCCCGATATCATTCGTTACTTTATGCTTATTCCTGAAGCCGTTTCTCTTGTTCTTCAGGCGGGCGCTTATGCAAAGGGCGGAGAAATTTTTATTCTTGATATGGGTTCCCCGGTTAAAATTCGCGAGCTTGCAGAAAATCTTATCAGGCTTTCAGGACATATCCCCGGAGAAGATATTGAAATTAAATATACAGGTCTTCGGGATGGTGAAAAGCTTTATGAAGAGCTTCTTATAAGTGAAGAGGGTATTCAGAAAACGCAGAACGACCTTATTTACGTCGCGAGACCTATGGATTTTGACTCTGAAAATCTTTTTGAAAAAATCAGCTATATGAGGGAAATAATGGAGGGCGCAACACATCGCCAGATTGTTGATGTTGTAAAAGAGCTTGTTCCTACCTTCAATCCTCAGAACGAAGCATATAAGGATGAAGAAAAAGAAGAAGTTAATGTTTAGGGTGAATTGATGATGAAACGATATTGCCTTGTGAGTTTTTGCAATATTTATCTTTTACCGTATGCAAGAAAGTATATTGATACAATACTCGCATCAGGTGCAGAATGCGATTTAATATATTGGGATAGAGACGCTGTAAATGGTGAAAATGATATTTTTGATGGATGTAACAAAATTTTTTACCAAAGGAAAATAACCCCGGAGTCTTCGCCGAAAGAAAAGCTTTTAGGCTATATTGAGGCAAGAAGCATTTTTATAAAAAAATTAAAAGAGCAAAACTATGACGGTGTTATTTTTTTACAAACCCACGGAGCTATCGCTTGTCAGAGCATACTTAAGAAGAGATATGAAGATAAATATATTGTGGATATCCGTGATTATACCTTGGAAAAACTTCCGCTTTACAAGGATTTAGAAAAAGCGGTTTTTGCTAAATCCTTTGCCACAGTAATCTCTTCACCAGCATACAGAAGCTTTTTGCCGGAGCATTCATATGTAATTGCGCATAATTATTCACCTTTTCCTGTTGATGTTGTTCAGAGTGTCAGAGCTTCTGCGGTCGAAAAGCAAAAAACTCCTATTCAGATTTCTTTTGTTGGCACAGTTCGCTTTATTGAAATGGACAAAAGAATATTAAAGGCTTTTGCAAATGATGAGCGTTTTAAAATTAATTATTTTGGCGTAGGCTCGGAGATATTAGAGGAGTTTTGCAAAACAGAAGGGATTTTTAACACTGAGTTTTTTGGAAGCTTTTCTCCCGATATGACGGCATCATTTTATAAGAAAACGGATTTAATAAATAATCTGTATGGTAATAATTCACCTTTTTTGGATTATGCCTTGTCAAATAAACTGTACCATTCAGGAGAGTTTTATATACCTGTTTTGGTATGTCCTGACACATATATGGAGGAAATTTCGCTCAAATACAAAATGGGCTTTGTTTTTGATGTGAATCGTAAAGATGAAAAAGAGAGACTTTATGAATGGTATCAAAGCTTGGATAAAGAAGAATTTATTGAAGGATGCAATAGCTTTATTTCAGATGTAAAAAAAGAAAACTCAGAATTCGAAAAAGTTATACAAGGATTTTTATATAACGAATAGAGGTGTCATATTACGAGGGTTTTGGAAATAACTTCTGAGCTTGATGGTGGCGGTGTAGACAGACTGTTGTATGATTATTGTAGTCGTATGGTGGGCGAAATACAATTCGATTTCGTTGTTACATCAGAAAATGAAGGAATGCTGGAAAAACCGTTAAGATGTTTAGGTTGTAATATTTATAGAGTACCGCAAATAAAAAGCGGATTAAAAAATCATATAAATGCACTGAAAAATATACTTGATAATAATAACTATGATGTAATTCATGACCATAGCGGATATAAAGCGTGGTGCAATTTATATATTGCTAAAAAATGTGGTGTCCAAAACCGCATTGCTCATTCTCACCAGGCGTTTATGATGGAAACATTTACGCAAAAAATGTTAAGGGTAATTTCTGTACCAATTACAAAGCTTTATGCTACAGAGCTGTTTGCTTGCGGAAACGATGCCGCAAAATGGATGTGGGGCAAGAGTGCGTTTGAAAAAAATCAAGTGTATATTATGAAGAACGCAATTAATGCCCAATGTTTTGATTTTTCTCCTGAAAAAAGAGCACAAATCAGAGAGGATTTGGGAATTACAGATAAATTTGTTATAGGTAATGTTGCAAGATTTTCTTACCAAAAAAACCACGAATTTTTGATTAATGTCTTTGCGGAATTAAAAAAGCAGAGAGATGATGCTGTTTTACTTCTTATCGGACGAGGCGAGCTTGAGGATTCAATCAAGGCGCAAGCTGAGGGCTTGGGCTTGAGCGATTCAGTTTTGTTTATGGGCGTAAGGAATGATGTTCCCGATTTATTGAATGCCATGGATGTATTTGTGCTACCATCTCGATTTGAGGGGTTACCTGTTACATTAGTAGAAATTCAGGCAAATGGCTTACCTGCAGTGATTTCTGATGTTGTTACTAAGGAAATGACTTTTTCTGAGAATTTTGATTTTGTTTCACTTTCAGTTCCCGGTTGTGAATGGGCTAAGGTTATTTCAGAAAAGAACCGGGCAGACTCTAAAAATTTAATCAAAAATACCCAATATGATTTGCATACTGCAACGGATGAAATGCGATGCAAATATTTATCGATGATATAAAGAGTTGAGATTTTTATGAAAACAATAATGCTGGTTTTCGGGACGCGTCCCGAAGCAATTAAAATGTGTCCTCTTGTTAATGAATTGAAAACAAGAGAAAATATTAAAACAGTTGTGTGTGTAACAGGTCAGCATCGTCAGATGCTTGACCAGGTGCTTTGTGCCTTCAAGGTTGTACCTGACTATGATTTGTCAATTATGAAGGACAAGCAGACATTATTTGATATTACCACCAACATTTTGAATAGTATCGGTCAGGTGCTTGATGATGTAAAGCCTGATATTGTTCTTGTTCATGGCGATACTTCCACCACATTTGTGACCGCGTTGGCATGCTTTTACAAGCAAATCCCTGTGGGACATGTAGAGGCGGGCCTTAGAACATATAATATTCTCAGTCCGTATCCGGAAGAATTTAACAGACAAGCTGTTGGAATTATTGCCAAGTATAATTTTGCCCCAACAGAGCTTTCTAAACAAAATCTTCTGAATGAAGGGAAAGACCCTTCAACTATATATGTTACGGGAAATACAGCTATCGATGCTCTAAAAACAACAGTTTGCGAAGACTATGCCCATCCTGAATTAGAATGGGCAAGTGATAGCAGGCTTATAATGATTACTGCACATCGCAGAGAGAACTTAGGTGAGCCTATGCACAATATGTTCCGTGCAATTCGAAGGGTTATGGATGAGCATCCTGATGTTAAGGCTATTTATCCCATTCATATGAATCCTGCGGTTCGCATGGCGGCAGATGAAGAGTTAGGCGACTGTGACCGCATTCATATTATTGAGCCGTTAGAGGTTTTAGCTTTTCATAATTTTCTTGCTCGAAGCTTCCTTATATTGACTGATAGCGGTGGCATTCAGGAAGAGGCACCATCTCTCGGAAAGCCTGTGCTCGTTATGAGAGATACAACTGAGCGCCCTGAAGGAGTTAAGGCAGGAACATTGAAGTTGGTTGGTTGTAATGAACAAACTATATATGATAATTTTAAACTGTTATTAGAAAATAACGAAGAGTATGATGCAATGTCAAAGGCGAGCAACCCCTATGGAGATGGATTAGCTTGTAAAAGAATTGCAGATATATTGTCTGAATAATAAATTAAATAAATAATAAAAGAAGAAAGGAGAGTGTGCACAATTAAATCGGCTAAAACAGTTAAGAACAATGTTGTTCTGGTAATATCATTGCTTTTGAATATATTGTTTTTTTGTATATGGTATGGTAGTGTGAATCTGTTAACAATAACAAATTACGCTGAACTATTATTTCCTTGGGTTATTGTTTCTTTATTTTTACAAATGTATAGCTTTTTGAAACTATATAAAGTACCCAAAATTGATATGGGACTGTGGTTTGTTTTTCTGTCCTATTTATTTATGTTTGGCTATGTGTTTATTGATTTTTTCGGATTGCAAAGCTCGTTGCTTTGGACACCAATTAAAGAGTACACTCAGGCTCTTCTTTTTAAGGCAGTTTCTTACGTGAATGTATCGCTGAATATGTTTACTCTTGGTTATTTGCTTTCCTATAGAAAAAATCCGAGTATACATAGAAGAAAAGTTGAAAAAAATACAAACTATGATGCAAAAACTTTCTATATCGGAATATTTTTGTGCATTATAGGCGGCGTGTGTCAGCTTATCACATCTATAAATCTGGTCGTAACAACACAAACTGCTGATAGCTATTCAGCATATTCAGAAGTGTCTAATGTTGGTATAATTGATGATATTTCTTTTTTATTTGTACCAGGTATAATATACGTACTGATAAGCAGAAGATTAAACAGAATAAAAGCTTTTATTCTTACCGGAGTTGTTGTAGGTTATTTCAGTGCGATAATGTTATTGAGTGGTAGCAGAAAAACGCAGTTGTTTGGTATGCTGGTTGTAGTGCTGTGCTATTTGCATACATATAAGCCGCCAAAATTTAAGTTGTATAAAAAAGTAATTTTGGTGTTGGGGGGTACCGTACTTCTCAATATGGTGTATGTTATTCGTGAGAATCGAATGAGCTTGTCTCAGGTAATACCCGAGTTTTTCAAAAGTTTAAGCAGTATGGAATTTTTGAGAAATCTGATACCGGAGACATTAGCAGAAACGGGAATTACACTTTGCTCTGTAGCTTCAATAATGCATTGTGTTCCGCAAATTTTTCCCTACGATTATGGTGCCTCTGTTTTCAGGTCAATAGTTTCTGTATTACCAATAGGTTGGTTAATGCCGGATTTCTTTGCACAAGCATCTACAACAACCACAATAAATGAATATTTAAACCTCCCTGTCGGCGCGAGTATGTTTGGCGATTTCTACTGGTGCTGGGGTTTGTTCGGAGTTTTCTTTGCATTCTTGTTCGGTAAGCTGATGTCTGTTATTTCTGTTAAATTGCAGAAAAAATCCTATGAGGTTTATTTTTCGATATTCTATATAATTTTAATGGGTGTCCGTGCGGGATTATTTGAATTGGTGCGACCTTTGTTTGTAGTGGTATTTGTTCCGTGGTTTATCGGCTATATTTTGAAAAGAAAATAAGGAGAGCTTTTTATTTTGCGATTTTTATTACATGGTGCAACAAATTGGAATTCAACAAATTTTGGCGATTTCCTTTATGCATACGAAATATATCGTTATTTAAAACAAAACTCTGATAATCAGGTTGGGTTTTATCAACCATCAGATTATTTTGTAAAGTATTTGAATAGTAATGGTGTTAAAACGGATTATGTTAGTTTTAAAAATGCTGATTATCTGATTTATATTCCCGGAGGCTATTTCGGAGAAGGTCATAATGCAAGATTTCGGGATACATTAATCCAATATATCAGATTTATGCCCTTTGGATTAAAAGCTGTTATAGGAAAAAAGAAATTGGTTGCAATTGGTGTTGGCGCAGGACCTATAGACAGATGGTTTATGAAATGGGCGGTTAAAAGTATTTGCAAAAACAGTATCGCAGTAACTACCAGAGACAAAGAATCTCAAGAAGCTTTGAAAAGCATAGGTGTTGATAATGTTCCGGAATATTCTGATATGATGCTTGCTTATGATTTGAAGAACGTATCTGAAAATACTGAACAAATCAATAGTGTAATTAAGTATGCTGATGGTTATAAAATTTTAATGGTTCATTATAATCATTCCAAAGAAGCACTTGAAAAGTTTGCGGTGGCAGTTAATGATTTTGTTGAAGAACATAAGGAATATAAAGTAGTTGTTACGGCAGATTCTATACTGCCCTACGAGGATGAGTATTTTCAAAAATTCAAGGATTTGTGTAAATGTGAAGTGTTTCATTTTATTTATGACAATCCTTTTGAAATGTTAAGATTAATAGATTTATCAGATGTTATATTAACTTGCAAATTGCATGTTGGTGTTGTGGGAGGGATGTTTAATAAATCTGTTATTTGTGTTGCTGAGCATCCCGAAAAAACACAACGATTTTATGATTTGATTAATAATCCGCAAAACTGTGTTTCCTTATATGAAACTACAGAAGAACATATTAAAATTTTGCTGAATGATTTGCACAACAAATCTATATGTATTCCAAATGATGAAACAGAAAAAGCGAAAATGCATTGGTCTGTAATAGATAGAATGATTGAGGAGAAATATGAAGAATAAGCTTCTTTCAAATACCATTTATCTATATATACTAACATTCGTAAAGATGTTATTTCCTTTAATAACACTGCCGTATTTAACCCGAATGTTAAGTATTGATATGTATGGTAGTGTTGCGTATATAAAAGCATATATGTCATATGTGCAATTAGTGTTGGATTTTGGTTTTTTGCTGTCAGCAACAAAGGATATAGCACTTGCAAAAAATAACGATAAATTAAAAGTAGAATATATTCTGGGCGATACTCTTGTAGAGAAAATAATTCTGTTTTTAATATCCGCGGTTATTACTTTGATAGTATCGTTTTGTATTCCTATATTAAAAGCAAATTTAATGTTTCTTTGGTTGTATTTTATTGCAATAGGTATCACGATATTCCTTCCGGACTTTTTATACCGTGGAATAGAAAAGATGGAATGTATTGCCATTCCCTATACAGTATCAAAAGCAGTATCAATAGTTTTAACCTTGATATTGATTAAAAGTGATGCGGACGTTTTATTGATTCCGATATTTGAAATTATAAGCAATATTATTGCTGTTTTAATTTCCTTGGTATTACTTAAGCGTTTGAATATAGGCATCCGATTCAGTAAAATAAAGAATTGGTTTCACGATTTAAAAGTTTCCGCTGTGTATTTTATATCTAACTTTTCAACCACAGTATTCGGGGCATTGACAACTTTGGTTGTTGGTATTTTGTTAGAAGAGAAAGATGTTGCATATTGGGGCGTGTGTATGCAGGTGGTTTCAGCAGCAAAGTCTTTGTATGCACCTATATCTAACAGTATATATCCTCATATGGTCACAAACAAAAACTTGAAATTGGTTTCAAATATACGAAACCTAATGACGATACCATTACTTATAGGAAGTGCACTGGTTGTTTTTTGGGGCGAGCCTATAATGGTTATTATAGGTGGAGAAGAATATGCTTATGCAGGCTATATTCTTAAACTTCTGCTTCCGGTATTGCTGGCGAGTTTTTATTCAATGTTGTATGGTTGGCCGGTTTTAGGAGCGGTTGGCAAAGAAAAACAGACAACATTGTCAACTGTAATAGCGGCAATTCTTCAAATTGTGAGCATATTAGTTATATTTGCACTGGGCAAATTCAATCTTGTTTCTCTTGCAATATGCTGTGGCATATCAGAACTAACATTGTTGATTATCAGGTATTCGATATTTATAAAAAATAAAAGGTTGTTTTATTCAAAATAGGAGTTAACATAGATGACAGTATACGAAGCCCTGTTTTATTGCATAAGAAGTGAAATGGGCAGCTTAAAAGAAGAACTTAATGTGCAGTTATCATATGAGAATTTTGAAAAATTATATAAATTGGCAGAGCATCATGATTTGTCACACATAGTAGGTAACGCCCTGATAAAAAGTGAAGGCTTGTCGCATGACACTGATTTATATAAAAAATTGCAAAAGAAAATTATGTTGGCGTACTATAGATTTGAAAAGCTCAATTATGATTTTCAGCAGGTAACAAGCACTTTAGAAAAAGAGCAAATAAGGTTTATTCCGTTGAAAGGTGCGGTTTTAAGAGACCTATATCCCGAAAAGTGGTTTAGAACCAGTTGTGATGTTGATATTCTGATTGAAAAGTGCAACTTGGAAAAAGCAACGGAATGTCTGATTAAAGCAGGATTAAAAAAAGGTGAAGAAAGTCCACATGATATAACATTTTGGACCCCATCGGGAAGTAATATAGAAATTCACTACAGTCTCATTGAAGATGAAAAAGTAAATAATATAGATGTTATTCTGAATCAGGTATGGGAAAGAACAGCTCTTCATAGTGGTTACTCCTATTGGTATGATATGAGCGACGAAATGTTTTATTTTTATCATATCGCTCATATGGCAAAGCATGTGTTGTTTGGCGGTTGCGGAATAAAGTCGTTCATAGATCTTTGGTTGTTAGATAATATGGAAGGTGTGGAATCAGCCAAACGAACCGAACTTCTTGCGCAAGGAAATCTTTTGAATTTCACTCGGATAGCGCAGAAACTGAGTAGTGTCTGGTTGGAAAATTCAGAAGCTGATTCTAAAACCGAACAATTAGAAGAATATATTTTGCGTGGTGGAGTTTACGGAACTGATGAGAATCGTATCAGTATTCAACAACAAAAGCAAGGCGGACGGATTAAATACACTATCTCTAAACTCTTTCTACCGTATGAACAGCTTAAATATCAGTATCCGATTTTAAAAAAGCATCGTTGGTTAACACCCATTGTTGAGATTGTGAGATGGGTAGGCTTAATTTTTGGCGGAAAAGCAAAACAAAATATGAGGCAATTAAAATCCGCACAGAATGTTTCTGTGAAAGAAAATATCAATCCGGAAGATTTTTTGAAAAACATAGGATTATAAAATGGAGGAATAAAAATGTCATTATTTACAGGAAAAACCCTTATGATTACCGGTGGTACGGGTTCATTCGGTAATGCGGTTCTTAACAGATTTTTGCAGACCGATATTGGCGAAATCCGTGTGCTTTCCCGAGATGAGAAAAAGCAGGATGATATGCGTCACGAATTTCAGGCAAAGATGCCTGAGGTTGCTGAAAAAATAAAATTCTTTATTGGTGATGTTCGCGATTTAGCATCTGTTAAAAATGCGATGCACGGTGTTGATTATATTTTCCACGCAGCTGCACTCAAGCAGGTTCCCTCTTGCGAGTTCTTCCCCATTGAAGCAGTTAAAACTAATGTAATCGGCACAGAAAATGTGCTTACTGCTGCTATTGATGCAGGTGTTAAGACCTGTATATGCCTTTCAACTGACAAGGCTGCTTACCCTGTAAATGCTATGGGTACCTCAAAGGCTATGATGGAAAAGGTTATTGTTGCAAAAAGCAGAACTGTAAATGAGGAAAAAACAAAAATCTGTTGCACTCGTTATGGCAATGTTATGTGCTCAAGAGGCTCGGTTATTCCCCTCTGGATTGAGCAGATTAAGCAGGGGAAGCCTATCACCATTACTGAGCCTACAATGACAAGATTTATTATGTCTCTTGATGAAGCGGTTGACCTTGTTCTTTTTGCTTTCGAAAATGGTGTAACAGGAGATATTCTTGTTCAGAAAGCACCTGCTTGCACAATTGAAACTCTTGCAAAAGCAGTAACAGAGCTTTTCAATCCCGAAACTGAAATTAAAGTTATCGGTATTCGCCACGGTGAAAAAATGTATGAAACTCTTCTTACAAATGAAGAGTGTGCCAATGCTATTGATATGGGCGATTTCTACCGTGTTCCCAGTGATAAACGTGGGCTTAATTACGATAAATACTTTAAAGAAGGCGACACAGAACGCGCAAAGCTCAGTGAATTCAATTCAAATAACACAGAGCTTCTTAATGTGGAAGAGGTGAAAGAAAAGCTTCTTTCACTTCAATATATCAGAGATGAGCTTGCAGCTTGGGAGAATAAATAAATGAAAATTCTTGTTACAGGTGCAAAGGGCTTTGTTGGTAAAAATCTTTGTGCCGCACTTAAAAATGTTCAGGAGGGCAAGGACAAAACAAGAGGAATTGACAGTAATATCGAGATTTTTGAATTCGATATTGATACTGATAAGGCTCTTCTTGATACATATTGCAGGGAAGCAGATTTTGTTTTTAACCTTGCAGGCGTAAACCGTCCTCAGAATCAGGAAGAATTTATGGAAGGTAATTTCGGCTTTGCAAGCACTCTTCTTGATACCCTTAAAAAATATAACAATACTTGCCCTGTTATGCTTTCAAGCTCTCTTCAGGCAACACTTATCGGCAGATATGCCGAGGGTGACTACGGTAAGAGCAAAAAAGCAGGGGAGGATTTATTCTTTAAATATTCAGAAGAAACAGGCGCAAAGGTATATGTTTACCGCTTCCCCAACCTTTTCGGTAAGTGGTGCAGACCTAACTACAATAGTGCAGTAGCAACCTTCTGCAATAATATTGCTAACGATTTACCTATTCAGGTCAATGACAGAGCAATTGAGCTCACACTTCTTTATATTGATGACCTTGTTGATGAAATGTTTGCAATTTTAAGAGGTATGCCCCATCGTTGTGAATTTGACGGTCTCAATGAGGTTGCAAAGGCAGAGGGTAAATTCTGTTATTGTCCCATAACTCATAAGGTGACCTTGGGTGAAATTGTTGATTTGCTCAATTCTTTCAAAAATCAACCCTCAACATTGTTGATGCCCGAAATTCCTTATAATTCATTTGCCAAGAAGCTTTATTCAACATATCTTTCATATCTTCCCAAGGAAAAAGCTTCTTTCCCCTTGAAAATGAATGTGGACCCCAGAGGCAGTTTTACAGAGCTTTTAAAAACCGAAAAATGCGGTCAGGTCAGCGTTAATATTTCTAAACCTGGAATTACAAAGGGTCAGCATTGGCATAACACTAAATGGGAATTCTTTATTGTTGTTTCAGGTAAAGGTCTTATTCAGCAGAGAAAGATTGGTACTGACGAGATTCTCAACTTTGAAGTAAGTGGTGAAAAGATTGAAGCAATTCATATGCTTCCCGGCTACACTCACAACATAATTAATCTTTCCGATACAGAGGATTTGGTTACTGTTATGTGGGCAAATGAGCAGTTTGACCCGGACAAGCCCGACACATTCTTTGAGGTGGTATAAGTTTGGCTAAAATTGCCCACAGCACAGCCTTTTGCTCGGGGCAGTATCTCATACAGCACCACTCACAAAAAACTGTACTGTGAACAATTTTCTCTCAAACTTATATAGTATCTTTCAACACACACGAAAGGATTACAAAATGGATATTAAATTAGACTATTCAGATATTTCTTTTAAAAATAATGGCAAATTAAAGCTTCTTATAATTGTGGGAACTCGTCCTGAAATTATAAGACTTGCGGCAGTTATAAATAAATGCCGTAAATATTTCGACTGTGTTCTTGCCCACACAGGACAGAACTATGACTATAACCTTAATGGCGTTTTCTTCAAGGATTTAAAATTAGAAAATCCCGAGGTTTATATGGATGCAGTAGGTGATGACCTCGGTGCAACAGTTGGTAATATTATCAATTGCTCATATAAGCTTATGAATCAGATTAAGCCTGATGCGCTTCTTATTCTTGGCGACACAAACTCCTGCCTTTCTGCAATTGCAGCAAAGAGACTTCATATACCGATTTTCCATATGGAAGCAGGTAATCGTTGCAAGGATGAGTGCCTTCCTGAAGAGACCAACAGAAGAATTGTTGATATTATTTCCGATGTGAACCTTGCATATAGTGAGCACGCAAGACGATATCTTCACGAATGTGGTTTGCCTAAGGAAAGAACCTATGTAACAGGCTCACCTATGGCAGAGGTTCTGCACGAAAACCTTGCAGATATTGAAAAATCAGATATTCTCAGCAAATTAGGTCTTGAAAAGAAAAAATATATTCTCCTCTCTGCTCACAGAGAAGAGAATATTGATACAGAAAAGAATTTCTTATCCCTTTTCAATGCAATTAATAAAATTGCAGAAAAATATGATATGCCCATTCTTTATTCCTGCCATCCTCGTTCAAAGAAAAGGCTTGAGGAAAGCGGATTCCAGCTTGATAAGAGAGTTATTCGTCACGAGCCTCTCGGCTTCCACGATTATAACAATCTTCAGATGAATGCTTTTGCAGTGGTTTCCGATAGCGGTACTCTTCCTGAGGAATCAAGCTTCTTTACATCTGTTGGCAAGCCCTTCCCTGCAGTTTGCATCAGAACAAGCACAGAGCGTCCCGAAGCTCTTGATAAGGCTTGCTTCGTTCTTGCAGGTATTGATGAAAAGTCACTTGTTCAGGCAGTTGAAACTGCAGTAGATATGAACGAAAATGGCGATTTCGGTATTCCTGTCCCTACTTATGTAGAGGAAAATGTTTCAACAAAGGTTGTTAAGCTTATTCAAAGCTATACCGGAGTCGTAAACAAAATGGTCTGGAGAAAGTTTTAAAATACAAAGCGTCTGTGTTAATTCAAAATGCCCCCAATTGTGCGAACAGAACAATTGGGGGCATTTCATTAATTCTACCATATGAGGTCTCTTTTTTATATTGTTTATTTCAACGGAGTTGTTCATACTTGAAAATCAGCTTTTTATTTTTAATCGTTTTTCATATAGTGATTGCAAGTGTGACCAATAATCAGCTCATCAGCAACGTTCGTGCTTCCAATTAACATTTTCTTTAACGATTACAGCAGGAACACCGGCAATAGTACAATTACTTCTTTCAATACTTTTGGTAACAATCGCTCCGGTTCCTACTATTGTATTATCTGGAATATTAACGCCCTTTGTAATAATTGCTCGGTTACCTATCCAAACGTGGTTTCCGATAACAATATCCTTAGAAAAATTCAAACGATTTCCTATGGAATCTATAATTGCGTGAGAATCTCCCGTGCGGAAAATAATTTCAGAAGAAAACAAGCAATCTTCTCCGATTATGATTTTTGTCCCTTCAATACACGCCAAATGAATTTTTCCTGCCAATGAAGAATTTTTACCAAGCTCGATATAATTATCGTTGTCTTCTGTAACCAAATCTGCGAATTTAGCATAAGACTTTGCTTTGAAAATAATTTTATTGTTGTTTCCTTTAATTGTTATGGTGCAGTTTTTTAAAATTGCGCCCTCTTCAACGATTACAGAATTGTTTTTTCCGTAGAAAGTAATATTGCTTTTCTTTACAATACCCATCAGGCAGATGTTATTCCCTTTTTTGTTGCGTATAAAATTATTGAAGGGCAGGTGGTTGAAAAGAAAGGTTATTAAATATAATACCCTAGGATGATTACCTAAAAGCTTTTTAATTTTTTTCATTATTCTGTTCATTTTGTTTTCCTCGTATCATCTGATTGTATGCATCGTACAAAGATGGCGCTATTTTTTCTTTAGAAAATTTATATTTAATGGTGTATGCAGAATTTTTGCTTAAAGCTTTTGCGGTTTCATCGTCAGAAAATATTTTGTCTATATAATATACCAGCGAATCTATATCATCATATCTGTATAGGAAAGCATTTTTGTTGTGTTCTGCAAATTCAAGAACACCACCCACTACGGCGCTAATTGATGGACAACCTACAAGCATAGCTTCTCGAAGGGATGAGGAATGTGTTTCAACGCAGGATGGCATAACAAAAGCATTGGAACGCCTCATTCTGTCTGCCATTTCGGCTGGAGTTAATTTTCCTGTAAAAACAATGTTGTTTTCGAGACCACATTTCACAATAATCTTATTAATGTGACGTATGAAAATTGTATCATATAGAAAATGAGGGGTTTTTGATGAAACATTACCTGGGATATATAGCTTTATATCAGGATAAAGCTTTTTTAATTTTGCTACGGCATATACAACATTATGTATGCCTTTTATAGGAGAAGCCCCACCGGCAACGGTAAACAGAGAGTGCCGTTCGATTTGTGAAAAATCCCACTCTTTATTGTAAAAATCATTGCCAATTGCTAACGGTGAATAGAAGAATTTATTTGTTTCTTCGGCGAATTGCGCTTTGGTCCACTCATTATCAAGGATAACACCATCTGCTTTTCTTATAAGCTCGGATTCAAATTTGCTGTGGTTGCTGTTGCTTTTTATTTCCTTAAGCATAGCTCTGAATTTTGGTGTTGATAAAATACCTGTGTGGCGATATAGCTTAAGTAGTGGAATGTCTCCTGCAGGATGCTGAGCTAAGACTTTTGTTACACCCTGTATGTAAATGCATACGGGTATTTGCTTGTCAGTGCTTTCGATAATATCTATTCCGTAGGTGAATTCACTGCCCCATAGCATTATAATATCAGGCGAAATCTCATTGATGAGTTTTTTCCATTTTAATTTATCGGAAGCATTTCCCATTTTACCACGATGCTTTTCTACGGCTATGAGGTGATATCCGACATTGGTTTCTTCGTCGCGAATACTTTTATTGCAATTACCGATGGCAACAATATCCAAAGATAGTTTGCCGTCATCAATAAGTGGCTTGAGTTGGTTGTATGTTGCATCTATCCAACCACCACTTTGAACGGTTTGATTATAAAACAGCTTAGCCGCATTACCGATCGCAGCCATAGTAATCCACATAACCTTCATATAATCAGACCTCCTTAATATAAAGCTATTCTTCAAGTGGTATAGTATTCTAAAAATGATTCACTAAGGTATATCATCAAAATTATAGGCAGCATTTGAAGGGTGTAAAAGGTTGGGTTTAAAACAGCTCCAATAACAAACACAATAAAAATGACTTGGGTGCACTTTTTACTGTCTTTCAAAACAACGCTTCTGCGCAGAGAAATGTATAGGGCACGCAAATAAAAAGCTATTAAACTGAAGCCGACAATTCCGAAATTGCCCAATATATCAAATACCTCGCTATGTCCACCGATTTTTACGTCAGGATGTGTCAATCCGCCTAATATAGGATAATTTGTGAAAGCGTTTATTGATGTTAACATTTTTGCCATACGGCCGTCTGTACCGCCATAGGTACCGGTTGCTTCAAGGTTACGGATCATGTAGCCAAATTCGTAGAATTTGGATCCAACAGTTTCAGAATATGATATATTAAACGATATCTTCATAAGGAAATCGCCTAATTGTTCATGAAAAATTATTAATGTGATTATTAATAATGTACTGATATATGAAAGCGCTTTGTTTTTACGGCCTATATACAGGCAAAGTGCTAAGATGAGAAGGATAATTGCTGTAACATATGACGCCATTATGATGAATACAGCTGCCAAAGCAATGACAAGTGTTATAACAAATTTTACTTTGGGTGTAGAAAGTTTGTTTCGTATATATAACAGGATAATAATCACAAAAATTGCGCCGTTTACTGCATCAAAGCTTCCTACTGCGTGTAGAATATCATAAGGGCTTGCCTCTAATACGGAAGTAGCAGCAGCAATTCTGCTGGCGTTGGGGTCGAAGAATAAAACTATTATGGAGTAGATGTAGTTGAAAATTGATGTACCTAAAATAATAAGCATTAAATTTTTTCTGGTGGTGAGCGTTTGTTGCTTGCTCCAAATATAAATTAAAGACATAAAGGCAATAACATATATTTTGTATATTTGTGTATCAAAAACAGAACCGCCTGATATAAAAATCTGTAACAAAACATAAACAATATAAAGCGTTAAGCATATGATCATATATGTATCAGAAGTTGATATACCGGAGGTTGTAAAAAGGAATAAAATGGCAAAAGCAAGACCGTATATAAAAACAAAACCCATATTCATAAACGGAATATTACTGAGAGCCGGACAACTTAGTCTGGCTACAATTAAGTAAGCCAAAAATGTTAAAAAAGATAATCTGGTTTTTGCCATAATAAAAACTCCTGAATAAAGAATATAAAACAGGAAGTGCCGTAGATTATTATTTTAATCCGTAAGAAGAAAATAATGAATTTTTTCGGCATTGATTTTCCAAGTTTTATTGTGTATTAAATAGGTTTTAGCGTTGTTTGCCATTTGTGTTAAATCAGAATTGTCTGTTTCACTCATTTTCAATATAGCTTGTGCAAGTCCTTGAGGAGAGTCATCATTTATCCAAATGAGCAAATCATCATAATCAGAACTGAATCCGTTTAACATAGTTGAAGCAACGGGTCTTCCGCTCATTAAATATTCAAATATTTTTGAGGGGAAAGTTACCTTAGCAATGGAATTGTCGACAGGTCTGGGATTTATAAGTGCCCATGAGGTTTGTTGTGCTTTTAAAGCTTCGGGATTGGTTACCGTTCCGTGGTATCGTATGCGAGGATCATTTTTTGCAATTTCCTGAATAATAGGGCGCAACACACCTTCCCCGTAGATGTCAAGAAAAATATCGTTACGTTCAATATAAGAAAAGGCTTTTACCAAATTCATAATACCACTGTATTCAACAAGAGCACCGGTGTAAACAATATTTCGGGTTTTACCGTTCCAGTTGTTTTCGTTGTTTTCAAATTCGGTAGGTTCAACTCCGCCATCTACCACGAGATACTTTGCATGCGGAGCATAAGTTTTGGCGACATTTTCATTTAAAACGATATATTTATCACACTTTTTTATGTTGTTGAGTGTGCTTCTATCAAACAGCCTTCTTAAAAATCTGTTAATTCCACGTTGTTTATTCACTCCACCAATGGATAAATCCGCAAGCAGACATACAGTTCTTCCGTTAACCTTCTTTTTTATACGGCTAAGAGGAATGCCCTGAGTGGGATACATATCATAAGCCATTACCAAGGAGCTTTTTGCAACTGTTTTTTTTAGCCTTGCCAGAGTTTTCCAGGGCAATATCAGTTGCTTTATTATGGGTAAATTTATGTAGCCGACTTGCCAAAGATTAACATTGTCAAAAATTTTCTCTTTGGTTGTTCTTATAAAGAGTTTTTTTGATTTATGAGGAGCTTTGAAGGGATGAAAGGAAATGATATCAAGCTTAACACCATCAATACAAGAAAGATGCTTGAGTAAATTATATTGAAATTTATTTCCGGCAATAGATGTCTCTCCGATTTTTCCAATGTCCTCGGGACGAGTCATAATTCCAAGGTAAACGATATGCATACTTTTTATTCCTTATTATTTTTTGTTTTTTCAAATTCTGCTTTTCGCTGAAGCATTAAAGTGTCATTGATGTATAAATTAAAATAGGTTGTTCCATATTTTTCATCAAGTTCACAATCGGTATTAACGTTGCTCCAATTATAAACCAAAAAGTCGTTTTGTTCTTTTGCGGTTTCTCTTATTGCGTTTTGCAGCTTTGTAATCCTTTTGAGTAGTGCTCGGAATTGATATGATGATAGATAAATGCCAACTGCATCATATAAACAGGTACTGTCTATACTTAATATTTTTTCGGCGAGATTGGCATCAATATACGGACGGTTTACTCGACCTTGATTTGTGAGAATGCAGGAAGCGCCTGCATAGGTAGAGGAAGGAAATTTCGATGTTGGGAAAAAAGTTCTGTTTGCATCATTGTCAAAAGCTTCCACCCCCACAATTATTCCGTTGCTTTCTATAACATTGTAATTATCAAGCCGGTGATCAAGTTGATAGCATATTCCGTCAAGATATTCCAGATTTGTTAAATCTTTCAAAAATGTTTCTTTTTTGTAGTTTTGCCTTTTATCCGGTGTAATGTATGCGGGAGTTTGTCCGTTGGCTGCATCCATTAGTGTACCGGTTCTGGTTTTGCCACTTATGTTGCTTTTACATACGCGCACCGGGGTTATTAATTCGGAGACACCCAAGAGCTCGGCGAGCTTGTATGTGGATAATTGCTTGTTGGCACTTCCGTTTTCACAAATGCCTGCAGGAATGTAGGAATTCGCCTTGTAGCTGATTATAATACAGGATATATATGTAATAAAATCTAAAAACTCTTTTTGGTAATACGAATTATTGAGAGACGGTAGACCTGCTGAAGCATAGTCGCAATATTCACCGGATAATATTTCAATCAGATGTTTATTGAAAATTGATGTTATACGGCAAAGCTTTCTGTAATTGGCTCTGCAAGAAACATCCGCTCTGACAATGCGTTCGAATTCTTTTTTTTCGTATTTACAGATGTTTTGAAAATAATCATCGATTGCTTCAGCAAAGTATTCCTTGAACTTTTTGTGAATTCGGCACTCTCTGAAATATTTCACATCACCATTTATCATACACTGTGTAACGATGCTGCTGTTGATAATATATTTAACATTGTCGTTGCATTCGTATTCGTCAATTGCTAAATCAGCAATATTGTTTTTTGGTGACATAAAAAGATATATGATTAAATTTCTTATGAATTGCTTAAGCTCAAAAAACATAAAATCTTCCATTCTCAACAAGGCATAATCTTTTTGCGTTTAATGATTTTTGATAATTTTATTAAAAAGCTTTTTGTATTCTTCGCACAATTGCTCAAAAGAAAGCTTCTTTTCTATGTAGCTTCTTATGTCTGAACAATATGTGCTGTATTGAACATTATTCATATCTGCGATTTTTCCTAAAATTGCAACGAAAGAGTTTATATCGCCAAGTTCAGCGGTAAAACCGGCAACATTATGGACATCATCCCAAGGAGTTGTACCACTGGTTATAATTACCGGGCAGCCTGAAATTAAAGCTTCTTCAATTGCATAGCCATAGTTTTCTGTGGTGGTAGGAAGGAAAAAACAGTCGTAATCTTTTGCAACCTCACGAGCCTTAGAAGAATCCAATCTTCCCTTGTAGGTTATGGTAATGTTTTGAGGCGCTTTGGCTATAGCTTTTTTGCATTCTTCCCAATAAGCTTCATCTTCCATTGAACCAAAAATATCAAAAATTACATTTTGCTTTAGCTGACAAATACATTCGATGGCAAAAAGCAGATTTTTAATAGGATGAATTCTGCTTGCAAAAACCACTTTCAGATTTCCGTCTTCTTTTATGTAGTCGGTTCTCGGATTGAATATGCAGGGCATATTGGGTATCAAAGTTATTTTTTCAGGCTTGATGCCCAAATATTTAGGTAGGTTTTTCACTTCACCAGGCGTGGTTGCCTGAAACCAGACATCCTTAAAAACGCCGCCCAACCGACAAGCCATTGCCGCACCCATTTTTTTTGCCGGCTTATGTCTCATAGCATTGTCTAAAACGTCACCATCAGGTGTAATAAGAACGGGGATGTTGCGTTCTCGTGCTTCAACTATTACATCCTTGTTAAAATGGAAAAAGGTTGTAATGGTGCCTGAGCAATAAATGATATCGGGTTTAAGTTCATCCATGATTTTTCCGAATGTTGAGCCATTGAAGGCTTGATCGGGGAAATAGAGAACGCGAGCTTTTCCGTATTGATTATACCCATCGGTTATATTTTTGAAGGGCTCTGAGGTTTTGTAATCGTGGTTTCTTGTAACTATTACAATGTCATATTCATCCCCGAAAGCTTCGGTAAAATTATAGCGACTGGTTGCTATTCCTCCAAAATTCACTCCGGGGAAATATCCGCCTGTAATGATGAGTATGGATTTTTTATTCTCCATTTTTTTTCGTTTCCATTTCGTATATTTTAGCGTCTATAAGATATCTGTACCAATAAGCTTGCATAAAAGCATGAATTCTTCCTGCTTCGCCATCAAGAAAACCGAGCTTCAGGTAATATCTATACCAATAATAAAGTTTTGCTCTGAAATACTTAGGTAACTTATAATAAAGATTGTTTCTTGCTTTTCTTGTTTTCTTTGCAGATTCGGGCAGGTTAGCATCTGTGTCATCCTTGGTGGCTTGCTCATAATTGATTGTTTCTAATGTTGAATACCAATTATGCTTACTGATCCAATTTTCAAGAGATTTAAAATCATAGTGCAGGCAATCATTTTTTAAATAGAGGAGTTCACCTTCGGTTATAATAGTTTGGTCGCGCATGCCTACCTCGTCGATATAGCCTTTGCCATATTTGAAAATTGTTGTGCGATAAAATGGGTATACACCACCATGCTTTAAAAATTTGCCCAAGAAATAAATTTTAAATTTAACTATTAGACCATTTACATTATCATCAGCATGTGCGACGCATTCTTCGGAAATTTCTTTTCGTAATTCTGGTGTGACCTCTTCATCAGCATCTAATCGGAATACCCACTTTGTTTTTATATCAAGTGTATCTAACGCCCAATTGAATTGCTTGCCGTGTGTGATGAACGGATGTACCACAACTTCGGCTCCGACTTCTTTTGCAATATCACAGGTTTTATCAGTACTTCCGCTATCTACAACTATTATTCTTGTAGCTAATTCTTTAACTGAAAGAATGCACCTTTTGATGTTAGCTTCTTCATTTTTGGTGAGTATTATAACCGTAATGTCATTCATTCGAGTACTCCTCCTTTTGGCAGATTAAGGTAACTTGTTTTACTCCATAAGCTGAGAAAATATATTACTATATTTTTCCATAGCAATAGGCTTATCGTATTTGCCAAGATACAGCTTTTTTGCTCTCTCTCCCATAATTTTGCAATCTTGAGGATTTGAATATAGGGATTCAATTCGTTTTTTTAATTGGTTGCTGTCTCCGATGGGAACAAAATAACCGATTTTTTCTTCTTCGACTTCTTTTGCAAGATAAGAAGCTTCTTCAACTATGGCAATAATTGGGTGCTGACCTTGCAAATAACTGTAATATTTGCTGGGGGCACAGGTGCCGACCAACCCTTTTTCCAGACTGACAATAAAAGCAGATGTAATGGCTACTGCCTGTTGAAATTCTTCACCTGTCAGATAATCAAAGAACTGAACATTGGAAAGGTGGTTTTTTTCTATAAAATTTTTAACGTATGCCGTTTTGTTTCCGTGACCAATAATAAGGAAGCGAACATTGTCATTTGTTTTCATAAGGTTAGCTGTATGAAGAAGTGTATCTATGTCCTGACAAGTTCCCATATTACCAAAATATGAAACAACAAATTGATCATCACTATATCCGAATTGTGCATAAGAATTTTCGCTTTTTGCACATGTTTCTTCATGTGCCCAATTAGCAATAGTGACAATATCATCAGCGGCTATGCCTCTGCGGTTGGTAAGCAAAAACTGCTTCATTTCATCAGTTAAAGAAACAACCTTGTCAGCATTTTTATAAAGAGAAATGTTAATGAGTTGCATTAACCGATCAATTATATTTCCTTTTGTAATGCTTCCGGAAGCATATCCTATTTCAGGATAAATATCATAAGCTACGAAAACCAATTTGGTTTTGTAAAGTTTTTTTGCCAAAATTGCCACAGCAGGCAGGATGGGTGGGTTGGAATAGACAATAACGGCACGGTATTTTTTCAGTTCTCTTATGTGTAAAAGAGCGCTGAGTGTGAACGAAAAATAATTTACAAGTCTGCCCAACGTGGATTTTCTGCTGAATTGAAGATATTTGATGCGTTTAATATCAACGTTAGAAACTGTTTCGCGCTTTATAACATTTTGTTCTGTGGAATATTCCTTTGGATATCCGCAAAGAGCGCCCACTTTGAAATTTTGTGATGCAAGGTGCTTAGCTGTATCAAAGGGAAGTGTCGCTGAAGATACAACCTCAGGGTAAAAAAACTGACATAAAAATAAAATATCACCGTTCACAAGTTATTCCTCGCTTACAATACTCTTTTTAATTGAATCTTCTGTTTGAACAACGCAGTATTCAAATCCGAAATTTTCAAGTTCTTTGTCATATATGAGATTTCCGAAGGCTTTTTTTGCAATGCCGATAAATGGAAACAACATTCTGACACACAACCCTAACAATGTGCTTAAATGAAGCTTTTTACCACGTGCTTTCATTGCCATTTTTGCAATATCACAAGTGTTTACATACTCATTGTTTTGAGGTATACAGATACCGGAAAATTCTTTATCAATAACCAATTTCACAAACTCAGAAAGATTATCTATGTATATCATACTGCGTTGGTTATTAATGTTAGGGAAAACAGGTGATATTTCTGCTATTTTAATCAAAGAATTGAAATTTCCGCGACAACCTAAACCATATACCATAGGAGGTCTTATTATGGTAACGCAAAAGTCTTTGCTTTCAAGCTGTGATATGGCGTTTTCCGCTAAAAGCTTAGATTTTCCATAATTGCTTTTGGGATGTAGGGGGGTGCATTCTGTAATTACACCCATATCCACACCATATACGCTCATAGAACTTAGAAAAATAAACTGCTTTACACCTTCATTTTGTGCCTTTTGTGCAGTTTTTAATGCTAAACCGTAGTTAACGCTGTAATAGAGTTGTTTGTTTTCTTTAGTTTCTTTACGATGTGCTATTCCGGCAACATGAAAGATTACATCATATTCTGAAAAATTAGTATTTTCCCAATCGCTATTTGTCATATCAATTGTGTGAACTATAAAGCTTTCGGGATACCTTTGTTTTATATAGTTTTCAAATGAAACGCCTATGTAACTATTGGCTCCTGTAATCAAGATTTTTTTCATTTTTGGTTTGATTCCTTCTTTATTTCGCCCGTGCCACCTTCAACAACGCCTTCGCTTTTGAGAACGCTGGTTATAGTTCCTATGAAGCATTTGATATCAAATGCAAAGCTCATTTTTTCAACATATTCGCCATCAAAGGTTGCTTTTATATCAATTTCAAGTTCATCTCGTCCGTTGATTTGTGCCCAACCCGTAAGACCCGGTCGAACATTATTAACACCATATTTGTCACGTTCTTCAATCAAATCGAATTGATTCCAAAGTGCAGGACGCGGACCGATGATGCTCATTTGTCCGCGAAGAATATTGAATAACTGGGGGAGTTCGTCAAGACTTGTTTTTCTTAAAATTTTACCGGTTTTTGTTATCCACTTTTCAGGGTCGGACAGCTCGTGGGTAGGAGCATCAGGAGGGGTATCTGTTCGCATTGTTCGGAACTTCAAAATGTTAAAATGCTCTTTGTTTTTTCCAACTCTTTTCTGTTTGAAGAAAACAGGACCTTCAGAGTCGATTTTTATTGCCAGTGCTATTAAGCCCATAGGGAGTATAAGCACTACTATGCCACATAAAGAAAGCAATATATCAAGCATTCTTTTGATATATTTTTTATACATAAAAACGACCCCATTCATCATTGGATTTTTTATAAAAATATACATTATAATGATACCATACAATATATACAAAATCAAGGAAACAAAAGCAAAAAACTCTCCCGAAGGAGAGTTTTTTATAAAACTTTAAACATAGAAAGCATAATTTCAATTGTTTGTGCATATTGGGTTGCGCTTACGGGGGTTTTGCACTCAATTACTATGCAGCCGCCCTTGTTATCGTCAATGCAATAAACGGTTGTGATAACATCACTGTCACTGTCACCTGTCTGGGAGCGGTAAACCGAATTTGAATTTTCAATTTCGAGTTTTTCTGAAGCATCTAATTTCTTATGCTTCTTTTCAGCAGCACGGCAACATTCCTTGTAGCCCATTTCTCTTACGGGGGTTACGGTCATTTTTACAGCACTGTTGTTTTTCGCAGTAAGAATTGTTTCTCCGTCAGCTTTCTCTGTTACATCAAAGGTTGATTTATCAATAAAAAATGTGTAGTTTTTATTGGGATTTATAACAGGGTCGGTTGAAGAGGGGATTACGAATGTTGTATCGGTAGCCTCATTGGATTTGGTAGAGCTTTCGGAAGACTCAGCTACACTATTTGGGACAGTTGTTTGAGTGAGTGAACTGCTCTCAGTTATATTGGGAGAGTCTGAGCTGCCGGTAGCTTTTTTGCCGAAGGGAGCAAGAGCAATAGCTAAAATTGCAATAACTATTGCTAAAACACAAAGAATTATAATTAAATTACGCTTTTTTTTATCGCTCATAATTAAGCTTTATCCTTTGAACCGAAGAGCTCGATTTTTTCACGAACAGTTTCTTTAATAGCTTCGCAGCCGGGAGCAAGAAGCTTTCTGGGGTCGAAGCCCTTACCCTGAAGGTCTTTGCCTGCTTCAATGTATTTTCTTGTTGCATCCTGGAAAGCAAGCTGGCACTCTGTGTTAACATTGATTTTGGAAACACCGAGAGAAATAGCTTTCTTGATCATATCAGCAGGGATACCTGTACCACCGTGAAGAACGAGGGGCATTGTGCCTGTTTTTTCCTGAATTGCTGCAAGAGTATCAAAAGAGAGACCAGCCCAATTCTCGGGATATTTACCGTGAATGTTACCGATACCTGCTGCAAGCATTGTAACACCAAGGTCTGCAACCATTTTGCATTCATCGGGATCTGCACATTCGCCTGCACCAACAACGCCATCTTCCTCGCCGCCGATAGAACCAACCTCAGCTTCAAGAGAGAGTCCTAATTTTTCACATGTTTCAACAAGCTCTTTTGTTTTTGCGATGTTTTCATCGATGGGGTAGTGAGAACCGTCAAACATAATTGAAGAGAAGCCTGCTTCAATACAAGCCTTTGCACCTTCATATGAACCGTGGTCAAGGTGAAGAGCAACAGGAACAGTAATGTTAAGGTCCTCAATCATTGCTTTAACCATATCAGCAACAGTTTTGAAACCGCACATATACTTACCTGCACCTTCAGAAACACCGAGAATAACGGGTGAGTTCATTTCCTGAGCAGTGAGAAGAATGGATTTTGTCCATTCAAGGTTGTTGATGTTGAACTGACCAACTGCGTATTGGCCTGCTTTTGCTTTTGTGAGCATGTCTTTTGCGTTAACTAAAGGCATTTTAAACACTCCTATATATTAAAAATTTTTTATAAACCGCTTAAATGTCCTCTTCTCTTAAATTGAGAACAAGCTCCTTCTTTGTGGGAACAAGCTTTGTGTATTTAACACCGGCAGCATCAAACATTCTTTTTGATGCTCTTGTTGAGGAAGTTTCGGCATATTTATCGGAAAGATAAACTACTTCCTTGATACCGCTTTGAATGATGGCTTTTGCACATTCATTACAGGGGAAGAGAGCAACATAAATTCTGCTTCCTGCAAGGCTTCTTCCACGGCAGTTGAGAATGGCGTTAAGCTCTGCGTGGCAAACATAGAGATATTTGGTGTCGTAGGGGTCATCACCGCTTCTGTCCCAAGGGAAAACATCATCCCCACAGCCTGCAGGGAAGCCATTGTAGCCAACGGACAAAATTCTGTTTTCATCGTTTACAATGCAAGCACCAACCTGAGTGTTAGGGTCCTTGCTTCTTTCAGCGCAAAGCATAGCAGCACCCATAAAAAATTCATCCCAGGAAATATAACCATCGCGTTTTGCCATAAAATTTCACCCAATCTCCATTCAAATCCAGATTACATTATACATTCAATTTGTGAAATTTTCAACACAATTTAATAAATTTGATAATAATAGCGAAAAAAATTACACATTTAGGTTATTCTTAATTTTTATTTTCCAAAAAAGAAAAATAAACAAAACGAATTTTGGTATTATCTAAGAACAGATTAAAAAATTAGGAGATAAGGTATGGGAAAAGGATATTTTAAAAGAGTTCTCGGTATGTGTAAAACTTGGGAGCTTGTATATTGGTGGATTTTGAGACTTTTGATGATTGGCGGAATTATTCTTCGTCTTGTTAAGGCAGATGAATTGGGAATGTATCAGCCTATGCAGATGTCAGCAAATCTTTTAGGTATGTTTGCTTTTGAGATTTGTCAGGCATTTCCGAAAAATACATTTCCACGTTATTTTTCTGCTTATTTTCAGAATATTACAATTCTTGGATTTTTCCTTGCATCCTTTGGCGGTGCATTCCTCAATTTCTATTACATAATTCCTGCTTATGACAAAGCACTTCACTTGTTCGGTTGTATGGAAGCAGTTTTCATAAGCTATGAGCTTGTTTGCGCTATGCAGTTAAGAGATAAGGTGAAGGTTCCTGCTAAATATGTGACTCTTGCAGCGTTTGGTATCGCTTTTGTATTTGCGGCAGGCTGGGAGTTGTTTGAATTTACCTTTGACCAGTGGTTTGGCGGGGATGCTCAGCACTGGAGCCTTGAGCTTGCAATTAAAGAAGCAGGCGGATTGGAAAATCTTTTTATGCTTATTCCTCTTGAGCCTGAGCGTCTTGAAGCAAGATTTGCGATTATGGACACTATGGAAGACGCAATTTGCAATGCAATTGGTGCGGTAATAATGTATCTGATTTTGAGAAAGAAGCCTTACAGACATATGGGTGACAACAATATCAACAAAATCATTGAAGAAGAATTGGCTAAAAATACCAAAGAAAACACAATCGCTTAAATAGTTGTTGATTATTTAGGAAAAAAGTTTTATAATTACAATGTATGATAATATAAGGAGGAATACCTATGTCTAAAAAGGTATTGGCAGTTGTTCTGTCACTTATTCTTGCTTTTTCGGTAGTTGCAGTTCCTGTTAGTGCAGCAGATATTTCATTCGATGACATCAGCATCGAAGATATCAATATCGAAAACTTCAACATCGAAAATTTCTTTAACCAATTTATTGATAAGCTTATTTCATTTGTTCTTACATATTTGAACGGCTTCTGGCCCGGATATGAAGATCAGTGGGTAGGCGAGGACGAATATGTTCCCGAATATTTCTATGAGGGCGAAGAAACCTTTGATAGAGAAGCTGCTTCAGGTGCAAAGTGGAAAATGGGATATGCAGGAGCATCTCTTCTCGATGGTATTGATGTAACAAGCGGTGACTATTTCCTCGCAGGCTCTCTTGAGCCTATTGCAGGTCGTGTCCCTGTAAGAGTTATTGATGACCAGAGAGTTCGTGTTTATGCCTTAACCGATGGTAATAGCGGTGTTGTTATTCAGGCTGTTATTGATGGCTTTGGTCTTTCTCGTGGTGATGTTCAGATTATTCGTGAAAGAATGGAAGAGTTTGCAACAGAGAATGATGTTGTTGCGATTAATGTATCAGTTCTTCATCAGCACTCATGCATCGATACTCTCGGTATGAACGTTCCTCTTGCACAAGCTCTTCTTTTTAACACAGGTAATGCTGCAGCAGGTGGTATTCTTGAAGACCTTAAGGTTGAAAAGAATCAGGAGTTTATGGAGAATCTCTATGATAAAACCGTTCTCTCAATGAAACGTGCCGTTAAAGCTATGAAAGCCGGTAAGCTTTACTATGGCTCTGCAGATATCGGCGAGCTTATTCACGATAAACGTGATCCTCAGGCAATTGACCCCAACATCAACAGACTTCGTTTTGTTCCCAATGACGGAACACAGGAAATCTGGGTTCTTGAAGCAGGTATCCACTGCACAATGCTTGGTGCAGGTCCTGATGAGCTTACCGCAGACTTCCCCTACTACATCGAAAGAAAAATCAAGATGGAAACAGGTGCAAACGTAGTATATGTTCAGGGTGCTGAGCTTGCTATTACAACCGATTGCGATACACTTGATCTTCCCGAGGATATTACAAGTGAAGAAAGAATGGTTGCATACGGTGAAGCAGTTGCAGAAAGAGTTATTGCAATTGACAATGATGTTTACCTTAAGCCCATCCTCAACATTAAGATGCAGGAGGTTCGTCTTAACGTAACTAACGAAATTCTTACTCTCGCATCCCGTGAAGATGTTCTTAATCCTGTTATTGTAAAAACAGCAGATGATTATCAGATGGTAACAGAAATCGGTTATATGGAGCTTGGTAATAAGGTTGCTATCTTCCTTTGCCCCGGTGAGTTTGACCCGATTCTTATTTACGGTGGTCCCGAATCAGGCGACGCTTCCTGGTCCGGTGAAGAGTGGGGCTATGCTCCTCTTAAAGAGCTTACAGGCTGTGATTATGTAATGGTTTATGGTCTTAACAATGACCAGGCAGGCTATGTTCTCAGAGATAATGAGTATCACTCAATGTTTACAGAGAACGAAGAAATCAATGTTATTTCTGATACAGCAGGATCAACATTTGTAGGTGCATTTGAAGAGCTTATTTCTTCAGTAAAATAATCAAATAAATAAAATAGTGCAGCCCTTCGCAGATAAAAGCGAAGGGCTGTGTTTTTATTTACATTTTGTCTATTTACAAGAAAGTATATAGTATGATATACTATAATACATATAATTATGTCTTATTAACGGTGATTTTAATGGAAAGAAAAAGCGGTGTGCTTTTACATATATCATCCCTTTGGGGAGAATATTCTTGTGGCGGATTCGGTGATTCTGCTAAGGCGTTTATAGATTTTCTTTCAGACTGTGGATTTTCCTATTGGCAGGTTCTCCCTTTTGGTCTTGTTGATGAGTGTAATTCTCCTTATAAATCCTATTCAACCTTTGCAGGTAATCCTTATTTTGTTGATTTGAAAAAGCTTTATGAAAAAGGTATCATTACGGCAGAAGAGTTGAACAACGCTCGCCAGAACACACCCTATTCCTGTGAGTTTGAGAGGTTAAGCACTGAAAGAGTAAAGCTTCTTATAGCTGCATCTCAAAGAGTAACCCAAGAGCAGAAATCGGCTATAAATGAGTTTATTGATGGAAATAAGCATCTTAAGGATTTTTGCATTTTTATGGCTCTTAAGGCTGCTAATGATAATAAAGAATGGATCTGTTGGGAAAAAGATACATACGATAAAAATATTGAATTCGGTTGGCGTTTTATTCAATATGAATTTTTCACACAATGGTCGGAAATCAAAAAATATGCTAACGATAAAAGCGTAAAGATAATTGGCGATGTGCCTATTTATGTTTCCTTTGACTCTTCAGATGTGTACTTCAATAAGAATTTGTTTCTCATTGATGATAACAATAAAATGACTGATGTGGCAGGTGTTCCACCGGATTATTTTGCAGAGGATGGTCAGCTTTGGGGCAATCCCCTCTACGATTGGTCTGCAATGGAAAAAGAGAATTTTAAATGGTGGAAGGAAAGAGTTTCTTTATATCTTGAGATTTTTGACGGTATAAGAATTGACCATTTCAGAGCCTTTGAAAGTTTTTGGGCAGTTAAGGGTGATGCTAAAACTGCAAAGGATGGTAAATGGGTAAAGGGTCCGGGAATGAAGCTTATTAACGCAATTAAAGGTGTTTCCGGCGACAAGCTCATAATCGCAGAGGACTTGGGCGATATAACAAAAGAGGTTGTTGAGCTTGTTGAAGAAAGCGGTTTCCCGGGAATGAGAGTTTTCCAATTTGGTTTCTTTGGGGGAGAAACACCTCACAAGCCTCATAACTACATAAACAATTGCGTTGCATATTCAGGTACTCACGATAACAATACCTTGTTAGGCTATTTATGGGAAACGCCCATAGACCAAAAAAATGAAATTATGCATTATTGTGTATGCGATGAAAGCCAATGGAATGAAAAGGGCTGCAGAGCAATTATCAGAACTATAATGGCAAGTAACGCAGGTCTTGCGATTTTTCCCGTTCAGGATTTACTGGGATACGGAAATGATACTCGCCTTAATGTTCCCGGTAGGGCAGAGGGCAACTGGCTTTACAGAATAACTAAAGACCAGCTCAATCTGATAAATAAACAGGAATTAAGAGCTTTAAATAAACTTTACGGTAGGTAAGAGTATGGCAGATTTAAAAGATATAACATTATATTTGCTTGATATGGACGGAACAGTCAATTTAGGCTATGACCCCATTGACGGAGCAAAGGAATTCCTTGAAACCCTCAAAGCTCAGGGTAAAAACTTTATTTTTCTTACAAATAATTCCTCTAAAAACGCAATGGATTATGTAGAGAAAATGCGTTCCTTGGATTTTCCTTGTGAAAAGGAAAATGTTTTTACCTCGGGTATGGCAGCCGGAATGTTTTTGCAGGAAAATAAAAAAGATTCTTTGGTTTATGTTTGCGGAACAGAATCACTTAAAGCCGAGCTGAAAAAATATGGTGTTAACATAAGCGAGGATGGGGTTGGCGCAGACCTTGTGCTTCTTGGTTATGATACAGAGCTTGATTATAAAAAAATCCGTATAGTTTGCGATTTGCTTGATGGGGGCGCAGAATACTATGCGACCAATATTGATATGGTTTGCCCTATTGAAGGTGGTCGTTATCTTCCCGACTGCGGAAGCTTTGCAGATATGTTTGAGCAAGCGGTTAAAAGAAGACCAATTTTCCTTGGTAAGCCCGACAGAACAATGATTGATATTCTCGCTAAAAGAGAAAATGTACCCTACGAGCAAATTGCAATGGTGGGTGACAGAATTTATACCGATGTTAAAACAGGTATAAATGCAGGTGTAACCTCTGTGCTTGTTCTTTCAGGTGAAACTACGATAGAAGATTATGAAAAAAGTGAAGTAAGGCCTGAATATGTTTTAGGTTCTGTTAAAGATATTTTAGAAGCAATTAAGTAAAGGAGGCATAAGGATGTTCAAAAAATTTATTACAATTTTAACGGTAATAGCATTTTTATGCTCGGTTATGTCTATTGGCTTTACCGCAACAGCTACTTATGAAGTAAATACCCTTTATGGTGATGTTAATGGTGACGGTGTAGTTGATACCACGGATGCCCGCCAAGCACTTGAATTAGCCTCAGGGCTGGCTCTTTTAAAAGATGAGGCACAGTTAATTCGTTCTGATGTGAATTTTGATGGGTATATTACAATTTTTGATGCTCGTCAGATTCTTCGCGGTGCCGCAGGTCTTGCCTCTCTTCAACCCTCAGGCGCATTTACAGGGTTTGAAGATAATGGCATATTCAATGGTAGCGAAAAAAATCTTATTGCTGTGTTTAACAATGCATTAAATAAAATTAAGGTTACAACAGACGAAAACCAATATATTGCTGCTACAATTACCAGAACAGCATCAGATAATCTTACAAATTTTAATATTAAAGAGGTTGAGCTTCCTCTCTTTGGCAACGCAAGTGCAGAAGGCGTTGCCTCTATGGTTGAAGAAAGTCTCACAGAAGACGATAAAGAAAATGAAACCACAATTATTCCTTATGGAAGTGATGATTTTTCTTTGGTTTCTGTTGAAAACGAAAATTATGTTTCGAATCTTACAGCTTCTGATATTTATGGTGCGAAAGCATCATATCAAAAAGATGAAAACGGTACTGATTTGATAACAATTGAAATCGCCCTTCCTGATACAGAAATAGAAATGGCAAATCAATCTGCTTATGCAAAGGTTTTTGATACAGATGCATTAATTGCCGAGCAGGACTCAACCTTAATGAAGCTTATGAAAGTAAGCTCAGGAGAAACGGCTATGTTTCGTGAGTTTAAAAACTGTGTTCTTAAAATTGTTATTGATGTTGCAACAGCAAATGTTCTTTCATATACAGCAACATATCAATCCAAGGTTTATGTAGCACAGACAAGTGTGGGTATAGGAAACACCTTAAAAGCAACGCTTAAGGGTGTTGAATTTGAAAAAGAGCATTCGGTTAAATATGAGGATTTTCAATGGCCTGATAATAAATAAGATTTTGGGGGATTAAATATGAAAAAATATGTTCTCGCTCTTGACCAGGGTACAACAAGCTCAAGAACCATAGTTTTTGATAAAAAAGGAAGAATTGTTTCAAAAGCACAATATGAATTCGAGCAGATATACCCCAACACAGGTTGGGTTGAGCATAACCCTTATGAAATTCTTGATTCACAGCTTCGTTCACTTTCTGCAGCTATTGATTACGGAAGAATTGACCCTAAAGAAATTGCGGCAATTGGTATCACAAACCAGAGAGAAACAACAATTCTTTGGGATAAGGATACAGGTAAGCCTGTTTATAATGCAATTGTCTGGCAGTGCAGAAGAACTGCACCAATATGCGAAAAGCTTAAAGAAAGCGGACTTGAAGACTATGTAAAAGAAAAAACAGGTCTTCTTATTGATGCTTATTTCAGCGCAACAAAAATCAAATGGATTCTTGATAATGTGCCTGAAGCAAGAACTCTCGCTATGGATGGAAAGCTTCTTTTCGGTACTGTTGAAACTTGGCTTATCTGGAATCTGACTAATAAGCAAGTACATATTACTGATTACAGTAATGCTGCAAGAACAATGCTTTTTGATATTGAAAAGCTTTGTTGGGATGAAAAACTCTGCAATGAATTGGGTATTCCTATGAGTATTCTTCCTGAGGTCAGGGAGTGTAGCTCTGTTTACGGATATGTTTCAGAGGATGTTCCCGGGCTTAAGTCTTTGGCAGGCATTCCCGTTTCGGGTGCTATCGGTGACCAACAGGCTGCTCTTTTCGGTCAGGCTTGCTTTAAGGCAGGTCAGGCAAAAAATACGTACGGAACAGGTTGCTTCCTTCTTATGAACACAGGGGATAAGCGTATTCGTTCAAAAAATAATCTTATTGAGGGTATTGCATGGGGTATTAACGGAAAGGTTACCTATGACCTTGAGGGTAGTGCTTTCAATGCAGGCTCTGTTATTAAATGGCTTCGTGATGAGCTCAGACTTATTTCTGAACCAAGCGAATGTGATTTCCTTGCGGAAAGCGTTAAGGATTCCAACGGTGTTTATCTTGTTCCCGCCTTTACAGGTCTCGGTGCACCATATTGGGATATGTATGCAAGAGGCTGTATTATGGGTCTTACCCGTGGTGCAAACAGAGCCCATTTTGCAAGAGCGGTTCTTGAAAGTATTGCATTTCAGGTTACTGACCTTGTTGAAGCTATGTCTAAGGACAGTGGCATTTTAATGAGTGAAATGCGTGTTGACGGTGGTGCATCTGTAAGTAACATTCTTCTTCAGATTCAGGCAAACCTTACATCATCAAAGGTTAACCGTCCCAAGCTTGTTGAAACAACTGCTTTGGGTGCGGCGTATATGGCAGGTCTTGCAGTTGGCTTTTGGAAGGACTTTGACGAAATAGAAACAGTCCGTGAGGTTGACAGAATCTTTGTTCCGACTATTGAGGGCACTTCGAGAGAAAAAATGATTAGTGGATGGCACAAAGCCGTTGAAAGATCCAGAAACTGGGAAGAAATATAATTTAAAGATATATTTATATCTATCTTTATTTTGTTATTTGCTATCCGCCAAACTGGCGGCTGGTAGCTGGCGACTGGTGACTTTTATAGGAGTATTATGAATTTAGAAATATTAATTATACTATTCGGTGCATTAACTGTTGCACTTTCAATTGTGTGCATTGTTCTCGTTCTTTCTTTGAAGAAAAATAAAAATAACGATGCGATTTATGAAGAATTCCGTCGTAACCGTGAGGAAATGGCGAGAGCGGGTAAGGAATCCCGTGAAGAAACAACGGCTTCTCTGGGTAAAATTGAAGATAAGTTAAGCCAGATGCTTAAGGAAAATTATCAGAGCAGAATTGATTTGACTGAGAAGATTTCAGCATCCTTAAAGTCTATTCAGGAGCAGAATATTCAAAGCTCAGAGAGGCAGTCAAAGGTAATAGGGGAATCTATTTCCAAGATGCAGGAAAGCAACGAAAAGAAGCTTGAGGAAATGAGAGTAACCGTTGATGAAAAGCTTACCGCAACTCTTTCAACAAGGCTTAATTCCTCCTTTAAAACTGTTTCCGAGCAGCTCGAAAATGTTTATAAATCTCTCGGTGAAATGAAGGAGCTTTCTCAGGGTGTTACAACAAATGTTACCTCTCTTAACAGAATTCTTACTAATGTTAAGGCGAGAGGTACATGGGCAGAGGTTCAGCTTGAAGCAATCCTTGACCAGACAATTCCCGGTCTTTATGTAAAGAATTATTCACCAAAGAACAATAGCGAACACGTTGAGTTTGCTATTCGTTTCCCAAATAGTGATAAAAGTGGCGAAGATATATTCTTGCCCATTGACTCCAAATTCCCCTTGGAAGACTATGTAAGAGTTTGCGATGCTGCAGACAGGGCAGACCCCGAGGGCTTGCAGATTGCAAGAAAGGCTCTTGAAGACAGAGTTTTAGCAGAGGCAAAGGATATTAAAAAATATATCGTTGTTCCTCAGACAACACCCTTTGCAGTTCTTTATCTTGCAACAGAAGGTCTTTATGCGGAAATCGCATCATCAAAAAGCGGTATTGCAGAAAAGCTTCAGGCACAAAATGTTATGATTGCAGGGCCTTCAACAATTACCGCTCTTCTCAATTCCTTTGCTATGGGCTTTAAGGCTATGGCAATAAATGAGAAAGCAGATGAGGTGAGAAAGCTTTTAGGTGCTGCAAAAACTCAGTATGAAACCTTTGGAAATGTTCTCGAAAAAGCAAGAAAGAAAATTGATGAGGCAGGAAAATCCCTTGATGAAGCCCGTCACAGAAATGAAATTATTCAAAAGAAGCTCAAAGGCGTTGAAGCCCTTGATACAGGGGTTGCCGGCGAGGTGCTTGAAATAACTGAATATACTGAATAAATAAAAGAGGTTGTAAAAACAATAAGTTTTCGCAACCTCTTTTAAAATTAGTATCAAAGTGAAAAGTTTTTATCTGAACAGAGAACGAAATCAAAGGTTTTTTCTTCGTGGTAGTCTATTCTTTTACCATCTTTTTTAATTATATAACCTTCGTATCTCAGGGTTGTTTTGCCGTTTGAAATCTCGCCCGAAACTGTAATGTTGTAGGCTAATCCGCCTTCTTTACTGTGCTCTGAAAGCTCTCGGCTTATTGGGTCGTTCCATTTCCGGACCTCTTCTATTTTTCGCCTTTGTAAAGGAGAGTCAGGTAGAAAACCGGCTACTGCTGTAACAATGCTTAAGTGCTCACTATGAAATTCTTCTGTGAAATTATCATTGTTTGAACTGACAAGCTTTCCAACACTTATAGAAGGATAAGAGGTGTAATACCAAGCACCTGCAACTGAAAATATAACAACCAATGCGAGAATAAACGCTAACAATTTTCTTTTCATATTATCACCTCTTATTTCTCATAAGGTATAACATAGGATGAGCAAGTATCGTCAGAGTATTTCACAAAAACAATTTTACCGTTATTGAAAACATTGTAAGCAATATATCCCTTTTCTGTTAAGGATTTAATCTGCAGCTTATCCGTTACCTCTTTTACAGGGGGCATATAATCGCCTCTTTCGTAGGACTCGAAGCAAACATGACTCCAACCATTATCTATATAAGTAAAGTAAGATTGGTGAACAAGTGCATCCTTTTTGTTTACAGCCAAAGCGCTATTTTCCCAAGAAATGTATTCTTTAATATCGGCAACCAAAACCTGCTTGATTTCTTTTTTACACTCAAAATGCTCGTACAAGCCTGTATCCTTCAGAACTTTTACCGTATTTGTCATCTTGGGCGTAATATAGAATTTTGCACCAAAGCTTTCGAAGAATCGTTGATATGTTGCATAGCTGAATGTGATAGCGCCAATCTGTTCTTCTTCAGGGGTAAACCATTCTGAAGAGTCTAAAGTGCAAATATCCTTATAAATTGCTGTTTTCATTTTGTTGAATTCAGCTTCTGTGATTTCATCAAGGACAGATTTTGTTTCTAAGTCGCGTGTGGTTATGAGGATATAAGCATCTTCATCATTATAATCCATAATAAAGGGATGTTCATAACGCGATGATATGGATGATGAATAATCAAGGCTTTCAACAACATCAGATTTTGGGAAGAAAAAGTTTTTATACAATTCTTTAGCTGCTTTTGTGTTCCAAAGCTTAAGCATTTCTTTTGTTGCTTCTTCACCCGGGTACGCATATTTTCGGGTAAGTGTAGAGCCATCCTTGAGAGTGTATGTTAAATAAAAGTTTGAAGAGGTGGGGTTTTCAGTATCTTCAGAAATAATGTTGTGGAGACCGAGAATGGCTTCAATATCCTCTTTATCAGTAATAACCAAAGCAGTATTTGTGTTGTAGGCATATTGCTGAGTAAAGTCGGCATAGGTTTCGCAAATGTCAGGGAGAAATTCCTGGAATGGTGCTTCCACCCCTATTTTTGTTATTTCTTCTGCCTTAGGTGTGTTGTGATATGTTCCCAATATGCCGGTTCCACCTAAAATAAGTGCAATACCGATAGTACCAACGACAGCCAAACCACCGACTACAGATGCCTTTATCTTTTTGAATGTAAAATGTAGTATAAAGCCACACACTAAAGAAGCTATGAAGCCTGCTGCTAAAGATATACAAATTGTAAGAGCTTTTATACTGCTTGAGATAGTGGGAGAAAAATAGCTGTCTAAATATTCCATAACAAAAGCAGCAACCAAAAGTGGTGCAGTAAAGGAAATCAGCGTAACCATACCTTTGTTAATTCCCTTAAAGCCTGAGCTTTCGGGCTTGTAGCTTTTGCTGAAATAATTTTTAACCAAGAACAACACAACTACACTTATTATAATCCAGATTATTGAAAAGATAATCTGAATAACCGCATCTGAGTTCAAGGGCATATTTATAGGGTGGGCAATATCAAACCCTCTTGAAAAGAAAAGAGAAGAAATAAATATCGGGTCTGCCTTTACTAAAATATCGGCAGCTTGTGAGTAGAAAGGACCTGCATATCCGAAAAGAGATAAATCGAAGGCTATATCCGTTAAGGTTGCAGTAGCTAAAGGTAAAAATGCTATTGAAGCAGCCCCTGCAATAGCCTCAATTGTTCTTCCCGTGAATATACAAGCCACAATTGAAATAGTGTAGCAAGCAAGGAATACTCTGATAACCCTTATAATCTCAAAAAAGAACCAGGAGAACATATCCGCCTTAAAGCCGAAAACCTCTATATTCAATTTCAAAGCAATAGCATAGGGGAGTATAATGCAGATAAGTGCTAACGCCAATGGTATAATTAAACGATTTAAAAAGAGCTTGTTTCTCTTTATGCCAAAGCCTAAAAGTGTGGAAGCATATTTCCTTCTGTGTAAAAATTCAAACTGGGAAATACCTAATGCTAATCCGCCTATTATTGCAAAAAGGAAAACATTTTCGTGCTCACCACAGAAAATATACATAGATGGTACATCTGATGAATGTAAGTATTGTTCAATGAAATAAGTTGTTTTTCCTGCCATCTTATCCTGCTCGGGATTGAGCACCATAAGGAACATCAGAATTCCGAATATAACAATCAAGATTGCAGAAATTACGGATATACTGTTTATTAAATCCTTTCTTGCAATTGTTTTATTTAAAGATTGATTTGATTTTTTCATTATCAGTCACAACCTCCGTTTCTTCCGAAAATACCTCTTCTAATGTGAGAAGGCTTGCTTCTATGCTTTCTGCACCTAAGGCGTTGAGCTTCTGCATTTCTGCTTGGACATCGCCACAGATAATCATTGATACAGCTCTGCCTGAAAGCTTGATTTTGCGGTAATTTATGCCTTTGAAAGTGCTTTCTGTTACAGGTTGATTGAACATAATCTTAACTCTTCTGAAATGCTCGCTAACATCCTCAATAGCGCAGTTTAAAATAACATTCTTTCCGTTAATAATTGCAATATGGTCGCAAACCCCTGAGATTTCACCTAAATCGTGAGAGCTGATAATAACAGATGCACCTGTGTCGTTGATATATTCTAACAAAAGCTTTCTTAAAAGCTCTTTTTTATGTGGGTCAAGTCCGTCAAAGGTTTCGTCAATAAGAAGATATTTAGGCTTTGTGGCAAAAGCAATTGCAAGTGATGCTTGCTTCTTCATACCCTTTGAAAGACTGCGGACATTTTTCTTTATATCAAGCCCGAAAATTTCCAGAACAGAACTGAGAATTTTGAAATCAAAGCCCGGAAAATAATTTGCATAAAATTTTGCAGTGCTTTTGATAGTTGAGCCAACCGGGAAATAAAAATTATCGGAAAGATAGAAAAGGCTTGCTCTTTCCTTTTCATTATCAAAGGCATCCTTGCCGTCTAATAATACAGCACCTTTATCAGCTTTGAATATGCCTGCACATACATTTAATAATGTAGTTTTACCGCTACCGTTAAAGCCTGCAAGACCTAATACAGAGGAGTTTTCAACGGTTATATTAATATCGTTAATAGCCACATAATCACCGTAGCTTTTGGTTACAGATTTAATTTCAATCATCGTTATCACCCTTTTCGTAGATAGTTTTTGCCAGAGCAATAACTCTGTCAAGAGATACGCCTTTTGCTTTTGATGAAGCTAAAATACGAGTTAATTCTGCTTCCGCATTTTCTAAAACAATCTGATTGGCAACAGCGTTTTCACTTACAAAAACGCCTTTTCCCGGGAGAGAATAGGTAACACGTTCGGTTTCCAATTCCTGAAAAGCACGTTTAACAGTATTGACATTCAACTCCAAATCTGATGCTAACTGGCGTATTGAGGGCAATTTGTCGTGGGGGTTAAGCTCGCCGATGTTGATTAAATTAATGATTTGCTCTTTAATCTGCTCAAAAATCGGTGTTCGACTTCTTTGGTCAATAATTATCACTTCATCACCTCCAATAGTTTGTGCAACTGTGATATCACAACTATTACAGTTATAAAATAACACACCCGATTTGATTTGTCAACAATATTTTAGAAATAAAAATTATGAGGTATAAAATAAAACCGCTACTCGAAAGTAGCGGTTAATTTATTTGAGGGAGGAGTTATCATTAAAGTGTTGCACCAATTAATTGGAGAAGTATGTTAATATACTCAAATATTACTTTAATAAAATGCATATCAGCAAAAGCAGTATTGAAATCAGCAGTTCCTACGGTGTCTCTTGTAATTACAGCATTGCAAATGAGACAGTTTGTTGATTCCGTGCCGTTTGACACAAAAGTCTGGTCATTGTTATATGTCCAAGAATTTTCGTCAATTTCATGGGGGGTTGCATCATGTGTTTCACCACAACCCTCACAAACAATAGCATGATAACCGGGTTTGTTTGGTGTATATTTATATGTTGTGATATTTACATAATCTGCTGACCATTGGTGTTCAACATTAATGGGAGTTTTAAGGATTTCAACACCACTAAGGTAAATAATGGCTTCTGAATTATCAATTGTAAGGTTTTCTTTGTTGCTGGGATTAAATTTGAACAAGTGTGAAGTGCTATCGTTGTAAGAGAATGTACCGGTAGCACCGGCTGATGTTGTGATTTCAATCTTCAAACCTGTAGCATCATATTTCTCAGCGTCAGTATAATTGGTTTTTGTTGGTTTTGAAAGTATTGTCGGTTGCGATGCTATTACGGGGAAATCGTAAAAAACACCTTCCAAATTGAGTTCTGTTGGAACAAAAAGAAGGGCTGTATCACCAAATCCCAAAGAACCGGTTGAAAGTGCGGGAGCAGAAAAACCGTTGATTGAGATATTGTACTCTAAAGCACCAAAAACACTATTTTCATCAAATGATATAGAGATTGATGAAACAAGTGTGATGTCACTGACTTTCAGATGATATTCAGGCTCTTTGTCTGCGTTGTAAGTTTCTGCATATTCAATATCAGCATCTCTTTTTTCAAAAACTTCAAAAAAGTCTTCCGGAGATACAATATAGTCGCATGAATGTGTTGTACCGCTTATTTCGGTGTAAATTGCTGAAAATGAAGTGATTTCCGCAGTGTAATTCTTGGATGTTCCATCAAGAGAACAAATTTTGTTGTCATCTACAGAAAGAGAAATTTGAAAGCTGTCAGGATCTAAAGTGTAATCCGTTGTGATTACTTTAGAATCAGTTGCACTATAACTGAGACCTTCAGACGCAGAAACATTAGTAGTTGCAAGACCGGAAAGTAAAGCGACAGTAAGAATTACTGCCAATATTTTTTTGATTTTCATAATTAAACATACACCTCCGAATTAAGAAATGCCAACAAGCATCTGAATTAAGGGAACTAAAATCATATTAATATAAGAGAGTATCATAGCCTCAATTTCGCTCATAGTTTCGCCTTCAAAAATAGAGCCGAATGTTTCAGAACCGGCAATATTTTTTGTAACTTCAGCATTGCAAATTGAGCAAACTCCTGTTGCTGTTTGTTGTACAAACAAGCCACCATCATCATTGGGAATCCATTCACTCACGTAATCATAGTCAGCTTTATCATCACATTCATTGGGATTGCTACCTGCAGAATAATCATAGTGCTTTTCAAAGTTATGAAGAGTACCACAACCGAGGCAATATCTACCGTGACCATTACCGACAACTGTGATTTCGCCCAAAATGTGCTCAACAGTAACAGGAATGCTACCAACAAGCTCATTATCGTAATAGACATCTACTTTTGTTGTTTCTACTGTTAATAACTCGTCGAGAGAAGGGATGAAACGGAATTTTGCGTCGATAGGAGTATAATCGATATCAACTCCATCAACATTAACTACAAGACCCTGTGGGATGAAGCATTCAGAATCATTGTATGCTGTTTTGTAAGGCTCGGCAATGATTTCGCTTGTAGCAGCGAAAGAAGATACTGCGAAAGGCATTACAAGCATAACAACTGCCAGAATGACAGCCAGAGCTTTTTTTGTTTTCATGATAATTTCCTCCAAAATATCTTTATATGTACCGATATTATAACACAGTTATTTCCAAATGTAAATACACAAAATGCAGTTAATTTATTATATAAAATGTATAAATATTGGGGTTTGGTAAATTTTAGTGCCAAAACGCCATTTTTATTCTTAAAATTATGTTGACGAAATATATCAGGATAAGTATAATTTTATCGGTGATAAAAATGTTAATTAAAGGCTTTCAGAAGCTTACTTTATTGGATTTTCCGGGAAGAACCGCTTGCACTGTTTTTACAGGGGGCTGTAATCTTCGTTGTCCCTTTTGCCACAACGCCTTGCTTGTAACGGGAATGGATGAGGATTATTTTACGGAAGAAGAGATTTTTGAGCATTTGGAAAAAAGGAAAAATGTTCTTGACGGTATTGCAATTACAGGGGGAGAACCTCTTTTGCAAAAGGATATTGAGCGATTTTTGTATGAACTTAAGGAAACCGGTATTGCAGTAAAGCTTGATACAAATGGTTGCTATCCCGAAAAGCTTGACGGAATTCTTCAATTAGGTCTTGCGGACTATGTTGCTATGGATATAAAAAATTGTCCCGAAAAATACGGTGTAACGGTTGGTATTGAAAATTTTGATATAACGCCTGTTGAAAAAAGTATTGAGTTGCTGAAAAACAGTGGTGTGGAATATGAATTCAGAACTACTGTTACAGAAAATTTTCATACTGTTGATGATATTGAAAGGCTTGCACAATGGATTCAGGGGACTGAACGCTATTTTCTTCAGAACTTTGTTGACTCGGGGATGCTGATAGATAGCTCCTGTAAGGGTGTGAGTAAGGCAACAATGTATGAAATGCTTGAAAAGGTGAAGAAATACATTCCTGATGCACAAATCAGGGGGATTTAGTTTTTTAAAATTCCAATATATACCACAATATATTGTTTCAAAACACAATATGTTGTGGTATTATTTTTCTGTTTTGGAATATCGACAAAAAAATACACAAAAAGACAATGGAATAACTGTGTATATTTACTATATTTTCACAAAAAGTCAACAATATCTTGTGTTTTTCTCGGAATGTTCCCGAAAATAAACACAAGATATTGTGTTTTTTCTATTGACAAAACACAAGGTATCTGTTATTATCATTTACGGTCGCTTCAGAATTGATGTGTAGCTCTGAAGCAAACAGAAATATAAAATACGAAAGAGGGAGAATTATGTATCAGGTAATTAAACGTGACGGCAAAATTGCAGATTTTAATATTGAAAAAATCGCAATTGCTATCAAACAGGCTTTTGAAGCTTGCAACAAACAGTATAATGACAATATCATCGATTTCCTTGCACTCAAGGTAACAGCAAACTTTGAACCCAAAATCAGCAACAATCTTGTTGCAGTTGAGGATGTTCAGGATAGTGTTGAGTCTGTTCTTGTTCAGGCAGGCTATGCAGATGTTGCAAAGGCATACATTCTTTACAGAAAAAACCGTGAAAAAATCCGTAATATGAAATCAACAATCCTTGACTATAAGGACCTTGTTGACAGCTATGTTAAGGTTACTGACTGGCGTGTTAAAGAAAACTCCACAGTTACTTATTCAGTAGGTGGTCTTATTCTTTCAAACTCAGGTGCTATTACTGCTAACTATTGGCTTTCTGAGGTTTATGATGAAGAGGTTGCTAACGCACATCGTAGCGGTGACCTTCATATTCACGACCTTTCAATGCTCACAGGCTACTGTGCAGGTTGGTCTCTCAAACAGCTTATTCAGGAGGGTCTTGGCGGTGTTGCCGGTAAGATTACATCTGCTCCTGCAAGCCACCTTGCAACTCTTTGCAACCAGATGGTAAACTTCCTTGGTATTATGCAGAATGAATGGGCAGGTGCTCAGGCTTTCTCATCCTTTGACACATATCTTGCTCCCTTTGTTAAGGTTGATAACCTTGATTACAAGCAGGTAAAAAAATGTATTGAGTCCTTCATTTTTGGTGTAAATACACCTTCACGTTGGGGTACTCAGGCACCCTTCTCAAATATCACTCTTGACTGGACAGTTCCTGCTGACCTTAAGGATATGCCCGCTATTGTAGGCGGTAAGGAAATGGATTTCACTTACGGCGATTGTAAGAAGGAAATGGATATGGTCAACAAGGCCTTCATTGAAATTATGATTGAAGGCGATGCTCACGGACGTGGCTTCCAGTATCCCATTCCCACATATTCAATTACAAGTGATTTTGACTGGTCTGAAACAGAGAACAACAAGCTTCTCTTTGAAATGACTGCAAAATACGGTACTCCCTATTTCTCAAACTATGTTAACTCAGATATGGAGCCCAGCGATGTTCGTTCAATGTGTTGCAGACTTCGTCTTGACCTTCGTGAGCTTCGTAAAAAGAGCGGCGGCTTCTTCGGTAGCGGTGAAAGCACAGGCTCTATCGGTGTTGTAACAATTAACCTTCCCAGAATTGCATATCTTGCAGAGGATGCTGCGGATTTCTATAAGAGACTCGATAAGCTTATGGATATCGCTGCCCGTTCACTTAAGGTTAAGAGAGATATTATCACAAAGCTTCTTGATGAAGGTCTTTATCCCTACACAAAGAGATACCTGGGAACCTTCAACAACCACTTCTCAACTATCGGCCTTATCGGTATGAATGAGGTTGGTCTCAATGCAAAATGGCTCCGTAAGGATATGACAAATAAAGAAACTCAGGAGTTTGCAAAAGATGTTCTCAACCATATGAGAGAAAGACTTTCAGATTATCAGGAGCTTTACGGCGACCTTTATAACCTTGAAGCAACTCCCGCTGAATCCACAACATATCGTTTCGCAATGCACGATAAAAAGCACTATCCTGCAATTATCACCGCTAACGAAAACGGTACTCCCTACTACACCAACTCTTCACATCTTCCCGTTGGTTACACTGCAGATATTTTCGAAGCTCTTGATGCACAGGATGAGCTCCATACTCTTTATACATCAGGTACTGTTTTCCATGCATTCCTTGGCGAAAAGCTTCCTGATTGGAAGGCTGCAGCAGATATCGTAAGAAAAATTGCTTCTAACTACAGACTTCCTTATTATTCAATTTCACCCACATATTCCGTATGCTGCAACCACGGTTATATTGCAGGTGAAGAATACACCTGTCCCGATTGCGGTAATGATACAGAGGTTTACAGTCGTATCACAGGCTACTACCGTCCCGTTCAGAACTTTAATGATGGTAAGGCACAGGAATTCAAGGACAGAAAGGTTTACGATGTTTTCAATTCAAGCCTCAAAAAAGAAGATAGAACAGTTGACCACGCACACTGTGCTTGCGGTTGTGAAGAAAAATCAATTGCAACAGATAAGGATGCACGATTTGTTCTTTTCGCAACAAAGACCTGTCCTAAATGCAAAATAGCTGCTCAGCTTCTTGAAAAAGCAGGTATCGCATACGAAAAGCTTTTCGTTGAAGATAATGTTCAGCTTGCAACAGAATTAGCACTTAAACAGGCTCCCACACTTGTTATCTACAAGGGTGATATTGCAGAAAAAATTGCAGACCTTCCTGCAATTAAAACATTTATCGAATCACTTTAATTTAAAAATTACCGTCCTAACGGGCGGTAATTTTTCAAATGAGGAGTGAGGAATGAGGAGTGAGGAGTGTCGGGACCTGCGGTCTGCATTGTAATGTTTGGAAGCAAAGCTTCCCCGGAATTTTCCACTTTTCACTTTCAAATTTCCATTTTAAAACAGGAGTAATTTATCATGTATGATATTATAGTTGTTGGTGCAGGTCCTGCGGGGCTTACTGCGGCACTTTATGCTCTCAGAGCATCAAAATCTGTTCTTGTTATTGAACAGTCCACCTTTGGCGGTCAGGTTACTTTTTCTCCTAAAATTGAAAACTATCCCGGTATTCCCGAAATGAGCGGTAACGAATTTGCCGATAAGCTTCTTGACCAGGTGCTTTCTATGGGTGCAGAGGTTGAAATGGAAAAGGTTACGGGAATTGCAGACCAGGGTGCTCATAAAACTGTTTTTGCAGGTAATAAAGCCTTTGAAGCAAAGGCGGTTATTATTGCAGTTGGTGTACGCCACAGACAGTTAGGTCTTCCTAATGAAAATCAGCTTGTAGGCAACGGTGTTTCCTATTGTGCGGTTTGCGATGGTGCTTTCTTCAAGGGTCAGACTGTTGGTGTTGTTGGTGGAGGTAACTCTGCATTGCAGGAGGCTGTTCTTCTTTCCGACCTTTGCAAAAAGGTGTATGTTCTTCAGAATCTTCCTTACCTTACAGGAGAAAAGAAGCTTGTTGACATTCTTGAAGGTAAAGACAATGTTGAGTTTATTATGGAAGCAACAGTTGCTGAGCTTAAGGGCGAAAGCGAGCTTTCGGGTGTTGTTCTTAACACAAGCCAGGGCGAAAGCGAGCTTTCTCTTGACGGGCTTTTTGTTGCGATCGGTCTTGAGCCTAAAAACTCTGCATTTTCTGATTGTGCGGCGCTTGATAGTAACGGTTATTTTGATTCTGATGAATCCTGTGTAACAAAAACCAATGGCGTTTTTGTTGCAGGTGACTGCCGTCAGAAGAGTATCCGTCAGATTACAACTGCATCTGCAGATGGTGCGGTTGCAGCACTTGCAGCTTGCCGTTATATAGATAACAGATAATTATAAACATTTTGTAAAAAGGCAGTGAATTGTGGAATTCACTGTCTTTTTGTGATATAATGTTTTGGAATTTATTTTAACGGAGGTTGTTCAGTGTCAAAAAAAGGCGAATACGAGATCTTGAACTATGATGATATTAAAGTGGATTCGAGCGAATCGCACTCTCATAAGAAAAAATCAAGGAAGAAGCTGAGCAAGGGTGCGGTAGCACTTTTGGTTTTTGCAATCAGCATTGCTTTGTGTATCATTGGTTATGTAACAGTTGTTTTCGGAAACATTCCTTTCGTTGTTAAATGGAGGAATATCTGGATTGAAACCGCTATGACAACGGATCAGCATAAATGGTTGGCAACCTGGTTTTTCCCGGATTGGCTGATAGACGAGGTTATGTCAGCTCAGGTTGATATAAAGGATATAAGCGTAACTGATATTTACGGGAATCAGAGCTCAGATGTTCTCGGTCAGGAAAATCTTGTTGTCGGAGAAAAGGATAAGTTCGGCAACACGGTTTATGCCAATGACCTTGAAGAAAATATTGTTATTTTAGAAATCAACAAAACCAATTTCAAGGCAAAGCTTGTGCTTGTTGATGACCCGTCAAGAGTTTTTCTCGGGGCAACGGATTACAAGGGCTCCCGAGGAGAATTTATCTGCGATTACCTTGAAAAAGAAAATGCAGTTGTAGGTGTTAATGCCTCAGGCTTTATTGACAGAGGTGGCGTAAGCCTTGGTGGTGAAATTGCAGGTCAATGCGTTTCAAAGGGTGAATATTGGGGCAGATATGATTCCCGATATACTCTTGTTGGCTTTGATGCAAACAACCGCCTTGTTGTAGGTGGTATTAAGGATTGGGAAGAATATAATATCCGTGACGGCTTCCAGTATAAGCCAACTCTTATTCTTAACGGAGAAAAGGTTGTTGAGGATTCAGCAGGTTGGGGCCTTCAGCCCAGAACAGTTGTGGGTCAATGCGAAAATGGAGTTGTTCTGCTTCTTGTTGTAGATGGTCGTCAGGTTGGCTATTCTCTCGGTGCAACTATGGAGGACTGTGCAGATATTCTTTTGCAGTATGGTGCAGTAACCGCAGGTGCATGTGATGGTGGTTCATCATCGGTTATCGGCTATGACGGTGAGGTTATCAATAAGCCCTGTGCCCGAGATATGCCCACAGGCAGATATCTTCCTAACGCTTGGTTGGTTGCAAGAAAAAGCACATCCGAAAATGATGAAAAATAAGGTGATAAAATGAAAAGACAAGAGGCTTTCGTAAATCAGAAGAAAATGCTTAAGGGCGGACTTCATTGCCATACAACCCGTTCTGACGGTAAAGGTACTCCCGAAGAGGTTATAAGACTTCATAAGGAAAATAACTATGATTTCCTTGCATTGACAGACCATAAGATTTATAACTACAAAAATTTTGCCGAGGATGCTGATATAACAATAATTCCCGGTACGGAATATGACAACACTTTTGTAAGAGAAAATGGTTTCAGAACTTTTCATACAGTTTTTATAGGTCCTGATGATGAAACAAATGGCTACAAGCAGGATGAAAGACTTCCGAGAGGTGAGGCGACAAATCAGGAAGAATTTCAGAAATATCTTGATGAAGCTCACGAGAAAAACAATCTTACAATTTATTGCCACCCTCAATGGAGCTCAACTCCACCAAGATATTTTGATAAATTGAATGGCAACTTTGCTTTTGAAATATGGAACAGCGGATGTGCTATTGAGGACGATATGGATACCGACAACGGTATGTATTGGGATGAGCTTCTTGGTATGGGAAAAAGACTTTTTGCAGTTGCTACCGATGACGGACATCAGATGTATCAGCACTGCAAGGGCTGGGTAATGGTTAATGCCGAAAATAATGTGAAAGATATTCTTTCTGCATTGGAAAAAGGCAAGTTTTATTCTTCTTGTGGCCCTGTTATCAAGGATTTTTATGTAGATGATGACAATGTTGTTCATATCGAAACAAGCGAATGTGAAAGAATAATTTTCCAATGTGATAAGCACCCCTCAAAGATGATTGAAGCAGAGGGTGATTTGCTTACCTGTGCCCAAGCGGATTTAAAAAATGAATATGAATACATCAGAGCAACAGTTGTTGATAAAGAGGGCAGAAAGGCCTGGACTAACCCTATTTTTCTGAAATAACAAACGACCCTGTTGAACAAAATTTTTGTTCAACAGGGTCGTAACTTTTGTTACATTGATTCAGGTGCTTCGATTTTGAGCATTGAAAGAACATTTTTCATTGTGCGCTTAACACATTCGCAAAGGAAAATTCTTGACTGCATAAGTGCTTCATCATCCACCATAACTCTCTGTGCATTGTAAAAGCGGTGGAATTTTGTTGCAAGCTCTGTTGCATAATGTGTAATTCTTGCAGGGTCATAGGAGCTTGCCGCAAAAATAATAACATTTGTAAGTGAAGCAAGGTGAGCAATAAGGTCAGTTTCCTCGTCACTGTTAAGAAGAGTAAGCTCTGCTTTTTCAGGCTTTCTGATTTTAACGCCCTCGTTTTCAAGCTTTCTCAAAATACTGCAGATTCTTGCGTGTGCATACTGGCAGTAGTAAACAGGATTCTGGTTGGACTGCTCAACTGCAAGGTCAAGATCAAAGTCCATAGCTGAGCCTGCTTCTCTCATATTGAAGAGGAAGCGGACTGCATCAATGGGCACCTCATCAAGAAGGTCAACAAGGGTAATAGCCTTACCTGTTCTCTTTGACATTTTAACGGGCTTGCCATCCTTCATAAGATTAACAAGCTGCATAAGAACAACATCAAGTCTGCTACCGTCAATACCAACTGCCTCCATTGCGCCCTTCATACGTGCAACGTGACCGTGATGGTCTGCACCCCAAACATCAATACCTGTATCAAAGCCACGCTTTTCAAATTTATTTCTGTGGTATGCAATATCTGCGGCAAAATAGGTGGGGTTACCGTTCTGACGAACAAGAACATCATCCTTAAGCTCAAGATTATCGATATATTCCTGAGATTTACCCTCTCTTTTGAGAATTGCAGTCTGAACCTCAATATTCTTGTACCATAAAGCACCGTCTTTTTCGTAGGTGTAGCCGTTCTTTTTGAGAATATCAATTGTTTCCTGAAGCTCGCCGCCATTATGAAGAGAAAGCTCAGAGAACCAGGTGTTGTAATCAATGCGGTATTTTGCCATTGCGGCTTTCATTGTTGCAATGTTTTTGGGAAGAGCAAATTCAACAAGAACTTTTCTTCTCTCTTCTTCTGAAGCATCAAGAAGAGCTTCGCCATTTTCATCGATGTAGCTCTGAGCAAGAACTCTTATATCGTCACCGTGGTAGCTGTCTTCGGGAAGCTCAATAAAATCCTCGCCCTTGAGAATCTGCTGATAACGAACAGAAAGTGAAAGACCGAATTTATCAATCTGGTTGCCTGCATCGTTTACATAAAATTCTCTTTCAACATAGTAGCCTGCCCAGTCAAGAACTGCAGCAAGGCAGTCACCAAGAGCACCACCACGAGCGTTACCCATATGCATAGGGCCTGTGGGGTTTGCAGAAACAAATTCAACATTGATTTTCTTGCCCTTACCGAAATCGCTTCTGCCATAGCTATCGCCACAAGCATCAATATCAAGAAGAATATCTGCATAGAATTCGGGCTTCAGAAAGAAGTTGATGAAGCCGGGACCTGCAACCTCGCATTTCTGGAAAAATGTATTTTCAAGGTCGATTTTTTCAAGAATGCAATCTGCAATTTTTCTTGGAGGCATACGAAGTGCCTTTGAAAGCATAAATGCACCGTTTGCAGAATAGTCACCGTTTTTTCTGTCTGCAGGAATTTCTGTTTTGAAGTTGGGGATTTCTGCCTCAATAAATGTACCGTCTGCAATGTTACTTTTTATTGCCGCTGTAACAGAAGAAATAATCTGTTCTTCTGCAAATTTAACTAATTTTGACATTTTCAAACCTCATTTATTTTCATTAAAAGATTATTTTCGCCTATAATTTCTCCCTTGCTTTCAAGAGTATAGCAAAGAAGAATTTTACCTGAGCAATCAGGTATCTGAGCATTAACTCTTTGAGCCATAATATCCATTTCCATTTCACCGAAGGGTGTTCTGTAAATGCAGGAGTGGACCTTGCCCTCTTCAATAAGGAAGGTGGTTTCATATACGCCACTTCGGCGCATTTCAATAAAGTTATTGTTTATAACCTTAACAACCGTTTCGCATTTGCCCATTTCATCATCAGGCTCTGTGTAAGAAATGACTTTCATTCCATCAATTTCCTGCATAGTACCCTGAGCCTTGAGCTTACTGCTCTCTCTGTCATCCTGATATTGCTGTTCGCTTACGAATTCTATTTCAACACTTCTCATTTCATTCTTTCCTCAGCATACTCAATGAGTTTATCGATAAGGTCACTGTAAGCAACACCAACCTGACCGAAAAGCTTGGGAAACATTGAAATTGAAGTAAAGCCGGGAAGTGTATTGATTTCGTTGAGATAAATTGTTCCGTCATCTGCTAAGAAGAAATCAACTCTTGAAAGCCCTGTGCAGCCCATTGTTCTGTAAGCATTAACTGCTGCCTGACGAACCTTCTCGCTTACCTCAACAGGTAAATCTGCAGGAATTGCAAGACCTGTTGAATTATCTATGTATTTTGCCTCATAGTCATAAAATTCTGCAGTGGGAAGAATTTCACCGATGCAGGATGCAACGGGCTGGTCATTACCCATAACCGCACATTCAATTTCTCTGCCAACCAGTGTTTCCTCAAGAACAACCTTGTAGTCATTAGCAAAAGCGATATCAAGGGCTTTAAGAAGCTCGAGGTGATTATGTGCTTTGGAAATACCGACAGAGGACCCTGCGTTTGCAGGCTTAACAAATATGGGGTAGCCTAATTTCTGTTCAATAACCTCAAAATTAACTCTGCCATCCTTATAATCTGTTTCAGTAAATGCAACCCATTTTGCACCGTTTATACCTGCCGCATCTGCAAGAGTGTTTGTAACTGCTTTATCCATACACATACCGCTTGCAAGAGGTGTGCAACCAACATAGGGAATGCCTGCAAGCTCAAATATGCCCTGAATTGTTCCGTCCTCACCATTTTTTCCGTGAAGAACGGGGAAAATAACATCAATTCTGATTTTTTCGTAAGCACCCATATCGTTAAGAATAATAAGTGCCTTATCCTTTTTATCGGGGGAAAGAACAGCAGGGGTTGTGTCCTCATCATTGAACCAGGAATTATTTTCGATAGAATCAATGTCGCCTGTGTAGAAATACCATTCGCCATCTTTAGTAATACCGAGAGTGAGAACATTATATTTCTCTCTGTCAATGTTTCTTAAAACAGAAGCAGAGGAGCGAAGAGAAACCTCATATTCGCTGGAGCAACCGCCAAAAATAACAAGTAAATTTTTCAAGATTATCACCTTATTACATAATAACATAAATATACATTTTAAATGATACCATAATAATTTTATTAAATCAATTATTAAATACTATGATATTTCAATAAACTGTTTACCTTTTTATATAAAAATGCTACAATTACAATGTAAATTATGAAATAAGGCGGTTTTAGTTATGGAACTTAAAAATATTTTAACTCATGTTGACCATACACTTTTAAAGCAGGAGTCAACCCGGGAGCAGATAAAAGCAATTTGCGACGATGGTATTAAATTCAATACCGCAAGCGTGTGTATACCTCCAAGCTATGTTAAGGAGTGTGCGGAATACTGTGGTGATAAGCTTTCAATTTGCACAGTTATCGGCTTCCCCAATGGCTATAACACAACTGCCTGCAAGGCTTTTGAAACTGCAGATGCAGTTAAAAACGGTGCAGAGGAAATTGATATGGTTATAAATATCGGTTGGCTCAAGGATAAGAGATATGACGATATTTTGAATGAAATCAAGGAAATCAAAAAAGCTTGCAACGGCAAAATTTTAAAGGTTATTATTGAAACCTGCCTTTTAACTGATGAAGAAAAAATAAAAATGTGTGAGCTTGTAACGGAAGCAGGTGCAGATTATATTAAAACCTCAACAGGCTTTTCAACTGCAGGTGCAACCTTCTCGGATATTGAGCTTTTTTCAAAAAATATTGGTGAAAATGTGAAAATGAAGGCGGCAGGTGGTATTGCATCACTTGACGATGCAGAAAAATTCCTTTCCCTCGGTGCAGAAAGACTCGGCACAAGCCGAATTGTTTCAATAGCAAAAAGTGAAGAGGGAAGCGGATATTAAATAAATGTAGGGTACGGTCCTGACCGTACCGCCCTGAAACATAGCAAAAGGTGGTGGAGTAATGAAATTCAATATGGAAACTGCATATATTCCGTATACATCAGTGTTTGAAAAACGCGATATGATGTTTGATTGGAAGGAAACAAGCAACAGGTCTGCAATTCTCGGTTGGATTTTTGCATTTTTCCCCATTATGTTAAGCTGTGTTTATTACGACCCGTTAGGTGATTTTTTTGAATTTTCCTTATGGGGCTCTTCTGTTGCTCTTGTAGTGGGTGGAGTTTTTTGCAAAAAGTGGAAGATATGGGCTTATTACCTGAATGTCATTGCGTTTTTATACTTTAACACAATTTTCTTTTCCTTTATTTCTGAGTTTGCTTTTAAATATTTAGTGATGATGGTAATTGCAGATGCTATCGGAATTGCAATGCTATATTTCTGTTTGCGATGTATTTATAATTACAATTCTGTTTTTAAGGTGCTTCAAAAAGAAAAAGGCTTCCCTAATTTTATGGTTAACAGTCAGGATTTGTATGCAGATAAAATGTATCTCAAGGATGAAAAATCTGATGTGAAGCAGAATACTGCAAACAAAAAAGATGAACCCATAATAATGAACATAGATGTTAATCCCACACAACAGGAAATTGAAGAAAGAAAAAATAAAAAGCATAAGCATGGTAAATCCATTCTTGGTATAAATATTATCTTTCCTCACGATGCCCCTGAAGATATGGATTTTAACGATAAAAAAGGGTATATGTATGATTGGAACTGTAACATTGAGCTTTTAACAAACGGAATATTTATACCTATAATGCTTATGATTGCAGGTGCATTGTTCTGTGTGGTTGCCGAAATGAATGAGGCAGGTAACATTATTTCATACATAGTCGGCAATCTGTCGGTTGTTTTGTTGGTATTCGGCACAAATTCAATGAAATTGGGTAAGCTATATGGCGCGGTTTTAACGCTGTTATCGTTGTTTATGTATTTTGGTCTTGGCTTTTATATCGGTGCAGGAGGCAACGGAATACCTTGCACCTGGATTACAATAACAAGTCTTTTAAATATAAAACTCTTTTTAGCAACTGTAAGATTCATAATAAATTACCCTATGTATAAAGAGCTTTCCACCCACGAGGGCTTCCCCTCGTTTGTGCGTAATTATGCGGACCTTTACGGAAGTAAGCTATATATTGTAGAAAAAAGAGAGCCTGTAAAAAGAAGAATTTTAAGCGATAACGAAAAAATCGAAATGAACATAGGCTTTGATGAAGAGCCCAAGAAAGAGGATAAGGCTTGGAATGCTTTTGATTATATGGATGAAGAAAGGGAAGAAAAAGATGAAAATTGAAGCAAAAAGAACAGCAAATGAATTTATTTATCCCCCTAAAACAGTTACTGATAGTTGCCATGCTTCAACTGTTTTGCCCTTGCCGGACGGGACTGTTGTTGCCGCCTGGTTCGGTGGTACTCGCGAGGGTAACGATGATGTTAAAATATGGGTAAGCGTCCGTGAAAATGAAAAATGGGCAGAGCCATACAGCGTTTCGGTTAACGGTGAAAGCCTTCCCCATTGGAATCCTGTTCTTCATTTAAGAGAAAACGGAGAAATAATTTTATATTTTAAATATGGTAAACCCATTCCCAAATGGGTAACATATTATTGTGTTTCCAAGGATGGCGGAAAAAGCTTTTCAGAGCCGAAAATCCTTGTAGCAGGTGATAATGACGGTGGCAGAGGTCCCGTTAAGAATAAGGCAATCCGCCTTTCAGACGGAACTGTTGTTGCCCCTGCATCAAAGGAAACAATAACAAAAAACTGGAAATGCTTTGTTGATATTTCCAAGGATGACGGTTTAACATTTGAACATTCCAATTTTGTTTTAAGACCTAAGAAAAATCTTAAAACAGTTAATATGATTCAGCCTACCTTGTGGGAGGATGAAAAGGGTCTTCATATGCTTGTGAGAACAGGTATGGGTTCGATTTTCAAAAGCGACAGTAAAAATGGCGGTAAAACCTGGTGCAAGGCCTATGACACAGGTATGCCCAATCCCAACAGCGGTATTGATGTTGTAAAGCTGGATAATGGGGTTTTAGTTCTTATAATGAACCCCATATCAGAAAATTGGGGCGACAGAGCACCCCTTGTGCTTATGTATTCTGAGGATAGTGGCGATACATTCACAGAGTTTTTCTCCTGCGAGCCCACAACAGGCGACCACGAATTCAGCTATCCTGCAATTACCGCAGTTGGCAACACTCTTCATATTACATACACTCACGAACGCGAGGGAATAGTGTATCAAAAAATTGAGTTATCATTCTGAGGTTTTTATGAAGAAAAATGAATTGAAAAATCTTGTGACTTCCGCTATGCTTTTGGCACTTGGTCTTGTTCTGCCATTTTTAACGGGGCAAATTCAGCAAATCGGCAATATGCTTTTGCCAATGCATTTTCCCGTTATACTCTGCGGGCTTATCTGCGGGTGGAAATATGGCTTAGGAGTGGGCTTTGTAATGCCACTTTTACGCTCGGTAATATTCGGTATGCCCGTTATGTACCCCAATGCCTTTGCAATGGCTTTTGAGCTTGCGGCATATGGTTTTTTCGCAGGCTTTTTATTCTCCCACGCAAAATGGCAGTGCATAAAATCCCTTTATCGTTGCCTTATAACCTCAATGCTTTTGGGTAGGGCAGTATGGGGAATAGTAATGACAATAATTTTAGGTCTGGGTGCGGATGGCTTTACTCTTACAGCCTTTTTAACAAGTGCGTTTATAAATGCCATTCCCGGTATAATTGCACAGCTTGTTTTGATTCCTGCGATTATGTTAGCGCTTGATAAAACTCACTTTGTTCGTTTTAAAAACACAAAGTGTAAGATGCCGGATGCCAGATACCAGATGCCAGAATAACAGTGGTAAGTTTTGGGATACAAAAATACAGAGAAAAATATATAAAGGTATTGCGAAGCCTATCCCTCTTTTTTCGTGGAACTAAAAAGGAGGGGGGACCGCATTAGCGGTGGGTGGTACATAAGTTACATAGTAAGTATTGTAAAGGAGAAGTGCAAATGATTGTGCGAAAAAATGGATTTGTTCTTGATGTAGATATTGAAAGCACAATTAAATATTCTCATGAACATTCTCTTTGTGATTGTGATGAAGACCGAAATTTTTATGTTCAATCCAAAGAAAAATTCCCCCAATTAGCAGAGTTCCTTTCGGAGCTTGGTTTGTTGATTGACAGACCTGATGAAATAGGTTCCTGCGCAGAAGAAGATTATATAGATTATCATTTCGTTTCTTATACAGTTGTTGGTGAAATATTGGAAGTCGACAAATATGAAATTGATATGTTTGATGGCGGTCTTTTCCTACATGTTGTAATTGATAATTGGTATGTGCCCAATGAACAGGAAACTGACAGATATTTCACTGTAACAGTTTTTAATATAAGGTTACCATGGGTTTCAGAAGCCCCTTTTCCGAAAGAGTGTGCTACTGTGAAAAGTTGTTCTGTTGTCGATAAAATAAAAAAGAGATTTAATAAGAAATAGTATTTAATAAAAAACACCACACCGAAACGATTTTGTTGTTTCGGTGTGGTGCTTTTTATATATTAATTATACTCCGAAATATTTAACTGCATTGTTGTAGGAAACATCCTGAACAACCTTACTTAAAAATTCAATATCCTCGGGGTACTTACCCTCTTCAACAAGGTCGCCTAAAAGCTCGCAGAGAATTCTTCTGAAATATTCGTGACGAGGGTAGGAGAGGAAGCTTCTTGAATCGGTAATCATACCAACAAATTTTGAAATAACGCCAAGATTCATAAGAGTCTGCATCTGAGTTCTCATACCATCGTAGTTATCGTTGAACCACCAGGCAGAACCGAACTGGATTTTACTTTCTGCCTCATCACTCTGGAAGTTACCCAGCATTGTACCGAGAACATAGTTATCCTTGGGGTTAAGGGTGAAAAGAACTGTTTTGGGAAGCTTATATTCTGTATTCATAGCATCAAGAAGTCTTGAAAGGTTTACTGCAATTTCATAATCTGCAACTGAATCATAGCCTGTGTCGGGTCCGAGCTTTTTGAACATAACGCCGTTATTGTTTCTCATAGCACCGATGTGAATTTCCATACCCCAGCCAAGACGAGCATATTCATTTGCAAGGAAAAGCATAAGCTCTGTTTTATACTTGTCAATTTCTTCAATTGAAAGAGCTTCACCTGCAAGGCGTTTTTTGAATATAACATTCAATTCATCCTCAGTTGCTCTCTTGTAGGGAACATAAGTAAAAGCGTGGTCGGAAGCACGGCATCCCATTTCTGCGAAAAATTCGATTCTTGAAAGGAGAGCTGCTTTAAGCTCTGTGAAAGAGGGAACAGCCTTACCCATAACATTTTCAAGAGCTTTTACCCAAATCTCGTAGCCCTCAAGCTCAATACCGAGAGCTTTATCGGGACGGAATGCAGGAAGAACCTTGCATTTAAAGGTTTTATCCTCTGCAAGCAATTTGTGATATTCAAGAGTGTCCGCCGCATCGTCGGTTGTGCAAACATATTTTACATTGCTTTTTTCAATAAGCTCACGGGGAGTGAAGCCCCCTGCCTTGATTTTTGCATTTGCTTTTTCCCAGATTTCATCGCATGTTGCAGGTGAAAGAGGCTCATAAATATCAAAATATCTCTGCAATTCAAGGTGAGTCCAATGGTAAAGGGGGTTACCGATAAGGTTTGGCATAGCGCTTGCCCAAGCCTTGAATTTTTCGTATGGTGTTTTATCACCGGTGATATATTCTTCACTTATACCGCAGGAACGCATACCGCGCCATTTGTAGTGGTCCCCTGCAAGCCAAAGGTAAGCAATATCCTCAGGAGTTTTGTTTTCATAAATTTCTTTGGGCTGTAAATGACAATGCCAGTCGAAAATAGGAGTATTTTCACAAGCGGCATAAAGCTTTTTTGCAGTTTCGGTGGAAAGAAGAAAATCCTTGTCCATAAATTTTTTCATAAAATCGCCTCCGGAAAATTTCTTTTTATATATTAACATACAACTGTAATATTTTCAATGAAAAAGCCTAAAAATAATGGTGCTTACATTATTTAACAAGAGGTGATATTTTGTTCATTGAAAGTGAGGGCGTTATTGATGATGCAAGGCTTTTTGAAGTCATAAAAAAGTCGGTTGAGGGCAAAAAGCTTAAAAAAATTCTGATTTTGCCACCTGATTACACAAGAATGTATTCGGGTGCAGGTAAAATTACAAATATGTATTATAACCTTTTAAAAGAAGTATGCATTGTTGATATTATGCCTGCTCTGGGAACGCATCGGCCTGTAACAAAAGAAGAAAGTGAAGCATTTTTCGGCAAGGATATTCCGTATGAAAAGCTTATTGTTCACAATTGGCGCAGAGATGTTGTGAAAATCGGTGAAATTCCCGCAGAATTTGTTAAAACAGTTTCCGATGGATTGGTTGATAGAAAAATTGATGTTGAAATTAATAAAAGGCTTCTTGATAAATCCTATGATTTGATTATTTCAATCGGACAGGTTGTGCCTCACGAGGTTGTTGGTATGGCAAACTATTCCAAAAATATTTTTGTGGGCTGTGGCGGAAGCAGTATGATAAATTCTTCTCATATGCTTGGTGCTTTTTATGGTCTTGAAAGGATTATGGGCAGGGATTTTTCCCCTGTGAGAAGGGTTTTTGACTATGCGGAAGAAAATTTTATAAAAGATATTCCATTAATGTATGTTTTAACAGTTACAACTACCAACGAAAACGACGAAACCCTTATTCACGGAATATATATCGGGAGAAAACGAGAGCTTTTTGAAAGGTCTGTGGGTAAAAGTCAGGAAATGAATATGACAAGGCTGGGAGAACCTATAAAAAAAGCGGTTGTTTACCTTGACCCGAGGGAATTCAGAAGCACCTGGCTTGGAAACAAGGCAGTTTACCGAACCCGAATGGCAATGGCAGAGGGTGGTGAGCTTATTGTTCTTGCTCCCAATGTTAAAAAATTCGGGGAAGATGATGAGAATGACAGGCTTATAAGAAAATACGGATATTTGGGAAGAAAAAGGGTGCTTGAGCTTGTGAAAACAGAGGATGAGCTGAAAAATAATTTATCTGTGGCGGCACACCTTATTCACGGTTCATCTGACGGAAAATTCAAGGTCACCTATTGCACAAAATACCTCACAAAAGAAGAGGTTGAGGGAGTAGGATTTGAATTTATGACCTATGATGAAGCAGTAAAAAAATATAATCCCGAAGCTCTTAAGGACGGCTATAACACAGTTGATGGCGAGGAAATTTATTATATAAGTAATCCCGCACTGGGTTTGTGGATAGTGTGAATGCGGAATGAGGAATGCGGAGTGCGGAATGTAGGGGAAGCTTCGCTTCCAAACATTATAATAGTATAAGAGAGGAATAAAATGAAAAAAGCAGAAATAGGACTTATCGGTCTTGCGGTTATGGGTGAAAACCTTGCTATGAATATGGAAAGCAAGGGCTTTACTGTAGCGGTTTTCAACAGAGAAATTGAAATTGTTGATAAATTTACAAACGGACGAGGTAAAAATAAAAATTTTATCGGTACTCATACTTTAAAAGAGTTGGTTGAAGCAACAGAGAAGCCCCGAAAAATAATGATGATGATAAGAGCAGGTGCGCCTGTTGATGAGGTTATTGAAAGGCTTGTTCCTTTACTTGATAAGGGCGATATTATCATTGATGGCGGTAACTCTCATTTTAAAGATACCGAAAGAAGAACAAAATATGTTGAGAGCAAGGGTCTTTTATATATAGGCACAGGTGTTTCCGGTGGTGAAGAGGGTGCTTTGAACGGTCCCTCTATGATGCCCGGTGGCTCTCAAAGGGCTTGGGAATATGTGAAGCCGATTTTTCAGACAATCTGCGCTAAAACCGAGGACGGAGCACCCTGCTGTGACTGGGTAGGCTCAGGTGGTGCAGGGCATTTTGTTAAAATGGTGCATAACGGAATTGAATATGGCGATATGCAGTTAATAAGCGAAATTTATCACTTTATGAAGGTGATTTTAGAGCTTTCTGCAGAGGATATGCAAAGAATTTTTTCAGAATGGAATAAAGGCAGGCTCAATAGCTTTCTAATTGATATTACAAGCAAAATTTTTACAGTAAAGGATGAAGACGGCTCACCACTTGTTGATAAAATTCTTGATTCTGCAGGGCAGAAGGGTACGGGCAAATGGACAGGTATTACCGCGCTTGATGAGGGCGTGCCCCTTACTCTTATAACTGAAGCAGTATTTGCCAGATATTTAAGCTCAATGAAAGAGGAAAGAATTGAGGCATCAAAGGAGCTTACAGGTCCCTTTATTGACTTTAAAGGTGTTAAAGAAGAGTATATCGGCAGAATGGAAGAGGCTCTTTACTGTGCAAAAATCATTTCATACGCGCAAGGCTATGCCCTTATGAAAACCGCTTCGGAAAAATATAATTGGAATCTTAATTTCGGTGCAATTGCTCAGCTCTGGCGAGGGGGTTGCATCATCAGAAGTGCTTTTTTAGGTAAAATTAAAGAGGCATTTGACAAAAATCCGGATTTAAAAAATCTTATGTTGGATTGTTATTTTAAAAATGAAATTCTTGATGGTATGGAAAGCCTCAGAAAAATTTGCGCAATTTGTATGCTTAATGGGGTTTATGCACCTGCATTGACTGCTTCACTCAATTATTTTGATGGTTACCGCTCAGAGAAGCTTCCTGCAAATCTCATTCAGGCGCAAAGGGATTTTTTCGGTGCTCATACCTATGAAAGAACAGATTTCCCGAGAGGCAAATTCTTTCATACTAATTGGAGTGGCAAAGGTGGGAATACGGCATCTACAACGTATGATGCTTAGTTCAAAACGCAAAGCTCAAAATGCAAAGTGTCGGGTCTGCGACGCTATTATATTATTGCGCATTTCTGCGCCCCGAAATTTTCCACTTTCCATTTTCAATTTGCCACTTAATAAAGAAGGTAGAATATGTTAAATATAAAATCTGATTATAAGTATGCTTTAGTAGTACCAACAAGTATGGGTGTTCGGCTTTTGCCACCGGACAGGCAGACGGTTTTTTCCTCCGATGTTTTTTATATGCAGGCAACCTCTGCGGAAACCAATGTTGCATCAATCTGCTCTTATTTGGGTTTGCCTGTAAAGGTGCTTACAACCTTTGTTAAAGATAGTCCTATTGCTCACTTTATAAAGGCAAATCTTCGCTCTCGTAATATGGCGTTTGAGGGAAAGGATGTTGAGCAAGGTGGTCCTTGGGGGTATCGCCATCAGTTTAATATTGCCGATAGCGGTTTCGGTCTGCGTGGACCTCGCGTTCATAATGACAGAGCAGGTGAGGTGGGTAAAACCCTTAATATTAAAGATTTTGATTTAGAAAAGCTTTTCAAAGAAGAGGGTGTTGGAATTCTGCACCTTACAGGTCTTATCTGCGCTCTTTCGAGAGAAACGGGTGAATTCTGCCTTGAGCTTGCAAAAATGGCAAAAAAATACGGAACGGTTGTTTCCTTTGATTTTAATTATCGTGCATCCTTCTGGAAAAACCGAGAGGAAGAATTAAGAGAAATTTTCAAGAAAATTGCTGACATTTCAGATATAATCATTGCAAATCAATATGATTTCAGCTTTTGCTTAGGATTGGATTTTGATTTATCGAAATATGAAATCGGTATGGCACCTGTTGAGCAGTTTAAGGAAACAATAAATCAGGTGAAAAACAAATTACCGAATGCAAGTATTTTCGCTACAAGTTTGCGTGAGGTAAAGCACGCCAACCGTCATTTGTGGGGTGCAGCTATGCTCAATGGTGAGGCTTGGGAGAGCATAGACCCGAAACAGATTGCCGTAATGGACCGCATCGGCGGTGGCGATGCCTTTGTGGGCGGTCTTCTTTACGGATTTTTAAAAGGCTATACCCCCGAAAAGCAATTGCAGTTTGGCTGGGCGTGTGGTGCCCTTGCCTGCACCTATATTACCGACTACCTTCAACCCGATAATGAAGAACAGATTTGGGATGTATGGAATGGGAATATGAGGGTGAAGAGGTAGAATGGAATAGCTAAAGAATTATGTGTGGTAAAAATAAAAGAAAAAAGTAGTTGTTTGTGGTTACCTCTCTTCGAAGAGAGGGGGACCACCTTCTGATTATTAATATTTTAAGATTAAGTTTCAAGCGAGGGAAATATTCAAGAATAGAATAAAGTTGGTCGGGTGGTGGAGAGTTCTCGATGCGAGAACTCGAGCGTCGTGAAACCGCAGGTTTCATTGTCATACACTGCCCTATTCTGTTTATAAATTTTTTCGATTGGTTGTTCTTACACAGTCTTAATAACACCAACCTTATTTCAGTTGAAGCTTGCGCTTCAAAGACGCTCGAGGACTCGCGTCAAGAACCACCCACCGTTCCGCTAAAATATGTTTTAAAAATTTATAATAGGCTCGCTTGGGATTTTGTTCGTTAGATTTACAATTCAAAGACGGTCCCCCCCGCCTTCGAAGGCAGGTATAACAAACCGCAAATAAATTCAAAAAATCCACTTCGTTCTTTATTTTAAAATACGAAATAGTCCAAAAATTACAAAAAACTGCCCGAAAGTTACATTTTGGGCAATTTTTTTATTGTTTTTGTTATGATACAGACAAAGGAAAGGAGATGTTAAATATGACAAAAAAATATACATCTGAAAAATTAAAAAAATTATACAAAATATTCGGTGGAGTGTTTGGCGTGTCGCTTCTTATAGGCATCGCAAATATTATCTTAAGCAATTACTGGTATATGGATTCTGCTGTATATGAGTTCGCAGAATTAATATTCGGCGGAGCAGGACTGTTCTTCGGCTTCCTTAGTGGTTTCGGAATTGTTCCATTATTCATAATGGCAGCTCTTGTGATTGTGAGCATAGTTTTCGCAGTTAAAGAAAACAACCATAAAAATGTTTTTAACTTCGGTTTATTTGCAACTCTCGGCTTAATTACAGTAAGCGCATTTTTACAGAATATGTTGTTAACTGAAATGATTTGAGAATAGATATTAAACAATTAAAGGAGATGTTTTTATATGAAAAAACTTAATCCGGTAATTCAATTTATAATAGGCTTTTTCAGTATTATGCTGTTATGGGGTGTTGGAGCTTTATTTAATACATATTCTGTGGATATTTGGTGCTCAGAAAATATAGATACAGAAGAACTGATTTTTTCTTGTATCGTGCCTATGATAACTGCAATACTTATTCCTATAGTTTTACTTATTTTTACTATCATCTGTAAAAGAAAATCATTAAAAGTAATGTATATATCAGCTTTATCAGCTACGGCTATTCCGATATTTGCAAGTATTATATCAGCAATATTCAGTAACGATGGAAGTGTTTTAACCTGGATAGTTGGTTTTACTATCGGCTTGGTTTTATATCCTTTCGGAAGAATGGCTTATGAGCTTTTTGATGGAGTGAATTCATTTTATTTTGTTTATCTGGATAGTTTAATTGAAAACAGTACTATTATCGTATTCTTTGTTGTGGCAATAATAATATCACTAATATTGTATAAAAAAATAAAAGCAAAGAAAGTAAAAGATACAGACTGATATTAAATATAAATAATTAATGGGGTGAGGGTATGATTAACAGAATCAGAAGAAATGAAATATTATGGGGCTTTCTGATAATCGGCGGATTGTGGATTCTGGGTATTATTTTTTCAGGGGAAATTCTTTTTATAGATACTATCAGCATTGGTCCGGGAAGTACGGTTTTAAGTTCAATTTTCCCCGTTGCTTTTTTAGTAGTTTTAGTTTGGATTGCTTGTATCAGTAAACGAAATGGCTTGGATGAGTTTTTTAAAACCTCGTATATTCTTGCGGCGATACCGATTGTAAGCACTCTTCCCGGGTTTTTATCAAATATCTTTGTGAATGATACGGTTCTTTTTGCTTTAGGGACAGTTTTCTCAATGCTGTTTGGTATGCCGGTTATGTCTGTTGTAGGAGCTGTTGCTTATTGGTATGGTGTTGCATTTATAATTTTAGTATCGTCATTAATTATCTCAATGATTTGTTATTTAACATTGAAAGGGAACACTTCAGACAGACCGTAAATATGGTGCAAAAGATAAAAGTGTAAATATCAGTAGCAATATAAAATAATATATGATATATTAAAATTAACATAAATTTCGAGGTGGGAATATGATTAAAAATATTAAAAAGCACGAGGCCTTATGGGGCCTTGGAACAATTAGTGTATTATGGATTTTAGGTGTAATTTTTGCGGGTGAATTGTTTTTTATAGATACTATTGAACTTGGTTGGAATAGTGTGATTTTAAGTTCAGTTTTCCCATTTGCATTCTTAATTATTTTAACTTTGATAGCATATATAAGCAAAAGGCATTGTATGAAAACCTTTTTTAAAATCTCTTATGTTTTTGCAGCAATATCTATAGTTGGTGCAATTCCTGGATTTTTGCATGGTGTTTTTGAGGATAATGCAGTTCTTGGCCCGCTTCTTTTCGCTTTAGGGGCAGTTCACTCTGTTTTATTTGGTATGCCGGTTGTGGCTGTAACAGGTGCTGTTGCTTACTCGGAGGAATTGGCTTTCAGTGTTTTAGTATTGTCTTTGCTTATTTCAATTATTTGTTACTTGACAGTAAAAGAAAAGAAACCTAATTGTCAGTGAATATGGTGCTGAATATAAAAATCCAAATATCAGTAGCAATAACAGAATAAATGTGATATATTAAAATTAACCTGAATTCCGAGGTGGGAATATGCTTAAAATTGCAATATGCGATGATGAGAAAAATGTTTGCGATTACATAGAGAAAAGAGTTATGGATTTTCTTGCAAAGGCTGATTCAGAGGGCGAAGCAACCGTTTTTTATGACTCTGCACCCTTGATTGAATTCTGCAAAGAAAATCCATCATATCTTGATATTATTTTTCTTGATATAAAAATGAAAACGGTTAACGGAGTTGACTGTGCAAAGCAGCTTCGTGATTTGGGGGTTGAGGCTCTCATTGTTTTTGTTACCTCTTCTGCAGAATATGTTTTTTCAGGCTATGAGGTAAAGGCGTTCAGGTATATTCTCAAAACCGACCTTGTGAATGCATTTGACAGAATTTTCGGTGAATGCCTTAATGAGCTTTCAAAGGCTGACGACAGCTTTTATACTGTGAAAACCGCTTCGGCAGTAAAAAATATTCCTTTAAACGATATTTTCTATTTTGAAAGCAACAAAAGAGTTCTTATTGTTCACACAAAAAATGATGAATATTCTTTTTACGGCAAATTGGATGCAGTTGAAAAGGAGCTTGAGGGTAAGGATTTTATAAGAACCCACCAGAGCTATTTGGTTAATGCCAAGAAAATCAAAAGCGTTTCCAAGGATAGTGCAGAGCTTCTGAACGGAGAGCTTCTTCCTGTCAGCAAAAGTAAAGCAAGTGCAGTTAAAAACGCATATCTCTGGGCGAAAAGGTGATAAAAAATGCTGGAATTTATTGAAACAAGCTTGTTCTATCTTATAAGGCTTTTTTCATCAACCCTTGAAATGCTTTTTGCATTTCTCCTGATGAATGCCTTTTTTGATGAAAAATACAAAAGCAAATTGCCTAAATGGATTGCCTTTGCTGTAAGCTCGGGAATCCTTCTTGCTCTGCAGGAAACAGGGCAAAGCGGTAATATTAAAACCGGTGTGCAGATGCTTCTGATTTTTGCCGTTGCACTCTTCATATTTGATGGTAAAAAGCGATTGAAGGGTCTTTTCTGCGTTGTTTATTCATTGTTTGTTGCACTTTCAAAGCTTCTTTCCTATTTTGCATTTTCTCTGTTTATAGATAAGATTTTTGAAAGACTTCCATATCTTGAAACCGAAGGCTTCTTCTACAGAATCTTATCAATTGAGCTGCCCAATATCTTTATGCTTGTTATGATTATACTTGTGGGTATGTTCACAAAGTCAAAAAACAAAGCAGTTCCCATAAGATATTGGCTTCTTCTTATGACTGTGCCTGTTACAACCCTTGGTACGCTTACTGTTTATCAGTATTACATAGATTTATTGGCTCCAGGTGAAGAGATTAATATTTATATTATTATTTCAACAGTTGGGCTTGTGTTTATTAATGTTCTTGTTTTCACTCTTTTTTCAAAGCTTCAGAATCAGCTTGAAATAAGGAGAAATGCAGACCTTCTCAACACTCAGATGCGACTTGAAAAAGAGTCCTTCAAGAGAATTGAAGAAAGCTACAACAGAACAAGAGAACTGAGGCACGACCTTAAAAATCATATTTTTGTTCTTAAGGGTATTGCGGAAAACGGCACAAAGGAAGAAATGCTTTCCTACCTTGAAAAAATGACTGATGCAGTTGAGGAAGCAACCTATGTTTCAATGAGCAAAAATTCTGCAGTTGATGCTATTCTTAACGAAAAGCTTTTATATGCCCAGAAAAACGGAATTTCAACTCAGTTTGATGTTACACCATTAGGCGATACAAAAATTCCTGCTATGGATATCTGCACAATTTTGAGCAATGCTCTTGATAATGCAGTTGAGGCTTGCGTGAAATTCGAAAAGCAAAGCGACAGATATATTGATGTTAAAATTGAGGATTCGGAAAATGAAATGATAATTTCAATTAAAAATCCCTCAACAGAAGCACCCAAGAGAAGAGCAGGCGTATATATTTCAAGAAAAAAGGATAAGGAAAATCACGGCCTTGGTCTTAAAAGCATTAAAAGAACGGTTGATAAGCACAAGGGCGATATGCTTGTGAAATACGAAAACGAAATATTTAATCTTGTAGTTTGCTTGCCACATAAATAATAACAATCCCCTGAGAATTTTTTGGAATTCTCAGGGGATTGTATCTTTTATAATTTTATTTTGAAAACTAATTTATGAGCAAAGTCGGAATTTTCACTTTTTCTGCAGGGTGCGTGAGCATCCTGAGGGAAGAATACCATAAAATAGCCTTTTCTCAATGCAAGGAACTGTCCGTTCGGTGCATCCATAAAGGCAATGTCTGAGCCTTCCTTGAAATCCTCGGTTATGTTGCATTCATCAAAGCTTGCCCAACCGATATTTTCTTCGCCTTCAAACATAAGCTGAACATCGGCATATTCCTTGTGAGCTTCATATTTTAAAGGATTATCGGGGTTAACATCATATCTGCAAACATTACACCAGGCATTTTCACCGTCAATTTCGATTTTGCCGTTTTCAAAGGGTGCTTTGCAAAATTCCTTGTAAGCCTCTTCAACCTTTTCAAAGCCTTTGAGACGGTCGAAATAAAGGCTCATATTTTCAACCTTATCGTAAATCATTCTTCATCACCCTCGCCCAACATTAATTTTCTTTCTTTTTTCTCTTTTGCAGGGAGAGTGTAGTTGTAAAGCACAGTCCAGAGGATTATAAAGCCAAAAACAGCAGGGATGAACCAGAAGCTTGTGTTAAGACAAAGTTCATCGAAAGTACCGATTAAACTACCCCAGAGGCTTTCCATAAGAGTTGATATGCTTACTGTACCTTCAAGAATGGGTGCAGCAACGCCTTCAAAGCACTCTTTAAACACTAAAGAAAGTCCAATACCTGCGATTGAAGAATAAATAACCTTACGATTATCTTTCATAACAAAAGCCAAAATTGCAGTTACTACCGCACATATAGCAATCAAAACAAGTGCTATACCTGAAGTGATTAACGGAGAAATCAAAACCTCAAATTTTTCAAGCGTTTCGCTGTTATCACCAGAACTGGTAAAACCGGAAAACAGACTATATAAATCATAAAGGGAGATATTATCTCCAATAGCTTCGGGAACTACACCATTGTTATCTTCAATAAATTGAGTTATAGATTCCTTTCCTAAGAGCTGACCTATATAAAATATAGCGCTTAACGCGGTTGAGGTGATCTTAAAATAAATATCTTCAAGAAAAACGATCATGGGAAGAATTGAAAGTGCACCTAAAGCTGCAACGATTTTGTATACATATTTCATTATTAAATCATCCTTTCGTAGTATTATTTCCAGGAAGAGTTAAGCTCAACAGTTCTGTTGAATATGGGGTTCTCGTCAGTTGAATCCTTGTCAACACAGAAATAACCGTTTCTCATAAACTGGAATGCGTCAGGATTTTTTGCATCCTTGATGCCCTCTTCAATAAGGCAATCCTTAAGAACAATAAGAGAGTTGGGGTTAATTGCATTAACAAATTCATCATCGGGAACGCCTGCAGGGTCTTCAACATTGAAAAGTCTGTCATAAAGGCGAACCTCTGCCTTGAATGCCTTGGGACCTGCCCAGTGAATTGTACCCTTAACCTTTCTGCCGTCAGGAGCGTTGCCACCCTTTGTTTCAGGGTCATAGGTACAATGGAGAACTGTTACATTACCGTTTTCATCGGTTTCATAAGAATTGCATGTGATGAAATATGCACCCTTAAGTCTTACCTCGTTACCGGGGAAAAGGCGGAAATATTTTTTTACAGGCTCTGCCATAAAGTCAGTTCTTTCAACATAAATTTCCTTGCCGAAGGTAACTGTTCTTTTGCCCATTTCAGGCTTGTTGGGATGGATTTCAACCTCAATTTCTTCAGTCTGACCTTCGGGATAGTTGTCAATAACAACCTTAATGGGGTCAAGAACTGCCATAGCACGAGGTGCATTTTCATTAAGCTCATCTCTTACGCAAGCCTCAAGAAGACCGTAGTCAACAACGCTGTATGCCTTTGAAACACCAACCTTGTCAATAAAGGTGCGAAGAGCCTTTGCAGGATAGCCTCTTCTTCTCATACCGCAGATTGTAGCCATTCGGGGGTCATCCCAACCGCTTACAAGGTTATCTGTTACAAGACGGATGTTTCTTCTCTTACTTGTAATGCAGTAGTTAAGGTTAAGGCGGGCAAACTCAATCTGTCTGGGGGGCTCTTCAAAGCCGATCTGCTCAATGAACCAGTTATAAAGAGGTCTGTGGTTTTCAAATTCGAGAGAGCAAAGTGAATATGTTACACCCTCGCAAGCATCAGAAAGGGGATGGGCAAAGTCATAAATGGGGTAAACGCACCATTTATCGCCTGTCTGATGGTGGCTTACGTGCATAATTCTGTAAATTGCAGGGTCACGCATATTCATATTGGGTGATGCCATATCAATTTTGGCACGGAGCACCTTTGCACCATCCGGGAATTCGCCATCAGTCATTCTCTTGAACAGGTCGAGGTTTTCCTCAACGCTTCTGTCACGATAGGGGCTGTTTTTACCGGGCTCTGTAAGAGTACCGCGGTATTCTCTCATTTCCTCTGCGGAAAGGTCATCAACATAAGCCTTGCCATCCTTGATAAGCTTGATTGCACATTCATAAAGGAAATCAAAGTAGCTTGAAGCATAAAGGCATTTATCCCATTTGAAGCCAAGCCATTCGATGTCCTCCTTAATGGATTCAACATATTCAATATCCTCTTTTGAGGGGTTTGTGTCGTCAAGACGAAGATTACAAACACCACCGTATTTCATAGCGGTTGTAAAGTCTATGCAGATAGCCTTTGCGTGACCGATGTGAAGATAGCCGTTGGGCTCAGGGGGGAAACGGGTCTGAACCTTTGTGTTGACACCACTTGCCAATTCTTCGTCAATTATATCGTGGATAAAATTACCCGCGGTTTCGTTAATAATTTCTTCCATTGTGTATATCTCCTTAAAGTGATTCAATTACTTTATTAATTCTTTCGTTTACCTTGTCCTGACCTAAAAGGCTCATAATTGAGCAAAGGTCGGGAGTGTTTTTTCTTGAGGTTACTGCAAGGCGGATAACTGTTGAAACATCGCCAACGTGACCCTTGAAAAGCTCAGGATTTTTCTTGTATTCCTTAACATTGGGAGTAAATCCTAATGGCTCACACAAATCCTTGATTTTAGAGAACCACACTTCCTTGTCATCCTCAACGTTGTAAACCTTAAGATAATTTTCAAGAATTGCTTTTGCATCCTCTTTTGCAATGTTTTCGGGAAGGTCAAAGGAAGCCTCATAATATTCATCAAACATATATGAGAAATATTCCTTAACCTCGCTCCATTTTGCAATATCCTTACGGGGCTTGTTGCTTTCTCTGTCAATGTTTACCATTGCCTTTGATTTTTCGGGATTTGCAGTAAATACCTTGTAGAAATCCTCGTCAAATTTTTCTGCCCAAGCTGAAATATAATCATAAACAGTTTGTGCATTCATAACGGAAATAACATTTTTACTTACGTCATTGAGCTTTACAAGGTCGAAAAGGCATCCGCTGGGGCTCATTTTCTTAAGATTAAAGGGGAATGAAAAGGCGTCTGCAGTTGGGTTTGCTCTTCTCCAATCCTCAAAGTTTGAGTTAAGAAGGGTGAGAAGATATTCAATAAGGCTTTCCTTGGGGAAGCCCTCTTCAACAAAGTAGCTTACTGCTGCTTCAGGGTCCTTACGCTTTGAAAGCTTACGCTTTGTTCCGTCCTCTTCATCAATTTTCATAACCTGAGGAGTGTGAGCATATTTGGGAACTTTAAAACCGCAAGCCTTGAAAAGAGCAATGTGCTTAGGCACTGAGGAAATCCATTCCTCACCACGAATAACGTGAGTTGTTCTCATAAAGTGGTCATCACAAGCATGAGCAAAGTGATATGTAGGAATACCATCGGATTTCAAAAGAACCTCATCAATAATATTTTCAGGCATTTCGATTTTGCCACGGATAATATCGTCAAAGAAAATTCTTTTATCTTCTTGTCCGTCAGAACAGAAGCGAAGCACATAGGGCTTACCGTTGTTTATATTCTCTTCAATTTCTTCAAAGGAAAGGTCACGGCACTTTGCCCATTTGCCGAAATAGCCCCGGATAAGAGCATCGCCCTTTTCCTGTTCCTGACGGATTTCAGAAAGCTCATCTGCAGTGCAGAAGCAGGGGTAGGCAAGTCCTTTTTGCACTAATTCCTTTGCAACAATGTGATAAATTTCAGCACGTTGGCTTTGGGTATAAGGTCCGTAAGCACCCTTTTCTGTGTTGAAGCCTGTAACACCCTCGTCAAAATCAATACCAAAGGAAGCAAAGCCATTGATAATCGCGGAAACGCCATCATCAATTTCGCGTTTTTTATCGGTATCCTCAACGCGAAGGAAGGCAACACCACCTGTTGCCTTTGCAGTAAGAACATCAACAAGAGCACCGAAAAGACCACCGATATGAAGATAACCTGTGGGTGAGGGTGCAAATCGTGTAACACGAGCACCTTCCTTTAAATCTCTCTCGGGGTATCTTTTTTCAAGGTCTTCTATAGTTTCCGTAACATTCGGGAAAAGAAGCTCTGCTAATTTGTTGCAGTCGTAATTCATATAAAAAACTCCAATAAAATAAGATTGCATAATTTGACACTTTATTATAGAAAAAAAATAGAAAAGTATCAATAGTTTTTGACGAATTTTTTATTAATTATCTTGTAATTATACATATTATTTGATAGAATTTTTCTAAAGAAAGCGAAAAGAGGTGCTTTTGATGAATAATAATTTAATCACATTAGGCAAGAGAGAAAATGCGGTGTTTATTCTCACACCCTTATATTTGGTTTTGTTTTATTTTTTCAGGCAGTTTTATCTGATGGATGAAATCGGATTCGGGTTGCTTTTAAGGATTGCTTATTTGATTGCATTTATAACAGCAATTGTTGCCGTTTTGCGTTTTTTCCGTAGAATTATTTTGCCATCTAAAATACTCGAATATGATGGAATGCATTTATATATTAACAGAGGAATTAAAGGTACTCAGATGATTCCCTGGAGTGATGTGAAAAGTGTTGATAATCTTCAGGTTCATGGCAGTGTTGATGCTTTTATAGATGCTATAAGAAGAGTAACAAGTATTGGTGAATTTACGGGGATTTTGTCTGCTGCCTGGGATTTGTCTGCAACAGGTGTTATAGTTATCAACTGCAAAGGTGAACTGGTAAGAGTTCACGGCATAAAAAACGCAAGAGAAGTGAGAAACGAACTTCATAAAATCATTTCTTCCAAAAGAAGAAGCATTGAAAAGGGATTCAGGGTGTAAGAATATGAAGCTATATATCATCCGTCACGGAGAAACCTTTGGTAATCTTAATGGTGACGGCTTTTCCGAAACTAATTTGACACCAAAGGGCGAAAGGCAGATTGAGCTTTTAGGTGAAAGATTCAAAGAAGAAAGTATTGATAAATTCTATGTAAGCCCTTTGGTAAGGGCGGTAAAAACTGCAAATGCAGTGAGAAAATATCATAAAAATACACCGATTATTATTGATTCTCTTCTTCTTGAAAAAGGCACAGAGCCTCATTACATAGGTCTTGCCGATGAAGAAATAAAAAAGCTTTGCCCTGATGCCCAAATCAATCGTCGGACTCCTTTGGGAGAGGAAAACGATGAAAAAGCATATAACAGAGCAAAGGAAATAATAGAAAAAATCAAAGCCGAAAACGACTTTGAAAGCACAATTGTTATAATCGCTCACGGAACCTTTAACAGTTATCTTGTCCTCGCCGCTTTGGATTTTCCATTTAAAGAAAATTTCAACTTTTCCCATGTAAACACAGGTGTTTCGTTAGTTCAGACTATTAAAGAAAATGATGTTATTAAAACAAAGCTGAAATTTCTTAACGATTATTCACATCTTGATGAATTACCGCAAACCTAAAAATGAGAAGCTAATGAATTTAGATGCAGAATGTGTTTTATTACCCCGAAGGTGTATATAGATACTCCGAGTGGGTAAGAAAACACAAAAAAAAGAAGAGTAGACTTTTGATTGTCTGCTCTTCTTTTTGTTCTGCGCTAAATTAATAGCTTATCGGTAAAACTGTAAGCCGGGTTCTGTCGTTTAAGGCAATCATCTATCTACGCCATTTGTTGCCAAATGGCTCTAGCCACCCTTCGGGGTTGCGAATAAAATTCGCTGCACGGCGCACCCCAGTCGGTGTTGCATCGGGTAGGGTTTACATGGCCATAATGTCTCCACTATGCCGGTGAGCTCTTACCTCGCCTTTCCACCCTTACCGAATAAGTTCGGCGGTATATCTCTGTTGCACTTTCCCTAAGGTTACCCTCGGCTGCCGTTAGCAGTTACCCTGCCGTGAGATGCCCGGACTTTCCTCGTCTACGATAAATCGCATCCGCGATTGCCCATTTTACCGAGGAAGATTCTACAACAGAATTTTTGTTTAGTCAAGTGGAAATATTTAGTGTGAAGAAAAATTAAGAATTCCAAATTAGAAATCGAGAGTGTTTTTACGAGCCACCAGTCGCCGGCTACCAGCAATAGGGTCTGCGACGCAATTATAAAAATGTACTATCATAGTTCGTTGTGTGGTATAGGCGAGCCTATACCTTACGGTTATGACACTATACGTATCACTTAAACCATTACATCCGTAAGGCACTGGCTTGCCTGTGCCACAGAATATATATAGTTATCAGCTTGCAGAATTGAAACATAAGGTTTATTCTTCTTTATTTGTTAGAACAGATTTGAAAATATTTATAACGAGTTAGTTTTTGTTTTGAAAATTAGCAACTGGAGGCTGGCGACTGGAAACTGGTGGCTAACGACTGTTTTTGCTTTGTTTTCGACAAATTGCGGTTGCAAGTGATAAAAAAATATAGTACAATGTATATGTATAACTATGCAAAAAACTTGTTAAGAGGTAGTAATTATGAAGCTTGAAGAAAAGAAAATTTCTTCCGAAGAAATTTTTGACGGAGTTGCAATTCATCTTTTCAGAGATGAAATTCTTCTTCCAAACGGCAATAAGGGTGTTCGTGAGGTTATCCGCCACCCCGGTGCAGTATGCGTTCTGCCCATAACTGAGGATGGTCAGGTTGTTTTTGTTAATCAGTTCAGATATGCTCTCAATAAGGTTACCTTAGAGGTTCCTGCAGGCAAGCTTGAAAAGGGGGAGGACCCTATGGAAGCCGCTCTTCGTGAGCTTTCTGAGGAAACAGGGCTTACTGCAAACAATATTTTTTCAATCGGTGATTTATATACCACTCCCGCACTTATTGACGAGGTAATCCATATGTATATTGCAACAGATTTTATTCAGGGTGAACAGCATCTTGATGAGGATGAGTTTGTGAACACACTTAAAATGCCCTTAAGTCAGGCAGTCCGAATGGTTATGAACGGTGAAATCAAGGATTCCAAAACCCAGACAATAATTCTTAAGGCAGATAAATATTTTGAAAGGCAGGGTGGCAATAAATGAAAACTATGAAAAAAGCGTTATCGGTATTTCTTGCAGTATTTTGCTTGATTTCTGCCTTTTCAGTTACAACCTCAGCGGCAACAAAATATAAATCCTATGAGGGTAAATACGGCTTGATGATTCCCGTTAAATCAAACTTTAAAACTCAATGCGAATCATATTCTGTTAAAGAAGATAAAGGCTTGCTTACCTTTAAATTTGACAGTAAGGGTAAAAAGGATAATGTTTATTATGGCTTTACTATTTACTCTGATGCAGAAAGGCAGAATATTCTCATAAACAAAAGCGGTGCATTCCCCACTGTTGACAGTACGGGTAGCCTTAACATTGATTTTTCAAAGCTCGAAAGCGGAACATACTATGGTCTGACCTTCACATATATTCAGAAGGATGAGGACCTTATTATTGATAAGGATAGCATATATCAGTTCGATATAAAGCTTAATAAAATTGCTAATGTCACACCGAAAATATACGAGGCTGAGGCACTCTATACAGGTAACTACATTAAGTGGAAAAAGGTCACCTATGCAGATTTTTACAGGGTTTACAGAAAGCAGGAGGGCACAGATTACCGGATAATTGCAGATGTAAAGGGGCGCGAATATACTGATAAAACTGCAGTAAAGGGCGAAAAATACACCTACACCATCAGGGCATTTGATGGAAAGTGCTACAGTAAGCAAAACAAAATCGGTGTGGATTTGATTTATCTTGAAGCACCTGTGCTTAATGCTCCCAAAACACTTGAGGATAATAAAATCCGCATTTCCTGGAAAGAGGTTAAGGGTGCAGAAAAATACAGAATATACAGAAAAACCGCAGACGAGAAGAAATATACCCGTATTGCAACAGTTGATGCAGATGCTTTAAAATATACCGATAAATCCTCCAAGACTGACGGTGAAAAATATATTTATGCAGTTAAGGCTGTAAACGGTACAAGCTCAGGTGTTTTATCAAACAAAAAATCAATAACCCTTTTCGGTGTTAAAAAGCCTGCTGCTTATGGTGCGGGTCAGGCTATAAGGGTTGAGTGGAAAAAGGTTAAAAATGCCATAGGCTATAAGCTTTATAAAAAGAACAGTGAAGACAACTGGGATTTGATTTATTCAGGTGCGGACGAGCTTTTCTATGTTGATGCAGAGGTTACTCCCGGAAAAGAATATGCTTATTCACTTGTTGTGGAAAAGGAAAATGAAAGCAGCAGCTTTGATACAAAGGGCGTTACCGCCCACTGCCTTGCAGAGCCAAAAATCACAACCATAAAGGCAGATGTTGATAACAGCATATTCCTTAAATGGAAAGCAGTTGAGGGTGCAACAAAATATAAGATTTACAGAGAATCACCCTTTGAAGAATATAAGCTTGTGGGCACCACCAAAAAAACAAGCTTCTATGATAAAACCGAAAAGGCTAACAACTATTTCTACAACTATTATGTAGTAGCAGCCAATGAATATGGCGAGGGCGTTTCAGGTAACAATGTTCGCACATACTTGTATATGAATGCACCTGAATTGGTTTCTGTTAAGTGGAATGACGGTAATTTGGTTAAATGGAAGCGCGTTGCAGGTGCTACCTCTTATAAGATTTACAGAAGAACACCATCAGGTGATTACAAGGAGATTGCAGAGGTTGCCGATGTTCTTTCCTACAAGGATAAAACTGCTAAAAAGAGTTCAGAATACTATTACACCGTTACAGCAATGAACGGAAAATATGAGGGCTCTTATGAAAGCGGAATAAGAGTTAACTGATAAAAAAATATGCCCCGAAGGCTTCATTGAAGTCTTCGGGGTATTAATGTTATTTATTTAACTCTATCGAGCATACCCTTTTTATACATAAACAATGCGCCGCCTACGGAAGCAACAATACCTACGAAAAGGAGTGTGCTTGCGCCCATTGAGCCTGAGAAGATAAGAACAATTATCATCACAATAATGGGGAAGAAGGAAATTCTCCAATGCTTGATAAAGTAGCCTGCGCCAAGAGCACCGAAAAGTGCAGGAAGAACCTGAGCAAATGCAGGCTTCAGAAGTGCATTATCTGTAAATGCCTGAAGGAACGGAGCGAAAATAATAACACCGATTGCAAGAATAATTGTTGTCACAATAGATGATGTTGCAATAGCAATTGTTGAAACAACCTCGCCCTCTTCGGAGTTAGCCTTAACATTTGCGCCCTCCATTGCATTGATAGCACAGGGAAGCTTAAGGTTTGCGATATTACCTGTTACGAATGAAAGATATGTACCACCTGCACCGAGCATAGGAGTATAAACAATAACCTCAACAACTGCAACAGTCCAATATGTAGGAATGAGCTTGAGAAGACCTGCAAGAATTCCGTTTATAGGTGGAAATACATTGAGGTAAAGGCAGATGCCTATGGGGAACATAAGAAGCGCACAAAGTGCGGTTATAGTTGAAATTCTGCCCCAGGAATGAACTCGGTCAAAATATGTTTTGTTTTTGTTTTTAGCCATTTTTAACCCCTCCATTCAAGCATTGCAATTTCTTCGGGAAGAATATTGAAGAAAACGATTGCGGCAACCATTGCGATTATCATACCGATTGGCATAACGAATGGCTCTAACCAAGCGAGCTTGAGCTTCTTTGCGAGAACCTCAAGTGCAATTGAAACAACAATAGCAACAACAAGTGTGATTATTGAAAGCACGCCTGCACCGTCACCAAAGGTTTCGGGCTTACCTGAGCCGATAATAGCACGAGCGATAAATGCACCGATAAGACCAATGAAAATAGCGGGAGTTGCGAAATCGTTGATGAATCCGTTGAGACTTCTTTTTTTCTTGCCGTCTGCAGGAGCATTTTCTGTTGCTTCTGCTTTGGGAGCCTCTTTTTTACCTGCCTGAAGAATTTTCTTATGAAGAGGCTTTGCAAGGAAGGGAAGAATTACGAGAGAGAAGCAGATACCAAGGGTCATAACCCAGGCAACACCTGCATAAACCTCAGGGTCGGAAACTGCAACTGCCATACCGCCCTCGTGACCAAAGGCTTCCATAGCTGCTTCTGCTGCGGTTGTTTCGTACATTAAGTTACCGATAACCGAAAGGCGAACCCAGGGGATAACGGGACCCAATGCAGGAACAAGAGCAATAATTGTTGCAAGAATTGAAAGTGCGGAAGGAATTGTAAAGAGCGCGCTTGAAGTAATAGCATTGCGAAGCTTTGATTTGTCCAAGCCAAGTGTTCTGCCTTGCTTATATGCTTTAATAAGGAAGAAAACAGACTGAGCGAGGACAAAAAGGATAACTGCACCTGCTATAAGGTATAACGCGGTTGAATACTTGAAATCCATATTTATCACTACCTTTTTAAAATATGACACAATTTTAACAGTATATAAATAAAATGTCAATTAATTACAGCTTTTTATTTATACAAATAATGCCATTTTCTGTGATATCAATAACACCATAGCACCCGTCACGAAGGCTACCGGGATTGAAATAATAAATGCCGTCCTTGTAGATGCTTTCGGGCTTGTGAGTGTGGCCGAAAAGAACAATATCACATTTTTCGCTTACTGCTTCAAGAATTAAATCCTCTAATCCGAATTTAACATTTTGCAAATATCCGTGAGTTGCCATTATTTTTTTATTGCATATTGTTCTGATATCTTTTTCAGGAAGAAATGAGGATAAATCACAATTCCCGCGAACACCGATAAAGGCCTGCTCCTTACCGTAAATGAACTGAGCCTCTTCAAATTCTCTTGCACCGTCACCTAAGAAATAAACAACCTCTGCGGTTGGCTCCTCTGTAATGGCGGAAAAAAGATTGAAATTGTGCTTGTGTGAATCAGAAAGTACGAGTATGCGCATACATATTCAACCCCTTAATTCAATATATTGTATTAATTATAGTACTATGGGTTGGTGATTTCAATGAGTAATTTGAATAATGACAAAATTGATGTAAATGAGCTTATGAAAAAGGCTAAAAGCAGTAAAAATCTTGATACTAACGAGGGCTTGAATGATTTTATAAACAGTAATTTAAGTCAGGAGCAGGCGAGTGCAGTAAAAAATCTTCTTCAGGATGAGGAGAAAACAAAAGCACTTCTGAACAGTGATGCGGCAAAGGCAATTTTCAATAAATTTTTCGGAGGAAAAAATAATGGCTGATTTTGATTTGAATACCATTTTAAATTCCTTAACCCCTGATGACATTGAAATTTTAAAGCAGACTGCAGCATCGGTTTTAGGCGGTATGAGCGGTAGAGAACCGCCTAATCAAGAAACTGAAATGAAACAAAGTAAACAAGAACAAAACCAACCTCAGTTAGATGATTTGCTGAAAAATCTGGGTGGGCTTGGCGGTTTGGGTGGTTTGGGTATGCCCGATTTAAGTCAGCTTTCTGCAATTGTTCCGATTTTACAAGCCTTTAATTCTCATGATGAACGACTTGATTTTATAAATGCTTTAAAGCCCCTTTTATCAGAAGAAAGGCAGAAAAAGGCGGATGAAGCAACAAAGCTTGTGAAGCTGATGTCTGTTTTACCTCTTTTGAGGGAAAGGGGAATAATGTAATGGCAGATTATTCATATCAGGACCTTATGAAAATGCAGAATGATGCAATAAGACGTGCAGAGGATATGCAAAGAAGAGCTCGTCAAAGTGCAGGGCTTGAGAGAGAACGAGGAGAAAATCAACCTAACATAACTGCAAAAAAAGAAGAACCCCGAAGAGTTCCTATGCCTAATGATTATTTAGAAAATCTGAAAAAATATGGCTCAACTTCTTCTAACAAAAAAGATAGTGAACAGAGCCCAAAAGAAGAAAGTGGAAGAGAATATAAAACAGAATACAAAAAACAACAAAACAATAACCGCCCGAATTTTCAAAACAGTTTTGAAGATAAAATAAAAAGCGTTTTCGGGGATTTGAATATAGATAGTGACAAGGCACTTTTGCTATCGCTCATTCTTCTTTTATCAGAAGAAAAGGCAGACGAATTGCTGCTTATGGCTTTGATTTATATGTTAACATAAAGTAAAAGTAACGCGAAGCCTATCCCTCTTTTTTCGTGAAACGAAAAAGGAGGGGGGACCGCGTTAGCGGTGGGTGGTACAAAGCTATGGAAATTGTAAAGGTGGTACCACCCACCATTCCGTCCGAACTGTATTTTATGAAATACGATATTCACGAAATTTATATATAGAAATATTTTAAAAGTTGAGGAATGGTCCCCCCTCCTTTTTGCAAGCAAAAAAGAGGGATAAGCTTCGCAACACTTTTACAGGACCGCTTTATGAAACAATCAACTAAACTGCACTTTTAATAAGCTCTAAAATACCATATATACTGAAACAACCGAAAACTATATTCAGAAAAGACGGCAGGTAAAACCACTTTTTTATATTTTCGATATCTGCCAATCTGGCGATTAAATAAAGGGATTGAACTATAATTACAATACCAGCAAGTGGTACATATATAAACAAGCCGACTATATCCATAAAAAGCATTATGAGAAAAAATGTATGTTCAAAATCATCGTAAGGAGTAATTAATTCTGCTTCAAAAACCCAAAATAAAAGGTGCGCAAAAAAGTAGAAGCCTGTAATGAAAAGTGTTATATAAGAAAATATTTTAAAGCCTTTCTCTTCTTTATCAAATTTTTTCATATTTACCTCTCCTTTCAATTACAGTATATAAAAACCAAAAGAAAAAAGATGTCCAATGTAACAATTGGACATCTTTTTGTAATTTTTGGAATATTAAAGGTCTAAAAATTCCTTTTTGCACTGGTCTTCAAGAGCAAAGCGTTCAACAATAGCCCAGAGGTTTTCGTCTGTGATAGTGTTGATTCTCTTGCCGCTTGCAGTTGCAAGCATATAAAGCTGAGCAGCCTTTTCAACAGTTTCGATAAGTCCGAAGGTTTCGTCCATATCCTTACCTGCACCGTAAATACCGTGAAGACCCCAGATAACAAGTCTGTATTCTTCCATTTTCTTTGCAGTTGCAATACCGATTTCGTTGTTACCGCAAACCATCCAGGGAAGAACACCGACACCATCTGGGAAAACAACGATACATTCAGTACACATTTCCCAGAGAGTGTGAGTGAATTTCTTTTCATCAAGCTCGTGGATGTGGTTCATAGCGAGAGTGTATGTAGGATGAGAGTGCATAACAACTCTGTTTTCAGGGTTTGCTTTAAGTCTTGAAATATGGCTCATAAGGTGAGCGGGAAGCTCACTTGTGAATCTGCCACCATCCTTGTAGCCCCAGAGAAGCTCTGCAGTTGTGCCATCCTTGGCAATACGGATAATACCAAGGTTTGTTTCGGGGTCAATCTCAACATTCTTGAAATATTTACCTGTGCCTGTAACGATAAAGATTTTACCTGTAAGGTAGGTTGCATCAAAGCCTGTGGGAATTTCGCGGATAACATTGTTAAGGTCAAGGTATTCTGCAACCTCTTTCTCCTCAAGCATATAGCTGATGTTACCACCGTTTCTTTCGTCCCAACCAAGACGATACATATTAGCGGTTGCGCGTTTCATTTCTTCCACAAAGGGAGCAGTTAAAATATCCTTCATACTCTTTTCACCAATACCTTTTCTTCATATTCTTTGATTTCTTTAAAGTAATCATTAATAACATTTTCTCTTGCGAGATATTCTGACCAGATGTCGCCAAAGGGAGCGGTTTTCATTTCCTCCTGAAGGCACATAAGCTCTGTAAAGGAACTGTTTTCCTGAAGAGCCTTCATTTTATCTGCGGGTAATAAAAGTGCATTAAGAAGCGCCTTCTGCACATTTCTCACACCTGTTACCCAAGCGGAAATTCTGTTGATTGAAGCATCGAAATAGTCCGTTGCAATAAATACTCTGTCAAGAGCATTGTTGGAAACGATTTCCTTTGCAATTTCCTTTGTTTCGTCATCAAAAAGAATAACGTGGTCAGAGTCCCAACGAACACCTCTTGTTATGTGAAGGGCAATTTTCTCATTGAAGAGAAGAAGAGCGGAAATTTTATCGGAAACTAATTCCGTAGGATGATAGTGACCGTTATCCATAAGAGGAGTAATGCCCTTACTTGCAGAATAGGAGAGGCAGAATTCTGCAGAGCCTACTGTGTAGCTTTCAACACCGATGCCGAAAACCTTTGATTCAAGGGTTACATAAACCTTTGATTTATCGTAGTCGGTTGCAAGAATTTCATCAAGGGATTTTTTGAATCTTGCCCTTGGTGCAAATCTGTCTGCAGGAATGTCCTTGTAGCCATCGGGAATCCAGATGTTCATAACACAGGGAATGCCTGTTTCATTTGCAAAATATTCAGAAAGTTTAAGACAAGCCTTACCGTGCTCAACCCAGAAGCTCCTTACCTCTTCATCGGGAGAAGAAAGGGTGAGACCGTCCTTGACCATTGAGTGAGAGAAATATGTTGGGTTAAAGTCGATACCCATATTTCTTTCCTTTGCGAAGTCAACCCATTTTTTGAAATGCTGGGGCTTCAACTCATTTCTGTCTGCAAATTCACCATTTTCAAAAATAGCGTAGCTTGCGTGAAGATTAAGCTTTTTCTTGCCGGGGATAAGTGAAAATGCCTTGTCCAAATCTGCCATAAGCTCTTCGGGTGTGGTTGCCTTGCCGGGGTAGTTACCTGTTGTCTGAATACCGCCGGAAAGACTTTCCTTACTGTCAAACCCACCAACATCGTCACCCTGCCAGCAATGAACGGAAATTGTTACATCCTTAAGAGTGTTGAGGGCTTTTTCTGTATCAACGCCAAAGGAAGAATAAATTCTTTTGGCTTCTTCATATCTTGACATTAAAAAACCTCTTTTCAGTAAAAGATTACATACATAAACAGTATATATTTACTATGAGGAAAAGTCAATGAAGAGAGTAACAAAAAATGGAAAAAATCATAGTATGTGATATAAGTTTTAGGCGAAATGAGTTGATATTTTGAAAAAAACAGTTCTTCCCGTAGCATTCTTTTTCGGTGCCAATAATAAAGCGGGTTATTGCTCGTTATATGACAGTATTTATGACCCGTACATAGAGGGTAAGCATTTGATTCTTAAGGGCGGTCCCGGTACGGGTAAATCCACTCTTATGAGAAGGGTTGCGGAAAAGGCGGAAAGAAAGGGCTACTATGTTGAAAGGGGCTATTGCAGTGCAGACCCCGGCTCTCTTGATTTGGTGCTGGTGCCCGAAATTGATTTTTCAATCTGCGATGGCACTGCTCCCCATACCTTTGACCCTAAAATGCCCGGTGTCAGTGAGCATATAGTAGATCTGGGCGTTGCCTGGGACAGAAAATATCTTAATTCTCATATTGAAGAAATCGGAAGGCTTATGAGGGAGAATTCACTTCAGCATAAAAAGACTGTTGAGTTTCTCAGAGTGGCATCTGCAATTGATGTGGAAAGCACTGCAATTTGCGCCGATTTTATTGATGAAGAAAAGCTTATGCGCTATGTGAAGCGACTTGCAGGCAGATTGATTCCCGAAAAGAAAGGTGACGAGAAGGGTAAAATTCACAAAAGATTTTTAAGCGCAGTTTCACCCGAGGGAATTGATGTGAAATATGAAACGGTTGTGGCACTTTCGGAAAAAATCATCACAATTGAGGATGAATTTTCTGCAGCTTCACCGTTTATTGCAGAATATATAAGCTCTGTTGCTTTGGAAAAGGGCTATGATGTATATCAATGCTTCTGTCCCTTGTTCCCCAATATGAAAATCGAGCATATTATTATTCCTCAGCTTAAAACCGCCCTTTTCACACAGAACAGCTACCATTATTCAATTGACGATGGTGAGCGGCTGGTTCACGCCTCGCGGTTTTATGATAAAGAGGCTTTTTACGCCAATAAAGAAAAGCTCGCCCTTCAAAGAAGAGCGAAAAGAGAGCTTGTTGATGAAGCTGTTAAGAAGCTTTCACTTGCAAAGGATATTCACGACCGGCTTGAAGATTATTATATCAAGGCAACGGATTTTGATGTGATTAATGAAATAGGAGAAAAGGTGTTAAAATCAATTTGAAAATTGATTTTAATAGTTGAAAGTGGTAAATGGAAAGTGGTAAGTTTCGGGTGCTGCGCACGGCATTATAATTATGATGTTTGGAAGCGAAGCTTCCCCATAATTTTCCACCTTCCCCTTTCAATTTTCAATTTTTATAAATTTCTTCTCCAATGGAACAGATATTGCTGAGCTATTCCCTCTGTTCCTTTTATACATTCGGGCAGTCCGTTGGGGTAAAGCTCGGCAACAATTCTTTTTACCCACACATCAACGGGGAAGGCTTCCATTCTGCCGAATCCGTAAAGAAGAGAACATTGTGCAACCTTTTCCCCGACGCCCTTGATTTTTAAAAGCTCGGCTTTTGCATCCTCAAAGTCCATTTTCTTGACCTTTTCCAAATCCACCTCGCCACGTGAAATTTTTCTTGCGGCATCAATAATATACTTTGCTCTGAAGCCTGAGCGGATAGGTGCTAAATCCTCAACCTCAAGATTTGCAAGCCTTTCGGGTGATGGGAAGGTATAGCCACCCTCTATTTTTTCACCGAAGCCCTCACAGAGTCTTTCAATTATACCCTTAATCCGTGGGATATTATTGTTGGCAGAAATTATAAAGGAGCAGATTGCCTCCCATTCATCCTGCTTTAAAATTCTTATGCCCGGGTACGCTTTACAGGCGGTTATAAGATTTTCTTCATCGTATGAGGACAGGATTTTTTCATAATCCCTTTCCAAATCAAAATATTTAATCCAATGGTTTTCGAAATCCTCTTTTGTTGTTTCAAAAAAGGTGATTTTATTTTCCTCTTGCTTCAGGCAAAGGTGTTTACCACCCGCAATGCCCTGCCACATATTATTTTCCGCTTCCTTCCACCTGAATGCCTGACCACAATCAAGGCAAAGGGGAATATTCAGATGCTTTGTGTTTGTTAAAACTATGTTTTTATCAACATATTCAATGTTCATTTTATCACCGGAATAAGATTACCACATTTGAAAAAAACAGTAAAGTTTTTTGTCAAGCCAATTTTTGAAAAATAAAATTTTTCTACATTTTCAACAGTATTTTCAGAGGCTTTTTGTACCCTTTTGCAATTGTATATTTTTAACAACGAACATTTATTTTTATGTCTGAAAAACAGTTTCCATTCTGTATAATCAGTAAAGCAACTACAACAAATCGTATATTTTACATTCTCCTGAAATTTGTCAAAAAAAGTGTAAAAAATGTCGAAAACCTATTCAAACATAGGGTTTAACAGGTTAGTTGTAAACATTTTGAACACAGTTTTGAACAAAAAACAGGGGAAAGTCAAATATACAAAATGTATAATTTGTGCATTGTCAATTTTGACAAAAGCAAAAAATGTTTGCCGAAGTCCCGAAAAAACTATATTCTTTTTTGCAATTAAAGGTTACAGTTTGTGAAAAAATGTACAAAGTTTTTTGCGGGTTTTATTACGGTTAAATTATGGACTTTTTGTATAAAAGCATCAATATTTTCACAATATAATTAAGAACTAAAAAAAGGAGAAAGAAAAATGATAAAAGGCGTTAATAAGCAGGTGCTTGAAATAAACGAAACACAGAACGGATTTTTTGAAAAGGCTATATTTTTTGTTAAGCCCGAATATAGCGGAATGGGTGAGGGAAGATTAAAGGAAAGTGCAAGAAAGGAAATAGAAACCGCAGGCAGACCGCCTCTGAGAGCATACAGATATAAAAATGATAAAATCAAAAGCATTTTAAAAATTACTGCAGTTTTTGTGCTTGGTGTTATTATAGGCATTTCTTCAGCAACTCTTTTTTGAGCTGCTGATTATTTTATATTGTGCTATGCCCGGGCCACAGCAAGGGGGGATTTGTAATGTGTTAATGCTATGTGCTTTGGGAGTGAATGTATGCTATAATCAGTGGCAAAGGCATTAAGGCGTAACTGAACGCGTTGATATAAAGCCCTTCGCGATTCGATAGATAATCACCGTTTAACGAGGGTAAAATGATAAAAAATCTGTTTAAACCCCTCTTAACTTGACATTAACTGAATGGTGTGCTATAGTGATATTGTCTATAAAAGGAGTGTTTACTATGAACAAAAAGGTTTACACAAGACAATATTACATTGATAAAATCCGAGGCTTTTACCATAGCGATCTGATTAAGGTTGTTACGGGTATCCGTCGTTGCGGTAAATCCTTTTTTCTGCTTTCTGTTATGGAAGATTTAAAAAAATCGGGTGTAAATGAAAAAGATATTATTTATCTTAATCTTGATAAACGTGGTAACAGAAAAATCAAAACGCCGGATGCTTTGGAAATGGCTATTGAAAATCTTATAACAGATGATGATTTCAAATATCTGTTTATTGACGAGGTTCAAAATGTGGTTGGCTTCGAAGAGGTTGTCAACGGTTTCAGAGAGGATGGAAACTTTTCTGTTTTCATCACAGGCTCAAACTCTTATCTGTTAAGCGGTGAGCTTTCCACCAAGCTTACGGGTCGATATATTGAGGTTGAGATGTTTACCCTTAATTTCCGTGAATATCTGGAAATGAAAGAGTTTCTCGGAAAAGAAGTTAAGAATAACAAGGCAGAAGAGTTTAACGAGTATCTTCGTTTCGGCGGTTTTCCGAAAGCACTTGAATTTGATAATCCTGCTGATAAAGATACCTACATTGCCGGTGTTATAAAGCAGATTCTCGAGAAAGATGTTGTAAAGCATAAAAAAATCCGTAATCGAGCTGTATTTGATAAGGTTATGACTTATGTTATCAATAACTTCGGTGCCACAACAAGTCTTTCGAGTATAGCAGAATATTTTGACAAAGAAGAGCATATTAAAATCCGCACCGAAACACTTAACAGCTACCTCAAAATACTTGAAAATGCTAAAATTATTTATAGATGTCCCCGTTTTGATGTTAAGTCTAAAAAATCACTTCGGGGTGAACAGAAATATTATCTTGCAGACCTTGGTATATACTTTTCTCGTAATGTTGATGCAAGAATCAACTACGGTCCGGTGCTTGAAAACATTGTTTACACATACCTTTCTGCAAAGAACTATAAAATAAGCGTAGGAAGAATCGGCAAATTAGAATGTGATTTCATCACACGAATTAACGATGAATACCGTTATGTTCAGGTTGCTATGACAATTATGAGCGAGGAAACAGAGGCGCGGGAATATAAGCCCTTCACAATGATTAGGGACAACTATCCCAAATATCTGTTTACCATTGATGCGCTCCTGCAGAAGCGTGACGGTGTAATACACAAAAATATCATAGATTTTATTTCTGAAAACGAAAATCTTTGACAGGAAAAACTATATCAGCAAAGCAGTGTGATAATGCATTGCTGATTTGCTTACGCTTTCGGACAAGCATAAAATAAAAATACGATGGTGAAAAAATGAGATACAAGCACATATTCTGGGATTTTAACGGTACAATTATTGACGATGTTCATAATGCTCTTGCCTGTGTTAATGATATGCTCACAAGAAAGGGAATGAAAACAATTAATCTTAAGGAGTATTATGATTATGTTGAAACTCCCATTGTGAATTTTTATTACAGAATATTACCGCCCGAAGAGGTTGTTTTTTCAGAGATATCCAAGGAATATCACGAGGATTATGCCCGCCATTTAGATGAAACCACCCTTGCAGATGGTGCAAAGGAAATACTTGAATATTTAAAAGGAACGGGTGTTCATCAATACATAATCACCTCAAATTTTATTGATGAAACCGTTGATTTAACAAAAAAATTCGGCATACATCATCTTTTTGATGAAATTTTAGGGGCGGATAACACTCTTGCAGAAAGCAAGATAGAAAGGGCAAAAGCCTTTTTTGACCTGAAGGAAATAAGCAGAAATGAAGCAGTTTTTATAGGCGACACTCTTCACGATCTTGAAACTGCAAATGCCTTGGGAATTGATTGTATTCTTGTTGCATACGGTCATCAGGGCAGAAAGCTTCTTGAAGAGCACAACGCCTTTACAGTGGAAAATCTGCAAGAGGTGAAGGCAATAATTTTTGATGAAAGAGCTGTTGATTTTCATACCCATTCAACCCGCTCAGACGGAACATTAACTCCCGCAGAGCTTGTTGAACACGCGAAAAAGAGCGGACTTTCCGCTTTTGCGCTTACAGATCACGACAGTGTTGACGGAATTGAAGAAGCCCGAAGAAAAGCGGAAGAAATCGGAATGGAATTTATTGCGGGCATTGAATTTTCCGCAGCAGAAAACACTGAAACCCATATTATAGGTCTTTTTATAGACCCTGAAAACGAGACATTATTGAAGACTATTGAAAAGCTCAAGGGTAGCAGAAAAAGGCGGATGGAAGAGGTTTGCAGCAGGCTTCGTGGCTTGGGCTTTGAGATTACCCACGATGAAGCCTTGAGCCTTGCAGGCAGTAATTTTGTTGGCAGAGCCCATATCGCAAGGCTTATGGTAGAAAAGGGCTATTGCGAAACAGTTAAAGAATGCTTTGAAAAATATATCGGTCTTGGTAAGCCTGCGTATGCTCCAAAGCACGAGCTTTCTGCAGTTGAGGCGGTAAAAGCCATACGGGCGGCAGGGGGGCTTGCTTACCTTGCTCACCTTAATCAGACAGGCTATGATATCAAAGAGCTTGAAAAGCTGTTGCTTCAGCTTAAGGGCGCCGGGCTTAACGGTATAGAGGGCTATTACCCTGAATATACTCCTGAGCAAACTGCAGAATACAGAGCCCTTGCAGAAAAATTATCATTATCCCTTTCAGGTGGCTCGGATTTTCACGGTGCAATGAAGCCTCAAATTTCTATAGGTAAGGGAAAGGGCGATCTGGTTATTCCGTATTATATTCTGGAAAATATGAAGGGTATTCTTAATCGTCAATGATTAAAAATAAAAAAATCACCCAAAATATATCTGTGCATCAATAAGATGTGCAGATATTTTTATTTGGTGATTTTATGATTTCGGATGTTAAATTAAAAAGCAAAGCAATTATAAAGGGCGATACCTTAAGATTGTTTTTTATATCTTTGTTCAGCTTTATAGTCAGACGAGGCTCATTTGCACTTTTGGTTTATTGCATTGCTTCTTTGTTTAAAAGCGGTATTCTGAATTCTTATCTTGAAAATTACAATGATACTTTTGTTTATTCCGTAGTTATATTTGATGTGGCTTTTGTATCATTGACCATATTGTTATTTATCTCTTCACTGAAGTTGGGTGAGCAGTTTTTGTATTTTATCAAAGCCTCCGGCGGAAATGGGCGGTTGGGCTTACTGTTTCACTTTTTCACATTCAAACGAAGCTTCAGGGCACTAAGCCTGTATGCAAGGCTTACTGCATTGAAAATCGGTTGGCTGTTATATTTCCTTTTACCCTGTGCTGTATGCTATGGTATAACCTTTTATTTGTATTCAAACGGAAAGCTTCTGCCTGTGGTTTTCTATGTTTTAATAATAGGTAGCTCTGTTCTTTTATCCTTTTGCATTTTTATGTGGCGCATTGCTTTTTCAAGGTATAATGCCGCGCCATATTATGTTTGCCTGAATCCTGATACTACACCTGAAAAGGCGATTAAAAAGAGCGTTGCTTTTACAGATGGTTTTTTGCGTGAGAGTGTTCTTTTAGAAAGTTCGTTTTTTGGTTGGTTTTTAAGTTGCATAGCAATAATACCATTTGTTTATGTTCTGCCTTACTTTAAAATATCAAAAGCATTATTTGTGGTTGATAGCTTAAGCTTAAAAGCATATCCTGAAGTGCAAAATAAATATGCAATAAATTATTTGGGCTTAAAATAAAAACGTAAAAGGAATGTAAAAATGAGCTGTAAAAAACTTTAGTTTTTTACAGCTCATTGTCAATAAATTTTTATTTATTCTTTCTTGCTTCGATTTCTGCAACCATTTCTGCCTGACGTTTTTCTGTGATTGTGTAGAAGAACATAGGAACTGCACAAGCAAACATACTGATAACGCCTGAAAGAACAAGCATATTCCACAGAGTTTGCTTGCCTTCCGGAGAAATGAAGCCGGTTTCTGCGTTGATACCTGCAGCTGCGAAGGAAATAACACCGATGAAAGCACCGACTGCCATACCGATTTTGTTGATAAGAGTCTGCATAGCAAAGCAGATACCTTCACCGCGCTCGCCTGTTTTCCACTCGAGGTAGTCAACAGTATCACCAATCATAGCGTATGTAATGATGTTGTTAACACCCTGAGGAATACCCAGGAGAACAAGACCGATTGCTGAAATAATAAGCTTCCAGGGAGCATCGTAGCCAACGAAATACATAATTGCCATTACGACACCGCCGAAAAGATGAACAAAAATGTATGCCCATTTCTTTGTGAATTTCTTGCTCATCCAGGGAACAAGAACGGAAGCAACAAGACCACCGGGAACAACAAGAAGGGTTATAAGGCTATACATACCCTCGTTCTGAAGAACATATTTTGCAAAGTAAAGACCGCCTGTGTAGGAATAAACCATTCTTGCGCCACCGAAAATACCTGAAAGAACGATAAGAAGAAGCTCTTTGTTCTTGAAAAGGAGCTTAAGGTTGTGACCAAAGCTGGGGGGATTATCATCTGCAGTGAAACGCTCCTTGGTGTGCTTGAAGCCATAGAAGAACATAGGAACTGCTGCAACAACAAGAATAACTGCTGCAATGAAATATGTCCATTTAAGAGTATCTGCATTTGCAACTTCCTGACCTGCGATAACAGTACCGATGAATGTTTTAGCGCCTTCTGCATCAACGCCCTTGTCAGCCATAATCTGCTGGATACCCTCTGCTGTATCGGGGTATTTGTATTTAGCTGTAATAGAGCCTGTGATGATGGGAAGGAAAACAGTAACGATACCTGCACCCAATGTGCAAAGAAGACGGGTAACAGTAAGAAGATTACCACGAACAACGGTATCATTTGTCATACAGGTTGAAAGACCCCAATAGGGAACGTCTGCAACTGTGTATGCAACTGACCACAAAACATAAATAATTGCTACAACCACAAATGACCAATGTGCTTTTGCTTCAAAAACAGGTAAGAAGCAGGCAATTGTCATAATTGCAATGGGAAAAGCCATCCATTTAAGGTAGGGTCTGCATTTACCCCATTTTGTACGGGTTTTGTCAACGATTGAGCCCATAATGGGGTCGTTGAACGCGTCAAAAATACGTGTGCCGAGCATAAGGTATGCAACAGCCATTGAACCTGCAACAGAGCCGATTGTAACACCGTCTGCACCGAAAAGAAGCGCATCGGTAAGGAAAATTGTCAGATATGAACCAATGATGGTGCATATAAAGTTCTGACCAAAGCCGGCAATACCGTAAGCGAGAGCTTCCTTAGGCTGAAGGCTGCTTGTGTCAGCAGGATTTGTGCCGTAGAGCTTATGCAAAATGTTGTTGAATTTGCTCATTTCATTCTCTCCTTTTATTTATAAAACTTCAACAGTTTTCATAACAATGGGTTCAACAGGTGTGGAGCGTTCACCGCCGAAGCTCATTCTGCGGTCAATTTTAAGGAAATTGTCAACTGTTTCCATACCCTCAATTACCTTGCCGAATGCGGCATACTGACCGTCAAGGAAGGTGCAGTCGCCGTAGCAGATAAAGAACTGACTGCTTGCAGAGTTGGGATTCTGGGAGCGAGCCATTGAAATAACGCCACGGGTGTGAGAAAGAGTGTTGTTAACACCGTTCATTCTGAACTCACCCTTAATGTTTTCATCGCTACCGCCACAGCCTGTTCCTTCAGGGTCACCGCCCTGTGCCATAAAGCCATCAATTACGCGGTGGAATGTAAGACCATTATAAAAACCGCTTTTTACAAGCTTTAAAAAGTTTTCACAGGTGATGGGAGCCTGTTCGGGACAAAGCTCAATAACAAAGCTTTCGCCATTTTCCATAGTTACCTTAATATTTTCCATATTTTTATATTCTCCTTAATTCTTTGTTACAGGGTTAAGAACATAGCTTTCTGTGTTGGTGGCTTGTGTTACGGAATCCATCTGAAGGCCCTCGTTACCGTCCTTATCAACTGTAGGAATTGTTGAAATATCTGCAACATAAGAATATGAGTATTCAACACTTACGGGGATGCCCGAAAGCTTATCAACCTTTGAAATAATAACACCGTTTTTGAATGTAACCTTATTTAATATTGAGGTTTCTTTAGTGCCCTCGGTTTCATCAAAATCAGGTATGTTGAAAACCTTTCCGTAGGAAATTGTTTTCCAACGCTGTGAAAAGCCCTCGTTACCTGTTGGGAATTCGTCACCTATATAGGTATCTTCATTCATTGTAACTTTTCTTATGATATAGCCATCCTCTTCATAACACTCGATGCTCTTTATATCATCAATTTCAAGGAAGCAGGAGTTACCTAAATTATTAACAGGGAAATAATAGTAATGGCTACTATAACGATTTATTGTCTTGGTAGTTGTTTTCAAGTCATACATTTCCTTGGCATCTTTTCTTAATTGTGCCATTTGTGTTTCCATTTCTTTTTTTTGCGCCTGGGTTAATGCAGCACTAATCAAAAGGTTGCTTAACAAATCTTCCATATAGTCGCAGGTTTTATTTGCGTAGTCGTCAAACTCCATATTAGTAACGTTAAGCTCATCTACAGGTGCATTTTTAGTTGTAACCTTCATAGAATGGCACTGTGTTGTTGCAGTTTTAGTAAAGCCGGGTTTAACAGATTTAACGCTGTTAAGCTCAGCCTTGAAAAGCTCAAGATTGAATTCAGCACATTCGTTAACCTCGGTGTCAATACCTGTAACAATGGCAACGATTTTCTTAACATCCTCCATAGTGATGCCGTCACCATTTCCGGTTACATCATAGATTAATCCCTCTTTGGGCTCTTCAAGGTTTGCTGAAACACGTAAAACTGTTCGTGCATCGTTAAGGTCGATTTTTTTATCAGCGTTGTAGTCAAAATTCAATTTGATTTCATCAGCTGAATAGGAAGCATAAGAGCTTACGGGAAGAATAGCCACAAGCAGACAGACCGAAAGTAAAATACTGATTGTTTTTTTCATAGAAATCACCTTTTTATTTAAAGTTAGAGTGAGTGTGTTCGAACCAAATATGCCTCAAATGTCCGATTTCACGCACCTTTGTAATTTTTTTGTCTCGCAATACGTCATCCTTTCAAGAGTTTTAACGATGTTACAGGGAAAAGTGACTGTATTAAACCATATGTGGTTCGAACACACTCACTCAAATGCCGCTTTCAAAAATTTAAGGGTTTGCTGGACGATTAAATCATCGCTTTCTGTTGCTTGCTTTCCTGTGTAGATAAAAAATCGTTCCTTGTAGTAATCACAAGCAGTTGCAAATTGCAACATCATAAATATGTTATCAAGCAGAAAAGCGAAGAATGCAGGGTTTATGTCGTCACGGACATCGCCTGTTTCCTGAGCCTTGCTGATTGTAACAGTGTAAATTGAAGCAGAAACTGCCTCTATTCTTTGAGAAATACCGTTTAAAAACTCGGATTTATCGCTTGTAGTTAATTGGCAGTATAGCTTAATCAATTCAGGATTTTTTCTGGAATATTTCAGCAAAGCCCTGATGATTGTTTCTGCTTTTACCAGAATATCCTCCGAAGAGTCTGCAAGACTCATAAGGAGCTCCTCTAAAGAAGACATACCCTCATGAACTACCATAGAGAACATAGTTTCCTTGTTCTCAAAATATTTATAGATAGAGCCAACGCTGATGCCTGCTTTTTTAGCAATTTGCTGAATGGAGGTGTTTTCAAATCCGTTATCGGCAAATTCCTTTATAGCAACATTTAAAATTCTATCCCGCTTTTCCTTGGGGATTTTATCAAATGTGGCTTTGCATAGCGGCATATTTTGACTCCGGGTTTCATTTGTAGCCATCTTACACCCCATAATAAACCTAATTATATACAGTATAATAACATTTTCCTGTGTAAAAATCAATGAAAAACAAAGATTTGTTCCGCCAAAATTCAGGCAACTTTTTTGGTCAGAGTTGATAAAAGATGTTAATGAGAGATTAATAATGTTAATTGTTGGTGAACAGAGCGGAAATACGGAATTTTTAGTAACATTTATTTCACAAATTATTATTGAAAAGAACAAGTTTATATATTATAATACATACCATAATTAATATCATCGGAGGTTATTCCATGAAAAAATTAAGTTCAAAAACAAGGGTGCTCCTGACACTTCTTGTTACTTTACTTGTGATAGGCGCTCTGACAGTAGCTTCTTTTGCTGCAGATAAAGAGGCGGCTTATGGCAAAAAATACGGTCAGATTGTTCCCACGGATTCAAATCTTGAAGCCCGAAAGACCAGCTTTTCCTTCTATGGCGATAAAGGGACTCTCTATTTTATGCGAATAAGCGAGGGTAAAAGCAACGCAAACTATGCGGTTGAGATTTATTCTGACAAGGCTTGCACCAAGCTTATCAGAAGTATGTCAGAGGAGTTTGGCGAAAAGGGGAACAGCCCTATGGCTATTCCGTGGACCTTTAAAACAATTCCCAGCGGAATCTATTACGGCAAATGCTACACATATATTTCAAGAGATGACGGTAATGTTATAGATACAGATTCAGTTGAAACATTTAAAATCAAAATTGACCGTTTAAGTAAGAAAACCGTTGAGCTTAATTCCGTAAAAAGCACATCTGCAGGTGTTAAATTCACATGGACGCCCTTGGCAACTGCCACAAAGTACAGAGTTTACAGAAAAGCACCCGGCGAAAAAAGCTGGAATTATCTTGCATCTGTGGGTAAGGGTGCTTATACATATACAGATAAATCTGCAAAAAGCGGTAAAACATATAAATACACCGTAAGAGCATACGATGGTGATTATAAGAGCCTCTACAATAAAACAGGTCTTTCTTTGATTTATCTTGATACACCTGAGCTGATTGGTGTAAGCGGAGCAACCTCTTCAGGCTATGCAAAGTTTACCTGGAAGGCGGTTTCCGGCGCAAAGAGCTATGAAATTTATCGTATGGGCGGTACCCTGAATAGCTATGAATGGAAAAAAATTGCAACAGTTAAGGGTGGAAAAACTGTTTCGTATGTTGATAAAACAGCTACAAGAAATGATTGGCATTATAGTTATACCGTAAGAGCAGTTAATGGCTCATATAAGAGCACATATAATAGTGACGGTGTCGATTTTAACTATATTTTAGCACCCAAGTTAGATAAAGCATTTTCCTATAAGGATGGCGTTAAAATCACCTGGAAGGATTCAAGTGATGTAGTAACAAAATACTACATTTACAGAAAAACCTCTTCAGGCTGGAAGAAAATCGGTGCAACAGCAAATAAATATTTTATTGATACTACTGCAGTTTCAGGCAAAACATATACCTACACAGTTAAGGGTGTTGCTCAGACAAACAGTGGCGCATATAACTCAAAGGGTATAAAGGAAAGCTACCTTTCAATGCCCAAGCTCAGCAGGGTTGTTTTTGATGAAAACAATTATGCAAAGGTTACCTGGGCTACTGTTGATGGTGCCTCCTCATATAAAATTCTGAGAAAAATCAATTCTGCAGAGGAATGGACAGAAATTGCAACCGTAAAGGGTGGCACAAGAAAGTCCTACCTTGATAAAACCACCAAAAAATCAGGCTATACCTATAAATATACCGTAAGAGCAATTAACGATGATGCTAAGAGCTACTATAACAGAACAGGTATTAAAAATATGTATCTTGCAACTCCGGCTGTTAAGATAGCTAATAAGGTAACATCTGATAATGCAGTGGGCATCAGCTTGAAATGGAAGGCAATAAATGGTGCAGAGGGCTATCAGATTTTAAGGCAGGTTGCAGGCAAATCCTCCTGGACCACTATTGCAGAAAATGTAACAAAAACCTCCTTCTATGATACTACTGTTAAAAACGGTGTTAAATATCGTTATGCAGTAAAAGCGGTCAACGGTTCGGCAATCAGCAGATATACATCTGTTTATATGGTAGCCCTTAACAGACCTGCTATGGAAAGCGTTAAGCCTACCGATAAGGGTGTTGCTCTCAGCTGGAGTGCTGTTGAAGGTGCGGATACCTATTATGTTTACAGAAAAGCAGTGGACGGTGAATGGGAGGTAATAGGCTCATATTCACTTAATGAGTTTGTTGATACATCAGAAGAAGCTAAAACAACACCATTCAGCTATACTGTTGTTGCGGAAGCTAAGGGCTACAAGAGTGATTATGACACAGAGGGTATGAAAAACTTTGTTGAGGCAACAAAGCTTACTGCTGAATTCAACCCCGCAACTGAAACAGAGAAGCCTTATGCAATGGTTAAATGGACTCTCGATAAGGATGTTGAAAGCTATAAGCTTTACAAAACCGTTGATGGCGAAAGCACTTGCATAGGAACATACGATGCAACATCAGATGTCACTGAATATAAGGATGAGGATATCACCCTCGGCAAGGAATATAAATACACAGTTAAAGCAATTAAGGAAGGCAAGCTTTCCACTAAAAGAAGCGTAACAGTAGAATGTCCCCATCCGCCTGTTGAGGCAGTTGATTTTGATGTTGTTGCCAATTACAGTGACGAGGGCTCATATATCACTGTGAATTTCACAACTGTTGAGTTTGCTAAAAAATATTATATTTACAGAAAAACATCCTCTAAGGGCGAATGGACCAAGATTGAAGCAATCAAGGCATCTGATATAACAGATAATGCATATTCTTATGTTGATAAGGATGTTGATGAAGAAAGAAAATATTATTACACTGTTAAAGGTGTTACCTCTGACAGAGACAGCCTTTATAACGAAAAGGGTAAAACTGTGATTATTTACACACCCTTAGAGCCCGCAACAGGAATTGTTGTGAAGAAGAGCGTTGATGGTGAAAAAACAGTTGCTATAATAGTCTGGGATTCAGTTGAAAACGCTGAAAGCTACAAGGTGCTCAGAAAAGTGGGCGATGGCGAATGGGAAGCCTTAGGTCAGGTTGAAAGCGGTAAGGATTTAAGATTTGTTGATGATACAATTGAACAGGGTGTTGAATACACCTACACAATTAAAGCATCTGCCGACTCAAGAGGCGATTCAATTAACAAGACCGGTGCAGAGTTTTGCTGGAAGGCTGACTAAGAACTGAAAATATATAACCCCAACGAGAAAATTTCCTTCTCGTTGGGGTTGTTTCATATACCGAATAATTCTTTTGTGTTATTTGTTGCTATGTCGAGTATTTGTTGAGCACTGGTGTTTTTTATTTCTGCCATTTTTTCTGCCACATAGGGAATAAGGCTTGAATCATTCCTCTTTCCTCTCATTGGCACAGGTGCCATATAGGGACAGTCGGTTTCAAGGAGAAGTCTGTCAAGGGGGAGCATTTCTGCCACCTCAACTGCTTTTCGGGCATTTTTAAAGGTTAATGCACCACCGAAGCCGATATACAAACCGAGCTTCAAAACCTCTTTTGCAGTTTCAACGCTACCTGAAAAGCAGTGCAAAACACCTGTTGGCTTGTGCTTTTTGAGGATTTCGAGTGTATCACCGTGAGCCTCTCTGTCGTGAACGATTATTGGTAAATCCAATTCCTTTGCGAGAATTATCTGATTTTCAAAAACCTCTTTTTGCTTTTCCTTTGTATCCTGTCGCCAATAATAATCAAGACCGATTTCACCTATTGCAACGCATTTTTTGTGCCTGGCAAGGTCTTTTAATATTTCAATATAGTTTTCGGGGAGCTTTTCAACCTCTTCAGGATGAACACCACAGGCAAAATAGAGGTAATCATATTTTTCTGAAAGAGAAAGGGCTTCCTTTGAGGATTCTAAATCCGCACCGCAGTTAATAACACCGCAAATGCCCGACTCCTTAAGAGAGCCGAGCATATTTTCGCGGTCAGAATTGAACGCTTTATCTGTGTAATGTGCGTGAGAATCAAAAATGTTGTTATACATAATCAAACATACTTTTACTTTGTTGTGTGGTACAGGCAAGCCTGTACCCTACGATTGTACCACCCACCACCTTCGGTGGTCCCCCCTCCTTTTTTACATTCGTAAAAAAAGAGGGATAGACTTCGCGTTACTTTTACATACTGGTAGCTGGTGGCTGGCGACTGGGGGCTGGCTGCTAATCAGCTAAGCTGTGTGCCTGCGGGAAGACCGTCAACAAATGCAACCTTGATATCGTCTTCCGTAATTTCGCCTGCAAGAATCATACCGTGGCTTTCAACACCGCAGAGAGTACGGGGTGCAAGGTTTGCAACAACAATAACCTTTTTGCCTATAAGCTCCTCGGGCTTATACCATTTTGCAATACCTGATGCAACTGTTCTGGGCTCTTTTGTTCCGTCATTGAGAGTGAGCTCAAGAAGCTTTTTAGCCTTCTTGATGGGCTTGCAGTCAACAACCTCACAAACGCGAAGCTCAACCTTTGCAAAATCGTCATACTGAATTTCTGCAAGGCCAACGATTTCCTTTTCTTCCTCGTCTGTTTCCTCTTCTGCCTTGGGAAGAGAAGCTTCAATTTCTTCAAGAGTCTTTTCAACATCAAGGCGGGAGAAGAGAGGTGTTGCAACACCTACTTTTGAGCCTTCCTTAATTGCACCGAATTCTGCGAGAGATTCAAGAGTGTTGACATCTGAGCCAATCTGCTCAAGGATTTTAACGCTTGTTTCGGGCATAAAGGGTGCAAGAAGAACTGCAATAAAGCGGATGCCTTCAAGAAGGTTATAAAGAACTGTGCCGAGTCTTGCCTTCTTTTCCTCGTCCTTAGCAAGTGCCCAGGGCATTGTTTCGTCAATATATTTGTTGCAACGCTTTGCAAGGTCAAGAACCTTTGAAAGTGCATCACTTACCTTGTAGGTGTCAAGAAGCTTTGCAACCTGAGGAAGAGTATCAAGAGCCATTGAAATAAGCTCGTTGTCTATTTCTTCTTTAGCATCGGGTGACTGAACAACACCGTCAAAATACTTGTTGCTCATAGCAACCGTGCGGTTTACAAGGTTTCCTAAGGTGTTTGCAAGGTCGGAATTGAAGCGCTCGATAATTGTTTCATAGGTGATTGTTCCGTCCTGAGCGTGAGGCATTTCGGAAAGAAGATAATAACGCACTGCATCAACGCCAAAGCGGTTGCAAAGGTCGTCTGCATAGATTACATTTCCTCTTGATTTGCTCATCTTATCGTTACCTGAAAGAAGCCAGGGGTGACCGAACACCTGCTTGGGAAGAGGCTCACCAAGTGCCATAAGCATAATGGGCCAGTAAATAGTGTGGAAACGAAGAATATCCTTACCGATAATGTGAACGTTTGCAGGCCAGTATTTTTTATACATCTCGGAATAGTTTTCGGGGTCATAGCCGAGACCTGTAATATAGTTAAGAAGAGCATCTACCCAGACATAGATAACGTGCTTTTCATCACCGGGGAAGGGAATACCCCATTTGAAGGTGGAACGGGAAATGCACAAATCCTGAAGACCGGGCTTGATAAAGTTATTTATCATTTCTTTCTTTCGGCTTTCGGGATAGATGAAATTGGGGTTTTGTTCAATATATTCCTCAAGCTGTTTCTGATATTTGCTCATTCTGAAGAAATATGCTTCTTCCTTTTCCTTGCGGACTTCTCTTCCGCAGTCAGGGCATTTACCGTCAACGAGCTGAGAATCTGTGAAGAAGCTTTCGCAGGGTACGCAGTACCAACCCTCATACTCGCTTTTGTAAACATCGCCTTTATCAATAAGCTTTTTGAAGATTTTCTGTACGGATTCCTCGTGCTCTTTATCTGTTGTGCGGATAAATTTATCATAGGTTGTGTTAAGGCAATCGCAGATATCCTTGATTTCCCCTGCAACCTTGTCAACGTATTCCTTGGGGGAAACACCTGCCTGGGCAGCGTATTCCTCAATTTTCTGACCGTGCTCGTCAGTACCTGTCTGGAAGAAAACGTCATAGCCCTGCATTCGTTTGAACCTTGCCAAAGCATCGGAAAGCACAATTTCATAAGAGTTTCCGATATGGGGCTTTCTTGAGGTGTATGCAATTGCAGTGGTAATGTAATAGGGCTGTTTGCTCATTTTCTTTTTATCTCCTTTAATCTGTTTCTCGAATGGGAGAAACAGTTTTTTGATTTATTAGTATATTATTATTCGCTCTTTAAGTCAAGCTTAACCTTACCGATTCCTTTAGCATCAATAGTAACTGCTATATCGCCCTTCTGACCGTTTGTGCGAATCCAGAAGGCTCTGTCACCACCAATAAGGGGGAATTCAGAGGGTCCGATAATATCTGCCGCACCCTTAACAGTTACCTTAACTGAGCTGTCTGCAAAGGGAACGCGGTTTCCGTTCTGGTCCTTGGCAACAATTTCGATTCTTGTTGCATCGTAGGTGTCCTCTTCCCTGAGAACATAGGAGTCGGCTTTTACATCAATGTGAAGCTCTGTAACTGCAGTTCTCACAACAGTTGCAACACATTCGCCATCCTTGTAGCCCTCAAAGGCATAGGTAATCTGCTCGTTACCCCAACCGCCGATATATTTTGTTACAATATCAAACATTCTGTTAAAGGGGATTTTGCCCACAACCATTGCAGCCCCTGCTTTAACGAATTTTGAGGGAGGAAGCTTCCATTGTTTAGTCTGAGCGGCAACAAGAGTATCTGTAAGAAGTGCAGCTGCCTTGGGGTCAAGACCATCATCAGTTACGAGAGCATCACCGATAAAGTCAGAGGCAATCATTGGGGGATGGGGAAGGTTTTTGAATTTTGAACTATCGGGGTAAATTGTGCTTGTATATTTACCGTTTTTATAAAGCTTTACATAATCGCAGTTTGTGAATACCCAAACATCGCCGATTGTTCCGCCGGGATGCTCACCGATATCCATAGCAGAGGTTACCTCAAGGAAGGGCTTGTCATCCTGCTGGGAGCGGTAAATTGCCGCACCCATTTTGGGAACACGGAACATATCTGTTACACCGTGATAGCAGATTCTGTCACCGCTGCCAAAGTCCTTATGAGTATTGTAGTCTGCCATACACCAGCCGATAGCACCGCTTGTTCTTGGGTTACCGTAGGCGGAATTGAGAACTCTTGTGTGGCGAAGGGCGTGCTCTGCTCTTACTCCCTCCTTATCAAAGCTCTTTGTTGGGAACATATGGCCATTATGCTCTGTTACAAGGTAGGGAGCAGTAAGGCTCTTTGTAACAAGGGCGGGAGGAAGAAGATTTATGAAGCTACCTGAATGAATAAAGTCATTCATTGTGTAAACATCTTCAAGAAGGTGGCTCATAGGCATATTTCTTACGCCACCTGTCTGACGGGTGTTATCAAGCTCTCTTGCAAGAGCGTTTGTCTGTGTGTAGAATTCGTCACAGTCAAGCCCCTCGTTTACGCGCACACCCCAAAGGATTACGCAGGGGTGATTTCTGTCGCGCAGAACCATTCGGCGAACATTATCAAGGCAGATATCTCTCCATTCACCCTCACCAAGATATTGCCAGGAGGGCATTTCCGTGAACACTAAAAGACCGATTTCATCACAACGGTCAAGGAAATGAACACTGTCGGGGTAATGAGAGGTTCTTACAAGGTTAAGACCTAATTCATATTTAAGTAAATCTGCATCTGCTCTCTGCACATTTTTAGGCATAGCATAGCCGACATAGGGGTAGCTCTGGTGACGGTTAAGACCTCTGATTTTGATTTTTTTGCCGTTGAGATAGAAGCCGTCTGTTAAAAATCTGCATTCTCTGAAGCCGAAGCGAACAGAAATCTCATCCTTGTCATCAAGCTTAACCTTAAGAGTGTAAAGCTTTGGATTTTCTGTGTCCCAGAGCTGAACATCCTTAACTGCCCACTTGGCGTTGATAACTCTTCCGTTGAAATTGGTTTTCTTTTCGCCGATAACTTCATCACCGTCAAGAAGAGTAAAGGTCAATTCACCCTTTGCGCTTTCGGAAAGAGTTACATCAATATCAAGCACCTTTTTGGGCTGAAGAACATTGAGAGTTCTCACAAAGGCATTGTCAATATAGGTCTCGCTTACCTCTTCAAGCCAAACCTCACGATAAATACCGCCATAAACAAGGTAGTCAACAACATTGCCAAAGGGTGGAATTTCTTTTCTTTCGGTGGAATCAAGCTCAACAACAAGCAAATTGCCCTTTGCTTTTACTTTATCGGTAATATCAAAGGTGAAGGCATTATATGCGCCCTTGTATTCGCCGATGAATTCATCATTGAGATAAACCCTTGAATAGAGGGAAGCACCTTCAAAATGAAGAATATATCTTTTGCCCTTTGCTTTTTTGCCGATATCAAAGCTTTTACGGTAACAGCTTACAAACTGATAGCATTTTTCGTCAAAATAGTTAAGGGGTAATTCCTTGTTTGTATGAGGAATATCAACAGTCTGAAATTTACTGTCGTCAAAGGAGGACTTTATCATATCCTCTGAAAATTCAGGAGAATATTTCCAACCAAAGTTGAGAGAATGTGTAGTACGCATTTTAACACCCTTTCATTTTAATCCATATATAGTTTATTCTATACTATTATAATATATATGTCAATAAATCAGTTTTAGTGTTTTTAACTTTGTTTTCAATAACTGCATCTAAAAGTGAATTTAAGGTAAGTCCGATTTCCTCGCCCTTAAGCCCGTTTTTCTCTAAATCCTTACCGTTTATGGCAAGCTGAGAAATTGTGCAGCATTCATTATTGCTTTCAATTTCTTCTAACCACTCTAAAGTCTGTGCAGTGCCCTTGCTTATATCACGATAGCTTTCGCTTAAAGCACATCTGTCACTTTTCTTGATTACAAGAAGCGTTCTGATGTCCTCGGGGGTTTTTGTTTTCAGGTGTTTTTTGAGTTCAGGCTTTGTTTCGGGAGGCTCAAAATCGTGGCAACCAACAAGGAAGGAAACTCTGTTAATGGTCTTTTTATCAAATTTAAGGCGGGTGAGAATTTCTTTTGCCATTTCACCACCGATTGTGGCGTGGTTTTTAAAGGTGCTGTCGCCCTTTTCGTTTAATTTATGGGTGGGCACCTTGCCTAAATCGTGCAAAAGCATAGTAAGACGCAAAATTCTGTCCTGAGGAATTGTGTCAACAGTGTGGCAGATATGCTCCCATACATCATAGGCGTGCTTTTTTCCGTATTGAGTGAAGTTTACCGCAGGGGCAATTTCGGGAATGAAAACCGAAAGCACATCAGGGTATTCCATAAGAATATCAAAAGCATTTTTACCGCAGAGAAGCTTTGTTAATTCAACTGTAATTCTTTCGGCGGAAATGTTTTTCAGTAAATCCTTGTTTTTGTGGATGGCTGTTTTCGTATTTTCTTCAATTTCAAAGCCGAGAGTGGCAGAAAAGCGCAGGGCTCTCATAATTCGCAGGCCATCCTCTTTAAAGCGGGTGTCTGCATCACCTACAGTTCTTATTATACTATTATATATATCACCCTGTCCGCCATATAAATCCACAAGACCAACCTCATCATTATATGCAAGAGCGTTCACAGTGAAATCTCTTCTTGCTAAATCATCACCGATTTTGCTTGTAAATGTAACATTTTCGGGGTGGCGGTTGTCACCATATTCGCCATCTATACGGAAGGTTGTGACCTCATAGGGTGTTTTTTCTATTATAACTGTCAGTGTTCCGTGCTTAAGACCTGTGTCAACAGTTCTGAAATCCTTGAAAAGCTCCTTTGTTTCTTCAGGAAGGGCAGAGGTGGTAATATCCCAATCCCCCGGAGTAAGCCCCATAATACTGTCGCGCACAGCACCCCCAACGCAGTAAGCCTCAAACCCTGCGTTTTTTAGTCTTTGGAGTATTATTTTTACATTGTCAGGAATAAGTATAGTCATAGAGAACCTCTTTTTAGTATGAAGATGCCAGATGCCAGAATTGGTTGGTGAGAGCATTTACCTATCCCTCTTTTTTGCGAAGCAAAAAGGAGGGGGGACCACCGCAGGTGGTGGGTGGTACAAAGGTTTCACAATAAGTAAAAGTATTGGAATAAATGACCGCGTTAGCGGTGGTGGGTTGCCCCGTGGAGAAACTTCCTTTGTAAAGGAATGCTAATATATATATTATGAAGAAAAAGCTCATTTCTGTCAACAAATAATTACAATTTGAGAATAAATTGGTAAAAAATGGGTCAAAATCAGGGGTAAAAGTTACAGTTTGTAATTTCTGCACTTTTGCCAAAAGAAGTCCTGAAAAACTTGTGGTTGTTCAAAATTTCGCCACAAAATGTGGGGGTTATCGCTTTTTTGTGTTCATAACCTTTGTGAAAAATCAACAAAAAGCACATTTTAGATTATTTGACTTTTACAAAAAGTTGGGTATAATACCAACTGCCATCGGATAACTATGACCTTTTTGTTGGTAATCTGAGGTTGAAAATGTGACAATTCATCCTTTTATTGCTGATAAAAATGTCTACAACGGCAGCTTTTCACGGCAGAAATGCCATAAATAAACTAAAAACAGAAAAGTTGCTTGTCTAAGGAGATTAATTATACCATGACAGTCAGAAAAATAGGCGAAACGTCTGTTCATTCGCCGCTCAAAAGAATCGGTCTTTTGTTTTTAGCGGTTGTATTCTTTGTTTCAGCTACAGCGTTCGCCGTACCGCCCGTAATGTACAATGTTACAATTTACGACGGTAGCTCGGTTACAGAGGTTTTAACATCTGAAATTGATGCTGAAGAAATCCTCAGGGATGAGGGTATTGAAATCAGTGAAGCAAGGGGCGATGAAGTAAGCCTTGCAAATTTCAATGGTGAAGACGGAAGTGCCATTATCATAAGAAGAGCCGTTAAGGTTACAATTGAGAGCTTTGACGGAACAAAAAATACCGTTTACGCTCTGGGCACAGTTAAGGATGCTATTGAAAAAGCAGAAATCAAGCTCAGAAAGGGTACTGCTCTTAATTATTCTGCAGATACACTTTTGGAAGACGGTATGACAATCGAAATCTACGATATCTATAAAATCACTCTCACAGTTGACGGAAAAACAGAAACCAAGAAGGTTTCAGGCAAAACTGTTGAAGATGCTCTCAATGCTTTTGGTGTTGAATTAAAGGGTGAGGATTTTGTAGTGCCCTCTCTTAAGGAAGAGCTTGCAAACAACGGTGAAATTGTTGTTTTCAGAGTTGAAACCAAAAAGAGAACAGAAGAGGAAGCAATTCCTTACGAAACAGAATACACCTATTCTGATGCCCTTTACAAAAACCGCACAAGAACTCTTGAAGAGGGTAAAGAGGGCGCAAAGGCTGTTGTTTATGAGGACACCTATATAAACGGAGAGCTTTTTGATAGCGAAAAGAAATCCGAAACAGTTACCCGTGAGCCTGAAAGAGCACTTGTTCAGGTGGGCACAAAGGTAAATGCTGTTACAACAAGTCTTCCTGTCGGAACACCTATCAGTGAAATGGCAGAGCCCTCATACCTTAAAATAGGTGAAAACGGCTTGCCCACCAGCTACAAATCAGTTATTAATGCTAAAGCAACTGCATATTGCATTCCCGGTGGTATTACCTCAACAGGTAAAAAAGCCCAGACAGGTTACATTGCAGTTGACCCCAAGGAAATTCCCTACGGTACAGAAATGTATATCGTTTCTGCAGACGGTAAGTATGTTTACGGTTACTGTATCGCTGCTGACACAGGCAGCTATATCTACGATGTTGACTGGACAGTTGACTTGTATATGAATTCCGAGGCACAGTGCAGAAACTGGGGCAGAAGAGATATTATTATATATGTATTATGATAAAAAGCATCGCTCGAGAGAGCGGTGCTTTTTTAAGTTGCAAGTTGAAAGTGGCAAATGGCAAGTTTCGGGTCTGCGACGCAATTATAGTGAAGAGTGAAGAGGTTCGGTGAATCTTCGCTTCCGAACATTTATTGCCTTTTGTGTTACTTTTATTCTGTTAAAACTCATATTTGACAATTAATTTAATTTATATTACAATCAAGCTGAAAATGATAAAAAAGTAGGAGGTTCGATTTATGAAAAAGAAAATCATTATAACAATATTAGTAATTGCAGTAGTGTTAGTATTTTTTATAGGTGTTGTGCCTCTTCGTATGGGGATTAATAATAAAAATAAATGTGAAGCGGTTTATGTTAATGGTTCTGAGATTATCAGATATGATGGTGTGAATTATTTGTGCTGGGACTATTATGAGGATTATTATGTTGAATCCGGTCAAGTATATACTTGTAATTTCGAGCCCTATGACTTTATATATGATGATACGGAAATACCGGTTAAAAGCGGTTATATTTTAGACGAAGATGAAAATGATTATGGATATATTCCGGACGAGTTTTCGTTTTACTCTTCGGTTTATGATGAAAATGATAATTTTATTAGGTGCTGGGTAAGAGAACGAAGCGTACCCGATATATATGTTAAAGAAGGTTTTAAATTTCCTACAATTGAAAATAATGAAATAGATGAGGTGTGGATGTCTGGTTCATCGTCGGATGAATCTCATATTAAAGATAAAGCTAAGGTCGACAAAATTGTAGAATGTGCAAAAAGCAAGGGTGAGATTGAATTAGATAAAGAGCTTTATGATTACATAAAGAAAAATTCTTATGATTACCATTGTATTAGTCTGAAGTATAAAGGATATCCATTGGTTGAAGATTTCTTTGTAGAGGAAACCGAAGATGGCAGATATGTAATTAAACAATATACGAAAGAAGAATATGAGGCACCTTTTTTCGCGAGTGAAGCACACTAATATTTTGAAAGAACGAGAACACCACTTGGTTATTTTCCGAGTGGTGTTTATATTTTATGCATAAAAAATGAATAATATGCAAAAATGTGTGGTGAATTGTATATTGTTTTGTATATTACATTATAAATATAAAAGATAAGTGTATAAAAATGTACTGAAAAATACACAAAAAACATTTATAAATCAGGTAGTTTTACTGCAAAAAGGCGAAAATAAACAAAAATGAAATTATTTATTCAAAAAGGTTGACTTTTTTAGATCAAAGGTGTATAACTATGCATATCGAATGAATATTTTTGCAAATTTGCAAATGGAGGAAATAAAAATGGATAAGAAAAACATTAAGAAGGTAGTTCTTGCTTACTCAGGCGGTCTTGATACATCAATCATCATCCCCTGGCTTAAAGAAAATTATAACAACTGTGAGGTTATTGCAGTTTCAGGTAACGTTGGTCAGGCAAGCGAGCTTGAAGGCCTTGAAGAAAAGGCAATCGCAACAGGTGCTTCCAAGATTTATATTGAAGACCTTACAAAAGAATTCCTTGAGGATTATGTGTTCCCCGGTGTTAAGGCAGGGGCAATTTATGAGGAATATCTTTTAGGTACTGCTTTTGCACGTCCTCCCATTGCAAAAAGAATTGCTGAAATTGCTATTGCAGAGGGCGCAGATGCTATCTGCCACGGTTGCACAGGTAAGGGTAATGACCAGGTAAGATTTGAGCTTGCAATCAAGGCTTTCGCTCCCAATATGCCCATTATCGCTCCCTGGAGAGAGTGGGATATCAAATCCAGAGAAGAAGAAATTGAATATGCAGAGGCACACAATGTTCCTCTTAAAATCAACAGAGAAACAAACTACTCTAAGGATAAAAATATCTGGCACCTTTCTCACGAGGGTCTTGACCTTGAGGACCCTATGAACGAGCCCCTTTACAACAAGGAAGGCTTCCTTGAAATGGGTGTTTCTCCCGAAATGGCTCCCGATAAGCCCACCTATGTTACAATTCACTTTGAAAAGGGTATTCCCACAGCTGTTGACGGCGTAGAAATGGGCGCAGTTGAGCTTGTTACAAAGCTTAACGAGCTTGGCGGTGCAAACGGTATCGGTCTTCTTGATATCGTTGAAAACAGACTTGTTGGTATGAAATGCCGTGGCGTATATGAAACTCCCGGTGGAGCAATTCTTTACAAGGCTCACGCAGTTCTCGAAACAATCTGCCTTGATAAAGAAACTGCACACTACAAAGCACTTGTTGCTCAGAAGCTTGCAGAGCTTACCTACAATGCACAGTGGTACACACCTCTCACAAAGGCAATTCTTGCTTTCGTTGATTCAACTCAGGAAACTGTTACAGGTGATGTTAAGCTTAAGCTCTACAAGGGTAATATGATTAACGCAGGCGTTTGCTCACCCTACTCACTTTATGATGCAGATATGGCAACCTTTGATGAGGATGAGGTTTACGACCAGAAGGACAGCGCAGGCTTTATTAACCTTTATGGTCTTCCCATCAAGGTTATGGCAAATATGAGAGATAAAGCAGGACTTGCAAATCTTGGTGAATAATTAGTTAGCTACCAGTCGCCAGTCGCCAGATGCCAGAGCTAAGGGTCTGCGACGCGATTATAAAAGCTACCGGTCGCCAGTCGCCAGATGCCAGAGCTAAGGGTCTGCGACGCGATTATAAAAGCTACCGGTCGCCGGTCGCCAGATGCCAGAGCTAAGGGTCTGCGACGCGATTATAAACTAAAACAGATTAATTAATATTTACGTACTTTGCACATTCGGTGCTTTATCCGAATGTGCAAAAGTAGTTTTTTGAAAGGGTATAAATTACTATGGATAAAATGTGGGCAGGCAGATTTACAAAGGCTCTTGATAAGGAAGCAGATGATTTTAACTCCTCTCTTCACTTTGACTGCAAAATGTTCCGTCAGGATATCGGCGGTTCAATAGCACATGCGGGAATGCTTGCAAAGCAGGGTATTATTACCGAACAGGACTGCGAGGAAATTATTGACGGTCTTACAGGTATTCTTAAGGATATTGAAGAGGGTAAGCTTACCTTTGACAGTGACGCTGAGGATATTCATATGTTTATCGAAAGCGAGCTTACTCAGAGAAAGGGCGATGTTGGTAAGCGCCTTCACACTGCAAGAAGCCGTAACGACCAGGTTGCAGTTGATATAAGGCTCTATCTTCGTGATGAAGCAGAAAAGGTTAATGATTTGCTTTATAGTCTTATTGAGGTTATCCGTGATAAAGCATCTGAAAATCAGGATGCAATTCTTCCCGGTTATACTCATCTTCAGAGAGCACAGCCTATTACCTTTGCTCACCATTTGCTTGCTTATGCCCAGATGTTTATGCGTGACTGCGGAAGGCTTCAGGATGCAGTTAAGAGAATGAACTATTCTCCCCTTGGCTCCTGCGCTCTTTCGGGTACAACCTATGATACAGACAGAGAATTTGAAGCAGAAAAATTAGGCTTCTACGGAATTATGCAGAACAGTATTGACGGTGTTTCCGACAGAGATTTCTGCGTTGAGCTTATGAGCGCATTTTCTGTTATTATGATGCACCTTTCAAGATTTTCCGAGGAGGTTATTCTCTGGTCCTCCTGGGAATTCAAATTCGTTGAGCTTGATGATGCATATACCACAGGCTCAAGCATTATGCCTCAGAAGAAAAATCCTGATATGGCAGAGCTGGTGCGTGGTAAAACAGGCAGAGTTTACGGTGACCTTTTCGCTCTTCTCACATCTCTTAAGGGTCTTCCCCTTGCTTATAACAAGGATATGCAGGAGGATAAAGAAGCGATTTTTGACAGTATTGAAACAGTTGAGAAATGCCTGAGCATTTTCGCTCCTATGATTGCAACAATGACTGTTCTTAAGGAGAATATGTATTCTGCGGCACAGAAGGGCTTCATTAATGCAACTGACCTTGCAGATTACCTTGTTAAAAAGGGTATGCCCTTCAGAACTGCATATAAAATTGTTGGTCAGACTGTTGCAGAATGCATTGAAAAGAACAAGGTGCTCGATACCCTTACACTTGAGGAGTATAAAGCGCACAGCGACCTCTTTGAAGAGGATTTATTCAACGAAATTTCACTTGAAACCTGTATCGCAAAAAGAGTTTCTGCAGGTTCAACAGGCTATAAATCAGTAGAAAAACAAATTGAACAGGTTACGGAGTTTATTAATGGCAAAAAAAGTATTTATTGATGGCAAAGCCGGAACAACCGGCTTGAGAATATATGAAAGGCTTGAGAGCTTTCAGGGTATTGAGCTTATAAGCCTTTCGGAAGAGAAAAGAAAGGATAAGGAAAGCAGAAAGGAAGCACTAAACAGTGCAGATATTGCCTTCCTTTGCCTTCCTGATGATGCAGCGAGAGAGTCTGTTTCACTTATAGAAAACGAAAACACAGTTGTAATTGATACCTCAACTGCACACAGAACTCTTGATGATTGGGCTTACGGATTTCCCGAGCTTTCCTCTGCTCACAGAGAGAAAATCAAAGGCTCTAAAAGAATTGCAGTGCCGGGTTGCCACGCAAGCGGATTCATTTCCCTTGTTTACCCCCTTGTTGAAGCAGGTGCATTGGACGGAACGGAAAATCTTTCCTGCTTTTCTCTGACAGGCTATAGCGGCGGCGGTAAAAAAATGATTGCAGAGTATGAGGAAGAGCCCGATGAGCTTTTAGGAGCACCCCGTCAGTACGGTCTCACTCAGAACCACAAGCATCTTAAGGAAATGGTTAAAATATCAGGACTTGAGAATGCCCCTGCATTCTGCCCCATCGTTTCAGATTTTTATTCGGGTATGGAGGTAACTGTTCCCGTATTCAAAAGTGATTTGAAAAATGGCTTTGATATTGAAAAAATAAAAGAAATTTATAAAAACAAATATAACGGACCTCTTGTTAAATATGAGGATAATCTTAATGAAGAGGGCTTCATTTCCGCAGGTCTCCTTTCAGGCAAGGATAATATGATTGTTTCCGTTTTCGGAAATGAGGACAGAATTATTCTCACTGCAAGATACGATAATCTGGGCAAGGGTGCATCGGGTGCGGCAGTTGAATGCCTTAATATTGTTCTCGGAAATGATGACACAGAGGGTTTGGAGATATAACTATGAAATTTATTGATGGCGGTGTTTGTGCCGCAAAGGGCTTTACCGCAGGCGGTATTCATTGTGGTATAAGAAAAAACAAAACCAAGCGCGACCTTGCTTTGATTTTAAGTGAAGCAAAGGCAAGTGCGGCGGCGGTATACACAACCAACCTTGTTAAAGGTGCGCCTTTGGCGGTTACAAAAATGCACCTTATGGATGGCAAGGCTCAGGCGGTTATCTGCAACAGCGGTAATGCCAATACCTGTAATGCAAATGGTATAGAGGTTGCAAAGGAGATGGCAAGGCTTACTGCAGAAACTCTCGGTATTTCAGAGGAGGATGTTGTGGTAGCATCCACAGGTGTTATCGGTCAGCCCCTTGATATTACACCTATTAAAAACGGACTACCCGCACTTAAGGAAAGCCTTGGCGCAGACAATGGCTCTGATGCCGCAGAGGGTATTATGACAACCGATACTGTTAAAAAAGAGGTTGCAGTTTCCTTCGAAATCGGTGGTGTTAAGTGCAAAATCGGTGGTATTGCAAAGGGTAGCGGTATGATTCATCCCAATATGGCAACAATGCTTGTGTTTATTACAAGTGACGTTGCTATTGCTCCCGAAATGCTTCAGAAGGCACTTTCTACCGATATTCAGAGCACATTCAATATGGTAAGTGTTGATGGTGATACTTCAACAAATGATATGGTTTGCGTGCTTGCAAACGGTATGGCAGGTAATAAAGAAATTATCGCAGAGGGCGAGGATTTTGATACCTTTATGAAAGCACTTAACACAATTACCGTTCACCTTTGCAGAATGATTGCAGGTGACGGTGAGGGTGCAACAAAGCTTTTAGAGTGCCGAGTAACAGGCGCAGATGATGAAAAAACTGCAAAAACAGTTGCCAAGAGCGTTATTTGCTCATCTCTTACAAAGGCGGCTATGTTTGGCGCAGATGCCAACTGGGGCAGGGTGCTTTGTGCTATCGGTTATAGTGGTGCAGAGGTTGATGTTACCAAGGTTGACGTTTCCTTTGAATCTGCAAAGGGTATAATCCCCGTTTGCGAAAATGGTGCAGGCATTGAATTTTCAGAGGATATAGCAAAGGAAATTCTTCTTGAAAAAGAGATTATTATAAATGTGGGTCTTAATTCAGGTGATTATTCCTCAACTGCCTGGGGCTGTGACCTTACCTATGAATATGTGAAAATCAACGGTGATTACAGGACGTGAGAAAATGAAAAATTTGAATATTACAAATCTTCAGAGAGCAGAGGTTATCACTCAGGCTCTTCCCTATATTCAGAAATATCACAACAAAATTATTGTTGTTAAATATGGCGGAAATGCAATGGTAAGCGAGGAGCTTAAGCTTCAGGTTATGGAGGATTTGGTTCTTCTCTGGCTTATCGGTGTTAAGCCCGTGCTTGTTCACGGCGGTGGTCCCGAAATTTCAGATATGCTCAAAAAGGTGGGCAAGCAGAGTGAGTTTGTTGATGGCCTTCGTGTTACGGATAAGGAAACTGCAGAAATTGTGCAGATGGTTCTTGCAGGTAAAATCAATAAACAGCTTGTTAACCTTTTAGGCGAATTCGGTGGTAATGCAGTCGGTATTTCAGGTATTGACGGTCACCTTATTGAAGCAAAAATCAAGGACGAAAGACTGGGCTTTGTGGGTGAAATTACAAATGTAAATGTTCAGCCCATTTTAGACCTTATTGAAAAGGAGTATATTCCCGTTGTTTCAACTGTAGGTTGCGATAAAGAGGGCAATGTTTATAACATCAATGCAGATACTGCCGCTTCATATATCGCAGGGGCAATGAATGCGGAAAGGCTTATTACAATGACCGATATCCCCGGCATTTTAAGAGATGTTAATGACCCTGATTCAATTATTAAAAGGGTTACAACCGAGGAGGCTCGTCAGTTATTTGATGAGGGTATTATTTCAGGTGGTATGATTCCCAAGGTGGAATGCTGTATTGAAGCCATTGAAAAGGGCGTAAGAAGAGTAACAATTCTTGATGGTCGCGTTCCTCATGCGCTTCTTCTTGAGCTTCTTACAGATGAGGGTGCAGGTACACTTGTTAAGGGGATGGACTAATGAATATTAAAGAACTTGATAAGCAATATGTTGCCAATACCTATGCCCGTTTCCCCATTGAATTGGTTTCGGGTAAGGGTAGCTACCTTTATGATAGCGAGGGCAAGGAATATATTGATATGGGCACAGGTATAGGTGTAAGTGCCTTTGGTGTAGGTGATGAGGAATGGGTTAAGGCAGTAACCGAACAGCTCACAACTCTTCAGCATACCTCAAACTTATATTACACTGCTCCCTGTGCAGAGCTTGCAGAGCTCCTTTGCACCAAAACAGGCGCAAAAAAGGTTTTCTTTTCAAACTCAGGTGCAGAAGCAAATGAATGTGCCATAAAAGCCGCAAGAAAATATGCCGCAGAGAAAAAGGGAGAGGATTATTATAAAATTATAACCCTTAATAATAGCTTTCACGGCAGAACAATAACAACTCTTGCAGCAACAGGGCAGGAAGCATTCCACAAGGATTTTCTTCCTCTTACTGATGGCTTTCTCTATGCAGATGCAGGTGATTTGGAAGCAATTGAAAAATATATAAAAGAAGAAAAAATTGCTGCGATTATGTTTGAAACTGTTCAGGGAGAGGGCGGAGTTGTTCCTCTTTCAAAGGAATTTGTTACAGGACTTTCAAAATTAGCAGAAGAAAATGATGTTCTTCTTATTGTTGATGAGGTACAGACCGGTAACGGCAGAACAGGTGCTCTTTACGGCTATATGAAATACGGATTAAAGCCTGATATTGTTTCAACTGCAAAGGGTATCGGCGGAGGTCTTCCTCTTGGTGCTACAATGCTCTTCGAGAAAACGGAAAATGTTTATACACCCGGTTCTCACGGTTCAACCTTTGGTGGTAACCCCGTTTCTTGTGCAGGCGCAATAAGCATTATTGAAAGACTTACAGAAGAATTTCTTTCAGATGTTGAAAAGAAAAGCCAATATATTATTGACACACTTTCCTCTTGTGAGGGTGTTAAGGGTATAACAGGCTTAGGTCTTATGCTTGGAATTGAAACTGTCAAGGATGTAAATGAGGTCCTTTCATATTGTCAGCAGAATGGTGTTTTGCCCATTAAAGCTAAAAATAAATTAAGACTTTTACCGCCCTTGAATATTTCTTTTGATGACTTGAAAAAGGCAGTAGATATTATTAAAAAAGCTTGTGAGGTATGAAAATGAATTTAAAAGGCAAAGATTTTTTAAAGCTTCTTGATTACACAAGTGAGGAAATTGAATATCTTATAAATCTTGCGGCAGACCTTAAAAAGAAAAAGAAAAACGGAATTCCCCATGATACGCTTAAAGGTAAAAATATTGCTCTGATTTTTGAAAAGACAAGCACAAGAACCCGTTGCAGCTTTGAGGTTGCAGCAAGGGATTTGGGTATGGGTGTAACCTACCTTGACCCCAATGCTTCTCAGATAGGCAGAAAAGAGAGTATCGCAGATACTGCAAGAGTTCTCAGCTCAATTTATGACGGAATTGAATATCGTGGCTATGGTCAGGAAATTGTTGAAGAGCTTGCAAAATATTCAAAGGTTCCCGTGTGGAACGGACTTACAAATGAATTTCATCCCACACAGATTCTCGCAGATTTTCTTACAATCAAAGAAAAATTCGGCAGACTTAAGGGTATAAACTTTGTTTATATGGGTGATGCAAGATATAATATGGGCAACTCTCTTATGGTAGGCTGTGCTATTATGGGTCTTAATTTTACCGCTTGTGCTCCAAAAAAATATTTCCCTGACAGTGAGCTTGTGGATGTATGCAAGAAGCTTGCAAAGCAGAGCGGTGCAACTCTCAAATTTGAGGTTGACCCCAAGAAAGCAACAAAAAATGCAGATGTTATTTACACAGATGTTTGGGTTTCAATGGGTGAGCCTGAGCTGGTTTGGGCAGAAAGAATTAATGAGCTTTCATCCTATCAGGTTAATGAACAGCTAATGAAAAATGCAGGCGACAACGCAATTTTTATGCATTGCCTTCCTGCATATCACGATAAGAAAACCGAAATCGGCAAGAGAATGTGCGAAAAATTCAATCGTTCCGCTATGGAGGTAACAAACGAGGTTTTTGAAAGCGAGCAATCCGTTGTTTTCCAGGAAGCAGAAAACAGAATGCACACCATCAAAGCGGTTATGTATGCAACTCTTTAATCAGGTTTTCTGTTTCTATTATCCTAACAAAATCATATTGTGAAAAATAATTTTCAAGCTTTTTGATGAAGCCTTCAGATGCACCGTAGCTTATAACAGCTATGGTGCATTGTTTTTGTATTCCTAAAAAAGAGCAGATTTCCCGAAGATTTGTTATTCTGCTATAAATTTCATCATCGTCAGATTTCAGGGGAATAGAGAGAACAACACCCTTTTCCTTATACACCATCAGCTTGAATATTATTGAAAACAGAATTAAAACCGCGCCCGCTACCGCCAGAGCCAGAGCAATAATATCAGATAACATAAAAATAGAAGACATAAAAACACCTCTCACATTATTTTATGCGAGAGGTGTTTTTATGTTAATTTGATTACTTAAGCTCAAAAGACATTACAGCCTTTGACCAATCCTCTGTTGTAAGGAATTTACCGTTTCTGAAGTCTCTTGCATAGAAGATAACCTCATCATCAGTAACCTCAACAAAAAGACCTGTGCCGGGATTATTGTAAACGCCGTCCTTGTTATCGATACCAACTGAGGGAACGTTAACAGCCTGAACATTCTTTTTAGTGTTGAGTGTTTCGTAGGTGTATTTACCAAAGCCTGTGTGAAGGTGGCCTGTAATAAAGAAAACGTTTTCGTATTTTACAAGGATGTCGTAAACGTCATTTGTCTGGTCACCGATAGAGCCTGTCATATCATAGCTGTCTTTACGCTGATATGTGGGAAGAGATTCATCGCCTGCGCCACTGTTAGCAGAACCCCATGTATTGGGAAGACCGTGACCTTCTGCAAGAGGATAGTGGCAGATAACGAATACAGGCTTGCCTGTTTTTGTAGCATTTTTAAGCTCAACATTGAGCCACTGTAACTGAGCACTGCTGATATAAGCGTCTTCAAATCTGCTTTCCTCAGAGCCCATTACTAAGAATGTGTAGTCGCCAACCATTGTTTTGTAGTAAACATTGTCGCGGGCATTCTCTTCTGTGTTGAGATCGTTCATAAAGCCGAGGAAGTTTTCTGTTGATTCCTCAAAATCACGAAGACGGATATCGTGGTTACCTGTGCACATAATATAATTTTTAACATTGAAATCCTTAATGAGCTCAGCTACTCTGCTGAATTCATGAGGCATACCGTTTTCAGCGATGTCACCTGCGATAATAAAAGCATCAAGCTCGATTTCTGCGTTCATCATATCCTCTGAGAAGGACATGAGATTTGCTTCACGTTCGGGCATATAGTCACAAACCTGAGTATCACCGGTTAATACAAAGTCAATATTAACATCATCAGCAAAGTTTCTGAGAGTATCGCCTGATGCAGGAGTTGTAACTCCGCCGAATAACATAAGGATTGACATAAAGAGTGCTGCAATTTCTTGTAATAAGCCTGATATGTATTCCATAAAGACCCTACCTTTTCATTATATTTTTTTATAGTATAACACTTTGGAAATGTTTAGTCAACGATTATTTGTAATACTTTGGTAAAAAATGAAGAGCTATATTATTGAAAAATATACAAAGTTATGTTAATATAAAACCATCTATGTAAGAAAAAATAAAAGCTTGGAGTATATTATGGAAAGATTATTTACAAGATGGGGCAAGGCTCTTGATAAGAATTTGCCTCTTAACGATTATCCCAGACCCCAGATGAAACGCGACAGCTTCATTAACCTTAACGGCGAATGGAACTATGCAATTCTTGACAAGTTTAAAAAATTCAACGGCTATCAGGGTAAAATTACCGTACCCTTCAGCCCTGAATGTATTTTAAGCGGTGTTGAAAAAATGGTTCAGCCCACCGATGTTCTCTATTATCAGAGAACCTTTGAATTCAAAAGAACCAATCACAGAGTTCTTCTTCATTTTGGTGCGGTTGACTATGAATGCACGGTAACTCTTAATAATAGTGTTGTAGGCACACATAAGGGCGGATATCTGCCTTTTACCTTTGATGTTACTGCTCTTATTCTTGATGGTGAAAATGATTTAAGGCTTACTGTAACAGACCCCACAACAGAGGGTCATCAGGCAAGAGGTAAGCAGACCTTCAAGCGTGGGGGTATCTGGTATACACCTCAGTCAGGCATCTGGCAGACAGTATGGCTTGAAGAGGTTTGCGAGGGCTATATTGAAAGCATCAGGCTCACACCCGATATTGATAATGATGAAATAAATATCGAAATCAAATACAACGGTAAGCCTGAGGATGAAATGGCAGCTGTTGTTATGGATAAGGGTGAGGTTAAGGGCGCAGTTAAGCTTGTAAACGGAAAGGGTACAATCAAGCTTACTGATTATGAGCTCTGGAGTCCTGAAAACCCCTATCTTTACGACCTTAAAATTGCTGCAGGTAATGACAGGGTTGACAGCTACTTTGGTATGAGAAAATATAGCGTAGGTAAGGATAGCGAGGGCGTTTCAAGACTTATGCTTAACAATAAGCCCTATTTCTACAACGGTCTTCTTGACCAGGGCTATTGGAGTGACGGTATGTATACCGCTCCCTCTGATGAAGCACTTATTTATGATATTCAGACAATGAAGGATTTAGGCTTCAATACCTTGAGAAAGCATATTAAAATCGAGCCTCTTCGTTGGTACTACCATTGTGACAGACTGGGTATGATTGTATGGCAGGATATGATTAACGGTGGCGGTGCATATAACTTTATGGCTATCGGTACTGCACCTGCATTAGCAATGGTTTTCAATAACAAGCATATCGGCAAGGTTTCTGACGGACCTAAGCATTACAGATATTTTGCCCGTCAGGATGAACAGGGCAGAAAGGAATTCTATGAGGATTCCGAAAAAATGATTGAGCTTCTTTATAATGTTACCTCTCTTGCTCTCTGGACTCCTATGAACGAGGGCTGGGGTCAGTTTGACAGTGTAAAGGCTTGCGAATTCTATAAGCAAAAGGACCCCACTCGTCTTGTTGACCACGCAAGCGGTTGGGTTGACCACGGTGCAGGTGATGTGAACAGCTTCCATATCTATTTCACACCATTTATGTTCCCCAAATACGATAAAAATGATGACCGTCCCATTGCTCTTACAGAGTTTGGCGGATATTCAATGCAGTTGAAGGACCATTGCTTTAACAAGGATAAATTCTTTGGCTACAGAAAATATTACAAGCAGGAAAGCTTTGATAATGCAATCAAAAACCTTTACGAAAACAGAATTTATAACTGTATGGTAAACAAGGGTCTTTCCGCAATTATTTATACAGAGGTAAGCGACGTTGAGGATGAATGCAACGGTCTTCTTACCTATGACCGCGAGGTTATCAAAATCACTCCCGAGGTTATGAAGGCAGCTAATGAAAAGCTTAAATATTAATTAAAATACAAAAGGTGTGTTACAATTGGAAAAACTCAGAATCGGTGAATATACTCAAAGAATAACAGAGCATTTTGAGCTCACGGGTAAAATCTCTTCAATTGCAGTAGCGCAGAATGGCGATATCTATGCCTGCTCGGAAAAGGGTCTTTGTCGGTTAAAGGACGGAGAATGGAACAAGCTTTTTTCCGATGGTGCATTCAGTAAGGTTTATTGCGATAAAAAGGGCAGAGTTTTTGCTTCTCTTGACAAGGCTCTTTATGAAATAACCGATAATGGTGCCGATAAAATTGCCGATTTTGAGTTTAATATTGTTGATTTATGCGGTGAGGATGCCCTTTATGTTCTTACAGAGCATTCTCTTCACATTGAAAGTGCCGAGGGCTTTTTCACCCTTCAGGAAATGGACCAGGATGAAATTTCTCTTGCAGTTCAGGGTGAAAAGCTTTGTGTTGCAAGCAAAACCATTCTTCAGAGAATGGAAGGCAAGCGCAGAACCTGGCGTTGCATTTTCCCCGCATATTCCACAATGCCTGAAATTCATATCAATGTAATTGCGTTTGATAAAACAGGCTATCTTCTTGTTGGTGCGGATGAAGGACTTTTCATTTATGACTATAAAAGCGGTTGGGTCGGCAAAAATGAGATTTCTGTTCTTCCCGAGGAAAGCGTTTATTCCATCTGCGTTTGTGATGACGGTAGCTTCCTTCTTGGCACAGATGCAGGCGCAATTCACATTAAAAACGGACTTGCAAAATATTTACCTGCAACCCGTTACGCCTTCAGCACAGATGTAACTGCACTTGCTTATTCGGACGGTGCTCTTTACACCGCTTCCGAGGGCGGAATTGTTAAAATAAGCGAAAAGCTTATGACTCTCGAAGAAAAAGCGAGAATTCTTTTTGAGAATACAGAAAAATATTTCCCCAGAAAGCCCGGTTTTGTTACTTGGGTAAAATCTCTTGATGGTAAGGATTGCTCACACACTACTGATAATGACGGTCTCTGGACTCAGTCATACCTTGCAGGTCTTTCAATGTGGTATGCGGTAACAAAGGATAAAGAGGTGCGGGAGGCTGCAAGAAGAATAAAGGAAGGAATGCTTTTCCTTACTAAAGCCCCTGAAATCAAGGGCTTTACTGCCCGTGCGGTACGCTTCCCCGGTGAAGAATATTGGGGAACAAACCTTGAATCCGATGAGCCCGGTTGCGAGTGGCACCGTTCCTCTGATGGTAGCTATGAATGGCTTGGCGAAACCTCAAGTGACGAAATGACAGGTCACTATGCAGGCTTTTATCTTTATTATGAGCTGTGTGCAGATGAGGAAGAGAAAAAGGAAATCTGCGAGGCAGTCTGCAATATTACAGACCACATTTTAGATAATGACGGTTATCTTATTGATAAGGATGGTAAGCCAACCTCCTGGGCTTGCTGGAACGAAAGTGCACTTAACCTTGATAATGCGTGGATGTGGGAAAAGGGCGTAAACTCCCTTGAAATGCTCAATTTCCTTAAAATTTCCTACCATATGTCAGGTAATGAAAGATACAACAGAAAATATCAGGAGCTTATTGAAAATCATCATTTTCTTATTAATGCGGCTTACCATAAAAAAGCAGACGGTCACTCCTGCCATATTGACGATAACCTTGCAATGATGAACACTCTTTCATATCTGCTTGTGGAAAAGGACCCTGCAATAAGGCAGTATCTTCTTATGGGACTTGCTTCCCATTATGAATATGAAAAAATAGAGGGTAACCCATACTATGCCTTTATTTACAAGGGCTTTACAGGTGCTCCCTGCGATGTTGACTCCTGCGTTAAGGCACTTAAGGATTATCCCTTGGATATGAAAAACAGGGTGATGATTAACAGCAAGCGCAGAAATATTGAAATGGATTATGAGCCTCTCGAATGGTATGAGGAGCCCCATATCAAATACCCGTTTGCATGGGACGAAAGACCCTTTGCAACCCTTGGCATCAATGCCTTTAAGCTTGATGGCGGTAACGGAATAACCTATGAAAACGGAATGAGCTACATTTTCATTTATTGGTTAGGCAGATTTTTAGGAATTATTGAGGAGTAAAAAAATGTCACTTAAAACTTTTTACATAAAATGGGCAGCACAGTTAAAGGCAGTTAACCCGAACTATGACGTTGCTTACGAGGTTTCGAAGGATGAGCCAATCACATTCAAGGACAGCGAAAATGTAAGGCTTTCCTTTGCAGCAATTGCAGATACTCACCTTGTTGATAACGATATTGCAGAAAAAAACCTTGCAAATACCTTTGAGGACATCGGCAATTCCAAGGAAAAATTCGATGCCTTTCTTATGGCAGGCGATATTGCAGAATACGGAAGAAACAAGGAGTATAACAGATTTTTCAAGGTTACTGATAAGCAGACTGTATTTCCCCATATCTTTTTAACAATGGGCAACCACGATGTTCGCTTTACCTATGGTAAAAATCAGAAAATTATAATGGATAAGGTTAACGAATACCTTAAAATTGATACAAAGGGCAAAAGCTTTTATTCCTACGATATAAATGGCTATACCTTTATTGTTATCGGTACTGAAAAGCGTATTCTTGAAAAGGCTCATATAACTCAGGAGCAGATTGATTTTCTTGATAAAGAGCTTCAGAGAGGCACAAAGGACGGTAAGCCCGTTTTCGTTATGTGCCATCAGGCATTTGCCTTCACTCACGGTCTTCCTGAGGTATGGAAAACAGGGGATATGGGTGAGCAGAGCGACCTTGTTCGTGCAGTTATGGAAAAATATAAAAATGTTATTTTCATTAACGGTCACCTTCACGGCGGTATTTATGAAAAAACCTTTGAATATCTCAACAAGGAAAATAATGTTTGCTCCTTGAGTGTTCCCGGCTACAGAAAAGAAAATAACTTCGGCATCAAGCCCTGCGGTATGGGTTACATAGCCGAGGTGTATGACGATAAAATCCGCTTCACAGTCCGCAACTTTATGAAGGGCGAATACATAAAAGGCGACTGCGAGTTTGTGGAGTTTGAGGTGCAGATTATATAATGCGGAATGCGGAATTAGTCGCCAGTCGCCAGTCACCAGTCGCCAGAGTTTCGCAAAACTCAAAAAAACGTAAGGCACTGGCTTGCCTGTGCCACAGAATGAGTAAAAATGCGGAATTCGGAATGCGGAATTAGTCGCCAGTCACCAGTCACCAGTCGCCAGAGTTTCGCAAAACTCAAAAACCGTAAGGCACTGGCTTGCCTGTGCCACAGAATGAGTAAAAATGCGAAATTCGGAATGCGGAATTAGTCGCCAGTCACCAGTCACCAGTCGCCAGAGCTTCGCAAAACTCAAAAAAACGTAAGGCACTGGCTTGCCTGTGCCACAGAATGAGTAAAAATGCGGAATTCGGAATGCGGAATTAGTCGCCAGTCACCAGTCGCCAGTCGCCAGAGTTTCGCAAAAAGCAAAAAAAGAGCAATAAAGCTTATGGTGGTTCTTACCTCTCTTCGAAGAGAGGGGGACCACCTTTTTGTTTTTATATGTTTGAAATTGGTTTCAAGCGTGTGGTGAATAAAAAGTTTGAATGCAGTTGGTCGGGTGGTGGAGAGTTCTTGACGCGAAATATTTAGCGTCTTTTCACCGCAAGGTGAAAATATAATGAAATGTAAGGTGCAACAACTATATTCTTCTGAATAAACTATTGCTAAAACTGAAAATTTGTGGTAATCTAAAGTTACCACATAAATTGAATATTTTACTTACAACTGTAACAGGTGAAGTATGCATTTTTTACTTTTTGGTAAAAGTGTATGCTCCGCTTTTGTATACTTTGCCTTTTTGGTTGTAAGTCTGCAAATTCAATTTGTGTGGTAGCAATTGGAGCTTATACATTTTTCGGTGTGTGTAGCTTCGGTTGCACACACTTTTTTATTTTTCAGAAAGAAGGAATGTTTATGAAAAAAGTTATTTCTTTGTTGTTGGTATTGGCTTGTTGCTTGTCGCTTTGTGCCTGTGGAGAAAAAAACGACACCACACAAAACGATACAGATAGCATATCAGATTCTATTGCTTCGGCATCTTTTCTTGACCTTGATTTGATGTATAATACTATCCAAACTAATCAAGCACAAGCAAAAATGCAGTATGACGGAAAAATGTTTAAGGTTAAAGTTACAGTTATGAATATAGGCACCAATAACTTTACTTACAGCTTTAAGAATTATAGAGGAGAAACAAAAAATTTCGATATTTTTATGCCAACAGAGGTTTTGGCTACTTTAAGCAACGGAAGTCACATAATTGTTTTTGGCGAATTAGTTCTAAATGGTAGTTCTGCAAATCTTCAAGACGCTATAGTGGTTGATGAAAGTAACATTGGTGAAAAAACATTTGATGAACAAACAATTAAAGCTGCAATTGAGAATTTTGACCCACACAACAGTAGTGGGAATATTGATTGGGGTGATGATTCTTCCGCGTTTTTTATTGACAACAGATTGTATTTCGAAAAAATAACATCAGCAACCTTTTATACTGAAATGAGCGGAGAATGGAAAGGTAAATATTATACAGAGCGTAATACTGAATATCTTATTAATTTTACAAGCAACTCAACTGCAGAAGTTTCTAAAAATGGTGAAGAAGCTTCAGAATGGAATTATACTTTCAGCGGTGGAATGATAAAGTTCCCTAATAACTCCGCAATCAAACCACGAGAAGTTAGAAAAGTATCAGATAATGTAATTGTAATTTATGAATACACTACTGATTACGTTCCTTATTGGATTTTATATAAAGAATAATTACATAAAACAAGAGGCGGAATTTTCCGCCTCTTGTTTCTTTGCTCTATATGACTTTTTCCCAAGGTATAGGCAAGCCTATACCTTACGGTTATATCATTAATCATCAAATCTATTTAAACCAATACACCCGTAAGGCACCGGCTTGCCTGTGCCTTAGAAAGTGTAGATTTTTAGCCAATCAAGGCGGAGCCTTGTATGTAATCCGTCGCAGACGGAATGTAATCGCAACTTTAGTTGCGTATGTAATCATAATAAAATTATGTATGTAATCAATGCGAAGGATTGCATACACCAAGGTGATGCCATACGCCTTCGGCGATTACATACACGCTGATGCGTGATTACATACCAATCCTTCGGATTGAATAAAAAAGAGCTCTGCAAATGCAGAACTCTTTTTTGGTCTGAGTGAGAAGACTTGAAGGGCTGTGCCCTTCACGCTCGCAGGCTCGCTAACCCGATTATGTTCGGCTTCGCCGAGAGAAGTTCAAGTCTTCCTTTACTTTATTAAAACAAAAAAAGAACAGATAACCGATGGTTACCTGTTCTTTTTGGTCTGAGTGAGAAGACTTGAACTTCCGGCCTCTTGACCCCCAGTCAAGCGCGCTACCAACTGCGCCACACCCAGATAGCGAAAGATATAATATCATATCATTTCACATTTTGCAAGTGTTTTTTGAATATTTTTTAATTTATTTGTTTTTTATTATTCAACAACCACATTACAGTCACTTATTCCATAATACCTGAAGCACTCAATTGCTTCCTTGGTTATCCTTTCACCGCAAACGAGAATGGGAACTGCGGGGGGGCAGCCCACCGTAACTGTTGCCAGAACTCTACCTTGGCATTGTGTTATGGGTAGCATTTTTGAGGGTGACAGGGCGGCTTCTCTCACAGTCATAACTTTTTCAGGTTCTGCGAATTTCGGCGGTGTTGTTTTTACGGGCTCTCTTTTGGGTATTGATGATAAAGCTATTTCGATTTTTTCAAGCTCTTCCTCTGTTGTTTCGGGTGTTGGCATCAGAACAACATAATCAGGGTCAGAAAATTCGCAGAAAATATTGTTTTTAGAAAGAATATCTACAAGCTCTGTACCGGAATAGCCATAGTCCTTTGCAGAAAATGTCAGCTTCATCGGTTCATCACCGTAAAAAACGAAGCCCTTTTCTTCAAGCCTTGCCTTCATATCTGCAATTAAAGGTAAAAAAGAAATCAGCCTTTCTTTATAGCCTTCAAGATAAGAATTGCAGAAATCCAGGGACTGCAAAATTAAATATGACGGACTTGTTGAGCCGAAAAGTGCCAAAGCATTTTTGATATCTTCTTTTGAAAAATCTGAAATTTTATCTGAAATATGAAGATATGCTCCCCCTGTAACAACGGGCAGGGTTTTGTGAGCGGAATCGCAGCACAAATCCGCACCCGAATCCATAGGGTGCTGTGAATTTTCAAGAAATTTCAGATACGCTCCGTGAGCATTATCTGTAACTAAAAGAATTCCGTTTTTATGGCACACCTTTGAAAGACCTTCAATATCTGCAGTTTTTCCAAGATAATCGGGACTTGTAAGATACAAAGCAACGGGCTTTTCCTCTGTTGCTTCAAGAATTTTTTCAAATTTATCAGGGGTTATATTGCAGGAAAGATATGACTCATTTTCATCAGGATAGAGCCACATTATATCAAAATCCAATAACGCAGCTGCACTTATAAAGGCTTTATGGGCATTTCTGCCTGCTGCAATAATCGGTTTTTTCCCTTGCTTTTTAGCATAAAGCGTAACAAGATACATCATAGCGCGGATGCACTGTGATGAGCCTTCGGTGGAATAATATGTGGGAAAGCCGAAAAGCTCAGAGGCATTTTTTTCGCTTTCTGCAATTATTCCCGTAGGGTGATATAAATCATCCGCACCCTCAAATTCAGTTATATCAAGATGCTCAAAGCCTAAAAAACCGGTGCCCTTGTGACCGGGCATATGCATACGCAAGGCATTGCCTTTGCAGTATTTTTCAACAAAATCACAAATTGGTGTGTTCATAATCATTCACCAAGGGCTCTTGCAATTGCAACCATTATTGCGCATTCCATACGCTTGCGGAAAAGCTTGCAACCGCTTTCATATACACCTGTAACAGAGCCTGTTGCGTGGTAAGCATTTGCGGCGCAACCGCCTGAGCAATAAAGTCTTGCCCAGCAATCCTTGCATTCAGGGTGAGCATAAACATTGCAGGAGGCAAACTCGCTTTGTATTTCGTGGTTTGTAACACCATCCCACACATTACCTAATTTGAATTTCTCATCACCTACAAACTGATGGCAGGGGTATAAATCACCCCAGGGGGTAACTGCCATATATTCCGTTCCGCTTCCGCAGCCTGAAATGCGTTTATAAATACAAGGACCGCCCGTAAGGTCAATCATATAGTGATAGAAGGTGAAGGGCTTGCCCTCCTTATCTCTTTTGAGCATTAAATCCGCAAGGTCTTCATACTGCTTCATTACTATTTCTAAATCATCTTCTGTAAGCTCTGCAGGGTCACCGGGAGCACAAACAACGGGCTCCATACTCAATTCGCTGAAGCCTAAATCAAGCATCTGCTGAATGTCCTTAAGAAAATCGGGATTCTGATGGGTGAAGGTTCCGCGCATATAATAGTTTTTACCGTTTCTTGCTTCAACAAATTTTTGGAATTTGGGAACAATTTTATCCCAGCTTCCGTTACCTGCATAGTCAACTCTGTAGCGGTCGTGGATTTCCTTTCTTCCGTCAAGGCTGAGAACCACATTACTGCATTCCTTGTTTGCGAATTCAATAACATCATCGTCAACAAGCACCCCGTTTGTAGTAAGGGTGAAGCGGAAGTTTTTGTTATGCTCTTTTTCTATGCTTCTTGCATACGCAACCAGGTCCTTAACAACCCCGAAATTCATAAGAGGCTCGCCACCGAAAAAGTCAACCTCAAGATTATGGCGGGTGCCTGAATTTTCAATAAGAAAATCAAGAGCGCGCTTGCCAACCTCAAGGCTCATAACATCTCTTTCGCCATTATATTTTCCCTGACTTGCAAAGCAATAGGCACAGTTAAGGTTGCAGGTGTGGGCAATGTGAAGGCAAAGAGCCTTTACCACGCCTGCAGTTTTCTGCTTGAGTGTTCCTGCCATAGCCTCAAAGGTATCGGGCGCGAAAAGCTTACCGGAATTTTTCAATTCTTCAACCTGAGCGTAGCACTCAGCAATATCTGATTCGGTAATATCTTCGTGGTCGGCATATTTTTCTTCAATAGCCTTCAATACATCTTCCTTGGTGGTGCTTTCAAACAATGCAATAATGTCATAGGCCACTTCATCCACAACGTGAACTGCACCTGAGCAGACATCAAGAACAATGTTATAGCCACCCTGCTTGTACTGATGAATCATAATCGTTACCCCTTCACGAAAAAAGCCACCGTTTCCGGCGGCTTTTCGTTTTTTGAAAATTAATTATTTGCTTTCCTTAACGCTTTCGCATTCCTGGTTAGCAATACCGCAGCTTGTTTTGCAAGCAGACTGGCAAGATGTCTGGCATTCGCCACAACCACCGTTTTTAGCGCTTTCACACAAATTGCGTGTTTCAATTGTTTTAATGTGTTCCATAATAGCGTCCTCCACATAATTATTATAATTTACCCTAATAGTTTAACACAGAGGTTTTTATATGTCAATTGAATTTTAGGTTAATATATTCTAAATTTTTTGAATATACCATATTAGACCTCAATATCAGACCTTGATTAAAAAACTCAGGAGACATAACAATGACAGAAATAACAAGCTTCTCACCCCTGACCCTGACATCAATAGCCCTTACTCTTGCGGTGGTTTTTGTGAATGGCTTAACGGATGCTCCCAATGCCATTTCCACCGTAACTGTTACAAGATGTATGAAGCTGAAGCCCGCCCTCATAATGTCTGCAATATTCAATTTTCTCGGTGTTGCGGTTATGAGTGCTGTTAATAATTCGGTTACTGTAACAGTTGCTAATATAGTGGATTTCGGAAGCGACACATATTCTGCTTCTGTTGCCCTTTCTGCCGCACTTTTCAGTATTGTTTTATGGGCGGTGCTTGCCTGGTATTTCGGAATACCGACAAGCGAAAGCCACGCCCTTATTGCAGGGCTTTCAGGCAGTGCAATTGCAATTAACGGGGGATTTTCGGGAATAAACGGGGGAGAGTGGCTCAAAGCGGTTAAGGGTCTTTTTACCTCCTGCTTATTAGGGCTTGTTGCGGGATTTGTTATCTGCAAGCTGATAATTACACTTTTCAGAAATATAAAAAGAAAAAATGCAGAAAGCATTTTCAGACTCGGACAGATTTTTGCCGCCGCAGGAATGAGCTTTATGCACGGTGCTCAGGACGGACAGAAATTTATTGCAGTTTTAATGCTTTGTATGAGCTTTTCGGGAGCTAATCAGAATGATAATTTTCAATCTGATTGGCGAATTATTTTTCTTTGCTCGGTCGTTATGGCTTTGGGTACAATGTGTGGCGGCAAAAAAATCATAAAATCCGTTGGAATGGATATGGTAAGGCTCGAAAAATATCAGGGCTTTTCTGCCGACCTTTCGGCATCCTTATCTCTTTTGCTCAGCACAACCTCGGGCTTCCCTGTTTCCACCACCCACGCCAAAACCACCGCAATGATGGGGGCAGGTAGTGCCAAAAATATAAAATCCCTGAATCCGTCAGTTATAAGGGAAATCGGATTGACGTGGATACTTACTTTCCCGGGTTGTGGAATTATAGGGTTTGTTATAACTAAAATATTTCTCAAAATATTTTAGTTACGTTAGGAGTGAGGAATTAGGAGTGAGGAATTAGGAGTGAGGAGTGAGGAATGTCGGGACCTGCGGTCGGCATTGTAAAAGTGGAAAATTGAAAGTGGAAAGTTGAAAGTTTTGGGTCTGCGACGCAATTATAAAAATGTACTATCATAATTTATTCTGTGGTATAGGCAAGCCTATACCTTACGATTACGACTCTATCAGATATTCTTACTTAGACCATAGCACCCGTAAGGCACTGGCTTGCCTGTGCCACATAACATAGTAAAAGTGCTGCGAAGCTTATAATGTTTGGAAGCGAAGCTTCCCCAACACTCCTAACTCCTCATTTCTCACTCCTAACTAAACAAGGCACCGCAGTTGCGATGCCTTGGTTTTTAATAATTTTTACCCCAATTTTTTCTGTTATAGAACTTTTTATCGTGGAGATTTTTTAACTTTCTTTCTTTCTTGTACTGTTTCTTCTCTTTACGTGTCATTTTGAATCTGAATTTTCTTTCTTTGACTTCCTCGCAAAGAGGTGTTGCAAGACCACCGAGAGAGCCCTTAACCTCAGTTGCAGAAAGAATAACAATATCCTTATCTTTGGGAAGAGTAATTTCTGTTTCGCCGTTCAACTCAATTTCAACTGCGAAGAAATACATTGATTTTGCGGTAACATCTGAAAAATCCTTGTGACAATGAGTGAATTCATAAGCCACCTTGCAATCCTTGATTCTTGCAGTTTCCTTGAAATCATACATATCCCAACGGGCAGGACGCTCAAAAGCATCGGGAATGAATTTCTCAACTGCCTTTTTGCCGATTTTGAATTTTACTTTTTTATCGCCATCAATAGAATTGCAAAGAAGAACGAGCTTTGTTGCATTGTTGCTTACAGTAAGCTTCTGTCCCTTGCAGATAATTGCATTTTTGCCAGTCCTTTTTATTTCAAAATCAACGCCACCCATAGTGATATTGTCGGGTGTGATTTCGTAGGGAATAGTGTATTTAAAATCACCTAATTTTCCCTGCTTTGTAACTAATTGCTTGTTGGGCTTCAAATCAACGGGAGTCGAAATTGCTTTTTCTCCCTTTACCGCGCTGTTTTTAAGAGTAAGTGCAAAGGATTTTATTTCATAGGGCTTGAAATCTGCAACAAGCTTTCCGTCAACAACTCTTGCTTCACAGATATGCTCTTCACTTGCATAAACCTCTCGTGCACTTTCAATACCGTTACCTAATGTGAGAGTGAAGCCCTCAACATTTTTCTTTGTGCCTTCACCGAGGCGGACAATAATTTCGTCGCTTTCCTCAGCTTTTTTCATAGCGCGGATGATGATATCGTTTGTTGAAACGCTACCGAAGGAATAATCTGTGCCGAGAGCACCATCGTGTTTGTCACAAGCCACTGCACACATAGGCTGAGTGAAGAGCCTTGCCTGAAGCTGAGTATCTGCTCCAACCTTGCCCTCGTGACTGAAAATAGCAAAGGAATATCTGTTGAGACCTAAATCCATCATAGACTGCATTGAGTCTATGCGGTAATTGTATTTGGGTGTGTGAACAACTGTAAGGCGCAGGGTGTTGTTGTCAAACTTGTCCCAGCCGTATTTACATTCACTGATAACAGAAACACCGAATTCGCCACTCTTATCTGTAATATCTGCCCATTTCTGTGCAGGTACTTCATAGAGCTGTTTTGTCATATTACCGCGTTCAATTGCACCAAGTCCAAGGTCATAAAGTGCTTTTTCGTTGTCTGCAGTAAATGAGAAAACATTTTTAGCCATTGTCTGAAGGGAGTGCCACTCAATTTCTGAGTAAACCTCAACTGCTTCGCCACCGTCAGTAAGGGCAATTATATTTGTAAATGTGCTTCTGTCGTCCTTTTGAGTTACCTTATAGGCCACTCTTGCAGGGCCATTTTCAAGCTCTTCTATTTTTACAAGAGTGGGCTTTCTGTCAGGCTTTTTATTTGCCTCGTCAAAATTCATTTCCCAAGCGGGCCAATCCCAAGAGCCTGTGTAGTTGAAAAGACCGATTTCAACAGGTGCTTTAAGAAGCTCTTTGTTGTTAAGTGTTTTGTCAAGAATTGAGCAAATATCACCATTGTTGTTGAGCTTTACAATGTATTTACCGTTTTCAAGAGTGTTGTTACCAATTGAAACTGTGCCTTCAACACTGCAAGGCGAATTGCTTTCGCGAATATCATAAACCTTTGTGCCAAGGCTTTTCACATCTGCAATAAATGTGATTTCGGTTTTATTATTAGAAAGCTTTTTGCTTTGGCATTTTATTTCGTTTTCACCGTCAAAAACCTTAACATAATCACTATTGATATTATCAAGGCGGACTGTTACCGCACCGTGTCTGTCTGCTTCAATGGGGTTATAAACAGTAACAGGTGTGCCCTTGCAGGCGTTTGTATCCATAAGCCTCGCAACAGAGGAAAGTGCGCCATCAATTTCACTTTGGAACTGATTTGTTGAAACATAAAGGTCGTTCCAGGAGCGTTTATAAACTCGCTGACAGGAGGTGCCGGGCATATCATCGTGGAAATGGTGGGAAAGAACTCTTTTCCAGGAACGTGTAAGGCTTTCACGGTTATAGTCATAAGTGCCTAAGTATTCGCCAATAACAGAGCTGCGTTCTGCTATATCTGCAAGGTCCTCTGCCCTTCTGTTCCAGCGCTTGCTCATAACCCTTGAGGTGTAGCCACCGATAGCGTGCTCGCTCATAACAAGCTCATTTTCCCACACAGGCAATTTCTCTTTCTGCTCAGGGGTAAGCTGTTCATCAATATCTCTGTAATATTGGTCTGCGGCTGCGGCAATAACCTTAATATCACTTTCGTTGTTTTTGTTGATTTCCTGCTCAACAAAGGCTACGGATTTTTCCTTGGGTGCACCGCCTCGGTCACCAACACCGTGAAAAACAGTTGTCCAAGGGAAATCATATTGCTCATTTTCCTTGAATTTTTCTTCAATGAAATCCCAGTCACGAAGCTTGTCAAGTGCCTTACTGTAGGAGCCTAATTTCAGGGTTGAATAAATCTCGTTACCGTCAACACCGCGCCATCTGCCTGTGTCAAAGGGAACACCGAAGGCACCGCCCCAGCTTAATTTCTGTGTGGTAAAGCCCTTGAGGTTCGCGTGGTGCATAACAGAAGGCAAAGCCCAACCAAAGCCGAAGCAATCAGGCAGATAAATGTCACAGGAGGTCTTCCCGAATTTGTTGCGGAAATAGGAATTACCTATGAGAATGTTTCTGAAAAGCGCCTCGGGCGAGGGTACATTAACATCACCGTTTTCAAAGGCAGAGCCACAAACATTCCAACGACCCTGCTTGATATATTCGGTCATTTTTCTGAATTGCTCAGGGTAATATTCCTCCATAAGCTCATATCTGTATGAGCCCTCGAAATTGAATTTATATGTAGGGTATTTTTCAAGCAGATAAAAATTCTGTTTAAAGGTATCGTCTAAATATTGGTCGATACTTTCCTCTAAATCCCAGCTCCATACTGTATCAAGGTGAGCAGTTGCAATTGTGTAAATCTTTTTCTTTCCCATAACACATCTCCTATAGTGAAAGTATATGGAAAAATTATATAATATCGGTTGTTGCTTTGCAACAGAATTTATATGTGAAAAATCCCCAAATATTCAGGTGTTTTTTTGGCATTATAAATGTTTTAAAATTGTTGAAATATATGGGAAAAGAAATATAATAGAAGATGAAAATATCTGTCTGAAAGGATGGTATAAATTATGGATAAAATTTTGAAAATCGGTATCATCGGTTGCGGTGGTATTGCAAACGGAAAGCATATGCCCGCTCTTAAAAAGGTTGAGGGTGTAGAAATGGTTGCATTCTGCGATATTATCAGGGAAAGAGCAGAAAAAGCGGCAAAAGAGTTCGGTACTCCCGATGCTGAGGTTTATGAGGATTACAAGGAGCTTCTCAAGGATGAAAGCATTGATGTGATTCACGTTTGCACACCTAACCGTTCGCATAGCTTTATTACAATTGACTCTCTTGAAGCAGGTAAGCACGTTATGTGCGAAAAGCCTATGGCTAAAACCTATGAAGAGGCAAAGGCAATGTGCGAGGCTGCCGAAAGAACGGGTAAAAAGCTTTCTATCGGTTATCAGAATCGCCAGACATCTCAGAACCTCTATGTGAAAAAATGTGCAGATAATGGCGATTTCGGTGAGATTTACTATGGTAAAGCTCTTGCTCTTCGTCGTCGTGCAGTTCCTACATGGGGTGTTTTCCTTAATGAATTTGAGCAGGGTGGCGGTCCTCTTATTGATATCGGTACCCATGCTCTTGATATGACCCTTTGGGTTATGAATAACTATGAGCCGGAAATGGTTGTTGGTCAGACCTTCCGTAAGCTTGCAGATCAGGAAGAGCAGGGTAATGCCTGGGGCAAATGGGATCCAAAGGAGTATACAGTTGAGGATTCGGCATTCGGATTTATAAGAATGAAAAACGGTGCAGTTATCAATCTTGAATCAAGCTGGGCGCTTAATATTGCTGATTATCACGAAGCGGCATATATGGTTTGCGGTGATAAGGGCGGTGCAGATACTCTTGACGATAAAGCAAGAATCAACTACATAAAGCATCAGCGTCAGTGCATTGAAGAGCCCAACCTTGATGCAGGCGGCGCTGCATTCTTCGAGGGTCAGAAGGATGGCTCTCCTGCAGAGATGGAAGCATCCTCATGGATTAATGCTATCAGAACAGATACAGACCCCGTTGTTTTGCCTCGTCAGGCACTTTGCGTAACAAGAATTCTTGAAGCGATTTATGAATCAGCTAAAACAGGTAAACCTGTTTACTTTGATTAAAATCGCCCATAGCGTACAACAAAAGGAGTTATATATATGAAATTTGCAGTACAGTTATATTCTGTTCGTGACCATATTGAAAACGGCAACGATATGTTGGAAATTCTCGGCAAGGTTAAGGAAATCGGCTTTGATGGTGTTGAATTCGCAGGTTATTTTGACCTCGATGCTGATGTTCTTCGCGCAAGATGTGAAGAATTGGGTCTTGAGGTTGTGGGTAGCCATATGGGTCTTGATGATTTCAAGCCCGAAAATCTAGATAAAACTCTTGCTTATGGTAAAGCTCTCGGCGCAAAATATCTTGGTGTTGGTGGCGCACCCCATTCTACTTATGAGGAAGCAAAAAACACAGGTGATGTTCTCAGTGCCGCAGGCGTAAAGGCAAGAGAAATAGGAATGGATACCTATTACCACAACCACACAGAAGAATTTACCGACCTTAAGGATGGCAAAAATGCTATGGATATCATTTCAGAAAATGGTTGTAAGCTTGAGGTTGACACATACTGGAGCTTCTGTGCAGGAGTTGATAACAGTAAATATCTTCCCGAAAATAAAGATAAAATTGTGCTTGTTCACATTAAAGACGGTGTTAATCGTAAGCCTATGGCACTTGGCGAGGGTGAAAACGATTTAGGTAAGGTTCTTGAAGGCGTAAAGGCTATCGGTCTTGATTGGGTTATTCTTGAGAATGATGACCCTGTTCCGACAGGCCTTGAGGATATTGCTCGCAGCTATGCTTGGTTACAGGAAAATTTCAAATAAGAAAAGGATTTTTGAATTATGAAGCTTGGTGTTCTTACAAATTTATTAGGTTCAGTTTCCCTTGAGGAAGCATTGAAATATTTTAAATCTCTCGGTCTTGAAATGGTTGAAATCGGTTGCGGTGGTTATCCCGGTAAGGACCACGCAGACCCCGATATTCTTCTTAACGATGAAAAGGCATTGGAGGATTTCAAAGCACTCCTTGAAAAATATGATGTTGAAATCAGTGCTTTAAGCTGTCACGGTAACCCTGTTCATCCCAACAAGGAAATTGCAAAATCCTTTGATGAGGATATGAGAAAAGCAGTTCTTCTTGCAGAAAAGCTGGGTGTTCATCAGATTAATACCTTCTCAGGCTGTCCGGGTGACTGCGAAACTGCAAAATATCCCAACTGGGTAACCTGCCCCTGGCCCAATGATTTCGGTGAAATTCTCGAATATCAGTGGAATCAGGTTCTCATTCCCTATTGGAAGGAATTTGTTAAATTCAGTACCGCTCACGGTGTTGATAAAATTGCTCTTGAGCTTCACCCGGGCTTCTGCGTTTATAACACAGAAAGTCTCTTGAAGCTTCGTAATGCAGTTGGTAAGGAAATCGGTGCAAACCTTGACCTTTCTCACCTTATCTGGCAGGGTATGGACCCCATTGCAGTTATCCGTGCATTAGGCAAAGAGGATGCAATTTTCCATTTCCACGCTAAAGACACCAAAATTGATAAGCTTAACACAGGGGTTAACGGTGTTCTTGACACAAAGTCCTATGCAGACGAAATCAATCGTTCCTGGATTTTCCGTTCAGTTGGCTTCGGTAACGGTGAAGGCTATTGGCGTGATGTTATCAGTAATCTTCGTATGGTTGGCTATGACTATGCAATTTCCATCGAGCACGAGGATTCACTTATGAGCCAGAATGAAGGCCTTGAAAAAGCAGTTGCTTTACTTAAAAACTGCATAATCAAGGAAAAGCTTGAGGCTGCCTGGTGGATATGAGTTCGCTTCGCTCACAGTTAAGAGTGAAGAGTGAA
>JAFSDL010000014.1 GCA_017436285.1 Clostridia bacterium
AAAACTCAAAAAACAGGAAAAATTAATGTTTTATGCTACGAACAAACCTCGCCACTCGACGTACCTTTGTACGCCTTCGGGCAAATCCCGATAAGCCTGAAGCCTTATCGGGACTCGGTTTGTCCGTTCTGCATCTTTTTTTCCTATCCCTGAAAAGGGGCTGTAAAAAAACTTGTCGTTTTTTTACAGCCCCTTTTTTTAATTACTTAATATAAATACCACCGAAAATGCAGTTGGCGTGAACAAAAATTGTATAAGGATTTTCAGGTGAGTTTTTATGCTCCTTATTATCAACACCGCCAAAAATTGATGTTGAATGAATCTTGACGTTAACTCCCTCAGGAACATAAATATCAATACCGCCAAAAATTGCATTGGCTTTGATTACACAGTCCTGCTCAATAAACGCCCCTCTTAAATCGCAGTCAACTCCACCGAATATTGCGTTAAGCTCTGTTCCGTAAAACATTTCTCCCGAGAAATTAGCAGAAGCTCCTGAAAAGGCTGCCCCTATTTTTTTAGTGTCACCACCATTAATTTTAATGCTTTCCATTACCTTTTCGCTTTTATTACGGAAAATACCGCCAAAAATCATTTTAAGACCAATTGCTACAATAATTACAGGAAGACCTAATTTCCATAGCATTGAGAATTCCAATATATCCTGACAACAGAGAAGAAGAAAAACACCTGCTGCCAGACCCAAAATATTGCTATATTTATCTTTAGAAGTAAATATCCCTATAAAACAAGGAATTATGATAAAAAGAGTCCACCAGCCCTCAAAGAAAATATCAATATCTGTAATTTCAAGGGCATTAAGTGCAACAATTACACCAACTGCAACAAGAACAAGTCCCCATATAATGCTTTTAAACTTTTTCATTAATATTCCTCCTTTTTAATTTATATATACTTATTCTTCCTCAACCTGATATTTAACATCTGCAAATTGCATTGTAACCTCTTCACGAGTAAAGCCTTCCAGATCATATCTGTCGGAATAATAGTTATACTTATCAATTGTAAATGTAGAATCAGGCTTGCAGGTAATCATAGTACAGCCTCTCTGAGAGCCTTCCTTTGAAATACCTATGTATGCAAGGTAATCTATACTATAGCCATAGCTGAACTTGATACCTTTATATTCAACTGTTGTGTTGTTGTAGTGGTCGTGACCGTTATGCATAGCCTGAGTTGAGCCTAACTCAAGCATTTTTTCAAAAAGGTCGTCCTCACCAAAGCCACAGTAAACTCTTCTTCCGCCTTCACCGATTATACCTTCAATATATTTCACTTTTTCGGTATTTTCAAAATCGTTTTCCTGAAATTCCTTCCAGGCATCGCTCATTTCCACCAATGGAATATGGAAAAATACCTGAGTTTTTACAGCTTCTGCTTTTTTATCAATTTTCTTATTTTCCTCATTCAATTTCTTGATTTCAGCCTCATACCATTCAACCTGATTTCCGTGAATATTATCATAAGTGCCCTTTATACTTGTGAGAATGGTATCATCCACATAAGCCTGAGAATCCATTAAAACTATACCCTGAGTAATAAGTCCGTCTGAGTTTTTCACCTTAATAATGTGATTTCCGTACCCGTCAACATCCTCAGGACCTGCCTGATACAAGCAATATTTATATTCACTATCCGAATAAAATTCCGAAACCCTTTCCCTGTCAAAATATGAATAAGGCTCGGAATCGTGGTTACCGAATGTAACATCCCAATAAACACCAAGGCTTTCCATAAGGTTAGCAAATATTTTTGCCCCACTGTAATTATTAAAGGTTCCTGCCTGAAAAAATACAGGATAAGCAATATCGCCTGAAGCAATAACCAAATCAGGCTTTTCCTTAGTAATCATAGTGGCAACAGCGTTAAGAGCCTTCATATCCTTGCCATAGCTCATCCAACCGCCACCGATATGAATATCTGTAAGGTGCATTACCTTAAAATCACCGTCTGTTGTGAAATACCAATAATCGTTTTCATCCTTTTGGGGAACAAGCTGATTTTCAATTTCCACCTTATTGTATTCACTCCCCTTTTTAACAAGAGCTTTAAATACTATAAAGTTAGCAAGTGCAGCTATAACTGTAATTGCCACAGCAACACAGACAAATATAAGTAAAATCTTTTTACCTTTTTTACATTTAACTTTAGCTATAAAGCACCACACCTTTCTATTTACATTTTTAGAATAACACAAAAACATAAACTTTTCAATATTATTGCATTTCAGAATATTTATAAGTATAATATAAACGTGATAAACTCTGTGAAAAAGGGTGAATTTAATGAAAAAAGAAAATACAGTATTAAAAAATGTTGCTACAGTGCTTTTGGGTGCGCTTCTTATGGGTCTTTTATGGCGTGTTCGCGGTGAGCACGGTTGGGGCTCATCCTGGGGGCTTTTAAATGCAGGCTTTGTTTTCACAATGTTTATCGTTGTTGTAAAGGGCGCTCGCAAAAAGCTTGATATCGGTTGGCTTTCACTTACCGCATTAATGTTTATGCTCACAACGCCCGGTTGGGGCACACTTTTAAATCAGATTACCGGTGTTATTTATTCCGAGGAATCCTGGTTTACAGGTGTTGGCGAAGCAGTTTATACATCTATCGGCTCTGCAATTTTCTTAATGCTTTGCCTTGGCTTCGGTCTTGCTTCTCTTTTCGGTATTATGCTTGGCAGAGGCTTCAGCGAAAAGCAATGGAAAATTAAAGACTTTGTCATTCTTCTTGCAGTCTTCTACATAACAGATTTAATTGCAAGTGCAATTATTTCTCCCTTTATTTTAAATGCAGTTCAGCCTGAAGCTACAGAGCTTTTTGAAAAGGGTCTTGAAATGCAAGGTATTGATGGCTCTGCATATCAGGTATATATGGAGCATTTCAAGGATGTTTCATGGGCTAAGAAAATTGATGGTGGCAGAAATTATTTTCAATCTGCAGAGGTAATCACCTCAACCATCAAGGCAATTGCTTCTCTTTTGACTGTTCGTTTCATTATTAAAGACAAGGTTTCTGCAAAAACAGGTGCAGTTGTTTGCTCTGCCTTTGCAATTGGTATTACCCTTGCCGACCTTTTCTTCTATTTCGGCAATGGTGGCTACCATATGCTCAAAGACTCCTATCTCCCTGAAAGCTTCTATGCATGGGGATGCTGGGAATATTTCACAGGCTTTATCGCAGGTGGTATAATCACTGCCTTCATTTTAAAGCTCAAGGCAGGCGCAGATGTTCCCGAGTTTGCTTTCTCGAAGGTTAAAGAAAAGCCCAAAGCAATTCTCACCTTCATTCTCGGCACACTCTTTATGATTGGGGTTAATATCGTTAGACCTGTTCTTGTAAGATTTGAGGATTCAGATTTTATTATTATTGCAACTGTAATTGCAGTAATATATGCAATTATTATGGTTGTCGCTATTACAAAGGGCTATGGCTTTAATGCTTCAAAAATCAAAATCGAAAAATATTATGCATTCCTTTTACTTTTCTTTGTTACATATATAGAAATTATATATCTTCTTATCGGCACACCTGATTGCATTCACCTCTTCGCAAACGGTGGCTTCCAGCATACAATGGCAATCCTTTCTGCCGCTATTATAATGGCTTGGATAATATTCAACAGCAAAAAGCTTTTACATTCCAAAGGTGAATAAAATGGATTTCAAAGAGTTTTTAAAAAACGCAGCACATGTAGTACCCAGCGAAAATCAATTAAGACATTTAAGGGAAACGCCCTTTTATGCGTTTATACATTTCTGCCCTAATACATACACAAATCTTGAATGGGGTGACGGAACCGAAGATCCTGCAATATTCAATCCCACAGAGCTTGACTGCGACCAATGGGCAAGAGCCGTTAAGGATGCAGGAATGAAGGGCATTGTGCTTACTGCAAAGCATCACGACGGCTTCTGCCTTTGGCAAACAAAATATACCGAGCATTCAATGAAAAACAGCCCGTATAAAAACGGCAAGGGAGATATTGTTAAGGAATGTGCCGAGGCTTGTAAAAAGCATGGTCTTAAATTTGGTTTTTACCTTTCCCCCTGGGACAGAAACTCAAAATATTACGGCACAGATGAATATAATACATATTATAAAAATCAGTTAACCGAGCTTTTAACAAATTATGGCGAAATATTTTATGTCTGGTTTGATGGTGCTTGCGGCGAGGGACCAAATGGCAAAAAGCAGGTTTATGATTTTGAGGGCTATGTTGAGCTTGTTAAAAAATATCAGCCCAACGCCTGTATTTTTCACGACACCGGAACTATTCGCTGGTGTGGTAACGAAGCAGGAATGGCCCCCTTTGCCCAATGGGCAGTTGTTCCTAAAGAGCTTTGCCCTATGAACCCACCACAGACTGAGGGCGCATTAATAGATGGTAGTCTTGAATTTTTATATAACACCGATATTACAATCGGTTCGCTTCAGAACATTATGTATTCAAAGGGTCTTGTTTTTGCTCCTGCAGAAACAGATATGTCTATAAGACCCGGCTGGTTCTACCACGAAAACGAAGAGCCTCATTCACTTGAAAGGCTTTTCACAACATACCTTAACACAGTTGGTAATAACTCAACATTCCACCTTAATATTCCCCCTATGCCCAACGGTAAATTTGATCCGAGAGATTTAAATAGATTAGGGGAATTAGGTAATCTTATAAGAACGGAATTTAAAACTAATCTTGCAGAATGTGTAGACTTTGAGATTCTTGAGGGTTATGGTGAAACACAACCCGAATACATTATAAAGCTCAACAAAAAAGAAAAAGTCAATTATGTTGAAATCGCAGAAAGAATCAGCGAGGGGCAACGAATTGAAAGCTTTTCAATTCGCACGAAAAACAAAGATAACGCTTGGGACACTCAAAAAAGATGCACTACTGTGGGTAGCAGAAAAATAGTGAAAATTGATGAAACAGTAACCGATGAAATCAAAATCACAATCACCTCGTCAAGAGATGTTCCTGATATTGAATGGATTAAGGTTTATTAAGCTATAATTGGCTTTTTATATTGACATACATATTAAAAATGTTAAAATAGTTTTATTATTTATATTTAAGGAAGGTAATTATTATGATAAATATGCCTCAGGTTAAATTGGGTATTGTTGCGGTTTCCCGTGACTGCTTCCCTATGACTCTTTCCGAGGGCAGACGCTCTGCAATTGTGAAGGAATATGCAAAATACGGCGAAATTTACGAATGCCCTGTTTGCATCGAAAATGAAAATGATATGCTCAAGGCTTGCGAGGATGTTAAAAATGCAGGCTGTAATGCTCTTGTTATCTATCTCGGTAACTTCGGTCCCGAATCTGCAGAAACTCTTCTTGCAAGGCATTTTGGCGGTCCTGTTATGTACTGCGCAGCTGCTGAGGAAAGTCAGAATGACCTTCTTGACGGCAGAGGCGATGCTTACTGTGGTGTGCTTAACTTAAGCTACAACCTTAAATTAAGAAACATTAAAGCATACATACCCGAATATCCCGTTGGCGATGCAGCTGACTGTGCTAAGATGATTAATGATTTTGTTCCCGTTGCAAGAGCAATTCTTGCTCTCAAAAACCTTAAAATCATTTCCTTTGGTCCTCGTCCTCAGGATTTCCTTGCTTGTAACGCTCCCATTAAATGCCTTCACGATTTAGGAGTTGAAATTGAAGAGAACAGCGAGCTTGACCTTTTTGCATCATTTAATGCACATGCAGGTGATGAAAGAATCCCCGCAGTTGTTAAGGATATGGAAAATGAGCTTGGTGCAGGTAACAAAAAACCTGAAATCCTTGAAAAGCTTGCTCAGTATGAGCTCACTCTTCTTGACTGGGTCGAGGCTCACAAGGGCTCAAGAGAATATGTTGCAATTGCAGGTAAATGCTGGCCCGCATTCCAGACAGAGTTTAAATTCGTTCCCTGCTACGTAAACAGCAGACTCGCTTCACGGGGTATCCCTGTTTCCTGCGAGGTTGATATTTACGGTGTTCTTTCCGAATATATCGGTGCTTGCGTAAGCAACGATGCAGTTACTCTTCTGGATATTAACAACTCCGTTCCCCGCGATATGTACGATGCAGAAATTGCAGGTAAAACACCTTATGGCTTCACAGATACATTTATGGGCTTCCATTGTGGCAACACCCCCTCCTGCAAGCTTTCATTCTGCGAAATGAAATATCAGAAGATTATGGCAAGAGCACTTCCCAAGGAATACACAAACGGTACTCTCGAGGGCGACATTGTTCCCGGTGATATTACATTCTTCCGTTTGCAGTCCACTGCAGGCAGTGAGCTTCGCGCATATATTGCTCAGGGTGAGGTTCTTCCCGTTGCAACCCGTTCATTCGGTGGTATCGGTGTATTTGCAATTCCCGAAATGGGCAGATTCTATCGTCATGTTCTTATTGAGGGCAACTTCCCCCATCACGGTGCAGTTGCTTTCGGTCATCACGGTAAAGCACTCTTCGAGGTATTCAAATATCTTGGTGTTGAAAACATTGGCTACAACCAGCCTAAATCTCTCCCCTACAAAACAGAAAACCCCTTTGCATAAGGGTAAAGAAAACCCCTTGAGTTTTTAAAACTCAAGGGGAATTTTTTTATTCTACATACACATTTCCGGGTTCATCCATAATAGACATTTGAGCATATCTGATACCGGAAAGGCTTTTGGTTGAGTCAGGTCCTACAATTCCCTTCACATCAACCCATGTGCCATCCTCGGGAATTTCAACATCCTCATCGAAAATGACCTCAATAGGAATCATATCAGCGGGCAAGGAATCATCCTCATCGTGCTCGTGGTCGTGGCTATGCTCCTGACCATCGTGAGAATGCTGTCTGTAAACCCAATACTGAATTGCGCCACCTGAAAACTCTCTTTCGATAAACATACCCTGAAGATGAATTTCTGCACCACCAAAAGCGGCATAAGCCTCTTCATCAGCAGTTTGGTAGGACTCATCAAGAGTGGTAATCCAATAATAAAAGGTATCATCGGTAACATTAATTTTAACCTGACTCTTATCATCGTGTGAGCCACCGTCTTTTTCGATTTTTTCAAGCTCTGATTTTACAGCATCTCTTTCTTCAAAGAAAGCCTGTTCTATCTGCTCGAAGCGTTCATTTTCGAGCTTTGTATTGTACCAGCCTGCAACTATAACAGCAACAACACCCACTGCAAACACAGCAAGAATACAAAGATTGATTATGGTAACCTTCTTTCTGAAAGCCGCGTCTGCATAATCTTTTCTGCTCATACCCTCAGGAATAATTTCTTCCTTGGGTATTTTTTTCTTTTTAGCCATATTATTTCACCTTAATCTTTGAAAAACTGTGGTAAATAAGCCTTGTGCGCCTCTTTCATTTCCTCAAAGCAGGATTTAGCCTGAGCAAAATCACCGCAAAGAGGATGAAGCATAAGAGCATTGAGAGCATCCTCGTCAGAGCCCTTGATACCTGCTTCAACAGTATATTTTTCATAGGATTTAACTGTTCTCATAAGGCTTATAATGTGGCGGTTATCGAAATTCTCAACAGGAACGGGCTTTGCACCGTCTGCACCGATAACTGCCGCAATTTCAACAATATCATCGTCATCCATAAATTTAAGAGTACCGTTATTTTTGATGTTAACAACATGAACATCGTTTTTATCATTTGCAATAGAATCGATAAGAGAAACTGCTGCAAGAGAATATTTATAGCCACCACGCTGTTCAAGAAGAGCAGGCTTGATAACAAGCTCGTTATCGCTGTAAAGCTCGAGAAGCTGTTCTTCAATTTCCATACAAACCTGAGCTCTGCTCTTTGAGCCCTGCTTTAAGTGAGCAAGCTTTGCTGCACGGCTATAATAATACTGAAGATATGATGAGGGGAAACCTTTGCAAGCTGCAAGGCATTCCATATCAAAACCATCATCGTGGATATTCTTCATAACTGTGGGCGCAAAGTTATCGTAAAAAATTGTATCAAATTTCTCTTCGCCGTTAACCTTAACAGATGTAATCCAGCTAAGGTGGTTAAGACCGAGATATGTAATATCTGCATCCTCACCAACTGCAGCTTTAACATCATCAATCATTGCAATGGGAACATTGCAAAGACCCATTGTTTTAACATTTGTGTGGTTAATGAGGAACTCAGAAATAATACCAGAAGGATTAGTGAAGTTAATAAGCCATGCATCAGGGCAAATTGCTTCAATTCTTTCTGCGATATTTTTCATAACAGGAATTGTACGGAGAGCCTTGAAGAAACCGCCGATACCTGTTGTTTCCTGACCGATAAGGTCGTGCTTGAGAGGAATTGATTCATCAATGTGACGGCAAGGAAGCTTACCAACACGAATCTGGGTAACAACGAAGTCTGCACCCTGCAAAGCAAGGTCAAGGTCATCAGTCATAACAACTTCGCAATCGATACCTGCGCTTTTAAGCATACGAACACAAAGACCGCCAACAATAGTGCGCTTTCTTTCATCAATATCCATAAAAGCAACTCTTTTAAGTTTAAGAGAATCCTTTGCTTCGATAAATCCGTAAATAAGTTCGGGACAATATGTACTACCTGAACCAATGACTGTTAAATTAATTTCTTTCATTTATTTCAAGTCCTTTCAGATATAAAATACTATTTATCTTTTATTAGTCTTCAAGAAGCCAGTTGATGCAACCTGTAACAGGAGCGCAGTTAAGCTTAATAAAATTAAACTTTCTGCCTGTTCTTTCTGCAACAAGCTCTGCCATTCTGTCAGTATATTTATATGAGGGAAGCTTTGTGTGAATTGAACCTGAGAGAACAACATTTATTTCGTCACCAAAGTTCATTCCGTTAACGTGACCGCAAATGAAATCTGCACCTCTCTGAGCCATTTCTTCAATAACCTTAAGTGCTTCTCCATCATCATTGTTTGCCGCTTCAAAGAATGAAACAATAAGCATTCTTAGGAAATCCTCGCCCTTTTCTTCATCCTCGAGAACTGCAATTGCATCAAGGAGCGTTGCCCTATCCTTAATTCCTGCTTTTTCGCCCATCAAAGCGGTAATCTGTGATTTTACTTTACCAAGACAAAGCTCATCATACATAATTTTGAATGCCTGAGCACCAACCCAGTGACCATTACCTTTGTCACCTGAAAGCACATCAAAGCCGCCAATCTGGAGCATATTGCCATCATTATCAAGGCAGTTACAGCAAGTACCTGTGCCACAGTTATAGCCAATACCTGCACCTGCGCCAACACCTGCTTTAATAACGATAAAGCCATCGTTATAAATTCTTGCACCTGTAATGCCGAGCTTTCCTAATTCAACCTGCATTTCATCGTGCTGATAAGGGTGGTCGATACCTGCAAGACCCATTAAAATTCCGCTGATATCATCAAATTTAAGGTTTGCTTTATCTAAAAGACCATTGATACCACCTGCAATAATGCCTGCTGCCTGAGGAATTGCACCCTCAAGGTTTTCGTGGTTTGAGCCTTCTGTTTCGTACTGAGCAACAACATTTTTATTATCATCAAAAAGGGCAAATGCGGTTTTTGTTCCGCCACCGTCAACACCGATATAATATTTCATATTTATTCCTCAACTTTCTCAAAGCATTCATCGCAAACTTCTTCAAGACAATACATTCCGCGACGGAAGTCTTCTCTGTCAATCCATTTTCCGTTTGTGAAATCAGGAACCGGAACGGGAGCGCCACCCATTGCAACTGACTGTTCAGAAAGACAAGTGATAACCATCCAAGCTGCAGTATCATAAACATCAATGGGGGGCTTTTCGCCTTCATAAACCGCATCAACGAAAGCTGAAAGAACAAGGTAGTCCATACCACCGTGACCTGCTTTTATTCCGCCCTTTTCATAAGCTACCCATAAGGGATGCTCATATTTCTCTCTCCAGGGTTCAAAATCATCCCATTCGTGAGTCCAGCTCTGATGCTCTGTATGAGTACCGTCAATATAAATTCTGCCTTTTCCGTCCTCGGGCTCGGAATAGATACCCTTTGTGCCCTGAACCTCGTAGTCACGGGTATATGGACGAGGAAGCGTACAGTCGTGAGTTAATTTAATTGTTTCTCCGCCTGCACATTTGATAATTGTTGTAACAATATCGCCGCATTTGAAATCTGTGTTATAAAGGTCATATTCTTCGCCTTTATTATCTTTAATCCACTGATGAAGACCTCTTGCCTTACTTGCAACAGAGTTAACTGTTAAGAAACGGTTACCTCTGTTAATACGAAGAGCTTTTGAAATCGGACCTAACTGATGAGTAGGATAAAGCTCACCGTTTCTGTTCATAAAGTTAAAGAGTCTGCCGTGAATATTTTCTCTGCCGAGAGCGATTTCATCGCGCAAATCGTGACGATAACCGCCTTCCATATGTACTATTTCACCGAAAAGACCTTGTCTTATCATATTGAACACTGCCATTTCGTTACGGCAATAACAGCAGTTTTCAAGAAGCATACAGATTTTGCCTGTTTCTTCACTTGTTCTTACCATCTGCCAGCATTCTTCAACCGATGCTGCACCGCCAACCTCAGTTGCAACGTGGCAACCTGCTTTCATTGCATCAACTGCAATTCTTGCGTGAGTAATCCAGGTTGTTGCAATAACAACTGCATCCAATTCCTCATTGGCGAACATTTCTTTATAATCAAGATAAGCGTGAACAGGGTATTCCTTGTTGTTTGCCTTCTCAACAATTTCAATACCTCTTTCCGCTCTTTCCGGAATAATGTCGCAAACTGCAGCAACCTTAACACCCTCAACCTGCAAAAGAAGTCCAAGCATACCCGAGCCTCTTCCGCTGATACCGATAAAACCAATATTTGCGCTTGTTTTTCTCATTGTAATCACGTCCTGTGAAAAAATATTCATAAGTAATATAATTGTATCATACTATATTTATATTTTCAATAAAATACCAAAAGAAAACACCTAAAAAGTCATAAAAAAACACCCTATCCTTTCGGATAAGGTGAGTTTTCATAATTTAATTATTGCTCAACAGGATAAACGCTTACTTTCTTGCGGTCTCTACCAAGACGCTCGAAGCGAACCTGACCATCAATAAGTGCAAAGAGTGTGTCATCTTTACCCTTACCAACATTTGTACCGGGGTGGATTTTTGTGCCTCTCTGTTTTACAAGGATGTTACCTGCAAGAACATACTGACCGTCTGCTCTTTTAGCACCGAGTCTTTTGGATTCGGAATCACGGCCGTTACGAGTTGAACCCATACCTTTTTTATGAGCAAATAACTGGATATTGATTTTAAGCATTCGTTACACCTCCGTAGTTATCGTAACATTTTTGGGATATTGCTTCTTGAGTTCATTAATATGAAGCTCCAGACCAAGCAATAGTTCTTTTGTTTTTTCTGCGCTTTCTTCGGGAACTCTTAAAGTCATTTCCCCATCTTCTTTAACATCAACATCTGCCGGAACTTTCATTATTTCAATGATAGTATTAGCTGTCATATATGCAACAGAAGAAATTGCGGCGCAAACTATATCGCTACCGTGAGCGGCATAACCTGCGTGACCTTTAAAAGAAAAACCTGAAGGCGCACCATTTTCAGAATGAAAAAATTTTACATTAATCATTGATTATGCATTAATAGCTGAAATTTCAACCTTTGTATAGGGCTGTCTGTGACCCATTTTACGTTTTTCATTCTTTTTGGGTTTGTAGGTAGCAACAACAACCTTTTTGCCCTTACCGTTTTTGATAACCTTTGCTTCAACAGAAGCACCGTCAACATAGGGAGCACCAACTTTGATGCCGTCGTCTGCACCAACAGCGATAACCTTATCGAAGGTTATAGTGGAATCAGCTTCAACTTCAAGCTTTTCGATGAAAATAACATCGCCGCTCTGAACCTTGTACTGTTTTCCGCCTGTTTCGATGATTGCGTACATAGATTTTTACCTGCTTTCTTTCAGTCTCGCTAACAAGGCACACCCTCTGCTCAGGTGTTTTTAGACGCACCTATAGCGTCTGCCCTTAATATGCGGCAAATGGTATTTTAGCAGAAGCATCCCTATTTGTCAAGAGAAAATACATTTTTTTACAACTTTTTTGATTAGGAGATGCCAGATGCCAGATGCCAGTAGCCAGCAAATAGCGAATAGTGTAAGTACTGCAACCATACAACCGTAAGGTACAGGCTTGCCTGTACCACAGAACCCGCAAATTTAGAACAATAAAACATTCAGTCAATATTCGCAATATATTCCCGAACCTGCTGTTTCGTTTTCAAAACAACAGTTTTATCCTTGTACTTTTCTGCAATTTCAGCATAATAGCTTCGTCTTTCTTTGTTTCTGCAACCGAATAGCGTAAACTTTATAAACCACCAATTCATATCATTGTTGTAACCGTCTTGTCTACGGCTCTTTGTCCGTTTAACTGCCCGAAAAAAGCAGGTCATTCTCGGAAGCTGAAGCAAAACTATTTTATCTGCCTTTTGCAGTCGCTCATCTATCATCAGGTATGTATAGTATCCGTCAATAATCCAATCGTTCTGTGCCATAAACTCTGCAACTTGTGGCAGAACAACTGAATCATCAATCGATTTCCATTCCTTGTCCCACTTTATATCATCAAGGTGAAGGACGGGGATGTTTTTCTTTTCAGCTATGTAGTCAGACAGATATGTCTTACCGCTTCCGGCATAGCCTAAAACTGCGATTTTCATTTTATAAATTCAACTCCATAAACTCAACTGTAAATGGTAAATGCTCAAATTTGCGTGTTGAAAAGTGGTTAAAACCGAGTTTCAAATACCAGTCTTTTAACTTTGTGTTTTCTTCAATTATACCGATTGATATTTTATTACCACCATAGCTTTTAACCATTTTAACAGCATAATTAACCATTGCTTTGCCGATACCTAAATGACGATAGTCAGGTAATACTGCAAGGTTGTTTAATTCCCATTCGTCATCACTGCACTTTGTAAGAGAAAAATATCCAACAGGGATAGTATCTTGATAAAACAGAAACATAGGTCTGCCATCATCGAACTGCTTTTCAAACTTATCAAAACTCATAAATGCAGTATGTGAGGGACAGTTGCTTTCGGTCAACCAAAACTCCTCCGCAACTGTTATAAAACTGCTACGGATTATTTCAAGACAAATATTCAGTTGTTCTTTCCTTTCAACTTGAATTATCATAAACTCACCTTATTTCACAGCAAGTGTAGCAATATACTGCGGATAGTATTTTCTGATTTCGTTGCCGCCTTCTCCGTCACGGTCTTCATATAATGCTTTGAGCACAAATCCAGCCTTGAGCTGACCGCCAATCTGTTCATCTAATGTGTGACTGAACTGCACACCGTCACCGTTTGCAATCATTGTGTCACGCTTCTCTTTAGGCATTTTGAGGGGGTTAAAAGGTAACGAATTAACCACTTTTAAAGGCTCGTTTTCTTCAAATAAATAGTTAATTCCGTTATCCATACCCGCAAGTAATCTGCCACATTTTTTGAGTATTCGGTAACACTCATTCCAGATATGGCAAACATCTTCAACATAGCAATTTGAAACCGGATGAAAAATCAAATCAAAGCTTTCATTTTCAAACGGAAGAGGCTTTGACATATCACCTTTGATGATTGTAATGTTGTATCCTTCTCTTTCGGATACCATTTTTTCTGCTTCAAGCTGTTTGTCGGAATAATCAAACACAGTACATTCTGCACCGAACTTTGAAAGCACAGGCATCTGCTGACCGCCGCCACTTGCGAGTCCTAACACTTTTTTGCCTTTCAAATCACCAAACCATTCGTGAGGAACAGTAATACAAGGTGTAAGGTAAACTGCAAAATTATCTGCAGTAGTTTTTTCGTATTCTTCGTGACTTATAGGCAACGACCATTCACAACCGTCACTTGCCCACGAATCCCAAGTTTCTGAATTTATTTTTGTGTAGTCCATCATTTTGTTTCCTTATATAGTTTTTAAATACTTCTGCATATAAACGATACTCTGATATGTACCATCTTTAAGTTTATATACATTTGGTTTTTCGGACACAATTTCAAAACCGAATTTTTCATAAAGTGCTTTTGCTCTTTCGTTGCCTTTAGTAAATTCCAGCTCCATAAAATCTATACCACCACGTTCGGTTGCAGCATTTATAAGTTCTTGGAACATAGCAGAGCCAATTCCCATATTCCAATATTTTTTGCGAAGTGCAATTCCTACTGATGCTCTGTGACAAGTTTTCATACCTGTTTTGAATGTAACATCACATATACCCGCAATTTCATTATCTACTTTGCAAATCAATACGAATGAATTTTTGGATTCACGAACACCTCTAACCCACTCTGCTTCACCCTCTACACTAACACTTTCCCACTCTTCTTTATATCTTACAAGAAACTTAGTTTCACCGCTTACAGTAGCCATTAAACCAACAAGCTCAGCGGCATCTTCAATTTCAGGAGTTTTCAATATAGCTTCCACGCCATTTTTCAATATAATTTTCTTTTCTTCAAATATCATTTCAACCCACCATTTTCATTTAAAAATAAATCAATTATTCTGTAACGATAAAAATTAGCCTGCCACTCCGAGCCACGATCTGTTTGTTCAAATTGATTCACCCACTGAAAATAGTGAGTTAATTCGTGGACGAGAGATGACAATATTGCTTCTAATGCCGTATCTTCACCAACAATTCTCGCTTGTTCTAAATAATCACCTGTTGGTATTCGAATATACGGCTCATCAAAAGTATCGAAATACCTAAAAGAGCCCCAAGCAATACATCCGTTTTGTAATGTTATTGTTTCGCTTGCTTTAACATAAATCGTAACTCTGATAGGGAAATCATAATTTGCTCGCAACCAGTCGGTAAATCTCTTAAAAAGGTTTTTCACATCTTCGTGTACATCTTTTTCAAAACGTAAAGATATCCCTTGTCTGACATTTACATCCTTATATATATTCTTATGTTTTTTTGATTTCCAGGGGTTCATTTCCTCACCTTTCTCAGACAACAAAACAGGCACCTCCGAAAATACGGAGATGCCTCAATTTACCAAAAGATAAAAATTATATCAATCGCAAACGGACAAAATGGCTCTCCAATTTCGGAAGTTAAGATTCATTGTCATTTTGTCCACCTGCCTTTCGTTGTTATTCATAATTATACTCTTATGCATCAAGAAAGTCAACCTTTTGAAATTGCGTTACGAATAAATCATTTTGGTTTACTGTTTTTACTCTATAGACATATAATCCTTTAATTTTTCTGCTATCTGGCGAAGGGCGTTACCTCTGTGGCTTAAGGCGTCCTTTTCTTCACCTGTAAGCTCTGCGAAGCTCTTGTCCCCGACCATAAACAAGGGGTCGTAGCCAAAGCCTCCGTCACCCTTAGGCTCAAAGCCTATGTGACCCTTACATTCACCCCTTGCGGAAATAACGTCACCATTGGGGAAAACGCAACAAACAACGGAAACGAATTTTGCGGTTCTTTCCTCATAGGGAACACCATCAAGGATTTTGAGAAGCTTCTGATTATTCTTTTCATCGTTACCGTGCTCTCCTGCAAAGCGGGCAGAATAAACCCCGGGGGCGCCTACGATATAATCAACTGCAAGACCCGAATCGTCTGCAACGCAGGGCATACCGCTTTCAAGGCAACCACTCTGTGCCTTTAAGAAAGCATTTTCGTAGAAGGTTTCGCCTGTTTCGTCAACATCGGTAATTTCCACCCCTGCCTGCTCTGCAGTTTTAACATCAATACCTAAAGGAGAAAGAATGCGATAAAGCTCATCTCTTTTTTTCATATTATGAGTGGCGATTAAAAAAACGTTGTTTTCCATTAACCGAATAACCTCCCGAAGAAGCCTTTTTTCTTTTTAGGCACTTCTTTTGTTTCCTCTTTTGCTTCTTCTTTTTCTGCAACAAAAACTGCAGTAGGACCATCAGTCTCTTCAATAACATCAATTAATTCAGCTTCAACAGCTTCAACTACCTCAACAGTCTCTATTTTCTGAGGAACAGCTTCTTCAACTGTTTTCTCAATAATTTCTTCAGGAATTTCATTGATTTCTTCCTCTGTTTCCTTAACGGATTCTTCAATAATTTCTTCCGCAGTATCTACTGCTTCTTCAATAATTTCTTCTTCGGCATTTTCTTCTTCGTTTATCTCTGCCATAGCACCGAAGATTTCGCCTATTGCTTCAGCAATCTCACTATGAGCATCGTTTTCCTCTGCAGGAACATATTCCTCACGGATTTTTGAAAGGTCAATTTCATCCTCTTCAAAATCTTCGGGAAGGTCGTTGAAAAGGCCATCTGCAAAAGCATGTGGGTTAAAGGGCTGTAAATCATCAATACCCTCGCCCACACCAATAAATTTAACGGGAACCTTAAGGTCATTTTTAATTGAAAGAACAACACCGCCACGAGCTGTACCATCAAGCTTTGTGAGAATAATACCTGTGATTTCTGCAATTTTTGCAAATTCGCGAGCCTGATTAACTGCATTCTGACCTGTTGTTGCATCAAGAACAAGAAGTACCTCACGGTCGGAATAAGGAAGCTCACGGTCAATAACTCTGTAAATCTTGCCTAATTCCTCCATAAGATTTTTCTTGTTGTGAAGGCGACCTGCGGTATCGCAGATGATAATTTCAGTACCTCTTGCCTTTGCGGCAGAAATGGTATCGAAAATTACTGCGGCAGGGTCTGCACCCTCTTTATGCTTAACGATGTCAACTCCTGCACGCTCTGCCCATACATCAAGCTGGTCAATAGCTGCAGCACGGAAGGTATCTGCGGCGGCAAGAATAACGCTCTTGCCCTCTGCCTTATATCTTGCGGCAAGCTTACCGATTGTGGTGGTTTTACCAACACCGTTAACACCGATAACAAGAATTACGGAAGGAATGGTAATAAGACCCATATCCTCGCCACCCTCAAGCATTTCGGCAACGATATCCTTAATTTCTGCCTTAACATCGGCAGGGTCTTTTATTCCCTTTTTGCGAACAACATCATTAAGGCGCAGGGTGATTTCTGATGCAGTTGAAACACCAACGTCACCCATAACAAGTGCTTCTTCAAGCTCGTCAAAAAGCTCCTGGTCAATTGATGTGTAGCTATCAAGAACATTATCAATAGCCCCTGAAACATTGTTTCTTGTTTTTCTTAAACCGAAGTTTATTTTCTTAAAAATACCCATTAGAAAAACTCCATCTAATTATTTTATCTTACTAATCTATAGATTTTTAAGATTTAACGTCAGATTGTACGAAGAACGCAGTTTTAGTGAAGGAAGCTGTACAAAGGTACTGCGACTGAGCTAAAACAAGTTATTCGTGCGATATCACGTTAAATCAAATTTTGTTGCCATTTCGGCTGTTTTAAGCTCAAGAAGCTTAGATACACCCTTTTCCTGCATTGTTACACCATAAAGCATATCTGCCTCTTCCATTGTACCACGACGGTGTGTAATGAGAATAAACTGTGTATTCTGAGTCATTCTGCGGACATAAGCAGCATATCTTGCAACGTTAACATCGTCAAGAGCCGCCTCAACCTCGTCAAAAATACAGAAGGGACAAGGATTAACCTTAAGAATTGAGAAAAGGAGTGCAATTGCAGAAAGACCCTTTTCACCACCTGAAAGAAGTGAAATGTTCTGAACATTCTTGCCCGGAGGCTGAACCTTGATATCAATGTCACATTCAAGAACATCGCTTTCATCGGTAAGAACAAGAGATGCCTTACCGCCACCGAAGAGCTCTGAGAAGGTCTGACCAAAGCTCAGATTGATTTTATCAAACTGCTCCTTGAACTGAACGCCCATTTTACCTGTAAGCTCAGTGATAAGCTTAATAAGCTCTGCCTTTGATTTTTCAACATCGCTTACCTGAGTATGCATAAAGCTGTATCTTTCAGAAACCTCTTTATATTCCTCGATAGCGCTTACATTTACATTACCGAGCCCACGAATTTTGCTCTTAAGCTCATTAAGTCGTTTCTTTGATTCGGGAATATCTTCAATAACAATGTTGAGCTCCTCTGCCTCACGCTTTGTGAGCTCATATTCATCATAGAGCTTGTTTTGTACATCCTCAAACTCTTTTTCCATTGTTTCTTTTCTTTCGGAAAGTCTTGCCTTTTCTCCACCTAATTTTTCACGCTCTTCAGTTTTTTCTCTTTCAAGAATACGGAGCTTACCGCTTTCCTGCTCATACTGTTCACGTTTAGAAATAAGGGAAGCGACCTGCTCCTTGGAAGCTGAGCTCTGTGTTCTCAAGCCCTCTGCCTCACCGTTAAGAACCTCAATTCTTTCACGGATTTCCTCATTGCGTTTATTGATTTCTTCAATTTCGCTATCTAACTGAGAAAGCTTATCCTTATGGCTTGTGCTTCTATTCTGAAGCCTTGCGATTTCCTCCTGCTTTGCCTCAATTTCCTTTTCGGCAGTTGCAATAGAAAGATTTATCTGTGCCGCATCTGCAGTAAGCTTTTCTCTTTTTTCGCGAAGGCTTTCTCTGTCACCTGTGAGGGTGGAAAGCTCTGCTTCAACCCTGTCAAGCTCTGCCTGAAGAATAACAAGCTTTTCATTAGCAGAGGAAGCACCATCTTTAATGGATTTAACTCGCTGGTTTAATTGTGCCTTTTCTTCATCGGCAAGAGTCTGTGTCTGAAGAGTGTTTTCGAAATTACCCTTGCGAAGAGCAAGAACACCTTCAACTCTGATTTTTTCTTCACCAAGAGAAATAATTTCACTCTTACATCCTTCAAGCTCTGCGGCAACTGAGGAATAGCTTTCCTGCTGAGCTTCCATATCCTTAAGCAATATTTCAAGATTTTCTTTTGACTCGGTCAAAGATGCCTTCAGCTTTTCAATTTCGTTTCCTCTGCTGAGAATACCAGCATTCTGAAGCTTTGCGCCACCGGTCATAGAACCGCCTGCATTAACAACCTGACCGTCAAGAGTAACGATTTTGAATTTATAATTATATTTTTTGGCAATTGCAATTGCCGCATCCAAATCCTCTGCAACAACAGTTCTGCCTAAAAGAGATTTGATGATTTCTACGTATTTCTTATCATAATCAACAAGCTCAGATGCAAGGTTTATGTAACCGAAGCAATCGTCAAGGTCTTTTTCATCAAGCACCTTACCCTTAATTGCAGTAAGGGGCAGGAAGGTTGCTCTGCCTGCGTGGCTTTCCTTCAAAAAGCCTATTGCCTTTTTAGCATCGTTTTCAGTATCGGTAACGATATTCTGAAGCTGTGCGCCTAAAGCGGTTTCAATAGCTGAGGAATATTTATCTTTAACTGTGATAATCTGAGAAACGGGTGCGTGAATACCCCTAAGCACACCTCTTCTTACCTCGCGCATAACCGCTTTTACGCTACCCTGATAGCCTTCCATATTCTTTTCAAGGTCGGAAAGCATAGTAATACGGGAATTTTTGAATTGTATATCGTTACGGAGAATATTTTCCTGATCCTTTAATTTATCAAGCTTTTCTTTTCTTTTGGTTGCAAGAAGCTCGATACCTGAAAGGGAGTTGTTAAGCTCTGTATTGCGCTCAACAATTTTGGAAAGCTCTTCCTCTGCTTCCTTGCACTGCGCCTGAAGAGCATCAAGAACAGGCTTTCTTGATGCAGTTAATTCATCAATAACAGAAATTCTGTTTTCAATTTCCTCAACAGAGGAAGCGGCAGTTGAGCTTATAACTCTGTTATCTGCAATTTCAAGAGAAAGCTCAGACATCTTCTCGCTTAATTCAACGCTTCTCTGAGCAGATTTACTGTTTTCATCACTTAAAACATCAAGCTCACCTGCAAATGAATTAAGCTCTGATTTTTTCTCTTCAATAGCTGCCTGAAGCTCTGTGATAACCTTTTCTGCATCAGCTATCTGAGTACCGATTTCTGTATCAGTATCATTTTCTTCTGTTTTTTCTCTTTCAATACGCTCAATTGTTTCGTTATTATGAAGAATTGTATTTTCCTGAACTGCAATCTGACTTTCGAGAATAGATGCCTGTTCTTCAAGCTGAGCGCAGGATCTTCTGATTTCGTCAACTGCAACAGTAATTCTCTGAGTTTCCGCAAAAGAAGAGTCGATTTTCTCTGTGATTTCCTCAAGAGATTTGCAAACCTCACTATACTGAGAATCAATAATTGTGATTTTCTTCTCTTGTTCTCTTAAATCATTCTTGGTTTTCTCAATTGTGTATAACCAAAGGCCAATTTCAAGGTTCTTCTTTTCCCCTGCATATTCAAGGAATTTCTGAGCCTTTTCGCTTTGGGTTTTAAGAGGGCCAACTCTTGATTCTAATTCTGTGAGAATATCTCTTAATCTTAAAAGATTTTCCTCTGCCTGATTAAGTCGGCGCATAGCATCTGCACGGCGGTATCTGTAATGAGAAATACCTGCCGCCTCTTCAAGCATATCACGTCTGTCCTCAGATTTGCCTGAAATAAGGGTTTCAACCTTACCCTGGCTAATCATAGAATAACCGTCACGACCGAGACCTGTGTCCATAAAGAGCTCGTGAATATCCTTAAGTCTTGCCTGCTCTCCGTTTATTTTATATTCACTTTCACCCGAGCGGAAATAACGCCTTGTAACAGTTACCTCTTTTTTCGGGTTATTCAGAGCCATATCGGAATTATCAAGCCTAAGTGTAACCTCAGCAAAGCCGACTGCGCGACGGGAATCTGTACCACTGAAAATAACATCTTCCATTTTTGAGCCACGCAGATTCTTTGTGGACTGTTCACCCAAAACCCAACGCATAGCATCGGAAAGGTTACTCTTTCCGCTACCATTGGGGCCGACAACAGCTGTTATGCCTTTTCCGAAATTCAACACAGTCTTGTCCGGAAAGGATTTAAAGCCCTGCATTTCTATCGCTTTAAGATACATCTGGTTTCTACCTTTCTTGTACTATAACTTCGTACTTTTCAAGTGTTTTCATTCCCTTAACGGAAACTTCCCACCCTGCTCTTTTCAGAGCAATTTTATTTACACTCTTCTGACCGGTCATTTTAGAAATTTCACGGTCATTAACATAAAGAATGATTTGTTTTTTCTTTGAAAGTGAGCATATATTTTTATTCTCAACGGGGTATTTTTCCGTGAGAATTTCTTTTGCTTTTTCCAAATAAATTTTGGATTCGCAAAGCTCACCAAAGGCAGGATGATAAGGACCTGCCAGAAAGCCCTCCTCCACATTCCCCCCTGAGTGAAGACCTAAACGAATAACAGTAATATTTTCTTCGTGAAACCTTTGAAGAAGTTCAGCACAAACATCAACCGCTTCCTCTACTGTCTGCGGTTCATATTCACCTTTTTTATAAAGCTCTCCAAGATATGTACCCTCAAGAACTATTGTGGGATAAATACGAACTGTATCAGGCTTTAATGAAATAATATCCTCTGCGGTTTTCAGGGATTTTCCAGGTGTATCACCTAAAAGCCCCGTCATCATCTGAAGCCCCAAGGAAAAGCCTTTTGCTTTTATTAACCTTGATGCTTTTATTATATCATCGCGGGTATGACCTCGGTGATTTAATAAAAGAACCTGTTCATCTGTGCTTTGTGCCCCAAGCTCAATTGAGGTTACCTTATAATTTTTCAGAATTTCAAGCACATCCTCGTTAATAGCATCAGGACGGGTGGAAATTCTTATTCCGCAAAAGCTACCGTTTTCAACAAAAGGCTTTGCTTCTTCTAAAAGAGAAATCATATAATCTCTCTTTATAGCAGTAAAGCTACCGCCGAAAAAGGCTATTTCTGTGTTTTCGGGGTCGACCCTATCATTAACTGCTTTTTCAAGAGTTGCTCTTATCTCTTCAGGTGTTAATTCCTTGACCGAACCCGAAATGGTCTTCTGATTACAAAAGGAGCACTGATGAGGGCAACCCTGATGAGGAACAAAAAGTGAAATATTTGCGTGCTTCATTTTTGAATTTTCAAAAGAGCATTGCCTGCGGCTGCCTGCTCTGCTTCTTTTTTTGTTCTGCCTTCGCCTGTACCCACAATCTGACCATTGAGTTTCACAACAAACTTAAAGGTTTTGTCGTGGTCTGGTCCGAATTCACCAATTTCTTCATAAGAAAGAGTATTGCCCTTTTCTTTCTGAATTTCTTCCTGAAGAAGAGATTTGTTATCCTTAAAGCTTGCTTCTCTCTTAACAGCCTCTTTTATAAAACCAAGAACATAGGGTCTTGCAACATCAATACCACCATCAAGATACATTGCCGCAATAACCGCTTCAAAAGCATCTGAAACGATTGATGGTCTGTTTCTGCCACCTGTGTGTTCCTCGCCTCTGCCCATAAAAATAAATTCACCTAAATTTATTTTTTCAGAAAATTTAAAAAGTGATTTTTCACAAACAACTGCGGCACGAAGCTTTGTAAGTGCGCCCTCGGGACGATTTTTGAATTCCTCAAAAAGATATTCCGCAGTGACAAAGCCTAAAACAGAATCGCCCAAAAATTCAAGCCTTTCATTATCGTGAGGCAATTTGTTTTCATTAGCATAGGATGAATGAGTCAATGCTCTTTTAAGCAGCTCTTTATCTTTAAAATCATAACCGATTACTTGTTCAAATGCAGATAAATCCATAATTGCCTCCTTAAAGTTTTATAGCTTTGTAATAATCCATACTGCGCTGAGCTACCTTAAGATAGCGTTCAGCCTTATCTTTAATTTTTTCATCCAAAGGGTCAATTATTCCGATTGCCGCACCCATTGGCTGAAAGCTTTTAACAGTTTCATCACTTATATATTTTGAAAGCGCACCCAGCATTGTTATTTTCGGAAGACTTATAGGCTCTTCACCGAAAATTCTTCTTGCGGCATTGTAGCCTGCGAGAATACCCGATGCGGCACTTTCCATATACCCTTCAACACCTGAAAGCTGCCCTGCAAAATATATACCAGGAGCTTTTTTCATACTGAAATCTTCATTCAGAAGTCCGGGTGAATTGAGGAATGTGTTTCTGTGCATAACCCCGTATCTTACAAACTCTGCATTTTTAAGAGCAGGGAACATTGAAAAAACTCTCTTCTGCTCAGGAAATTTCAAGTTGGTCTGAAAGCCCACAAGGTTATACATCGTTCCGTCTTTATTTTCTTTTCGGAGCTGAAGATTAGCCCAGGGTCTGTGGCCTGTTCTGGGATTAGTAAGTCCCACAGGCTTCAAGGGACCATAGCGCATTGCATCCTTACCTCTTGAAGCCAAAACCTCAATTGGCATACACCCCTCATAAACATCCTTCTTGTTATCAAAGGAATGAAGCTCGGCACCTTCGGCATTTATAAGAGCATCATAAAACTCTTCATATTCTTCTTTATTGAGAGGGCAATTTATATAGTCATCCTCGCCACCTCTGTCATATCTTGACTGAGTAAAGGCATATTCCATATCAACACTATCTGCCGTAACTATGGGTGCTGCTGCATCATAGAAGGAAAGAAATTCCTTACCGCAAAGCTTTGACACTTTTTCTGCTAAAGCATCACTCATCAGAGGGCCTGCGGCAATAATAACAATATCGCTTTCAGGTATTTCTGTTATTTCCTCTCTTACGAGAGTAATATTCGGGTCATTTTCTATACGCTCCGTAATAAGAGCGGAAAAAATATCTCTGTCAACAGCAAGAGCACCACCTGCAGGAACCTTAGCCACAACTGCCGCATCAAGGCACACAGAACCGAAAAGGCGCATTTCCGCCTTTAAAAGTCCTGCTGCCGAGCCTAAACGAGTAGCCTTAAGGGAGTTTGAGCAAACAAGCTCCCCTAATTTTTCACTTTTATGGGCAGGAGAAAATCTTCGGGGCTTCATTTCATAAAGAGTTACCTTGATACCTCTTTTACTTAACTGATTTGCCGCCTCAACTCCTGCAAGACCTCCGCCGATAACAACCGCTTTTTTATCAGTCATCATTTTCATTCTGTGTTTTCTTTGCATTTTTGCGAGTAGCCTTGCATGTGTAATCACAAGCCTCGTTTGAGCAGGTAATCATACCACCCTTACCCTTGAAGAGTGATTTGCCACATTTGGGGCAATTCTCACCTGTGGGCTTATCCCATGTCATAAAGTTACACTGTGGGTAGTTACTGCAACCATAGAACTGATAGCCTCTCTTTGACTTTTTACCGATAACATTACCACCACAAATGGGACAAACAGCACTTGTTTCCTCAATAAGCGGCTTTGTTGTTTTACATTCGGGATAACCGGGGCAAGCGAGGAATTTTCCGTATCTGCCAACCTTAATTACCATATTTCTACCGCATTTGTCGCATTTAACATCTGTGATATCTTCCTGAAGCTGAATCTTCTGACCCTGCATTTCAGTTTTTGCTTTAGAGAGGGTGTTCTCTAAATCGTCATAAAATTCGTGAAGCATTGCAACATAGTTTGTTTTGCCTTCATCAATTTCATCAAGCTTTGTTTCCATTGATGCGGTGAATTTAGTATTAACGATTTTCTGGAATTTTTCTTTAAGAAGATTTGTAGTTGCAACACCAAGCTCTGTCGCTTTAAGAAGCTTACCGTCACGCTTTACATACTCTCTCTTGATAATTGTTGTAACAATTGAGGCATAAGTACTGGGACGACCAACGCCTGTTTCTTCAAGAGTTTTAATAAGAGAAGCTTCTGTATAGAATGAGGGTGGCTGAGTAAAGTGCTGATTGCCCTTAACCTCTTTAAGCTTAAGAACATCACCCGCTTTTACCTCGGGAATATTTGTATCACTGTCCTCATCGGCAGTAACATCCTCGTAAAGCTTTGTAAAGCCGTCAAATTTAATTGAATAACCACTTGCAGAGAATACGCAATAGCCTGCAACACCTTCTTTTTCAGCAGTGATTTCAATTTTTACAGTATCCTGAACACAAGGAGCCATAAGAGATGCCACATATCTGCACCAGATAAGGTTATAAAGCTTATACTGGTCATTAGAAAGACTCCCCCTTGCCATAGCAGGTGTAATTGCAACATTAGCAGGTCTTATAGCCTCGTGACCATCCTGAGCGCCTGCTCTTGTTTTAAAGTAACGGGGCTTTTCAGGAAGATATTTTTCACCATACTCGCTTGTAATAAAGGCATTTGCTGCTGCTCTTGCTTCTTCGGAAATACGAAGAGAGTCAGTTCTCATATAGGTGATAAGACCTGTCATACCATAACCTGCCACATCAACACCTTCATAAAGCTCCTGAGCAATTTTCATTGTTTTCTGAGCCTGAAAATTAAGCTTTCTTGATGCTTCCTGCTGCATTGAAGATGTAATAAACGGAGGTGCGGGCTGTTTCTTTCTTGTGCCTTTTTTAACACTTGATGCTGTATAAGCCGCATCCTCAAGGCGAGAAAGGTAATAATCTGCCTGCTCTTTATTTTCGATTTTCACTTTGCCATTCTCGTCTGAAGTAAGAGATGCGCTCAATGTTTTTCTGTTTGAAAGGAATTTCGCATCTATTGACCAATATTCTTCAGGATTGAATTTTTCAATTTCTTCCTGACGGTCAACAATAAGACGAACTGCCACACTCTGCACACGACCTGCTGAAAGACCTCTTCTGATTTTCTGAGAGATGAATGGACTGAGCCTGTAACCAACAAGTCTGTCAAGAATACGACGAGCCTGCTGAGCATCAACAAGACCCATATCAACAACCTCAGGATTGCTGATACCACGCTTCACACTTGTTTCATTGATTTCGTTGAATTTAACTCTGTTTTTGTCATTAAGGTCAAGACCTAAAACAGTTGCAAGATGCCAGGAAATTGCCTCTCCTTCACGGTCCGGGTCAGTTGCGAGATACACCTTGTCACAGCCCTGTACCTTATCCTTAAGGTCCTTGACAAGCTTCTCCTTACCCTTGATAATTGCATATTTAGGACTAAAGTCGTTTTTAACATCAACGTTAAGCTTTGCGGCAGGTAAATCTCTGATGTGACCCATTGAAGCCACAACATCAAAATCATTGCCGAGATATTTTTTGATGGTCTTTGCTTTCGCAGGAGACTCAACAATAACAAGTTTGGACATTGGTTTCATCCTTTCATTTTCTCATATATCTGTTTGTTTAAATTATTTTATATTTCTTACCGTTTTCCAACTCCACAAAGCCATATAGCTCAAGCTCAGTAAGAGTTGACAGTACAATATTCATTTTTAAATCTGTTGCCCTTACAATATCATCAATATGAACACCCTGCTCATTCAATGCAGAATAAACGATTTTTGCTTCATTACTGATATCATCGGGAAGAGCTTTTTTTGAAATCGGTTTAACAGGTGCTTCATCCGACTTTATTTTGCTGTCAGGCTTTTTTACTTCAACTGATTGGGAATTCTGCTTTTTCCTTCTGTAATCCACATAAGGAACTGAAGCAATAGTAGTTTTTGCATTTGACAAGTCTATCAAATCGCCATAAAGGTATTCGTATTCACTTAACACATCTTCCGCATTAAAAACAGGCTTTGCACCATTCTTTATAAGATAATTTGCTCCGTCAAAGGAGGAACGGACAATATCACCGGGAACCGCAAAAACATCCTTACCTTGCTCAAGAGCATAATTTGCGGTAATAAGAGAGCCACTCTTCACGCCTGCTTCAACAACCACAACACCTAAGGACACGCCCGAAATCAGACGATTTCTTATAGGGAATGTAGTTCTGCTTGCAGGGGTAAATGGTGAATATTCCGACACTACCGCACCATATCTGGTTATAGCTCTTCTTAAAGAAGCATTTTCTGCAAGATAATTCACAGAAAGGCCGCAGCCTAAAAAAGCGAGGGTTCTGCCTTTAGCAAGCATTGCGCCTGCATGGGCTTCACTATCTATACCCAAAGCACCGCCACTTACAATTGTTGCTCCTGAAAGAGCCAACAAAAATGAAAGCTTCTGAGCAGTTTCAATTCCGTAATTGCTTGCATTCCTTGTGCCAACCATACCGATACTGACTACATCATTTAAAACAGAGCAATCACCCATTCCGTAAAGCACAAGAGGCATATCAGCAAGATTTTTCAATCTGTTGGGAAAAAGGTTGTCATCAGGAGTTATTATTCTATAGCCCTTCTGACGACATTCATTTATTATTTCAGTAGTTTTTTCAAAGCTTGAGCTTTTGAGGGCTTCAATTTTCTTTTGAGTTAAAAGTCCTGATAAGCGCCATTCATATTCCCCTGCTTTATACATTTCCTCGGGAGTTCTGAAATATGCAAGAAGCTCATCGGTACGCGCTCCCGCGCCCAATGCGTTCTGTAACCATATCCAATATTCAACAGGACAAAAACTCATCTCATCATTTCCCAGATAATTATTGAAGCAGCTGCTGCGGCATTAAGAGATTCTGCTCTACCCTTCATTGGTATTGTTACAAGCTTTGTTGCAACAGAGCAGGTTTCCTCGGTAATTCCGTTACCCTCATTACCGATTATGGCAACAACACCGCCATTCATATTAACCTCTGTAATTTTCTCCGCATCAGAATCAGGAACACCTGCAAGCACAGACATACCGTTTTCTGCAAGCGCCTTTAAGGCTTCGGGCAAGCTCTCCACTTCAACAACATTAAGCCTGAACAGAGAGCCCATAGCTGCTCTTTGGGATTTGGGGTTATAAATATCACAACCACCGCTTACTATAACGCCATCAAGCCCTACCGCTTCGGCAGTCCTTACAACTGCGCCGAAATTGGCAGGATTTGAAACACCTTCCAAGGCAATATATTTCCCATTGTATTTTATTTTACCTATATTTATATTTTTGTCAAGCATTTTGCACAGGCAAAAAACGCCCTGATTCCCTTTTGTATCAGCAAGCTTTTCTGCCACCTCTTCAGACACAACAAAGCAACGCTCAGCTTTTTCTTCAACCAAACGCGCATAGTCTGAATATTTATTCAAAGCCTTCTCCGTAACATACAATTCTGCTATGGGAACACCGCTTGAGGCGGCATCATAACAAAGCCTTGCACCCTCTGCAAAAAACAGATTTTCCTGCTTTCTGAAGGAGGCATTTTCTCTTATTTTTACCGCATATTTTATGCGGTCATTTGCTTTACTTGTAATTTTTTCCATAGTTTTATAAAACATCTTACGCCCGACCAAAATCTTGGCCGGGCGCAATTCTCGATTATTAAAGAGCTGCTTTTGCTTTTTCAACGAGTGCTGCAAAACCTTCGGGGTCTGCAATAGCAATCTCTGAAAGCATTTTTCTGTTAAGCTCAATGCCTGCTTTTTTAAGACCGTTGATGAATGTTGAGTAGTTGATACCATTCATTTTGCAAGCAGCAGAGATTCTTGTAATCCAAAGACGACGGAAATCTCTCTTTTTCTGCTTACGACCGATATAAGCATAGTTACCGCTTTTCATAACAGCCTGTTTAGCTGTTTTGAAGAGCTTGCTCTTTGAGCCATAATAACCCTTAGCGAGTTTAAGAACTTTATTTCTTCTTTTGCGAGTCATCATCGCACCTTTAATACGTGCCATTATAAGTTACCTCCTGTACCGTTTTCTTCTTATTTATAAGGAATAAGACGTTTAATCTGCTTCTGATTTGTAACGTCTGCAACATTAGTCTTACGAAGACCTCTTTTACGCTTTGTTGTTTTCTTGGTAAGGATGTGAGACTTATTTGCGTGTCCGCGAATTGGCTTACCGTTTTTAGACATTTTGAAACGCTTTTTAGCGCCTGAGTGAGTTTTAATTTTAGGCATAATAATATCCTCCTTAAATTTTACTTAGATGCTTTGGGAACAAGGAACATAAGCATTTGACGACCTTCAAGCTTAGCAGGCTTTTCAACTGAACCGGTTTCGGAACAAGCCTCTGCAAAACGCTGCATAATTGTAGTGCCGTATTCGGTGTGTGCCATTTCCCTGCCTCTGAAACGAATTGACACCTTAACCTTATCGCCATCCTTTAAGAAACGGAGAGCGTGGTTAACCTTTGTGTTAAAGTCACCTGTGTCGATATTCAAAGATAAACGAACCTCTTTGATATCCATAACCTTTTGTTTTTTCTTTGCTTCCTTTTCGCGCTTTGCCTGTTCGAATTTAAACTTACCATAGTCCATAATTTTGCAAACAGGGGGAACTGCGTTGGGAGCAATTTTAACAAGGTCAAGATTTGCTTTTTCTGCTAAAGCGATAGCTTCTTTTGCGGACATAACACCGATTTGCTCACCATCTGCAGAAATAACTCTGACTTCCTTATCTCTGATTTCTTCGTTGATTTGATTCTCCTTGCTGATACCTAAGCACCTCCAAAAAATAATGAAAAGCTCGAACAGAATTTCCGTTCGAGCCTCAAAACGCACCTATGGCGTTAATCATTGAAACTATTGACCAAACAATACTCTCGGTTGGTGAGAACGGAACAGTTCTGCTTTATTGCCTTGATATAATACCAACTTTATTATTATTTGTCAAGCATTTTTTAAATTTTTTTGCTTATTCCGCAACTTCTTCAACAACAGGTTCATTATCTACTGCTTCTTCGGTTGTTTCTTCAGTTGTTTCCTCGGTTGTTTCCTCTGTTTCCTCAACATATTCTCCGTAGTAATAAACAATAATTTTATCGCTTACGGAAAGATGCCTGTCATCAGGAATTTCAACCCAGGTATCTGTTTCGGAATCCTCACAAACAACGCTGTAAACCTTCATAGAATCCTCTTGCTTATCTGCAATGCTTCCTGCAACTGTTTCAATTTTCTTAAAGCCTGCTTTTTTCAAATCAGAAACTGCAGATTTAAGAGTTTCACCCACAACATTGGGAACCTCTTGACCGTTGCTGACTCTGAGAGTTATTGTTCTTTCTTCAAAAACAATTGTACCCTCTGTTATATCCTGAGAAATAACAGAACCCTTTTCCTCATCACTGTCTACATATTCTGTTTTAAAAATGAGGAATCCCTTGTAGGCATCGTCATTTTTTATATCATCATACATTTTGCCTCTGAAATTCGGCACAGTTATGCTTGATGCACCAATTTCACCCTCAGTCTCCTCTTCAGAAACAAATTCAGTTGTAGATTCTTCAGTGGTTGTTTCATCCTCTTTATCGGTTGAAAAGCCCTTTATTCCCCAAAGGGCAACAATAAGTATTCCAAGACAAAGAATAACACTTATAATAAAAACTGCAATTGTGCTTTTCTTTATTTTCTGAGAATCGGGAGCATCTTCAATTTCGTCCTCAAGAGCAACCTCTTCCACAACAGCTTCTTCAACCTCATCCGACTGAGAGGCATACATAGAGGAATAAGCCTCGGATGCAGTTCCTGCCGCCGCAGGAGATGCAGAAAGCTCATCTCTTAATTCTTCTGCAGTAACGGTTCTGTCGTTAGGAAGAATCTGCAAGCCATTCACAAGGGCATTTATAACATAAGCCGGTAATTGCTCGGCAAATTTGCCGGGAATCATAAGCTTATCATTAGTAAGTCTTGAAGCTGCACTCATAGGAACGCTACCTATAAGAGTTCTGTAAAGAACTGCAGAGAAAGCATAAATATCGGTGCTTGTGCCCAAGCCCTCACTGAAGCCATATTGCTCAACTGCTGCATAACCATCAAACAACTCGCACTCCATTGAGCTTTTCTGACGGCGCACCTCTTCAATTGAATAGCCTGTAATGCGAAGCTTACCGTTTTTATCGAGAATAAGAGTTTCGGGGCAGATACCACCGTGAATAATACCTGCATAATGAAGCTGACCCAATGCGGAAAGCACAGGCATAAAGAGAACTCTTGCCTCATCCCAGGAAATATAGCCTGTTTCCTGCTCTAACAGGAATTCTCTTAAGGTTTTGCCTTCACCGAGATATTCACTGACTGCATATACAGTACCTAAATCCTCCACAAGCCCGTAAACCTGAGTAAGCGCAGTAAAGCCCTTGATTTCGGTAAGAGTGGTCCAGAGCTTTACAAACTCCTCCTTAGCATCGATAAACTCTGAAGCTTTACCGATATTAACAAGGCAGTAGTTACCCTCACCTCTTGAAAGGATTCCCTTTGGGAAAAGCTCTCTCAAGGTAACGGGAGCTTTCTCATCCATATCGAAGGCATAATAGGTAGCACCCTCGCTGTTTGAAGCAACAAGCTTACCCACAAGATACCTTCCCCCTACAACTGTTTTAAGCGGTAAAAAGGGCTCTTTCTGGGGTTCACTGTTTTCCTTGCGACAATAAGGGCAAAAGTCATTATCCCCTATTTTTCGCATACAGCGCAAACAAAGTTTTTCTTTTTCCATTAAAAACTCACCTTAGTCTTCAAAGTTAGGTCTTGCTGAATTATTGTGTGCAAGTGCATCCTTAACGCTCTGGCGAAGCTTTCTGATATCATTAACACTGTTTGTAAGAGTTTCGTCTGTTTCTCTTATAATTGTTTCAACATAAGAGCTTGCATTTCTTCTGATATCATTTGACCATTTTTCTGCCTTGAGAGTAATCTCCTCAGCGTGCTGCTTTGAGGATGAAAGAAGTGCATCTGCCTCAGCCTTTGTCTGACGGAAAATATCTTCCGCAGCACTTTTAGCTTCCTTTGTAATCTGATGCTCTTCAATCATAAGGTCTGCTCTCTGGCGAGCCTTGTTTATGATATCCTCTGCCTCAAGCTGAGCCTGGTCGAGAATATCGCGTCTTTCCTGAGCAATTCTCTTTGCCTGTGTGATTTCTTCAGGCATATTAAGACGAATATCTTCAATAAGTCTTGAAAGCTCCTCTGTATCCATAAGTGTTTTTGTTGAGAAGGGAACTGATTTCGCCTCATCAATAAGCTGCTCCATATCAGCAAGTGATTTTTCTACAATACTTGTAGCCATTATAAAAACATCCTTTCACCCTTAATTTTTGTTTTTCATTTTCGGGATAATCTATTAACAATATCATCGCAGATTTCTTCGGGAACAAATGTTGAAACATCGCCACCCAATCTGCAAACCTGTTTTACAACGCTTGAGCTTAAAAACATATGCTCTGCGTTTGAAACCATAAAAATTGTTTCCATTTCGGAATTAAGCTTCTGGTTTGTTAATGCTTGCCGGAATTCATCATCATAGTCAGAAATAGCCCTCAAGCCCTTAACAACCGCCGATGCACCCTTTTCACGAACATAATCCGCAAGAAGACCTGCGTAGCTGTCAACACAAACATTAGGCAAATCCTTGGTACAACGCTTTATAAAATCAACTCGCTCCTCTGTTGTAAAGCTACCCACATCCTTGTTGGGATTCCTCATTACAACAACAATAACCTTATCAAAAAGCTTTGCAGAACGGGTTATTATATCAAGATGACCTATAGTAAGAGGGTCAAAGCTACCGGGACAAACAACCGTTTTACCCATTAAACATTCCCCTTTCTATACACAGTCAAAGCAATTTTACCGTATTTATATCGTTTCGAGGTAAAGCCCTCAATATCCTCGGGAAGAACCTCGCGCTCACCTGTTTCGCAGACGATTATACCACCATCGGCAATATGAGGCGCAACCCTTTCAATTGCATCCCCCATAATACCTGCGTGGTAGGGTGGGTCGAGGAAAGCGATATCAAAAATTTCTGAGGTTCTGTCAAGATATTCAAGGGAATTACCAAGAACTGTTTTGGAAACATTCCTGAAGCCTGTTGTTGCAAGATTTTCCTCCGTAACGGAAATTGATGCTCTTGAAATATCAACAAACACCGCAGAAGCCGCACCGCGACTCAATGCCTCAATCCCCAATTGACCGCAACCGCAGAACATATCAAGAATTCTTCTGCCCTCAATATCAAATTGAATAATATTAAAAATTGACTCTTTGACTTTATCGGTTGTAGGTCTGACACTGTCACCCTCAAGGGTCTTTAATTTTCTGCCTCTGGCAGAGCCTGTTATAACGCGCATCAGCCAACACCTCCATATAACAATCTTGATTACAAGCCATACTTTGACATATATAATCATTATATTATTGCATTTATTTTATATGTTTGTCAAGTTTTTAAAGGAAATTTGAGTTTTATTCTTGTTTGTGCTATACTGTTTTTAATTTATAAAAAGAGGTTTTACTATGCCAAAAATTGAGCTTACAAATATGATTATGATTCAAAACCCTGAAACCAAAGATGTTCTGGTGCAAAAAAGAGTTAAATATTGGTGCGGTATCACCTTTCCCGGTGGGCACGTTGAAAATGGCGAAAGCTTTTATGACAGTGCAGTAAGAGAGGTTAAAGAGGAAACAGGTTTAACCGTTAAAAACCTCGAATATTGCGGTTGTGTTCATTGGCACAATACGGACACAAACGATAAATATATTGTATTTTTCTACAAAACCACAGAATATGAGGGCGAGCTTTTAAAGGCTACCGACGAGGGCGAGGTATTTTTCACGCCCATAGATAGCATAAAGGATATGCCCCTCTCCCCTAACTTTGATAAATATCTTAATGTGTTTTTAAACGATGATATCACAGAAATCTTCTGCAATTGGAACGAGAAAATGAAAGAAGAGGCAAACGGAGAACCCAATTGGGATTTTCAGTACAGATAAAAAGCAAGGAACAGAGTTTTTTCTCTGTTCCTTGTTGGTTTATTCACCCCGAAAGGCTTTGATTATTTCAATTGCATTTGCTTCGGTTATACCCGGAACGCTCATTATTTCTGCCCTTGTGGCTTCTCTTATAGCATCCATAGTTTTGAATTTTATAATAAGGTTTTTTGCTTTCTTTTCGCCTATGCCCTTAATATCTGTAAGGGATGCGGTGAGGGCGGTTTTAGTATGCTTTTTGCGGTGATATGCAACAGAAAATCTGTGCACCTCATCCTGTATATTTGTAACAAGCTGGAAGGCTTTTTTTCTGGCATTAAAATCAATTCTGCCACCTGCGGTGGAAATTGCCGAGGTTCTGTGCTTGCTGTTTTTAACCATACCAAACACGGGAACATCAATGCTATATTCCTTCAGAAGAGGTAAAACTGCATTAACCTGACCCTTGCCACCATCAAGCAAAATGAGGTCGGGGAGCCTTGCAAAGCCTACTGTTTCACCCTTTTCCTTATGGGCATAGTATTCCTCAAAGCGACGGGCAAGCACCTCGTTCATTGAGCGGTAATCATCCTGACCGCTAAAGCCCTTTATGGCAAATCTGCGGTATGCTTCTTTAAGTGGCTTACCATCCTTAAAAACAACCATACCTGCAACATTGTCGCTGCCGCCTGTGTGAGAAATATCGTAAGCCTCAATATATTCAGGGATTTTTGACATTCCCAGAAGCAAGGAAAGCTCTTCAAGAGCCTCTCGGTTTCTGTCATTAACTCTATACTTATCAAGGAGCTTCTGAGAAGCGTTTGACTTGCACATCTCAACCAATTTTGCCTGAACACCCTTTTGGGGTATCACAATACTTACATTTGTTCCTCGCTTTTCCGAAAGCCATTTTTCAAGGGTTTCAAGATTTTCAATATCTCCGTCAAGTTCAATTCTCGGCGGAATTTTTCTGTTCATTGAATAGTAAGAGGTTAAAAATTCCTCTCGCATTTCAGAGATTTTGTCGCCCTCTTCTGCAAAGAAATGCTCTGTATCAAAAAGTCTGTTATCACTGAAGCGCAGAACAGAAAAGCAAGCCTTACCATCCATAACGGAAAGTGCAAAAACATCCTGCTCCTTATAGGTAGAAGAAACAACCTTCTGATTGCTTCCTACCTTTTCAATGCTTTTTATGGTATCACGGATTTTGGCAGCCTTTTCAAATTCAAGATTTTCCGAAGCCTCGTTCATTTGCTCGGTTAATCGCCTTATGGTTTCCTTGCTACCATTTTTCAGAAAATCGAGAGCATCCTGAACGTTTTTCTTATATTCACTGTTTTTGAGCTTACCCGAGCAGGGCGCACAGCAAATACCAATATGGTGATTAAGGCAGGGTCTGCCCTTTCCTATATCACGAGGAAAAACCTTTGAGCAGGCAGGCAATTTAAAAACTTTTTTTGCTTCCTCAACCGCTTTTGTTACGCTATAGCCTGCGGTATATGGACCTATATATTCCGCATCCTCGTCATCCTTCTGAAGCACGGGATAAATATTCTGCCAATCCCCTTTTGTAACCTTAATATAGCTGAAGCCCTTATCATCCTTTAAAAGAATGTTATATTTAGGCATATTCTGCTTTATAAGGCTACATTCGAGTACAAGGGCTTCAAACTCGCTATCTGTGAGTATATAGTCGAAATCCTGCACATTTTCAACCATTTTCTGCACCTTGGTTGAATGTTTAGCCTGTGCACCGAAATATTGGCTCACTCTGTTTTTAAGAGCCTTTGCCTTGCCGATGTAGATAATCTCATTATTCTTATCCTTCATAATATAAACACCGGGAGATAAGGGCAGTTTGTTAGCCTTGTCCTTTAATCTGCGAAGTCTTTGTTCCATATACTCACCACCTTATAAATTGAAAGTTGAAAATGGCAAGTGGCAAATTAAGGGTCTGCGACGCATTATATAATGTTTGGAAGCGAAGCTTCCCCAAAACTTGTCACTTTCCACTTGCAACTTGCCACTATAAAATAAGCGGTAAAGGTGAAAACCTTTACCGCTTTAAAATCTGAATTAAACCTCTGCGAAGCCGCTTTCAACCAATGCAACGAGAGCATTAACTGCCTGCTCTTCGTCAACACCGCCAGCAATGATGCGGATTTCGGTATCACCCATAATGCCGAGAGAAAGAACGCCGAGAAGACTCTTTGCATTAACTCTTCTTTCTTCCTTCTCAAGCCAGATTGAAGACTTGAACTCGTTAGCTTTCTGAATAAAGAAAGTAGCGGGACGTGCATGAAGACCTACCTGATTTTTAACTGTTACATCTTTAACGTACATAATAATTCTCCCACATTCAAAATTATAAAAATTGAATTATTTCTTACTTTTATGAGTGCAGAAATCTGCAAATCACTTACTATATTATACCACCAAATCATTTTAAGTCAACGAAAAAACACCAAACTTTTCTATGAAAACCAATAATTCGGATGGAATACTAAACCTTTTAAAATTTAAAAGGCGTGTTTTGTGCAAGATAACTACAATTGTCAGTAGTTATTATTGAACATAAACAATTATTTAACATTCTTTTTCAATTCTTCTAAAAAAGCGCGTTCTTTTTTATCTAAATCCGCATTTTCTAAAAGCTCGGGTCTGCGTTCAAGGGTTCTTTCGATAGAGCGCTCTCTCTGCCATTTTTTAATGTTGGCGTGGTGCCCCGAAGAGAGAACCTCCGGCACTGCCATATCGTGCCAGACGGGTGGTTTGGTGTATTGGGGGTATTCAAGAAGAGAGGCATAATGGCTTTCCCCCATAAAGCCCTCGGGCTCAGAAAGAACCCCGGGAAGCATACGGGACACTGCATCTGCAACAATCATTGCAGGCATTTCTCCCCCGGTTACAACATAGTCACCAATAGAGATTTCCTCATCAACAATTTCATCAATAAGCCTTTGGTCAACGCCCTCGTACCTGCCACATAAAATTGCTATATTCTCCATTTTTGAAAGCTCTTTAACTCGTTCCTGAGTAAGAGTTTTGCCACAGGGAGACATATAAATAAGATGTGGTCTTGTACCCGCTTCGTCACAAACCTTCATAAAGCAATCGTAAATGGGCTGAGCCATCATAAGCATACCTGCGCCACCGCCATAGGGGGTATCATCCACCTGATTATGCTTGTTTATTGCAAAATCACGAATCTGATGGAAGTTCATTTCCACCTTACCTGCTTTTCTTGCTCTGCCAATGATGCTTTCGCTCATAACTGCTTCGCACATTTCAGGGAAAAGAGTCAATATATCAAACCTCATCGAAAAGCCCCCTTAACGGACGAATGTATGCCACATCATTTGCCACATCACATTCAATAACAACATCTTTAATAGCAGGAATAAGCACTTCCTTGCCATCGGGAGCTTCAATAAACCACACGTCATTTGCAGTATAGCTTTCTATATCCTTAATTTTGCCATAGCAAATACTATTATCATCATAATCGAGAACTTTGCAACCAATAAGCTCGGAAACGAACCATCTACCCTGAGGCAAATTAACATCTGTGCGTTTCATATAAAGGACTGTATTTCTTAATTTTTGTGCATCCTCAACAGTATCAACACCCTCAATTTTAAGCACAGCAACATTACCGTGAGGACGGCAGGAAGCAATTTTAAAGCTGTTAATCCCTTTTTCATCACGGTAAAGTGTTTTGAATTTTTTAACAAACTCGGGAGAATCGCACCAAGGGTTAAGGCGCACCTCACCCTTTATTCCGTGAGTGCTTACAATCTGCCCGATTTCAAGATATTCTTTAATCATAAATACTCCCAAAACAAACAAAAGAGTTAAATTCAGAAAAAAACAAAGACGAGTTGATTTTAGATGCAGAAGGCGGAATTTTACACCGACGGTGTATGAAGATACTCCGAGTGTGTAAAAAACGCCTTATGCGCTAAAAGCAACCGTCTTTTAATCAGTCGATGTCGACTTGAATTTTTACATCCTTGCGAATAGCAGCCGCACGCATAACAGTACGGATTGCTTTTGCAATTCTGCCTTGCTTACCAATAACTCTTCCCATATCGTCGGGTCCGACGTGAAGATGATAAACAACAACACCCTCTTCGTTGGGCTCGTCAACAGTGACCTCGACTGCGTCAGGGGCATCAACGAGGCCCTTTGCGACTGTTTCGAGTAATTCTTTCATCGTAGTCACCTTAATTATTTAATGATGTTTTCTTTTTTGAGAAGGTCACGAACTGTATCAGTGGGCTGTGCGCCGTTCTGAATCCATTTTGTAACTTTTTCTGCATCGATTTTAACCTCTGCAGGATTGCTGATGGGGTTGTAGTAACCAACTTCTTCGATGAATCTGCCGTCACGAGGATAACGTGAATCAGCTACAACTACACGATAGAAAGGTGCTTTCTTTGCGCCCATACGGCGAAGACGAATTTTTACTGCCATTTTAATTACCTCCGAAAAGTAAAATATAATACTAAACTGATTTATATTAAACACATTTGTGTTTAAAGACTTACATTGGGAATCCACCCATGCCACCCATGCCACCCATAC
>JAFSDL010000015.1 GCA_017436285.1 Clostridia bacterium
AAAGTATTATAGCATAATCCTACCGTCAGGATGTTTTTATGCAGTTTTAAATAAAAAAGGAATGCCCACATTCCTGAAGCCTGATGCCGAGGATGATGAAAACTCAACTGTTCCCATTTTCAATGTGTCCTACCAGACGGGAGTTACCGAGGATGGCAAGGCTGTTATAGAGGTGAACAGAGGTGCATCCTTCGGCTATATTCCCGAAAATGTGGGTGCTGCATTGCTGAGATTACCCCACACTTATAATCTGAGCGATTTGTGTATTTATACCGATAAGCTTGTAAAAAGCAATGCAAAAACAGGCAGAAGAGGAAAGGCTAAGGAAATCGGTGAGAAATTAATCAAGGATTTCTTATTTAAAGCCCGAAAAGAAATCTGCTGGAATGATTCTACTCGTCTTATGGAATCGGGCAGAAGATTTTACGGTGTACCCTATTCAAGCAGGTGGGTAAACTCTCACTATGTGGGCTTTGAGGTATCCGTTGAAACTGCTCTTAACGCTTTGAATGACCCTTATTCAGTTGCTTATGACGGTGGCTTTGTTGCAGAAAATGAAAGAGCAGAGTCTGTCAGTGGTAATACTGAAATTTCCGCAACGGGTGGCACAGGCTATGGTCTTGTGTGCAGTGCCTTTGCAAATCTTATTTGCGGTAATCCGTATCCGCAGAGTAATAGGGGTTATACCTTCGACAGTAACTTCACATTAGAGGAAACTGTTGATATGAATAGTGGTGAGCTTCTTGTTAATAAGGGCTTGAGCCATTGTGTGTTCGTTGATGAAATCTATGATAAGGGATATTCGCTTTATGAGGCTGTTGACCCCTGTGTTGCAAAAACCACTCATACTTGCCCTGAAGACAAAGCCACATACGCATCATCAAGGGTAAGAACAAATTACTTGGACGAGTATATTTATTCCGTTGTTAATAAAGATGCGAGTGGTTACGAGAGCTTGAAGCCGCTTCTTAATTTTGAAAATATTACTGTTGCCAATGGTAGTGTAAGACCCTGGCGAGGCAATAAGGCGGTATATGGCTCTTGGGACATTGTCGGGGAAAGCAAAGAATTCAGGGGTTCCGGAATTGGCGTTACTCTTCACAATGGTGTAACAGGCTTTACCCTCAGAAAGCCCTCAGGCATAGTTGAGGTTATTGAGAAATCGGAATATCCAGAATGCTTTAAAAATGATAATTATGCAGACATTTCAACCTTCGTAACAGAAAACGGTACATACGAAATAAATGATGGTAATGTGTCTGAATTTTTCCGCTTCTACAATCACGATACTGTTCAGCTTACCTTTGATAGCGAGGGTAAAGCAGTATTTAAAAATTCTGATGGCAGTATTGCAGATGATGTTGAGTACATCTATGTGAGTGTAATCGGTTATGGAGGTGCATACAACAACGATAACAGCGAGGGTGCAATGGTTATCGCTAAAGGCAATTGCTATCCTGATTTAGCCCTTGATACAAGCAGAATTACTGATGTTCGTGCAGCTATTGTTTCTGACCCTAACAATGAATCTTGGGGTAAATATTCCTGTGCCACATCACCTGTTGTTGAGTCAGAGTACAAAAAACAGGAATATGTAACCGAAGAAGCTCTTGCAGAGTT
>JAFSDL010000016.1 GCA_017436285.1 Clostridia bacterium
GAAAACAGAGAAGATTTTTATTGTGATATCCGGTAACTTATGAAGTCCGATTATGATAATAACAGAAATAAGAATTGCAGGAGCGAGATTTATTAAAACTGTAAGAGGGTTAATGCCCATTACAAGCCCTGAAACAAAACAGCCTACAGGAATTGTACTGATACCGCAGAGAAGACCTAAAAGAACATCATCGTGGTTTTCCTTTTTTGAGGATGCGAGAGCAACGGGAATTGTAAATGAAATTGTTGCGCCTAACATTGATGCAACGCAAAGCCCGTGAAAAGAGCCTAAAAGTGAGTCTGTTGCAACGGAATCCGCAAGGGCGGCACCGCCCATATCATTTGCAATTAAAATACCTGCCAATGCGCTTGGGTCAAAGCCGAAGAGCTTTGCAACGGGAGTTATTACGGGTAAAAGCAGGTCTGCAAGGGCAGGGGCAATTGTCATCATACCAAGCATTGAAAGGGAAAGAGGGCCAAGGGTCATTATGCCCTTTTCAAACTCGTCACCGAGTTTCAGGCGGTTTCCAAATATTTTATCAAGTGCACCAATTACGGCAAACACAGCCATAACGGTTGCAAGAATTTCTGCCAAAATATCACATCCATAGATTTTTTGCTTGTTATATTATACAGATAATACTAAGGGATTGCAAGCAAAAAATAGTCGCCAGTCGCCAGTCGCCAGTCGCCAGTTGCCAGTCACCAGATGCCAGATGCCAGAGCTTTGCAAGGCGTAAAGATAGGAGAATAAAGCTGTTGCGTTTTGTGCCTTCCTTCAAAGGAAGGTGGATTTTGACATACTTGTATGTCAAAAGACGAAAGGTTCTTTGTTCCGAAGCAACATTCCACCATAGGTGGAACTAAAAATCAACTATTGTTATGAATTTATGTATTCTGTGGTACAGGCAAGCCTGTACCTTACGGTGCATTATAATTGAAGCTAACGCTTCAACTACGCTCCTATAGTCGCGTAGAGAATTCTCCACCGTTCCGCCGAACTACATTCAAACTCTTTACAACAGGCTCGCTTTATTGTTTAATGATTTGATTTGCATATTCAAGACGGTCCCCCTCCTTTCGAAAGGAGGTGCCCTAAACATCTATTTTATTCTTTTGATTATAAACATTCTCACATTGATATATAAATAAAATCAGAACAATGAAGCTGTTGTTACAATTCTGGCATCTGGCATCTGGGGACTGGCAGCTAAAAAATAAAGAAATCTCCCCAAGGGAGACACTTCGTAAAGAAGTAGTCTCCGTTTTTCTATATAAAGAAAAATAACACTTTCTGTTTTTGAAAGTGTCATAGTGGGTTACTTGCTTTGAGACTGGTAAATACTTACCGAAAATAAAGAATATCTTTCTCGGCAGGTAAAGTGATATTGCAAACTATCGTTTGCAGTGATATTTTTGCCTTGCAGCAAAAGTGATATCGAAACCTAACGGTTTCAGTGATATTATATTCGCCCATTTAACTGTCCAAAGGACAATATCACTATGCGTAGCATAATATAACTGCGTAGCAATATCACTCGCCGCAAGGCGAATATAACTGAGGCACCTTCCTTACGGATGGTGCCTCAAGGGAGATTTCCTTTATTTTTTCTTAACCTTATTAAGCATTTCATTTACTTCAAGAATTTGCTCTTTAGTAAACTTGTTGCCCAGCATCATAAAAGCACGTTTAATAGTAAAGCCCTTTACCATACCGTACATAGACTGAATCATACTCTTATTGATTTTGCCGAAGCTGAAGCCCATAACCTCAGTTTTTCCGTCCTTTGTACCCTGCGACATAACATTCTTTATAAGTAAAAGGAGTTTGACCATACAGATTTTACCCTTTACGGTTTTCATAATATCGCCGATGGTATCGTTAATTGAATAGTAGCCAACGGGAGTGTTGATTTCAAACCAGTTAATAACCTGGTTTTCCTCCTTCATTATGTAGTCCTCGTTGGGTGAATCAACCTTGTTGATTGTTGCAGTGTCGGAAAGGTCGCCTGCTTTAGCCTCGAGGGTTGATGTGCCCTCGTTTTTAACATCAAAATAGAAGAAGGGGAACTGACCCTTTTTCTGCTTGCCAACGCTTTCACCGTTACGGAAAAGCTCAACCTCATCGCAGTTTGAATAAACCGTAACCTTGGTTACATCCTCAACCCTGTCAACATATCTCTTAGAGCAGATATGAACCATTGGCTCGGGATTAAGCCAAGCCTTGTAGGCATAGAAGGAATCCTTCTTATACTGACGGTCAAAGGTAACAAGACCCTTGTGGTTCATTCCGTTTTCGCCACCCTCGGCACGAGCATCGGCGGCAAAGTCAAACATATTCCACACGTGAGTTGCCCAGATATACGGACGAACTGCAATTTGTTTAATAAGCTCCTCGTGGTAATAGGACTGATATTCCTCGGTATAGTCACCCTGAGTGGGATTTGAGGTGTGCCAATTGAGAGCCTCGCAGCCATATTCACTTAAGCCTATTGCTTTTTTCGGATATTTCTTATGGAAATCGTCAAACCATTTGCCGTTCATTTCCGTTGAACCGCCATACCAACCAAAATAGTGGTTATAGGAAAGAACATCGCTGATATGAACATATTCATTGTCCATTGAGCACATTGTAACGGTTGCGATTGTTGTGAGCCTTGTTTTATCCATCTTATGAACAAGGTCGTTCAAATCCTTGTGGTTTTTAATAAGGTGGGGGTCATCTGCACCTGCAATTGTGATTTCGTTGGAAAGACCCCAGAAGCATATTGAGGCGTGGTTATAATTCTGTGCAACAAGCTCTGTCATCTGGCTGATGGTGTTATCATAGCCACCGTGCATATGGCGGGAAATATAGGGGATTTCCGCCCAGATTACAAGACCCTTTTCATCGCAGAGGTCATAAAATTCCTGAGCGTGCTGATAGTGGGCAAGGCGGATTGTTGTAACACCAAGCTCGCAGATAAGCTCAATATCTCTCTTGTGGTCCTCAAGAGTGAGAGCATTACCCTTTTCAGGGTAATCCTGATGGCGAGAAACACCACGAAGAGCATATTCCTTACCATTGAGAATGAAGCCCTTTTCAGGGTCGACGCTGAAGCTTCTGCAACCGAAACGGGTTGAAACAGAGTCAAGCTCTGTGTCGTCTTTTGAAAGGCTTGCAACTAAAGTGTAAAGGTGAGGATCCTTGATACCGTTCCAAAGGTGAACATTTTCGATTGTAAGTGTGGCTTTGGTATCTGTTGTGGTAGCTTCTGCAACAACAGTGTCACCATCAAGAATTTTATATGTAAGAGATGCGCCATCTGCATTTTTTACGAATACCTCAACCTCAACATCTGCATTGTTGCCCTTTACTGCGGGAGTTACCATAACACCGGGCGCGCCATAATAATCAAGGTCGAAATGAGAAGAGGGCACATTGATGATTTTAACACCTCTGTAAATACCGCCATAGAATGTGAAGTCTGCAACCTGAGGATAAACAGCTTCGTTGGGAGAGTTGTCCGCAGAAACTGCGAGAATGTTGGTTTCCTGAATTTTATCAGCAGGGATTTTTACTCTGAAACGGGAATAGCCACCGTGATGCACTATAAGAGAAGCACCGTTCCAGAAAATTTCCGCAGAGGAGTTTACTGCATCAAATTCAAGGTAGCTTTCCTCGCCTGCAAGTTCTTCTCTTGCAATTTCTTTAAAATACCAGCATTTCTGACGCTTGTAGTCGTTACCGCCATCCTGACCATCCTTACCGTTCCAGGTGTGAGGCAGATTCAGAGCTTCTGCATCTGTGGGAAGAGTGGCGGGGCTTTGGCTTTCATCCATTGTAAAGAGCCAATTTTCGTTAATCCATTTAACTGTTCTCATTTTTTCTTTCCTTTCAATCATATATGAATTAGAATTTACTTCTTATTTTACTGAATATTTTAACCTTTTGCTTTGAGGGAGCGAAAAGGAAAAGAAGCGGGAAAATTTCAAGACGTCCTAAAAGCATATCTGAGATAAGAACAAGCTTTGAAAGGAAGCTGAATTCTGAGTAGTTACCTGTTGCTCCGACCATATTAAGACCGGGTCCGATATTATTGAGCGTTGCAATAACTGAGGTTACAGTTGTTGTAAAATCAAAATTATCAAGGGAAACCACAAGAACCGATGCTGCAAAAATCATAACATAAATGAAGAAATAAGCAAAGGTATTGCGGATTGTATCATCGCTTAATCTGTTGCCGTCAAAGGTTATAATTTTAACGCTTCTGGGGTGAGAAATACGGCGGAATTCACGCCTTGCACTTTTTAAGAGAATAATAAGGCGGGAAACCTTAAGACCGCCACCTGTGCTGCCGGCACAGGCACCAACGCACATAACCCCCAGCATTATAATACGGCTTAATTCAGGCCATTGGTTGAAATCTGCCGTTGCAAAGCCGGTTGTTGTCATTACAGAACTTACCTGGAATGCGGAATGGTGAAATGCTTCACTGAAGCTTGCAAACATATCCCTGATATTAAGCGCAATAACAACAATTGCGGAAAACATTATTGCGAGATAAGTCCATACCTCTTCGCTCTTTAAGGCATCCTTGAATTTCTTGCAGAGCAGAAGGAAATAAATGTTGAAATTTATTCCGAAAAGAATCATAAATACGGTTATAGTGCTCTGACAGAAGGTTGAATATGAGGCGATGCTGGAATTGAGAACGCCGAAGCCACCTGTACCTGCCGTGCCGAACGCTATTGTTACACTTTCGAAAAGCGACATACCACCAAAAAGCAATATGAATATTTCAAGAACGGTAAGAGCGAGATATATTTCGTAAAGAATCCGGGCAGTTTTGCTTGATCTGGGCACAAGCTTTGATACATTGGGACCGGGGCTTTCCGCTTTCATAAGGTGCAGGTCACCGCCACCGCCTGCAAGAGGCAGAACAGCCATCATAAACACAAGAACACCCATACCGCCGATCCAATGAGTGAAGCTACGCCAGAAGAGCATTGACTTTGAAAGAGCTTCAACATCGGTTAATATGCTTGAACCGGTTGTTGTAAAGCCTGAAACTGCTTCAAAAAGCGCATCAAGGTAATTGGGAATTTCCCCACTGAAAAAGAAGGGGAGTGCACCAAAAAGACTCATTAAAATCCAACCGAGAGCCACAATAACAAGTCCGTGACGGGCATATATCGTTTTGTTTTTCGGCTTCATTGCCACAAGAACAACTCCCGTAGCCACAAGAAGCACTATTGTTGCGAGAAAGCTTATTACAACCGCTTCACCATAAACAAGTGAAACAATTGTGGGCAGAAGCATTAATCCCGCTTCACATAAAAGCAATATACCAAGTATATACGCTATCATTCTTTTGTTCATTTTATTATCCCTTATTTCAAAATATCATCAAGTCTTGAAAGACGTTCGGTTGTGGTAACAACAACTACCGAGTCACCCTCCTGAAGAACGTCAGTACCCCGGGGAATGATTACCTGACCATTTCGGGTGATTGAGCCTAAAAGAATATTCTTCCTTAAATCAAGGTATTGAATCTGATGACCTACAAGTCTGCTATCGGCAGTTACATTGAATTCAATAGCCTCAACCTTGTTATTGATAATTCGGGTTAATTTATGAACCTCGTTACTATTGTTGCCTGATGCCTGAGCACGAACATGCTTTAAAATAATGCTTGCGGTTGTGAATTTGGGGTAAACAACGCTATCAATATCAAGAGTTTCAATAACCTCACGGAAAAGAGTGTGGTTAACCTTTGTGATTGTTTTTATATCGGGGGAGGTGTTCTTTGCAAAAAGAGAAAGAACAATATTTTCTTCGTCAATACCTGTAAGACAACAGAAAGCATCTGCTTCAAGAAGACCTTCTTCAAGAAGAAGAGAACGATTTGTGCCATCACCGTGAACAACATTGATATTGTTAAGAGTGCTACTGAGGTTAAGGGCAGTTTCAAGGTCTTTTTCAATTATGGTTGTGCAAATATTAAGGTGGCTGAGGGCTTTTGCAAGGTAAAGGGCAATTTTACCGCCGCCGATAATCATAATGTTTTTAACATCGTTGGTTCTGTAACCAATTTGCTTGAAAAAGTCAGGGGCAGTTTTTGCAGGGGTGAGAACTGCAACTGTGTCGTTCTCCTGAATAACAAAATCACCTGTTGGGATGAAAACCTCCTTACCGCGCATAATTGTGCAAACAAGGGCCTGGGTTTTGATTTTGGAGAAGGAATCCTTAATGGCTTTGTTGGTTAAGAAGCATTTTCCGTTGGCAACAAAGCTTACAAGGTCAACCTTGCCGTGACCGAAAATATCAACATTTCGTGCGGTAGGAAATTTTAAAATTCGCTGAATTTCCGCTGCCGCCTCTCTTTCCGGGTTAATAGCAAGAGCAAGTCCCAAGTTTTCCTTTAAAAGACCAACATCCTTACTGTATTCAGGGTCACGAACACGGGCAATAGTGCTTTTTGCACCAAGCCTTTTTCCAAGAAGACAGCAGTATATATTAAGCTCATCGCTACCTGTCAGAGCAATAAGCAAATCACATTCTTCAATACCTGCGTTAAGAAGAACCTTGCGTGTTGCACCATCACCGATTATGCCGATAACATCAATATCCTGAAGAGTATCATTTATAACATCTTCATCAGTGTCAATGATTGTTACATCGTGTTCCTCTTGGGAAAGCTGTTCTGCAACAGTATAACCAACCTTTCCCATACCAACTACAATAATGTTCAAGAAAAAGACTCCTTTCAGCCTTTTGGAGATTCAATAACATAGGTTAAAATTTAATCACTCCAACCCATTTTAATTCACTCTATATTATAATTCTTTTGTGCATATAAAGCAATAAATTTATACTATTATATATTACCGAAAATTCAAGGGAAAATCTGTGCAAGATTTATGGAAGTGCGGAATGCGGAATGCGGAATGCGGAATGATTAAAATAAACTCCTCAAACCACTTGATTTTATTCGACTAATAATGTATAATCCTTTTTGCACTTTGC
>JAFSDL010000017.1 GCA_017436285.1 Clostridia bacterium
AAAACTCAAAAAACAGGAAAAATTAATGTTTTATGCTACGAACAAACCTCGCCACTCGACGTACCTTTGTACGCCTTCGGGCAAATCCCGATAAGCCTGAAGCCTTATCGGGACTCGGTTTGTCCGTTCTGCATCTTTTTTCCTATCCCCGAAAAGATGCTGTAAAAAAATTTGTCGTTTTTTTACAGCCCCTTTTGTATTTTATGTAAAAAATTGACAATACTATTTTTGAAATAATATTTATGGAGGTATATAAATGAATTTCAAAAAAATGTTGTCGTTGGTTTTAGTTGTGGTTTTATGCCTTTCTGTTTTTAGCGCTTGCGGTGAAAATAAACAGAACACAACCACAACAACTACCGAAATCACGGGTCAGAGTACAGGCAAAACAATCGCTTTGGTTGGTGAAAATGAGGATTCAGGCTTTTATAAAAATCTGAAAAAAGGTGCAGAGGAAGCGGCTAAAAAATATGGCTTTACCCTTGAATATATGGGAACTGAGGAGAATACCGAAAATATTGTCACAGCCCATATTTCAAGCTTGGAAAAGGTTATAAGCAATGATGCTTCGGGCGTTGTTATTATACCGAGAGGCGAGGGCTATAGTGAAATTTTCGGTAAGTTATATGATGAGAAAATTCCTGTTGTTCAGATTGATGCATTAACAGAGGATGATTTTGAAAAAATTGAAGGCAATAAGAAAAATCCTGTTGTTTCAATGGTTTCAACCTCATATAAGGAGGCGGGTGCTTTCTGTGCAGAAAAGCTTTTTGAAGAGGTAAAGGAAGATATTAAAAAATCAGAAGGCACATTCGTTATAGGGGTAATTGAAAGAGATGACAGTGCTTCCGATGAAGAAAAAGCAACGGGCTTTGTTGAAAAATTCAGTGAATTGGCAGATGCAGATTCTGAAATAAAAGATAAATATAAAATTGAAACAGAGTCTGAAAGTGCAGTTGAAAATTCTTTATCTGAGCTTGAAGAAATTGAGGTTAAAGCGGTTTTTATAACCCATCCGAGTATTGCAGATAAAGTAAGTGATATGGTTTCTGCAGAAGCGGAAAAATATAAAAATATTGTATTTTGCGGATTCGATTCAGGTGCAAAGCAGTTAAAGTGGCTCGAAAATGAAAATACCGCAAAATTTATTGGTGGCGTGGCTCAGGATGCCTATAATTTAGGCTATAATGCGGTTGAACAATGTGTTTTTTCAATTCAGGGAAAAGAAGTCAAGAGCGAAATTACTATTGAAGCCAAGTGGTATGATGAAACCAATCTTGATAAAATGAAGGAGGATAATTTGATTTTTGAGAAATAAATTAAATGAGTGTATTCAATCAGAAATGACTGAATACACTCGTTATTATTTGCAACCACAGTTATTGTTAGGTTTAAAATTCATTTCGCAAGAGCAATCATTTGCATTTGGTGGGAAAAATTCGTCAATGGGGAAGCTGATTTTTCTGAAGGTATCACAGGGGTCTTCTGTATCACAACAGCATTCCTTGGTGGGAACGCAGAAATCATAAGCAGGAATAAGCATCTGCACATCTCTTTCAAGCTGAACAATTGTGAAAATACCCAAGGTAACCTTAATTGCTTTTTCACCCTCACAGCAACCGAAATTGCCCTCAAAGCAACGACAAATATGATTGGGCACAGAATCACAGCAGTTGCCCATTGTGTTACAGCAATCACAGATTCTGCAGATATTGGCATCAAGAATAATGGGGTCAACAACCTGTACCTTTGCTCTCGGGTTGGTGTTGCCGATAGGATTCTGGTCATCAAAGCCATCACAAACAAAGCTTGATGAGAAGATTTTTACATTACCCTCGCTACCGTAAAGAATGCACTTTTTGTTAAAGGTTACAAGTCCTTCAAGAATAGTGGGTGAGGCAGTAGGGCAGGTGTAGGCATCAAGGCAAACCTTAACAAAAAATGTAAGGTCAACGGAATAGCAGCCCTTGTTGAAGGGCACCTTTTCAACCTCAACAAGGCAGTTAAGTATTTCAGCGGCTCTCGGGCGAACTGATGAAGCATTTTCGAGAATGCATTGACCTCTGTCGGTTAAATAAACTCTTAAATCCGTAAGGCAGTCCTTATCGGCGCAGGAGTCATAAACCCTGTTAGTATCAATGCAAATCGCTTCTTTGATATGGTGAAGGTCTGTAAAATTTTTGTTATCAGCCATATCTTTTCCTCCTAATATAAGTATTGAAGCCATAACTTTAACTTCACTACATAATATGAGGCTAAGTGGTTTATGTTACAAAATTATACACCCTCTAAATTAAAAGGCGGAATATACTCTTCCTTTGCCGAAGATAATTCCTGCATAAAACCGTCTTCTATACCCGAGTTGAAAAGATATTCCTCAATTTCATCATATTCCTCTTGGATGAGCCTTCTGGATAATTCAGGGATATTGCAGGTTTTATTGGGCGTGAACTGGCTCATAAGACTGAAAAGCACTTCACCATCCTTGAAATTTTTCTTAACCCAATCAATTACCTTCTTGGTGTTTTCAAGGTGGTTAGGTAGAATCAAATGGCGGATTATAACGCCCTTAGTCATAATTCCGTTATCACTAAACTCACATTTACCAACCTGCCTGAACATTTCCTTAATGGCATTGGTTGCAATTTCAAAATAATCAGGTGCTTCAGAGTATTTTAAAGCCAATTCGTCATCGCTGTATTTTAAATCAGGCAGGTATATCTGTACCTTGTTTTCTAAAAGCTTTAATGCGTTTATGCTTTCATAACCCCCACAGTTATAAACAACGGGAACGGGGAGGGGCTCATTAAGTGATTCTGCGATTGGTTTAATAAAATGTGTTCCCGTAACAAGATTTATATTGTGTGCGCCTTGCTCAATCAATTCAAAATATATTTCTCTTAATCGCGCAACTGTTATTTCCTTACCCAAACAACCCTTGCTTATCTCTTCATTCTGGCAATAGGCACATTTCAGATTGCATCCCGAAAAGAAAATTGTTCCGCTACCTTTTGTACCGCTTATAGGTGGCTCCTCCCAGAAATGCAGGGCTGCTCTTGCTATTACGGGGCTTTCACCCATATTGCAAAAGCCCTTACCGGCATCGGTAAGAGCTTTTCTTTGAATATTACATTTTCTTGGACAAAGGTTACAGGTGAACATCTTATTGCTCCGCATCTGAAGTGGTTTTCTTATTTGAAGAAACAAGCTCAAGATAGTTCATTGAGAGCCATCCGCCTGTCTGCTCGTAAACAACATAGCCCCAGTCCTCCCAAATTGCAAGAACCTCAACCTCGTAATCCTTAGGAACATAAATAAGTCTGTCAGAGGTGGTGTTAGGTTCAAGGCGAAGACCGAGAGGGTCATCCTTAGTAGCAACCTTATATTTACCGGGTTCATAAGAATATGATGTTTTGTTCTGCGATTTCTTTGTTGTGGAATTGTTGTTCATATCAGCAATAGAAGCAAGGTCGATTGAAACACCTTCCTCTGTTGAGTGAGTTGCAGTTACTTTTTCATCCTTGCTTGAGGATGCAGTAGCCACAACCGCAACAATAATTGCAATTAAAATAAGCACTGCAGAGATTATCAAAACAATAGTATTTTTGTTCTTTAATTTTTCCATAAAAATTCTCCTGAAAACTATATTTCAAACACTTTAGCTAACATAATTGTATCATTTTTTCTCAAGAAAATCAAGACTATAAGCAATACATAAAAAATTGTATTTATAATGTGAAAAATAATATAAAAATATTGATATTTTCTATATTATTATGGTATAATTATTTGAATTATAATATGCGGTAGTGTTGCTTTGTGTAAGGCGGTGAAAATATGGTCATTTTTGGTATAGACCCGGGCTATGCAATTGTTGGTTGCGGTGTTGTAAGATATGAGAAAAACAACTTTTCTCTTATGGGCTACGGTGCAGTAACAACCCATAAGGATATGCCCTTTAATGAGCGTCTTACTAAAATTTATGACGATGTAACCGAGCTTTTGGAAAAATTCAAGCCTGATGCGGTCAGTATTGAAAGACTGTATTTCAACACTAACCAGAAAACCGCTATTGATGTTGCACAGGCACGCGGTGTTATAGTTTTAGCAGTTGAAAAAGCAGGAATACCGATTTTTGAGTACACTCCCTTACAGGTTAAGCAAAGTATTGTAGGCTATGGCAGAGCAGAAAAGCAACAGGTTCAGGAAATGACAAGGATGTTTCTTCATCTTGATAAAATCCCCAAGCCCGATGATGCCGCTGATGCTCTTGCACTTGCAATCTGTCACGGTCACGCAAGTGATTCTCTGATGATAAAAAATAAAATATAAAATATAAGGTGACTTTATGTTCTATAGTTTAACAGGAAAAATAATATATAAGGATGAGCAAGCAATTGCAATTTCTTGCGGTGGTGTGGGCTTCAAATGCTTCACAACAAGAAATTCTCTTGCAAAGCTTTCCTTGCAGAGTAATGAGGTAACGGTTTTTACTCACCTCAATGTCCGTGAAGATGCCCTTGATTTATTCGGCTTTGCAACAAGTGATGAGCTTGATGCATTCAAGCTTTTGATAAGCGTTTCAGGTGTCGGACCGAAAGCCGCTCTGGCAATTCTTTCTGAGCTTACTCCCGATGCCTTTGCAGTTGCTGTAGCTTCAGGGGATGCAAAGGCAATTACTGCCGCAAACGGTGTCGGACCTAAGCTTGCACAGAGGGTGATAATGGAGCTTAAGGATAAAATTGCTAATGTTGGTTTTATTTCAGAGGAAAGCAGTACGGTTTCAAGCGCAGTCAATACTGCTAACTCAATGAGCAACACCTCTGAAGCAATTGCAGCACTTACCGCTTTAGGTTATTCTCAGACAGAGGCTTCTGTTGCGGTCAGTAAGCTTTCACCAAGTCTTTCCGTTGAGGAGCTTATTAAGGGCGCTTTGAAAAATATGACTTTGAGATTTTAATAGGAGTAGGAAATGAACGATTTTTTTATTGCTGACGAAGAAAGAGTTATCGCTCCCGAATATATTTCAGACGATAATGAAATTGAAACCTCTCTTCGTCCCCATACTCTTGAAGAGTATATAGGGCAGGAAAAAGCGAAGGAAAACTTGAAAATATATATTGAGGCTGCAAAAAACAGACACGAGTCCTTAGACCATGTTTTGCTTTACGGACCTCCGGGATTAGGTAAAACCACTCTCGCAGGAATTGTTGCTAATGAAATGGGTGTGCAGATAAGAGTTACCTCAGGTCCTGCAATTGAAAAGCCCGGTGATTTGGCGGCACTTCTTACAAGCCTTAATGATGGTGATATTCTCTTTATAGATGAAATCCATCGTCTTTCAAGGAGTATTGAAGAGGTTCTATATCCCGCTATGGAGGATTTTGCCCTTGATATCATCATTGGTAAAGGTCCTTCTGCTCGTTCCATAAGGCTTGACCTTAAGAAATTCACGCTTATTGGTGCAACAACCCGTGCGGGTCAGCTTTCAGCCCCTTTAAGAGACCGCTTTGGTGTTATTTTAAGGCTTGAGCTTTATTCACCTGAGGAGCTTGCAAAAATTGTTAAGCGTAGTGCAGGTATTCTTAATATAGAGTCAGAGCAGGACGGTGCTTTGGAAATTGCCTCCCGCTCTCGCGGAACTCCCCGTATTGCCAACAGACTTTTAAAGCGTGCAAGAGACTATGCTCAGGTTATGGGTAATGGTATAATTACGGTGGAATCTGCGCAAAATGCACTTGAGAGAATGGAAATTGATGAATTGGGTCTTGACCTTGTTGACAGAAACCTTTTAAGAGCAATGATTGAAAATTATAATGGCGGTCCTGTTGGTCTTGATACCATCGCTGCTATGATTGGCGAAGAAGCGGTAACTATTGAGGATGTTTATGAGCCCTATCTTATGCAGTTAGGCTTTTTAACAAGAACCCCAAGGGGCAGAAAGGTAACTGCTTTAGGCTACAGGCATTTAGGCTTTAACCCTGTAACAGACGATACACAAGGTACGTTTGATTCTTTTTAATTTAATTCAGGAGTGTTTTTTATGGGTAGACTTTTTGGTACTGATGGAGCAAGAGGCGTTGCTAATACAGAATTAACCTGTGAGCTTGCAATGGAAATAGGCAGAGCTGCCGCTATGGTGCTCACAAAGCATTCAAACAAGAGAAACAAGGTGCTTATCGGTATGGATACAAGAGCATCCTCACAAATGCTTGAATCTGCAATTTCTGCAGGACTTTGCTCTGTTGGTGCAGATGTTATGCTTTTAGGCGAAATTCCTACCCCGGCAGTTGCATATCTTGTGAAAAAATATGAGTACGATGCTGCAGTAATGATTTCTGCATCACATAATCCTTGTGAATATAACGGTATTAAAATCTTTCAGGGCTCGGGCTTTAAGCTTCCCGATGCTCTTGAAGAGGAGATTGAGAGCATAATTCTTGATAAAGCTCAGGTACCTCCTGTTAAGGTTGGTGGTGAGGTTGGCAGAATAACCCGCTCGAAAACAGCCCGCACAGATTATATCAACTATCTTATTGATGTTGCAGAAACCGATTTGAATTCTAATAATTATAAGGATTTTGAAGGCTTGAGAATTGCAGTGGACTGTTCAAATGGTTCTTCCTCTGTTACCGCGCCACAGATTTTTATGAATCTTTGTGATGATTGCTTTTTCATAGCTTCTCATCCCAATGGTACAAATATCAACGAAAAATGCGGCTCAACCCATCTTGAAATTCTGCAGGATTTTGTTGTGAGAAACAAATGCGATGTTGGTCTTGCTTTTGATGGCGATGCGGACAGATTCCTTGCAGTTGATGAAAATGGTAATGTTGTTGACGGTGATAAATTAATTGCTATTTTTGCGAAGTATATGCAAGAAAAAGGCACCTTGAAGAATAATACCGCAGTTGTTACTGTTATGAGTAATATGGGCTTTTTCAAGTTCTGTGAAGATAACGGCATTAATTGTGAAAAAACCAAGGTCGGCGACAGATATGTTCTTGAAAATATGCTTGAGAATGATTATGTAATCGGTGGTGAACAGTCAGGTCATATTATTTTCAAGGATTTTGCCACAACAGGTGATGGTCAGCTTTCTGCCCTGAAGCTTCTTTGTATTATGAAGGCAACGGGTAAAAAGCTTTCTGAATTAGCATCAGTTATGCAGGTGTTTCCTCAGACCCTTGTTAATGTTCGTGTATCTGATTTCGGTAAAGCAAGATTCCCGAGAGATGAAGAAATTAAGAATGCAATAGCTACCGCAGAAAAAGAGCTTGGTAACGATGGTAGAGTTCTTGTCCGCGTTTCAGGTACAGAACCCCTTGTACGAGTTATGCTCGAGGGTAAGGATGAAGAAAAGATAAACACACTTGCGCAGGAAATTGCACAGGTTGTTAAGGAGAGATTACTTTAATGCGAGTTTCTGACTTTTGGAAGGATTACGAGCTTATAGATTGTTCCGATGGTGAGCGCCTTGAGAGATGGGGAGATATTTTTCTCATAAGACCTGACCCTCAGGCACTCTGGAACACAAACAGAACAAATCCTATGTGGAAAAAGGCTCACGCAAGATACCACCGTTCAAATCAGGGTGGTGGATCATGGGAGTTTTACAGACAAATTCCTGAGGTGTGGCAGATTGGCTACAGAGATTTAAAATTCAATCTTAAGCCAATGGGCTTCAAGCATACGGGTGTTTTTCCCGAGCAGGCTTGTAACTGGGATTTGGTTGCAGATATTATTGAAAAAAGCGGAAGAACAGATGTTAAGGTTCTTAACCTTTTTGCATATACAGGTGCTGCAACGGTTTCTGCTCTTTTAAAGGGGGCTTCCGTTGTTCACGTTGATGCATCAAAGGGTATGGTGCAATGGGCAAAGGAAAATGCAGCATCATCAGGTGTTGCAGACAGAAGTGTCCGTTGGATTGTTGATGATTGTATGAAATTTGTTGCCCGTGAAATCAGAAGGGGCAATAAATACGACATTATAATTATGGACCCGCCATCCTATGGCAGAGGGCCCGGTGGCGAGGTCTGGAAGCTCGAAAATGAAATTTACGGCTTTGTTAATCAATGCTGTGAGCTTTTAACGGAAAATTCTCTTGCTGTTCTTATTAACTCCTATACTGCAGGTGTTTCTCCCGCAGTTATGAGCTACATATTAAATTCAACAGTAGCAAAGCGCTTCGGAGGATTTGCTACCGCAGATGAAATCGGTCTTAAGGTTACTGATAGCGGTCTTGTTCTTCCTTGCGGTTCTACTGCAGTGTGGAAAAAATGAGTATGAATAAAATTATTGAATTCAAAAATGTTGATTTTCGTTATGCCGATGAAGAAAGCGATGCATTAAATGGCTTGAATCTTGAGTTTTATGAGGGGCAGTTTACTTGTGTGCTCGGTCATAATGGCTCAGGCAAATCAACTATGGCAAAGCTTATAAACGCTTTGGAATATCCCACAAGCGGAAGTGTTATAACCTATGGCTATGATACATCCGATGAAAAGAATGAAATACCTATCAGGCGAAAGGTAGGAATGGTTTTCCAGAACCCTGATAATCAGATTGTTGCAACCATTGTTGAGGATGATGTTGCCTTCGGTCCCGAAAATTTAGGTGTTCCCCGCGAAGAAATCAGAAGGCGTGTTGATGAAGCCTTAAGGCTTGTTGATATGTATGATTACAGAAAGCATGAGCCTCACCGTCTTTCAGGCGGTCAGAAGCAAAGAGTAGCAATTGCAGGTGTAATTGCAATGCAAACAAATTGTATTGTTCTTGATGAGCCTACTGCTATGCTTGACCCTAAGGGCAGGCGAGAGGTAATGAATGCTCTTTTAAAACTGAAAAATGATTTAGGTATTTCTGTTATTCTTGTTACTCATTTTATGGATGAAGCAGTTAAAGCCGACAGGGTAGTGGTAATGAATGACGGTAAGGCTTGCCTTGATGGCTCACCTGCAGAGGTTTTTTCTCATTCAGCGCTTTTGAAAAATATCGGACTTGCCGTTCCAAAACCAATGGAGCTTGCAGTTTCCTTAAAAGAAAATGGTGTTGATTTAAAAGAAACACCACTTACTACAGAAGAATTTATAAAATTATTTAAAAATTATATTGATAATAGAGGTTGAATTATGTCCGTTCTTTCAGTGGACAATTTAATATATGGCTATTCCAAGGGTACTCCCTTTGAAACGGGTGCCTTGAGAGGTGTTTCTCTTGATTTTGAGCAGGGTGAAATTGTTGCTCTTATCGGTCATACAGGCTCAGGTAAAAGTACACTTTTGCAACATCTGAACGGTCTTTTAAAGGCAGATTCAGGTAAGGTTCTTTTAGAGGGTGTTGATATTCATTCTTCAAAAGAGGCACTTCGTAAATGTCGCTTTAATGTGGGTCTTTGCTTTCAATACCCCGAGCAACAGCTTTTTGAATCAACTGTTTATAAGGATATTGCCTTCGGACCTAAAAATATGGGTCTTTCAGAGGAGGAAATCAAAAGCAGAGTTTATTCAGCTATCTCTTATGTAGGTCTTTCTGAGGAGTATCTTCAGAAATCTCCCTTTGACCTTTCGGGTGGCGAAAAAAGAAGAGTTGCAATTGCAGGTGTAATTGCAATGGAGCCCAAGGTTCTTATTCTTGATGAGCCAACTGCAGGTCTTGACCCTATGGGGAAAAATGCACTTTTGAAGCTTATAAAGGATTATAACCATTCAACAGGCAGTACAGTTATTTTTGTTTCTCATAATATGGATGATGTTGCAAGTGTTGCCGATAGAGTTGTTGTTATGAATAAAGGTCAGGTTGCGATTTCGGGAACAGTTGAGCAGGTTTATTCTAAGGGTGAATTCCTTGCTGAATTAGGTCTTGATGTGCCTGAAATTACAAATATTTTCCTTGAACTTAAGAAAAATGGCTTTGATTTGGGCGAAACTGCTTATACAGTTGAGAATGCTAAAAATGCTATTTTAAGATTTTTAGGTAAGGGGGAAGAAATATGATTAAGGATATTACAATAGGTCAGTTTTTTCCCGGTAGCTCACCAATTCACAAATTAGATGCACGAACAAAGATTGTTTTAACCTTTATATTTATTATTTTTATTTTTGTTTGTCAGAATTTCTGGTCTTTAGGTCTTTTAAGTGCGTTTTCAGTTGTTGTGTTTTTAATGACCAAGCTTTCACCAAAGCTTGTTTTAAAAAGCTTTAAACCACTTTTACCCATTGTTTTGCTTACAACTGTTTTGCAGATTTATTATGTTAAAGAGGGTAATGTTCTTTTTGAATGGAAATTTATCACCATAACCGATGGTGGCATTTTTATGGCGATTTTTATTGTTGTAAGAATTTTCGCATTGCTTTTAATGAGCTCTCTTTTAACCTACACAACCTCACCAACGGATTTAACAGATGCAATTGAAAAGCTTTTATCACCTTTAAAAGCACTTGAGGTTGATGTTCACACATTTGCAATGATGATGACGATTGCTTTGAGGTTTATTCCCACTCTTATTGATGAGATTGACAGAATTATGTCTGCTCAGAAGGCGAGAGGTGCAGATTTTGAAAGCGGTAATTTAATAGCCAGAATAAAGGCGTTGTTCCCAATATTTATTCCGCTTTTTATTTCTGCTTTTAAAAGAGCTATTGAGCTTACTGATGCTATGTCCTGTCGTTGCTACACAGGTGGCGAGGGCAGAACAAGATTAAGGCAAATGAAAATGACATATCGTGATGCTTTTGCATTTGTTATTATGGCGGTTGTTTGCTCTGTAATAATTTTTTTGAATATATATTTTAAAAATGTGATTTGATTTATGAGAAATTTATTGTTTAAAATTGCCTTTGACGGTTCTGCCTTTCACGGTTGGCAACAGCAGGATAATGCAGTTACCGTTCAGGGTGAGTTAAAAAAGGCTTGGGAACGCCTTACGGGTGAAGTGCCAAATATAATCGGTTGCAGTCGTACCGATGCAGGTGTTCACGCCAATGAATATTATTTCAATGTGCGGACTGCTTCAACCATTCCTGCAGAAAGCTTTCCCGTTGCCCTTCCCTCTGCAAAGCTTCCTAAGGAAATATCGGTGTATTCCTGTAAGGAGGTTGATTATGAATTCAATGCCCGTTTCGATTGTGAGAAGAAGGAGTATGAATACATAATCGAAAATACACAGGTGCCTTCACCGTTTATGTATAAAAGAGCAATGCATTATAAATATAATGCCGATGTTGACTTGCTCAATAAAGCGGCGCAGTTTTTCGTGGGGACTTATGATTTTTCCGCATTTTGTGCTGCTGATGCACAGGTTAATTCAAAGGTCAGGACAATTTATAGTGCAAGTGTTGTTCGTGAAGGCGATTTTGTTAAGTTCAGAGTTTGCGGTAACGGTTTTCTTTATAATATGGTGCGTATAATGGCAGGTACGCTTTTATATGTTGCAAACGGAAAAATTAAAGCGGAAGATATACCTGCGATAATTGATAGCAGAGACCGAACCAAAGCAGGAATTACCGCAATTCCTGACGGGCTTTATTTAAACAAGGTTTATTACGGAGGTGAAGTGCTTGAAGGTTAAATTAACAGAATTAAACAGTGGATTTACAGGATATGGGAGAGTTTCGCGATTTTCTCAGAAAACCCGAAGCAAAATGATTATTGCCGGAGTTCTTGTTGCTGTTTTTCTCTTTGTTTTTATACTTTCCTCTGTGGGTATTGTTCCCTTTGATGCAATTACTGCCCGAGCTTCATCTTTTATACGGCAGGATGGTGGCAATTTCCCCATATCAATTAATACTGATTCAACCATAAATACCGTAATTTTAGGCGATAGTGTTCTTGTTCTTACAACGGAGAATTTCTCCGTTTATTCAAAAGGTGGGAAGCTTACATATTCTCAACCCCACAGCTATGCTTCACCAGCAATATCGGTCAATGGTGATAAAGCAGTTGTGTTTGACAGAGGCTACAAGGCTTTTTCCCTTATTAATGAGAAAAAGGTTGTTTATTCAGGTGAAGCGCCAAATGCTATAATATGCGCGGAATATGGCGAAGGCGGAAATTATGCAATAGGCACCCGAGGTGAAGAGTCAACAAGTAAGCTGACTGTTTATTCTGCAACCAATAAGGTCGTTTTTCAATGGAATTGTGCTTATGAGCATATAGCTTCAATAGCATTGGCATCAAACGGAAAATTTGCAGGCGTTGCAGTTCTGGGCACAGAGAACGGAGAAATTTATACCAATGTTGAATATTTCGGCTTCGATTATCAGGAAGCCTTAAACAGTCAGAAGATTTCAGGCGCGGCAGCCTTTGATTTGGAATTTACCGCCACCAATACTTTAACCTTATATTCTGATTCAGGTATTTATGTGGTAACCAAAAAAGGGGAGAGCTTTGAAACTGTAACTCAATATTATTCATCCGAATTCAACTCTTATGATTGTTCAGACAACGGAAAATATATTGTTTCTTTGGCAAAATACGGTAGTGCAAATAATTTCGTGATTTCAATTTATTCGCCTAAAGGAAAAGAAAAGGCTCAGATTTCTGTTTCTTGCCCTATAAAAGATGTTATATTGAGTGATAAATATATTTTTGCTCTTGCCGAAAGCAATATATTAGTATATAATTTAAGTGGAAGAGAAATAAGCAAAATAGATGTAAAGGGTGAGGTTAAAAGTATTCTCGCAACCGATAAGTATATCTATATCGTCTCTTTAGATAAAATAAGTCGTTGCTTTTCATACGGAAACGCCACAGTTGAATTAAGCAATTAATTTTAAGGAGGATTTTTTATGGCATATATTATTGATATTATTATTGTAGCTTTATTTGTATTTCTGGTAACACTTGCTTATAAAAAAGGTTTTCTTTCAACAATTATTGACACATTTGCAGTTGTAATTTCCGCAATTGCTTCACACAAGATTTTTGAAGGTGTTGCTGAGAGTGCTTACAACCTCTTGGTTCGCGACCTTGTTGAAACCCGCTTTACAAGAGTTATTGATGATATTTCATCAACCTTGAGTGTTTCTGAAAAAATCACCGCTATGATTGATGGTCTTCCTCAGGGCGCTGTTAAGCTGGCGCAGGTTATGGGCGTTAATATGACAGCCTTAACCAATTCTTTGAACACAGCAGGCAATCTTTCGGATGATGAGCTTATAAAGCTTGCGGTTGACAAAATCGGTCACACAATAATGATTAACATAACAGAAGTTATTACTTTTGTTGTTTTGTTTGTTGTAATTACACTTGCTTTAAAATTTCTTGCAAGCGTTTTCAAAAAAGCAAACGATATTCCTCTTTTAGGAAAATTCAATGCCTTGCTCGGCGGTGTGGTTGGTGTTGTTAAAGCACTCGCTATTGTTTACATAGCTTGCACAGGCTTCTATTTTATTGCCGGTATGTCAGGTGCCGCTCCTGTTATTGAAGCAGTTAACAATTCAATTATTTATAAATTTATTGTTGAAAACAATCCCATTATTAGTCTTGTTGGTTAAGGAGAAGGAAAATGAAAGATTTATTTAAAGGCTGTTGGACAATTCCGAATTTACTCAGTGTTATAAGAATTCTTCTGATTCCTGTTTTTGCAGTTTTGTTTTACAGGCAGGAATATGGTTGGGCTGTTTTAACGCTTGTTCTTTCGGGTCTTTCTGATTTTTTTGATGGTAAAATTGCCCGTAAATTCAATCAAATCAGTGCGTTGGGCAAAATGCTTGACCCTGTTGCAGATAAATTAACTCAGGTTACTCTTGCAGTTCTTTTGTTTATGTCCTTTAATAAAGCGCAGGATGAAACATTAAAAGCATTCAGTTGGGTATTCCTTGTGTTTATTGTTAAAGAAATCATTATGGTTGTCGGTGGCGCTGTTATGCTTGCTTGCGGTATTCGTCCCGGTGCAGCAGAAATCTATGGCAAGGTTGCAACCTTTGCTTTCTATGCTATTATGATTTTGGTTATTGCCTTCGGTCCCGAGGTTGGTGTTTTCAGAACAGTATTTACTCTTCCTAATGTTCTTATGATGATACTTGTTATTATTTCGGCAATACTAACTCTTGTAGCATTTGCAAGCTATATTCCAGGAACATTCCGTCAGTTTAAGGAACGTTTCGCAAAAAATAAATAAAACGAATTATACTTTTCCCGGGAGAAATAAATGAACAATAAAATGATATGCAGTAAATGCAAAAAACGTCCTGCGGTGATTTTTGTTTCCCGCGTTGATGGTGATAAAACCACTCAGGAGGGGTATTGCATAAAATGTGCCTCAGAGCTTAATATCGGTCCTATAAAACAGATGATGCAGAGTATGGGGATTACAGAGGATGATATTGATGCTGTAAGCGAGCAGTTCGGTGATATGATGGAAAATCTTGACGATTTCCAGCTTGGTGGCGCAGGAACAATGCCTTTTATGCAAAATTTCCTCAATAATAATCCGATGGGTAATAATTCATCTGCTGAAAATGAAGAGATAGCGGATGAAGAAGAGGATGAAAAAGAAGATAAAAAGGCTAAGAAGAAAAAGAAAAAACATAAAACAAAAAGAAAATTCCTGAATTCTTATTGTACCGACCTTACCGCAAGAGCAAGGGATGGTAAAATTGACAGAATTATCGGTAGAGAAACCGAGATTTACAGAGTAACACAGATTCTTTGCAGAAGAACAAAAAACAACCCTTGCCTTATTGGTGAGCCCGGTGTCGGTAAAACTGCAATTGCAGAGGGTCTCGCTCTTAAAATTGCCGCAGGGGATGTTCCTGCAAGAATTGCAGATAAGGAAATCCATCTTCTTGATTTAACTTCGCTTGTGGCAGGCACTCAGTTCAGAGGTCAGTTTGAAAGCAGAATCAAGGGTCTTGTTGACGAGGTTAAGGAAGAGGGAAATATAATCCTCTTTATTGACGAGGTTCATAACCTTGTTGGTACAGGTGATGCAGAGGGCTCAATGAATGCCGCTAACATTCTTAAGCCTGCTCTTTCAAGAGGTCAGATTCAGGTTATTGGTGCAACAACCTTTAACGAATACAGAAAGCATATTGAAAAGGATGCTGCCCTTGAAAGACGCTTCCAGCCTGTTAAGGTTGAAGAGCCTTCAGTTGAAGAGTGCTTTAAAATGCTTGTTGGTATCAAAGAATACTATGAGGATTTCCATAAGGTTAAAATTTCCGATGCCCTTGTTTACAGAGCAGTTCATCTTTCAGAAAGATATATTAATGATAGGTTTTTACCCGATAAAGCAATTGACCTTCTTGATGAGGCTTGCACCTGTGCAAACCTTCGTAATGTTGCAATAAGCGATTATCAGAAGCTTATGAACAAGCTTCAGGATTTGAACGAGCGTGAGGAAGAGCTTCTTGACACAACGTCTGAAGAGGGTCCCGATTACGAAGCGATTTCAAATCTCAAGGCAGAGAAAATTGCTATTGAAAAGGAAGCGGCTCAGGTTAAAATCAAAGCCGATGATAATGATGTTACAGAAGAGGATATCGCAAGGGTAATCAACCTTTGGACAGGTATTCCTACATCAAAAATCATTGAAAATGATATGAGAAAGCTTTCAAATCTTGAAAGCAAGCTTAAGCAGAGAATTATCGGTCAGGATGAAGCAATTGAGGTTCTTGCAGCCGCTATCAGAAGAAGCAGAGTGCAGATTTCTGCAGTAAGAAAGCCTGCCTCCTTTATTTTTGTTGGTCCCACAGGCGTTGGTAAAACAGAGCTTGTAAAGCAGCTTGCTAATGAGCTTTTTGAAACACCCGAAACCCTTATTCGTCTTGATATGAGTGAGTTTATGGAGAAACATAGTGTTTCTCGTCTTATTGGCTCACCACCCGGTTATGTTGGCTATGATGAAGCAGGTCAGCTTACAGAAAAGGTAAGAAGAAAGCCTTATTCAGTTGTTCTTTTTGATGAAATTGAAAAGGCTCATCCCGATGTTCTTAATATCCTTCTTCAGATTCTTGATGAAGGCAAAACCAATGATGCTCAGGGCAGAACAGTAAGCTTTGAAAATACGGTTATTATTATGACATCTAACGCAGGTAGCCATATTTCTGAAAATGCTCTCGGCTTCAATCGTGATAAGAATCAGGCATCTAAGGATAAAACAATGAGGGCTCTTAAGGAATTCTTAAGACCTGAGTTCTTAGGCAGAGTTGATGAAATTGTTACCTTCAACACTCTCGGCAAGGCTGAGCTTGTTAAGATTGCAGAGGTTCTTTTAGGCGAGCTTAAGGCACCTCTCAAGGATAAGGGCATTGAACTTGTTGTTGGTGATGGTGTATATGAAATTATTGCCGACCTTTCTGAAGATGGTGGCAGAGGTGCCCGTGATATCAGAAGAACAATAAGAAAAGAGGTTGAAGATAAAATCGCCAATATTCTTATTGATAACGCAGGTGCACTTGTAAACGAAATCACAGTTAATGCAGTTAATGGTGTGATTTCAGTAGATTTTAAAGCATAATAAAATAAAACACCGACAGAGCAAAAAGTTCTGTCGGTATTTTAGAATAGGTAAGTATGAATAAAAAAGTGGTAGTCGGTATCATTGCCCACGTTGACGCGGGTAAAACAACTCTTGCAGAAACACTTCTTTATAAATCGGGCAAAATAAGGAAATTAGGTCGTGTTGATAATGGTGACACGGCTTTAGATACTCATACCCTTGAGCGTGAAAGAGGCATTACAATTTTTGCAGGTCAGTCAGTGTTCAATATAGGGGAATTAGAAATCAACCTTCTTGATACACCGGGTCACGTGGACTTTTCTGCGGAAACAGAACGAAGCCTTAAAATTCTTGACTATGCAATTCTTGTTATAAGCGGAACTGACGGTGTTCAGGCTCACACAAGAACATTGTGGAAGCTTCTTTGCGCCTATAATATACCCACCTTTATTTTCGTTACAAAAATGGACTATGCAAGGCTTTCAAGGGAAGAGCTTATTGCAGATTTAAAGGAGCTTTGCTCTGATAATTGTATTGATTTTTCAGTTGATAATTCCGAAGGCTTTTTCGAGAATGTTTCAATGTGTGATGAAGAAGCGTTAGAAATCTATCTTGAAAACGGATTAATCGAAAAAGAGAAAATAAAGGAGCTTATCAAAGCCCGGAAATGCACCCCTTGTTATTTCGGCTCAGGCATAAAGGGTGATGGTGTTGATGAATTCATAAACGGGCTTGAAAAATACATTTCCGTTAAAAAATACCCCGAAGAATTTGGCGCAAAGGTCTATAAAATTACCCACGACAGTAAAGGCGAAAGAATTACTCATGTAAAGGTTACAGGTGGCTCATTAAAGGTTAAGGATACAATATCTGTAAACGAAAAAACAGAAAAGATAAATAATATTAGAGTTTATTCGGGAGATAAGTTTATAACCGTTGAAGAGGCTGTAAAGGGTGGTATTTATGCCCTTACAGGACTTAATTCAGTTAATACAGGCGATGGCTTAGGCTTTGAAAAATTCTTCGGAAAAGCCTTTTTAGAGCCCGTTATGAACTATCGTATAGTTCTTCCCAAGGACTGCGACCCGAAAACCTTTTTCCCTAAACTCAAAGAGCTTGAAGCAGAAGACCCTCAACTACATATTACCTGGAACACCTATTTGCAGGAAATCAATGTTTCCTTAATGGGTGATGTTCAAACCGAAATTCTCAAAAGCATCATTTCAACCCGATTCAATGTTGATGTGGAAATTGATAGCGGTAAGGTGCTTTATAAGGAAACCATTGAAAATAAGGTTGAGGGAGTAGGTCACTATGAGCCCTTAAGGCATTATGCCGAGGTTCATTTGATTATTGAACCCTTACCGAGAGGTAGCGGAATTCAGCTTGCATCAAAATGCAACGAGGACTCTTTAAGCCGGAATTGGCAGAATCTAATTATGGGTCATTTAAGCGAAAAGGAGCATCTTGGCGTGCTTACAGGCTCGCCTGTAACAGATGTTAAAATCACTCTTGCGGCAGGCAGAGCCCATTTAAAGCATACCGAGGGTGGCGATTTCAGGCAGTCAACCTACAGAGCGGTAAGGCAAGGTCTTATGCAGGCAAAATCCCTGCTTTTAGAGCCTTATTATAGCTTCCGCCTCGAAGTGCCCTCAGAGCAAATCGGCAGAGCAATCAATGATATCAGAATGAAAAACGGTACAATTGACTCTCCCGAGGATTCAAACGGAACAAGTATTTTAACAGGCAAAGCCCCTGTTACAACCTTAAATGGCTATGCATTAGAGGTAGCAGCATATACAAGCGGTAAGGGTCGTTTATTCCTTGAGGTCTGCGGTTACGATATCTGCCATAATGCAGATGAAATAATAGAAAATTCAAAATATTCTCCCGAAAGTGATTTGGAGAATACGCCCGATTCCGTTTTCTGTGCTCACGGTGCAGGCTTCAATGTGAAATGGGATAAGGTTTTCGAATATATGCACATCGACTCTTGCTTAGAGCAGGAAAAAACACCTTATGAAGCCAATCTCAATAAAAGGAATTTCCATATTGACGATAAAGAGCTTGAGGCTATAATGACCCGTGAATTTGGTGAAGATAAGCACCCGTTTTACAGATATAGCCACAATAAAACTCCCGCAAAGCCCGTCAATACAGAGTATAACACAGAAATACGCAAGAAATATGTTATTGTTGACGGCTATAACGTGATTTTTGCCTGGGACGAATTAAAGGAAATTGCAAACGAAAATCTTAGTATTGCCCGTGATAAGCTTTTAGATATTCTTTGCAATTATTCTGCTTTCACCAAATGCGAAACCATCGTTGTTTTTGATGCCTATAAGGTTGCAGGTAACAACGGTCAAAGATTCAATTACAACAACATTCATGTTGTTTATACTAAAGAGCGTGAGCTTGGTGATAACTATATTGAAAAGCTTATAAGCGATATTGGTAAAAATGATAATGTCCGTGTTGTAACATCCGATAATCTTATTCAGCTTTCTGCAGTGCGCTTTGGTGTTCTCAAGGTATCTGCGAAGGATTTCAAAAGAGAGATTGATGCAGTTGAAAAGAATATTGATGATTTGCTCTTTAAAATAAATAAACCCCGACCTCAGAGGGTTGGCGATTTAGTAGAGCTTTTGTTAGAAAATTAATGGGAATCAGGTGATAAAATGAAATGCCCGAAATGTAACAAGGAAATAGGAAGGTTCGAGCTTTCCCCAAATTGCAAGCATTGTGGGGTGAATATTTTCTATGCTCAGCAGGAGGTCTTGCTTACAGAGGATGCAAAAAGATGCGAACTGGAATATGCAACCTTTCACATTTTAACTGCAAAGCTTAAAAATGCTTTTATAGGCGGTAAAATCCAGATAATGAGAATTGTTGCAATGGTTTTAGCAATAGGTGCAATTTTTGTTCCCTTTGCAACTGTTGAGGCAGGCTTTAGCTTGTTTACCGCCAAATTCAGCTTTGGTGCATTTGGCATTTATCAGGCTTTTACTGACGGAACATTGCAGGCAGTTTTGAATATGAGCACATACGCTCCTGAATTAACAGCTTCCTTGTTTGTGCTTTTAGCGTTGATTGTGTTGATTTTCCTCAGTGGGTTCGGCGTGTTTGCTGCACTTATTCTTTCATTTATTAATATACAGAAATCAGCAAAAAAGGCACAGATTTTATCATTAACAGGCATTGTTTTTTCTGTATTCTCATTAGTGTTAAGCCTTGCATTACCAAAAATTATTTCCGACATAGCTTTTATCAATGCTAAGTTCGGAGTGGGCTCGATTGCCTGCATTGCAGTTTTGGTGTTAATATTTGTTTTAAACAGGCTCATTGTTACTAAAAATATTCAACCTGAAATTAAAGATATTGATTTGCAAAGAGTTGAAATAAAAAATAGGATTAAAAAAGGCGAAATCACTTATGCTGACTTACCCTTGCCTGTTTTAGAATCGGAAGAAGAAAAAGAGAAACGCCTCAGAGAAAAGGAAGAAAAAGAGGCGCTTGTCCAATCTGCAAAAGGGGAGGGCAAATAATATGAATGGTAAATTAAAACAATTTGTTGCTTTTGGTGTTGCATCTGTTGTTGCTCTTGCTGTTTGCTTAGGTGTGCTTGTAGTAACCGTAAATAATCTTGGAGATGAAACAACAACCACTGAAAATAAAGCTATAATCAATAAAACCGAGTTTTCTTCCTCCAAAAAAGAATTAGCGGATTATGTTAATACTCTGATTTCAGAAACGGACAGCAGATTTGTAAAAACAAAAGCATATACAGAAATTTCTGTAAACGATTTAAAGGTTTTGAATTCTGAAAATCAGGCGCAGGATGAAGCCCTTTTGAATTTTGCTAAAGATAAGATGCTTTCTTCAGTTGATGACTTTTATGATGGGGATTTTCAAGGTACATTTGAAAAGGGTGATAGTAAAAAGCCTTCATTTATAGTTGATGAAGCGATATTGAAGGATGCAGGCTTCTCAATTGGTCAGGTTAATGAAAATGGTGAAAGCCTGTATGACGATGAGGGTAACCTGATTGATAACGAATACTATTTTTTAACCTATAGCCTTGATGTAAAAAGTGAGTTATTTAATAAAAAATATTCTGAAAAGCTTTCTCTTAAAAATGATTTGTCTGCAAAAAGACAGTTTGTTGATGCAGTAAAGGATAATTGCAAAATAAATAGTTTTGATGCAAAGCTTGAGAGCCTTTTAATAGAAGCGAAGGTAAATCGTGAAAATGACTATATACAATATATAGATGTAATAAGGCAGTATGCTGTTGCTCTTGATACTGAATTTATAAATGATGCTGAGCTTTTCGGTGAAAAGGAAATTTCCTTCGTTTATACTGTAACTGATACTTACGAGTACTCTTATGCGGGTATTTCGTTTGTTGAGGATGAGGTTACCATTAAACAAGGCGAAGAGTATATGCTCAATGTGAATGCCATTATTGATGACGACAGCGAGTATACAGTTGAGTTTTCATCATCGAATGATGATATTGCTACTATTGACGAAATGGGCTATGTTAAGGGCTTAAAGAATATCGAAGAGCCAGCAATAATTACAGTTAAGCTCAGTTACCTCGAAGAAGCGTTTACTGATACTTGTATCGTAAATGTTTCCGAAGAATAGGGGAGGTGGTTTGATGAGTGATAGAGAGATTGCTAATGTAACGCAAACAGATGAAAATGAAAATGTCAGATATTACGAGGGATTTAATTATGTAGGCGTCCGCGAAACTGTAGCCTACCTTCTGAATGACTGGTCCAACTCGTTTAATATAAATGGCTTCAATGAAAGGTTTGTTTGGGACGTTGTCCATATTGATTTCGGCGTAAGTGCGGTAATGAATCTTGTAACTGCCGCGTGGGACATAGTTAATGATACATTTATTTCAGTTCTTGTTGACGGAACAAGAACAAGAATAGGTAAGTTCAGGCCATATCTCATAGGTATGCAGATGCCATTGACTATCATCAGTATTTTCACATGGCTTTTACCACTGTTCTTTCCCAATACCGCAGGTACACATTTACCGAAACTGATTTATTATTATTTGTTTGCAATAATAAATGAAACCGCAGGAACATTTACCAATGTGGCAAAAAGTGGTTATATGTCCACCATAACGCCCAATCCGAATGAGCGTATACGGCTTATAACCCTTGCAGAGCTTTTAACGGGCTATATGGGCGAGGATTTGCCCCGTTACATAATGGGTGTGCTGATTGACCTTGTTAATAATAAGGTGGTTAAATGGAAGCTCAGCTCTGTGTTTATGGTTATGGGTGGCGGAACTGCATTGATTTCCTCTCTTTGCACATTCTGGTTCTTCCTGCAATCCAAGGAGCGTGTTCCTCAGTCTATTGAAAAGCCAAGTGTTAAGCAGGGGATGAAAGCAATCGTTTCAAACTATCCCGTATTGCTGATGTGCTTGTCAGAGTTTTTAGGTAACTTCTCAATCAGTAAAAGTGAAACTAACTACTTTATAGATGTTTTAGGTAGTTATTCTCTTATTACATTATTAAATATACCTTCTTCAATGAATGGCAGTATAAGTTATGCTTTTGTTGCTCCTTTAAGAAAAAGATTTTCTTCAAAATCTTTGTTGATTTTCAATGATATTTATAACAGTGCCATAACAACTGCGGTTTTCCTTTTTGGTATGACAGGAAAGAAAACAATGTTCAAGCGTACTGTTCCTATGTGTATAGCCTTCGGCTTGAAGGAATGGTTTATAAAATGGTCATGGGGAATTTCAAAGGTTATTAATGCAGACCTGTGGAATGAAGCTATGGACTATTGTGAGTGGAAAAACGGTTATCGTATGGAAGCCACAACGGGTGTTGCAAAGGGCTTGATATTAAAGATACAAAGTGCTCTTTTAGGCTCGGTTACAAGCCTTATAATGAAACGTATCGGCTATGTTCAGGGGCTTGAAATCGGTACTCAGAATGACAGAACAAAGTTCTGGGAGTTTGCGCTTTGCACAATTGTTCCTACTGTTACAGGTATATTAAGAATAGTTCCCAAATTTCTTTGGCCTATATCTCGCCAAAAACGAGAATGGATGTATGCTGAGCTTGCAGATAAAAGACAAGAAAATGTTATGGGATATGCAGATAATATTTTATAAATAAAATAAATACCCCCTCGGTTTAAACCGGGGGGCGTTTTTGTATCAAAAGTTACACGCGTTCAATTGATTCGTTGAGCTCTATAAGTCCATCCATAAGAGCGGAGGCAACATTTCTACCAAGAGAAATAAGCTCGTGATAGTGATTTACCGGATCACCCATTGTAAAGTCATTATCAGGAACAACATATCCTATAGCATCGTTCATAAGACCAAAGCATTTAACATCGTTACCAAAGATATCACAAGCGGGTTTTGACTGGAATGGTGATGCTGTAACGGAGTTTGCCGGATTAAGTGATGCGCCACCGGGTGCAATAAGATCCTGACAAATTTCACCGGGGAGGAAAACAGTTTTAAATTGATTTCCCATTTCCATATAACCAATTTCTGTGATTGTAGCATATGTGCCATCTTCTTTTGTAATAACAACATAGTTAGCCATATTAAGCTTACCAACTGCTTCAATAAGATGATTTGAAATCGGAACTTCGACCTGAGCGATAAGGAGATTAAGGAAAGGTTCAACAATTTCTTCTTCAGGAATTACATCGTTACCTTCTTCGTCCTTGTTCCAGTTTTCGTACCAGATTGAGTAATATTCATTGTCGCCGTATTCAGCGATTTCTTCGGCGCAGTTAAGCATATCGTCTGCTTCTATTTCTTCTTCAGTCATAGTAAGCGCGAGAGCCATTCTTGCGAGCTCAAAACCATATCTCTGTGATTCTTCAACACGCTGTTCTGTAGGAACACCATCGCCGGTAACACTTCTTGACATATAAATACCGGCAATAGCACCCTGGAAGAACATAAAGTTGTAGCCTGCATCTTCAAGGAACTTTCCGCAATAGAAGAGGTAGTCACCACTGATTTCACGACCGGAGTTTGATTCTGTGGGAAGACCTGCAACATCGGGGTGAGCAGCGATGTTAAGCATCATTGTTGGTGTTTTTGTTGCGTCATCAGGGGTAAAAATGAATCTGGAAATATCAGTCATGGCAATTTCTTTTTTGCCATTGTATACTGCTTCTCCGTCCTCGTTGATTTCATAAACCATATTACCTGAGGAAGGACGATTTTTGTTGTTGAAATAATCCTGACCAATGTCTTTTTCGGTATAAGTAAGTACACCGGGTTGTAAATCATTGTATGCGTCAATAAGAGCATCAGCAACCTTTTCTTTAAGGAACGCCATATATGCCGGGTTTGTACCCTGAACAAGTTCTTCGTCTTCTCCTGTACCACTTATAATTCCATTATGAGCAAGTTTGTAAAGGAGTTTTGTCCAAAGTCCTTCTGTGTCGATACAGCTGTGTGTATGAGTAGAGGAGACATTAATTGCAACAATATCATCAATAGAGTTTTCTTCTGCATATGCTGCTACAATTGCACGAATATCTTTAATGTCGGCGTTTGTAATTCCGATGCAGTCAATTGTTGCGAATAAAACTGTGCCGTTATCTGTCCCATCATTAATGGCAATACAACGAGCTTTCATATCATCTTTGCCAATTCCGGGAATTTCAGCAATTCCTTCAACAACATTAGAAAAACCATTTTCTATAGCGATGTAGCCACCAATGTAATATGTACCATTGCTGTAGTCATTGGGGATGAGGCTTGTGTTTGAGTAACCTAAATTCCACTTTGCATCTGTTTTTGCTGATGTTTGGAACTTGTATTTGTTATCGGAAGTCTTTTCAGCTGTACCATCATAGAAATTCAGTTCAGCTTTGGCTTCCGCTTCGTCTTGGTCAACAAATCCCGGTCCATTATCAAATAATCCGGAAAAAAGTTTTAAAACAAAATTTAACAAAGTTTCAATCATATCAGAGAGAACAACTCCGACTGGATCTTCACTACTAAAAATAGGGTAAATGCTTGAAGCGCCTGCTGTTACCGCGCCAAAGGATGCAAAAGCAATTGTCAGCGAAAGAATAACAGCGATGAGTTTTGTTAATCTGCTTTTTTTCATGGTTAAATTCTCCTTTGATATTGCCCAATATATGACAATAATACTTGTTTTATTATTTTATAATATAAATCTGACATTTTCAACTATCAATATAACTAAATTAAGATTTAATAATTAAGTATTTTTCACAAAAATTTCTTTTTCTGGCTTTTATAATAAACTTACGCATAAATCATATTGACTTTTTGAAAATTATTGTGTAAAATAATTAGGAATTAATAGGTATCAAGGGGGATACTCTGATGAAAAAATTGGAAAACAATGGCGGACTTAAAAAAGTTATTGCCTTGTTGCTTGTTACCACTATGACAGTTGGCATTCTTTCAAGCGCAGCGGTTAAGCTTATTGCTTCAACCTACTATATGCAAACAAAGCGTAAGCTTAAGGTTGATAACCCTGTTGTTCAGCAGGCTATTGATAATATTGTTGATGACAACAATATTGCAGGTCCTGAGACAACTGCTCCCACAGTTACAGCTCCCGCTACAACACAGCCCGCTACAACAGAACCAACTACTGAGCCCACAACAGAGGCTCCCACAGAAGCTCCCACAGAGCCTGAATCTGAAACAGAGGTTACAACAACCGAACCCACTACTGAATCTTCAGGTGACAGTGGCTCAACCGATATTTTAGGTATGATTACAGGTCTTCTCGGTGGATTTGATATCGGCAGTCTTCTTGGTGGCATTGATATCGGTGGACTCCTTGGCGGACTTGACCTGGGCGGAATGCTCGGTGGCTTTGATATCGGCAGCCTTCTTGGTGATATCGATATTGGTGGTCTTCTCGGTGGTATCACAGGTGATTCAAACGAAGAAACTACTGAAGATACAACTGAGGATACAACAGAAGATGTAACCGAAGAAGTTACTGAAGATACAACCGAAGATACAACTGAAGATGTAACCGAAGATACAACCGATGAATCAACCGGTATAGATATCGGTGGCATTCTTGGCGATATTGATATCGGTGAAATGCTTGGTGGTCTTGATCTCGGTGATATTGATGTCGGCGGTCTTCTCGGCGATTTCGATATCGGTAGTATGCTCGGGGATATCACAGGCGGTTTAACCGAATAAGCAACAGAGGCTGAATAGTCTTTTACTTAATAAAGTATCCTAACCCTAATAAATATTTACAATTAAATTTTGGAAGAACAGGTTCAAAATCTGTTCTTCCTTTTTTTATATTCTCTTGATAAATAAAATCAGTTGTGATATAATTTTATATTGACAAATTGTATATTTAAAAACATATTTAAGGAGACGCTTATGACAAGACGAGAAGCCAGAGAACAAGCATTTATTGTTTTGTTTGAGAAAATTTTTGACAATGAAGCAACACTTTCTGAAATAGTTGCAACTGCAAAGGATGCCGAGCTTATAAAAATCAATGCTTTTGCAGAAAACATTCTTAATATGGTTGAAGAGAATTCAGAGGAAATTGATGAGATAATTGAGGGGAATTCTCAGGATTGGACAATTTCAAGATTACCCAAGGTTTCTCTTGCTATTTTGCGCCTTGCTATTGCTGAAATTAAATATATTGATGAGGTTCCCAACGGTGTTGCGGTAAATGAAGCGGTTGAGCTTGCAAAAAAATACGGAACTTATGAGGATGCTTCATTTATAAACGGTGTTCTCGGTACTGTTGCAAAAGCATAATATGAGTGGATTTTTAGGCTTTGATACAAGCAATTATACAACATCAGTTGCGATTTTTTCTGATGGTAATATGATTCACAGAAAGCGCCTTTTACCCGTAAAGGATGGGGAAAGGGGAATTCGCCAGAGTGATGCGGTTTTCCATCATACAAAGGCGTATGCAGAGCTTTCAGAGAGTGTTTTATCTGAATATTCAGGCGAAATTTCTGCCGTTGGTGCATCTGTTACTCCAACAACTCAGGTGGGCTCATATATGCCCTGCTTTCTTGTTGGTGAAAATGCCGCAAGAACTGTTGCAGCCGCATTGAATGTGCCGTTTTATAGCTTTTCACATCAACAAGGGCACATTGCGGCGGCTCTTTATTCCGCCGGAAGAACAGACCTGTTGGAAAAGAACTTTCTTGCCTTTCATATATCGGGCGGTACAACTGATTTAGTTCTCTGTGAGCCTGATAGTGAGAAAATTTTAAAAATAACACCCGTTTCTGCTTCAAATGATTTAAAAGCGGGACAAGCAGTTGACCGGATTGGTGTTAAAATGGGGCTTAAATTTCCTGCAGGTGCAGAGCTTGAAAAATTAGCCCTTAAATCGGAAAAGAAATATAAGAATAAAATTAAATTGCAGGATGGTTGTTGCTCTCTTTCAGGTCTTGAAAATAAATGTCTCAAAATGCTTGAGGATGGCGAAACAAAGGAAGATACTTCAAAATTTCTTCTTGATTATGTAAGCGATATAGTTACCGCAATGACTGAACACGCCTTGAAAATATATGGCGACCTGCCGATTGTTTTTGCAGGTGGTGTTATGTCAAATAAAATTATAAAAGAAGCAATTACCTCGCGGTTTGACTGCTCCTTTGCAGAGCCTGAATTTTCTTGCGATAATGCAGCAGGAATTGCTTTTTTAACCTCATTAAAATAACACGGAGTTAAGATTTATGATTGCACCCACACCGACTGTTTACAGTGTTTCACAATTAAATAGTTATGTTAAGGGTGTTCTTGACAGAGATGAAAGCCTTGCGCATATTTTTGTAACAGGTGAGATTTCTAACTACAAGCCTCATTATAGCGGTCATCTGTATATGACTGTTAAGGATGAAGCGGCATCTGTTAAAGCAGTTATGTTTGCGGGAAATGCTTCAAAATTGCGCTTCAGACCCGAAAACGGAATGAAAATTCTCGCTTTTGGCACAGTTTCGCTCTTCCCTCGCGATGGCTCATATCAATTATATATAAACGATATGCAGCCTGACGGAGTTGGTGCATTGAATATCGCTTTTGAGCAATTAAAAAAGAAGCTTGAAGCGGAAGGGCTTTTTAAAAGTGAGCATAAAAAGCCTTTACCTGAATTTCCGCGAAGGGTCGGTGTTGTGACCTCGGCAACAGGTGCAGCAGTTCAGGATATTTTCAATGTTTTAAAGCGCAGATATCCCGTTGCGGAAGTAGTTTTAAGACCCTGTCAGGTTCAGGGCGAGGGTGTGGCAGAGGATATTGCCAAAGCAATTTATGAATTTAATGCTTTAAAGGGCGCAGATGTGCTTATTGTTGGGCGCGGTGGCGGTTCAATTGAAGATTTATGGGCATTTAATGAAGAGGTGGTTGCCCGTGCGGTTTTTGCTTCCGAAATTCCCGTTATTTCTGCAGTTGGCCACGAAACAGATTACACAATCTGTGATTTTGTTGCGGATTTGAGAGCCCCGACACCTTCTGCTGCCGCTGAGTGTGCAGTTCCCGATTGCTATGAGCTGAAATCTAATCTTATTGCCCTTAAGCAAAGGCTATTTTCGACAACCAGGAATAAAATTGATTTGGAAAGAGGCAGGTTGACCGCCATTGAAAAAAGTGGTGCCTTAAAAGACCCTGTTTCAAAGATTAATGATAACAGAAAAGAGCTTCTTTACCTTTCTGAAAAGCTTTATGGCTCGGTAAATAATCAACTTGATTCAAATAAATTAAAGCTTTCTGCTCTGGCAGGCAAGCTTGATGCATTGAGCCCCCTGAATGTTATTTCAAGAGGATATGCCCTTGTTGAAAAGGATGAAAAGCCGGTTACAAGTGTTAAAGCCCTTGCAGTCGGTGAAAATATCTTAATTAAGCTTTCTGATGGCATTGTTAAAGCCGATGTAATAGAAATTGGAGAATAAATTATGGAACAGAATTATGAAAAATCATTAAAAAGGTTAGAAGAAATTGTTTCTTTATTGGAAGCAGGCGGACAACCTCTTGAAAAAACTCTTGAGCTTTTCAGCGAGGGCACTGCTCTTCTCAGTGCTTGTTCAAAATACCTTGATAATGCCGAACAGAAAATAACCTCTCTTCTTGGTGATAAAAATGACTAATAAAATTAAAGAGCTTGCAGATTTATTTGAAAATCATCTGTATGAGTATTTCGGTGAATATCTTCAGGAATATAAATTGATTTTTGAATCAATGGAATATAGTGTGAAAAATGGCGGTAAAAGAGTAAGACCTCTTCTTACAATGCTTTTTTGTGATGCTTGTGGTGGTGATGTTAAAACAGCTCTTCCTATGGCTCAGGCAGTTGAATTTATTCATACCTATTCCTTGATTCACGATGATTTACCCTGTATGGATAACGATGATTACCGCAGAGGTAAGCCCTCAAATCACAAGGTTTATGGGGAAGCCTTTGCTCTTTTAGCAGGTGATGGTCTTCTTACTGCCGCCTTTGAGCTGATTTCAAAAGGGTGCATAGATGGTCTTTACGATAGCGCAACTGCAATAAGTGGTGTTTCTGCACTTTCCGCTCTTGCGGGTAGCAGGGGAATGATTGGCGGTCAGGTTATAGATTTGCTTAATGAAAACAATCCCAATGCGGATTTTGAAAATTTGCAGCTTATGGATTCTCTGAAAACAGGTGCGTTAATTGAAGCGGCTTGTGTTTTAGGCTGCATTGTTGCAGATGCAGATGAGGAAAAGCTTAATGCCGCAAGATGCTTTGCACAGAATATCGGACTTGCTTTTCAGATAAAGGATGATGTTCTTGATGTTACAAGCTCATTGGAAAAGCTTGGCAAAATGACAGGTAGCGACACACAGAATGGTAAATCTACCTATGTTACACTTTTAGGTGTTGAAAAATGTCAGGCGCTTGTTGAAAGGCTTACAGATGAAGCTATGGCTTCCCTTGAAGCATTTGATAATAATGGGGCTCTTAAAGCCTATGCAGAATATTTAGCCCACAGAGAGAGTTGATTTGATGGAACACGAGATTCTTTCAAAAATTAAATCACCATCCGATTTGAAGAAATTGGATGAAAATAAGCTTCCCTTGCTTGCAGAGGAGGTCAGAGATACTATTATCTCAACAGTTTCTGAAAACGGCGGTCATTTGGCTTCGAATTTAGGTGTGGTTGAGCTTACAATTGCTCTTCACAAGGTTTTCAATTCCCCTGATGATAAAATTATCTGGGACGTTGGTCATCAGGTTTATACCCATAAGCTTCTTACAGGTAGATATGAGGCGTTTTCGACGCTTCGTTGCGAAAAGGGTATTTCTGGCTTCTCAAGACCTGATGAAAGTGAGCACGATATTGTTTTCAGTGGCCATAGCAGTGTTTCTGTTTCAACTGCACTGGGTATTGCTTCCGCTAATAAAATCAATGGTAAAAAGGATTATGCCATCGCTGTTTTAGGAGATGGTGCTCTTACAGGCGGTCTTATTTATGAAGCCCTTAATAACGCAGGGCATATGAAGGGTTCAAGGCTTATCATTATTCTCAATGATAACGGAATGTCTATTTCTAAGAATGTGGGTCACCTTGCTAAAAGACTTGCAGTTATGCGCTCGCGCTCAGGCTATTTCAGGCTTAAGGCGTTAACAGAGAGAGCTGTTTCTAAAATTCCTCTGGTGGGAAAACCACTTGCAAATGAAATTTTTAAAATTAAAACTGATTTGAAAAATATGCTCTATGAGAGTAATTTCTTTGAGGATTTTGGTATCAGATATATGGGGCCCATTGACGGACACAATATTTCTCAACTTTGTGATGCTCTTGAGGGTGCAAAGCTTGTAAATTCACCTGTTCTTGTGCATATTAACACAGTTAAGGGTAAAGGCTATAAGCCGGCAGAGGAAAGACCCTCGGAATTTCACGGTGTTGCACCATTTGATAAGAAAACCGGAAATCTTTCCTCATCCTCAAATAACTTTTCTGAAAAATTCGGTGAATTTTTATATAACCAGGCACCAAAGGATAAAAGAATATGCGCTATAACTGCGGCAATGTCATTGGGTACAGGGCTTAAAAAATTCTCTGAGGAATATCCCGACAGAGTTTTTGATGTGGGTATTGCAGAGGAGCATGCAGTTCCATTTGCCTTAGGTCTTTCCAAAAACGGAATGTTGCCTGTTTTCGTTGTGTATTCAACCTTTTTACAGCGTTGCTATGACCAGCTCATTCACGATTGCGCCTTGCAGAACAGCAGAATGATAATTGCAGTTGACAGAGCAGGCATTGTTGGTGACGATGGCGAAACACATAATGGTATCTACGATACCGCGTTTTTCAACGGTATACCCAATATAATGGTTTATTCACCAAGCTGTTATTGTGAGCTTAACAACGCCCTTGTTAATGCACTTTATCATAGTGACGGACCTTGTGTAATCAGGTATCCCAGAGGTGCAGAGCCTGAAATGCCTGAAAATTATGAGTGTAGCGGCAAGCCCTTTGATGTTTTTGGTGATGAGGATGCCGATGTTGTTCTTGTTACCTATGGCAGAATTTTTGCAAATTGCTATAAGGCATATAACCGCCTTAAAGCAGACGGGGGAAAGGTTAAAATTATTAAATTAAATGTTATTGTTCCTGTTCCCGAGGGTAGCCTTGATTGTATCGGTAACGCAAAAAAAGTTTTCTTCTTTGAAGAGGGCGTTAAAAGTGGTGGTGTAGGCGAAAGCTTTGCAACTAATATGCTTGAGAAAAATATTAAGGCAGATTTCTCCCTTACCGCTTTCCCTGATTGCTTTGTTAAGCAGGGTAAGCTTGATAGTATTTTAAGGCAGTATTCCCTTGATAGTGACGGAATATATAATGTTGTTACAACGGAGTTAAATAAATGAGTGATAAAAAAAGGCTTGATATAGCTCTTTTTGAGCAGGGTTTTGCAGAAAGCAGAGAAAAGGCGAAAGCCCTTATTATGTCAGGTATAGTTTATGTAAATGACCAGAAGGAAATAAAAGCAGGTCGTGATATAAAAATCGGTGATATCATTGAGGTTCGCGGTAGTACCCTAAAATATGTGAGCCGTGGTGGTCTTAAGCTTGAAAAGGCAATGGAAAGCTTTCCTATTGACCTTAACGGTAAGCTTTGTATGGATATCGGTGCTTCAACAGGTGGCTTTACTGACTGTATGCTTCAGAATGGTGCAGTTAAGGTTTATTCCATTGATGTCGGCTATGGTCAGCTTGCATGGAAGCTTCGTAGTGATGAGAGGGTTGTGAACCTTGAAAGAACAAATTTCCGCTATGTTACTAAAGAGCAGATTCCCGAGGATATTGATTTTGCCTCTGTGGATGTTTCTTTCATTTCCCTGAAGCTTATTTTACCTGTGATGTTTAAGCTTCTTAAAGCTGATGGCGAGGCAGTATGCCTTATAAAGCCTCAGTTTGAAGCAGGTCGGGAAAATGTAGGTAAAAAAGGCGTTGTCCGTGACCCTGCAGTTCACGAAAGCGTTATTAAAACAATTGCAGAATTTGCAAACTCACAATGCTTTGAGGTTTTAGGCCTTGAGCATTCTCCGGTTAAAGGGCCTGAAGGCAATATTGAGTATCTTATGTATGTGAGAAAATGCGCAGAGCCTCAGAATTCAGAAGAGGTTATTGCTTCTGCAGGTGAGCTTGTTGAACGCTCTCACAAGGCTTTGGATAAATAAGTTTTAATGTTCGGGTGGTATTATGAAATTTTTTATAATTCCCAATATGACAAGAGAAAATGCTCCCTCGGTAACAATGGATGTTATAAAAGAGCTGCTTGCTCTTGATTGCCGGGTTTTTATGGACTCATCTCTTAAGACTGCTTTCGGTGATTTTGCAGAAATCACCTTTGACGAGCAAAAATTTCTTTTGAATTCTTGCGATATTGTTGTTTCTGTGGGTGGTGACGGTTCTTTTATTAATGCGGCAAAGCTTGCAACAGAAAATAACAAGCCCTTGCTTTGCATTAATGCAGGTAAGCTTGCATATCTTGCCTGCCTTGAAGGTGATGAGCTGAGGCTACTTTCCGGGGTTGTAAAAAAGGAATACATAACTGAAAAAAGAATGATGCTTGAGGTTAGTATTCTTGACAAAAATGATAGAATAATATATCATTCAAATTGTATAAATGATGCAGTTGTTTCAAGAAGCGGTGTTATAAGAATTATGAAGCTTTCCGTATCCTGTAACAACGCACCGTTAATAGATTATATGGCAGATGGCGTTATTGTTGCCACGCCCACAGGCTCAACGGCATATTCTCTTTCTGCAGGCGGACCTGTAATTGACCCCTGCGTTGAGAGTATATTGTTAACTCCCGTTTGCGCTCACAGTGTTTTCTCACGTTCAGTTGTTTTAGGGGGCAATTCAGAGCTTGAAATTACCCACGATAACAGTGGTGAGGCAATTTTATCTTGTGATGGGCAAAGTGCGGTGTTAATACCCGAGGGCGCAAAAGTCAGCATTAAGCGTTCTCAGAATTACGCTTCATTTATAAAAATTAAAAATGATACTTTTATCGATGTTTTAAATAAAAAAATATCGGGTTAGGATGGGGAAAATGAAAAAAAGAAGACATAAGCTTATACTTGATTTAATCGAGCAGTATGATGTTGGTACTCAGGAGGAGCTTTTAGCTCTTTTAAGAGACAGAGGCTATGATGTAACTCAGGCAACTGTTTCAAGAGATGTTAAGGAATTGCGTCTTTTAAAAACACTTGGTGCTAACGGAGTGTATAAATATTCAGTAGAAAATACAAAAACTGCAACAGGCTATTCAGGTATGTTCGATGCTCTTTTCCAGAGCGCAATGACTAAGGTTGACTATGCAGGTAATATCTGTGTAATTAAATGCTCTCCCGGTCTTGCGGGTGCCGCTTGTGCCACTATTGATTCAATGAATGTTCACGATATCGTAGGCACAATTGCAGGTGACGATACTATATTTATGCTTTGCCGTACCTCTGAGGAGGCTCGCGGTGTTGCAGAAGCACTTAACAGAATGATTGGCAGGTAAAACCTTATGCTTTCCCTTTTAAAAATCGACAACATAGCCATTATTGAAAGCGCCGAAATTGAATTTTCAAGGGGCTTTAATGTGTTGAGCGGTGAAACGGGAGCAGGTAAATCCATAATTTTAGACTCTATTAACGCAGTACTCGGTTTTCGTACCTCCCGCGAGCTTATAAGAACGGGAGCAACGGAAGCGAGAGTTACTGCGTTGTTTTCGTGTATAAGCGAAAGTGTTGAAAAGAAATTGGAAGCACTTTCCATACCCTTAAGTCCCGATAAAACCTTGCTTGTAAGCAGGGTCATAAGCCCCGATAAAAATGTCTGCAAGGTTAATAATACCCTTACAAATGTTACTGCCCTGAGAGAAATTGGCTCAGAGCTTATTTCAATTCACGGTCAGCAGGATAACAGAGAGCTTCTCAATAGTGAAACACATATCTCATATATTGATTCTATTGGTGATTTAACAGAATTGGTTGAAGAATATACAGAGCTTTATAACGAACTTCTGGGTATTAAAACGCAAATAAAAAGGCTTTCAGGCAACAGGGAAGAAAAGGCAAGAAAAATTGATATTCTTTCATATCAGATTGATGAGCTTGAAAAGGCTGAAATAAATCCCGGTGAATGGGAAAGCTTAAAAAACAGAAGAACAGAACTTCAGAATTTTGAAAAAATCCAAGAAAGCCTGTCTGCATCTTATGATGCGCTTTATGGTGGCGACTCCTACAAGGGCGCAGTTGAAATGGTTTCGGGGGCATTCAGAGAGCTTTCCTCAATTTCAAAATTTTCAACAGATGCTCAGGCTATATCAGAAAAATTAGGGGATTTATATTACGAGCTTTCCGATATTGCCGATACAATACGTGATAATATTTCAGGTGATGGCTATAATCCTCTTGAGCTTGAAGAAATTGAAAACAGACTTGATTTGCTTTATAAATTAAGCAAAAAGTATGGTGAAACCGAGGAAGATATGCTTTCATTCCTTGAAAATGCCAAAAAGGAATTGGGTGAAATTTCTCTTTCCGATGAGGTTCTTGATGAGCTTAAGGTTGAGTATAAAAATAAGCTTGCCAAAGCACAGGCTCTTGCCGAAAAGCTTTCTCAGCAACGAAAGGCAGAAGCAAAAATCTTTTGTGAAAAGGTATGTGAGGAGCTTCGTTTTCTTGATATGCCCAATGTGGAATTCCTTGTTGATTTCAAGGCGGTTGACCTTTGCGAAAACGGGATTGACAGTGCAGAATTTTTCATTTCTGCCAATGTTGGTGAAATTCCCAAGCCCATTGCAAAAATTGCAAGTGGCGGTGAGCTTTCAAGAATAATGTTGGCTTTGAAAACTGTTTTAGCCCATAAGGATAAAATAGACACAATGATTTTTGATGAAATTGATGCAGGCGTAAGCGGAAGAGCTGCATTAAAGGTTGCATCAAAGCTTAAGGGTGTTTCAGAGGGCAAGCAGGTTCTTTGTGTAACTCACCTTGCACAGCTGATGTCTTATGCAGATAGCCATTATCTTATTGAAAAGGCAGTTCGTGACGGAAAAACCTATACAGGTGTTACGCTTCTTGATTTAGAGGGCAGAACAAAGGAAATTGCAAGAATTACAAGCGGTGGTGAAATCACTCAGACTCAGCTTGATAATGCTCTTGAAATGATAAATAATGCAAGAGGGTAGAGGCTTTATGAAAATTGGTGTTTGTCGCGGTCTTGATGACTTTGAAAGTATAAAATCTGCATCACAAGCAGGGGCTGATTATTACGAATGCGGTTTCGGAAGCCTTGCTAAATATGATGATGAAAAATTTAATGAATGTAAGAATTTTTTAATGGCACATAATCTGCCTTGCCTTGCTGCAAACGGCTTTATTCCCGGTGAATTAAAGGTTGTGGGCGATAGCATTGATTATGGTGCATTGACCGAATATCTTGACAAGGGCTTTGAAAGAGCCGAAAAGCTGGGCGTTAAAAAGGTTGTTTTCGGCTCAGGCGCAGCAAGAAGCTTTCCCGAGGGCTTTTCTTCTGAAAAAGCAAAGGAGCAAATGGCTTTCTTTTTAAGCGAATATGCCGCACCTAAGGCAGAAAAGGCAGGCTGTGTAATTGTTATGGAGCCGTTGAGATTCTGCGAATCCTCAATGATTTACACAGTTGCAGACGGTATCGAAATTGCCCGTATGAGCGGTAAGAAAAATGTTGCAGGTCTTGCAGACCTTTATCACGTTTTCGGGAATAATGATAGTATTGAGGGCATTGCAGATTTTAAGGGTGAGCTTTTGCATGCGCATATTGCCGAGCCTGAAAAAAGGGTTTACCCCTCAGCTAAGGACAGCGAAGAGGTTATTGCTATTTATAAAAAATTCTTTGAAGCTCTTAAAATTGCAGGTTGCGAGACTTGTTCAATTGAAGCAAGAACTGATGATTTTAAAGCTGATATTGCAGATGCACTTGCAATTCTTAAAACTTTGATATAAAATAAATTTAACGATATTTTTAAAATACTGAAAGGATGTTAAATATGGGAAAAATTGTTGTGATGGACCATCCGCTTATTCAGCATAAGCTTTCAATTCTTCGTGATGTTAATACAGGCTCTAAGGAGTTCCGTTCTCTTATTTCTGAAATTGCAAACCTTATTTGCTATGAAGCTACAAGAGATTTACCTCTTGAAGATGTTGAGGTTGAAACACCTATCTGCAAAATGACAGGTAAAACCCTTGCCGGAAAGAAGGTTGCTATTGTTCCCATTTTGAGAGCAGGTCTCGGAATGGTTGAGGGTATGCTTGCCCTTCTTCCCTCTGCAAAGGTCGGCCATATCGGTCTTTACAGAGACCCTGAAACAGTTCAACCTGTTGAATATTATTGTAAGCTACCTTTAGATATTGAGCACAGAGATGTTTTTGTTGTTGACCCTATGCTCGCAACAGGTGGTTCTGCAATTGATGCTATCACCCAGATTAAAAAGCGTGGCGCAAAGCATATTAAATTCCTTGGCATTATTGCCGCTCCTGAAGGTCTTGATGCACTTGCAAAGGCACATCCTGATGTTGATATTTTCCTTGCTTCTCTTGATGAAAAGCTTAATGACCATTGCTACATCGTTCCCGGCCTTGGTGATGCAGGCGACCGTATTTTCGGTACAAAATAAATTAACAATATATGTAAAAAACACATTTGGAAAAGCTCCAAATGTGTTTTTTCTTATTCAACCTTGTCATCAATCATATCGTTTCTGGATTCAACCATATCATTTTCTCTGAAAAGAAGAGATATGCACCAGATACCTGCAAGAGCAACAAGTACGTAAACAATTCTTGAAAGAATAGCCGCCTGACCACCGAAAAGCCACGCAACAAGGTCAAACTTAAAAAGACCAACGCTACCCCAGTTAAGCGCACCGATTGTTACAAGAATCAAAGCAATTCTGTCTAACATAAAAAAACTCCTTTCTGCAAAAAGCCATTAATCGCTTTGATAATATTGTTTGCTGAAAACCGAAAAATATAAATTTTAATTATGTTTTTTAAATTTTTCGTTGCAGTACCATTAAATGTATCTCAAAATTTGCAATTTATAAGTTAAATATGTTATTATATCAATATGAATCAATAGGAGGTGAATTATGCTACATTTATTAAAGGGCAGGGCAGGTAGCGGTAAAACTGCCAGAATGCGTCAGATTATTTCAGAATTAGCAGAAAAAGGTAATAGCAGACCATTACTTCTTGTGCCTGAGCAATTTTCCTTTGAAACAGAAAGAACAATGCTTAAGCTTTTAGGTCCTAAAAAGCTAAAATGTGTTGATATATTCAGCTTTCCCCGTATGGCTTTTTCTGAATTGAAAAAAGAGGGGGTAAATATCACCACTGCTGATAATGGCGTTAAAATCGCCATAATGAGCGAGGCTCTTGTTCAGCTAGAGGGCAGATTGAATATTTTTTCTGATATCAGGCATAATTCAACCGCTTTGAATCCACTTGTTGATTTTTGCAAGGAGCTTAAATATTGTTGTATTGATAGCGATACCTTAAACGAGAAGCTTGAAAGCTCAACAAATAGCTTTTTGAAAAATAAATTAACCGAATTGGATTTAATCAGAAACTCTTATGAAGCGCTTTTATCTCAAAGCTATTTTGATGATACAGATGCAGTAAGCGTTTTTACTGAGCTTGCTGTTAAGAATAATTATTTTAAAAACAAAACAATTTTCCTTGATGGCTTCAGAAGCTTTTCCAAGCAGGAGCTTGAATGTTTAAAGGTTGCGTTTTCTCAATGTGATGATGCATATATCACCATTTGTGCAGATGAAGGTGCAAAAAAATTCACCTCTCTTTACTATATGAAGGAGCTTGAAAACAAGCTTCGCACAATTGCATCTAAAACCAACACTGCAGTTGATATTATAGAATGTAAGCAGTCAGAAGATGCCTTTGCACCTGATATTTCAAGGCTTGAAAAAGTGCTTTTTTCAACAGAAAAAATCGAAAAATCAAGCTGTAATGGTGATATTGTTGTTGCCAAATGCTCAGATGCCGAGGATGAAGCTACCTTTGTTGCAAGCACAATTAAAAAGCTTCTTAAATCAGGGGAATACAGATGCCGTGATATTGCAGTAATTGAGCGTACCAACGGAACATATAAAAAGCTTGTTATTGATGCTCTTAAAAAGCTTTCCATTCCTGTATTTGATGATAGCAGACAGCCTCTTGCTACAGAAGCCTTATTTATAAATATCTGCTCTGCTCTTCAATGTATCACTAAAGGCTTATCTACCGAAAGCCTTATGAGTTACCTGAAAACAGGGCTTACCGATTTATCTCTTTCAGAAATTTCAAGGCTTGAAAAATATGCTCTTGTATGGGATTTGAAGGCAACGGGTTGGCAAAAGGATTTCACAATGCATCCTCAGGGCTTCGGCAACTCTCTTGATGAAAAAGCCCGAAAGGAATTGGAGGAGCTTAATGCTATCCGCAAAAAAGCAGTTTTGCCTCTTCTTAAATTGAAAAAGAATTGTCAGGATGCAGACGGCAAAGCTGTTGCAAAGGCAGTTTATGAATTTATTATTGACTCTGATATTAAAGAAAAATTATATAAATTAACAGTTGAGCTTGATGAAAACGGATTTTCTCTTGAAGCAAATCGTCAGGAATATTCCTGGAATGCCTTAATGCATATTCTTGATACAATGGCGATTATTACGGAAAACAAATTCTATTCCTTAACCCGTTGGGTTGAGCTTTTTATGATGCTTGTTTCATCGGGTGATATGGGTGAAATTCCACAGGGTCTCGATGAGGTAACTGTTGGCTGTGCCGACAGAATCCGCCTTGAAAAAGCAAGAGTTGTTTTCCTTGTGGGTGTTAATAAAGAGGAGTTTCCGCTTGTGAGCGTTGGTAATGGAATTCTGACCGATGCCGACAGAGTTTTGTTAACCAATTTGGGAATTGAGGTTCGTCCGCCATTTGAGGATACGGTTGATGAGGAACGTTTTATTGCCTATTGTGCGGTTACCGCCGCTTCCGAAAAGCTTTATCTCACCTATAAATGCAACGATGGTGAGGGTGGCGCACTCTTTAAATCTGAGATTATTTCTGCTATTGAAAAAAACTTTGAAAATTTCAATACTCTTGTTACTACCGGGCTTCCTGTTGATTACTTTATTGAAAGTGAAGATAGTGCATTTTCTGTTTATTCGAAAAATTATCTTTTTAATAATGAAATCAAATCAACCTTAAAAGCCTATTTTGATAATAAAAATGACTTTGAGGGCAAGCTTAAGGCTCTTGAAATTTTAAGCGGTAATAAGCCCTTCGGCTTTGAAAATTCAAAAAATTCAACTGCACTTTTCGGTGAAAATGTATATATTTCTGCAAGTAAGGTTGAAAGCTTCTATAATTGTCCTTTTGCATATTTTATGCGCTATGGCTTGGGTGCAGAGCCCTTAAGGGAAGCATCCCTTGACCCTGCCCAGAGTGGTACAATAATCCATCTTGTTATGGAGGAAATTCTTAAAAAATATCCTCGCGCTCAGTTTATAAATACCCCGGATGATGAAATCAGAGCAACCGTTACATCTGTTTTAAAATCATATCTTGAAGAAAAAATGGGCGGTGCAGATGATAAAAATCAACGCTTTATGCGTCTTTTTAACCGCCTTGTTGATATTTCAATGGCTGTTATCGAGCGTATTAAGGTTGAATTCGGCGTGGGCAGTTTCGCCCCCTGCGATTTTGAACTGCGCATTGGCGGTGAAAATATCCCTGCCTATGAATTACCCCTTGAAGAAGGCAAATTAAAGGTTACAGGCTCAATCGACCGCGTTGATTTAATGGAAAAGGACGGGGTTAAATACCTTCGTGTTGTTGACTATAAAACTGGTCAGAAGGAGTTTAAATTAGCAGAACTTTTTGATGGGCTTAATATTCAGATGGTGCTTTACCTTATGGCACTTGTTAAAAACGGCAAGGAATATTATGGCGAGGTTGTACCATCAGGTGTGTTGTACCTTCCCTCAAGGCTTGGTCTTAAGAGCTATCTCGGTAGCAGAATGCCCTCAGATGATGAAATCGCAGACCAGAAGCGAAAAAGCGGAAGGCTTTCGGGTATGGTCTTAGATAGCCCCGTTGTGTTTAATGGTATGGGTGTTGATGCCTTTCCCGATTATTTCCCCGTAGCCTATAATGCTAAGGGTGGTGCAAAGGGGAATTATTACACTCTTTCACAATTTAAGGCGCTTTCAAAAATTATTGATGAAAAAATCATATCAATGGGTAATGCCCTTCATAATGGTGAAATCGCTGCTACACCCATTGGTGATGCAGATAAAAACGAGGGCAAAATGTGTTCATATTGTTCATACAGACCCGTTTGTGCAAGAGAAAACGGAGAGTCGGTCAAGCCCTTGAATAAGCTTACCCATATTAAAGCCCTCGAAAGATTGGACGGTGAAGAAATTGAGTAGGGAGTGGACAGAAAATCAAATAAAGGCTATTGAAGCCCGTAATATGCAGGTGCTCGTTTCTGCTGCTGCAGGCTCGGGCAAAACCTCTGTGCTTACAGAAAGGGTTAAGCAGATTTTGTGCGATACCGAAAATCCCTGCTCAGTTTCAGAAATTCTTGTTGTTACCTTTACCCGTGCCGCCGCAACTGAAATGAGGGACAGAATATATAAAGCAATTTCTGAGGAGCTTGAAAATAATGAGGAAAATGCAGATTACCTTCGCAGGCAAATGACACTTTTACCTACTGCAGATATCTGCACAATGGATTCCTTCTGTGCAAAGCTTGTAAGAGAATATTTTAATTTTGCGGATGTCAGCGCAGATTTTAAAATATTTGATGAAAAGGATAGCAAGGAGTTTATGAAGCACGCCTTGAAGCAGGTTGTTGATGAGCTTTATGAAAATAATGAAGAGGGGTTTGAGCGTCTTAGTCAGATGTTTTTCACAGAGCGCGATGACCTTCGTCTTGAAGAGGTTATCGAAACTCTTTATACCTATTCCCGTTCATATCCTTCACCTGAAAATTGGCTTGATGAGGTTGCCGGGAATTTTTCAAGTGATAAATCACTCGTTGATACCCAATGGTGCAGGGTAATATGCAAATATCTTTCTATGTTTGCAGAGTTTTATAACAGTCGGCTTAACAGATGTGTTACTTTGCTTGAGGATTCAGGCAATTTTGACCCTAATTATATCAGGCGCTTTTCCGAATCTGCCGGTAATTTAAAGGTGTTAAAGGAGCTTAGCGATAATGCTCAATGGGATTCTGTTGTTGAGCTTATAAGAAATAATCTCGTTATAAGGCCAACCTCCCGAAACAAAAATGTTGATAAAGACCTTCAGGCTGTTACAGATAAAATTTTTAAGGAATTTGAAGCAAGTGTCGGAACACTTGAAAAGAAAACCTTACCAACTACCGAGGAGCACAAGGCAGATTGCATTGTGCTATATCCTGCGGTTAAGGTTTTGTGCAAGGCAGTAAAACGCCTTACAGAAATTCTTGATGAAGCCAAAAAAGAAAAAAATGCCTATGGCTTTGATGATATTCTTCATAAAGCAATTAAATTACTTGTGGATTTTTCGGATGCGGATGCACCGAAAAAAACACCCCTTGCAGAAGAATTAACACAAAAATATAAAGAAATTCTCATTGATGAATATCAGGACACAAACAAAGCGCAGAACAGTATTTTTGAAATGCTTTCAAGAAATAAAACCAATCTTTACACAGTTGGCGATGTTAAGCAGAGTATATATGGCTTCCGTCTTGCAAGCCCTGATTTGTTTATGAATTTAAAGGATTCTATGACAATCTATGACGGCACACAAAAGCCATCACTTATTACACTTGAAAATAATTTCCGTAGCCGCGAGGGTGTTACAAAAACCGTCAATGCAGTATTTTCAGGTATAATGTCAAAGGAAATCGGCGGTATTGAATATAATGAAAGGGAATACCTTAATTATAGTGCCAATTTTCCCCGAAAACCCACTCCCGATGTTGATATTATCTGCGTTAATGCCGATAAAAAGGATGCAGATGCACCTACTGAGCCACAAGCAGTAGCAAAATATATCAGAAGTGTTGTGAAATCAGGTGCAACCATTTCAACACCAAATGGTCCGCGTAGTGTAAGGTGGGGGGATTTTTGCATTCTTTTACGAAGCACTAAAAATAAGGTCGGCATTTATTGTGATGAACTGAAAAAGCTTTCAATACCTGTTACCGCCACAACTGATAACGATTGCTCACAGTCAAAGGAAATTCAGTTCTTGACTTCATTGGTAAAGGTGGTAAATAATCCGCTTATTGATATTCCGCTTATTTCAGTTTTGCTTTCTGCAGTTTTCGGCTTTACACCTGATGAGCTTGCTGAAATAAGGCTTATAGATAAAAAAGCAGATTTTTATGCCTGCCTTGTAAAATATGCAGATCAAAATAAAAAAGCAAGGGCATTTCTTGATAAGCTTCAGCTTTACCGCAATATTTCTGCCGCTTACCCCATAGATGAATTTGTAAGGTTCATTGTCAGTGATACATCTGTTGCCGATGTTTACTATGCAGCAGGCGAGGGCGATTTGCGTAATGCAAATATCAAGGGCTTTATAAAGCTCGCGGATGATTTTTGCAAAAACGGTAGAGTTGGCTTAAGTGATTTTGTCCGCTATACAGATATCGCTATTGAAAAGGGTGCATTAAAAGGTGTAAGCGGTAATTTTGATGATGATAGCGTTAAAATTATGTCTATACACAAAAGCAAGGGTCTTGAATTCCCTTATGTAATTGTTGCAGATTGCTCAAAAAGCTTTAACCGACAGGATGCCTATAAGCAATTAACCCTTTCCAAAACAACGGGAATCGGTATGCAGATAAGAGATGATGAACGCTTCACAAGGTATCACACTCTTTCTTCTGTTGCTACGGAAAAATCAGTCCTTTTGGATTCAATTTCCGAGGAGCTTCGTGTGTTTTATGTTGCAATGACAAGAGCAAAGGAGCATCTCACATTTTTCTGCAATGTTGCAGAAAAATCCTTGAAAACAAAAATTCAGATGAATCACTATTTTTCAAAGGATGCTTCGGGTAAGCTTCGTCCCTACGAGGTATATTCTGCCTCGAGTATGTCTGAATGGCTCCTGAGCAGTCTTTCTCATCATAGCGATGCCGCTATTATCAGGGATATTTGCGGTATTCCTGTCCACAGCTTTACAGAAAGCAGTGAATTTTCCTTCGATTGCTCGTATATTGAAAGCAGTGATGATGATTTTACTGTTGAAACACATAGCAATGAGCTTGTTCCCGCCAATGAGGAGCTTCTTTCAAAAATCAGGGAGAATATTGATTATGCTTACCCTTACGATTATTCGGGAGTTCTTGCAAAAAGAACCGCTTCATCAACAGAAGCAACCCGCCAAAAGAGAGAATATTTCGGCACAATGAAGCCTAAATTTCTCAATGAAAAATTCAGTGGTGCAGACAGGGGAACTGCAGTTCATAAATTCCTTGAGCTTTGCGATTTCAGTAATGCGTTCAAGGATTTGGAGCAGGAAAAGGCAAGGCTTAAGGCTAAAAATCTTTTAACAGAGGAAGAGCTTTCTGTTCTTGATAAAAATTCAGTTGAAAGCTTTTTGGAATGTCCTGTGGGTGTTCGTCTTTTAGCGTCTGAGGAAATTCTAAAAGAGTATGAGTTTTCTATTCTTAAAAATGCAGATGAGCTTTATCCCGATTTACCCGAAAGCGCAAGGAATGAAAAAATCGTTGTTCAGGGTAAATTGGACTGCGCCTTTAAAGAAAATGACGGTTATGTGCTTATAGATTATAAAACCGATAATGTAACTGACGAAAATCATTTTGTTTCAGTTTATAAAAATCAGCTTGAAATCTATGCAGATGCCCTTTATCAATGCACAGAAATTCCTGTTAAGGAAATATATATTTACTCGTTCAGGCTTAAGAAATTTATTAAAATAAATTAAGTTAAGAGGTGTTTTTATGAACAAAAAATATGGTTTGATAGCTATCGGATTTGTTGTTGTTTTGGTTGTTATCATTCTTGCTGTTGTTGGAATAACAAGGGATAATAATAAAAAAGCCCCTGTGCCTGTAGTAAGCGATGAAGCGTCCTTACAAGCTCAGGAGGGTAATTATACTCTTAAAATAACAAAGGTGCTTGAGGTTGAGCCCAATCCCAAGGAGGAAAATCCCCCTGAGGCAAAAACCGTTGCAATTGTTGTTTATGAATACACAAATGATGATATTGCACACGGTCTTGTTATAGGCAATTCTCATTTCAAGGCATACGACAGTAGGGGCAAGGAGCTTGAACAGTATCCGCAGAAGGACCTTTTTGAGCCCAGTGAGGTAGGGGCTTCAGGCACATTTACCGCAAGCGTTGCCTTTGCTCTTAATAATGATAAGGACTGTCTTGAGATTGAGTATTATAAAGATATTTCCGCCAAAAATCCCGACGTGGTTTTTGAGCAGGAGTGGTAAGGATAGCTGCCAGGCGCCAGTCGCCAGCTGCCAGTATATTAAACACAACAAAACCCGAAGAAGAGGTGAACTCTTTTTCGGGTTGCTTTTTTTATTCTATATTCCCTTTAAACGCCGTATCTGTCGGATATTTGCCTCTGTGGTTCCTGTATTTTTCTGCACCGGATTCAAATATGATATACTGACTGCTGTCAACCTGAACAATGCCCTCAGCCATAGGTGGTGCAACAATTGTTTTGCTTAACAAATCACTGCCACAGGCGAGTAGGTCGATTTCTGTACCATCAATTGTATAAAAGCCTACTCTCTCAGATAAAAGCACATCCTCATAAACATAATTTTTTGAGTTGTTTTTTCTTCCGTAGCTGGTTGAAAAAATCAGCTTTCCGCTATGGGTAAAGCACATTCCCTGAACCTGCTCGGGAATTGCAAGCATATAATCGGGGATATAGCCATTGTTTTCGGAATTGATTTTCTTGATATCGGGCAGACCGTCCTTTAAAGCATAGCCCTCGCAATAGGCATAAAAGGTTTCGCCGCTTGTGAGTGTGGTGATTTTTTTTGCTTCCTCTCGAGCATCGTCACTGCTTTCAATAAAGTCGCCCGTCCACAAAATATCGTTATCAAAGCAGGCAAAGGAGCCCTTTGTGTTTAATTTGAAATTGCTTTGAAATTTCAGTGTGTCGCCGTTTTTAAGCTTTTCCAAGCTATCAATTTCACAGATATAGCAGGTGCTTTCGCTTGTGATATAAAGGTAATCATCAGAAGAGGCAATACCGCCAGCGTGACCTGAATAATCCTCCCCATCAACATTCTGCAAGGGGAATGCCTTTGTGAATTTGCCTGTTTTTGCATCAATAAGCATCAGCATTGAGGGGAACAAGCCATCCTCATAATAACCGCTTACTGCAAATGCGTTCAGCTTACTGATGTAGCACATTCCCTGGGGGATTATACCCTCAAAAAGACCGGGAATTGTGAAATCTGCTTTAAACTCTCTGAAGAATTTTTTATAATCCTCAATCTCGGTTATATCGGTTTCTGTAACAACTGCAGTCTGTGTAATTTTATCGGTTATTTCCTTTGTTTTTAAAACACTTGTGTTACCGCAGGAGCTTAACAGAATAACAGCAACCGCCAAGCTCAATATTTTAATGATTTTATTTCTCATATTATCACCGGAAAACAGTATAACATAATCAATATAAAATGGCAAATTATATTAAAAATTACTTAATTTTACAAATTTCACTAATTAGTCTTGATAGATTAAAATTTCTATGATATAATTCATTGGATTTAAAATGAAAACACTATGTGTGATGGAGGTCATTGAAGTGAAAACAATCGGTGTACTTACAAGTGGCGGTGACGCACCCGGTATGAACGCTGCTATTCGTGCAGTAGTAAGAACTGCTTGCGAAAGTGGTATGAGAGTTATGGGTATCCGCCGTGGTTATAAAGGTCTTGTTGAGGGCGATATGTACGAAATGAATCTTCGTTCCGTTTCTGATATTATTCATCGTGGCGGTACAATGCTTTATTCAGCTCGTTGCCCTGAGTTTGCAGACCCTGAGGTACAGGATAAGGCAGTTGAGGTTTGTAAGGAATTCGGTCTTGAGGGTATTGTTGCTATCGGTGGTGACGGAACATTCAAGGGTGCTCGCGCTCTTACTCTTAAGGGTATTCCCTGTATCGGTATTCCCGGCACTATTGATAACGATATCGCATCCTGCGACCATACTATAGGTTATGATACTGCTCTTAACACTGTTATGGCAATGGTTGACCGTATCCGTGATACAACCGAGTCTCACGACAGATGCTCTGTTGTTGAGGTAATGGGCAGAAATGCAGGCTACCTTGCTCTTAATGCAGGTCTTGCTATCGGCGCAACATGCATTCTTATTCCTGAGGTCGATTATGATATTGATTCATACATCATCGAAAGAATGAAGCGCACTCAGAAAACAGGCAAGGAGCATTTTGTTATTGTTGTTGCTGAAGGCGTTAAGGGTATTGATGCTCATTCTCTTGCAAAATATATTGAGCAAAAAACAGGCGTTGAAAGCCGTGCAACAATTCTCGGTCACGTTCAGCGTGGTGGTTCACCCTCAGTTCGCGACAGAGTTCTTGCTTCCCAGATGGGTAACTATGCAGTTCAGCTTCTTAAAAACGATATCGGCAACAGAGTTGTTGCTTCCTGTAAGGAAAAAATTGTTGACTATGATATTATTGAGGCGCTCAATATGAAGAAAACAATTGACCTTGACCTTTACAGAATTGCAAACGAAATTTCCATCTGATTTAACAAAATTTACTAATTTTGAGCAACCTTGAATTTTCAGGGTTGCTCATTTTTTCTATATTTTTTTGCTTATATTCGCTTTTGTTTTACACAAAGTAATTTGTGTGAAATGAGGTGATTTTTTTTGAAAAAAAGCAAGATTTTTTTATCGATGCTTTCAATAATATTATCTGCAGTCTTAATGCTTTCTGTTTTTTCTTCGGGAATATTTCAGAATGATGCGGTTGCGGATGTTAAGCTTTATAATGTAAGCGGTAAATTAACAGAAATCAAAGAGGATTTTCTGAACATATTTAATAATGAAAATGATGAAAATAACGGAAAAAGGCAAGCAACCGAGCCTTTACCGCAGGTTTATATCGGTGGCTATCCCATTGGCTTGAAGCTTTATGCAGATGGTGTTGTTATTGTGGGAACCGAGGCAGTCGATACTGAAAACGGTCTTGTTGATACCGCAGAAAAAGCAGGGCTTAAGCTTGGAGATATTATAAAGAAAATCAACGGTGTTCAGGTGAAAAGCAATATGCAGGTTTCCGAAATTATTGAAAAAAGTGGCGGACAGGCTCTCACCTTTGATGTTGAAAGAAACGGTAAGAGCCTTCAGGTTTCGTTTAAAGGTGCGTATTCTCAGAGTGAGCAAAAATATAAAGCAGGTATTTGGATAAGAGATAGCTCTGCGGGTATCGGAACAGTAACATTTTGTATGCAGGATGGTTCGTTTGCATCTCTCGGTCACGCGGTTTGCGATATTGATACAAAATCCACCATTCCCATTTCTCAGGGGGAATGTACCGATGCGGAAATTACAGGCTTCATAAAAGGTGAAAATGGCTCAGCAGGTGAGCTTTGCGGGTATCTTGATAATAAAAAAACAGGTGTGATTTTCAGTAATGATGATTTAGGGGTTTATGGCCGCTTCGATTCCTTGCCGGAAAATAAAAATCTGTATCAGATTGCTCACAATAGCGAAATTCAGTTAGGTGAAGCAGAAATTATCACAACAGTTGAAAAGGGAATAACCGAAAGCTATTCAATAATTATTGAGAAAATTGATAAAAATTCAAGTGACAATAAAAACCTTGTTATAAGAATAACCGACAGAAAATTAATTGTAAAAACAGGGGGAATAATTCAGGGGATGAGCGGTAGCCCTATAATTCAGAATGGTAAAATAATCGGTGCGGTTACTCACGTTTTTCTTAACGATGCAACAGGTGGCTTCGGTATTTTTGCAGAGACCATGTTAGAAAAATTGGAGGAGGAAAAATAGAAATTACTTCTTGTAAAATCTTTATGTGTCATTATGCACAAAGCTTTCGACAAATTACGACATTTTAGAAATAATTTATTCTTTTTTCATTTTTAGAAAAATGGCGTAATTTGTTTAATCTAACGATATTCTGCGAACCCTCTTGAATATTAAGGCTTTAGGGGGTATAATCTATTCATACTTTAGGAGGTGTTCAAATGGTTGGCAATCTGCGAGTTTTGTTAACAGATGAAAAGGATGAAGTCACACTTCAGCTTGCAAATGCTCTTCGTGCAAGCAAAATGGAGGTAAGGCTTTGTCAAAAAAATGGTGCGGAGCTTCTTAATATTATAGAAGAAACCAATCCTGATGTTGTGGTTATGGATGCATTTTTGCAACATATTGATGCGGTGGGAGTTGTATCAAGATTAAATATGAAGGACCCTGCAAAAAGACCGTTGTTGATTATTATGTCAGGTATTGACAATGCGAATTTTGAAAGGGAGATTTTAAGATGCGGAGTTGACTATTATTTTCTTAAGCCCATTGATGCTTCGATGGTTGCCCAGAGAATAGTTCAGTTAACAAGCTGGAAGGATGTTGGCGGCGGTGCTCACTTTGAAGAGCCCAAGGATTTGAATGTTATTATTACAGATATTCTTCATCAGATTGGTGTTCCTGCTCATATCAAGGGCTACAGATATGTCCGTGAGGCTATCAAGCTGACTGTTGAAAATCCCGAAATGTTAAATTCAGTTACAAAAATTCTTTATCCCACAGTTGCTAAAAGCTTTAAAAGCACCTCTTCAAGAGTTGAAAGGGCTATTCGTCACGGTATTGAAACCGCATGGGACAGAGGCGATATTGATGTTCTCAATTCTTATTTCGGCTACACTATTCAAAACGATCGTGGAAAGCCTACAAATTCTGAATTTATCGCAATGATTGCTGATGATATAAGATTAAAAAGAAGAGTATCCTGACTTTTACAGACTATCACATTTTTGTGGTAGTCTTTTTATATTATATATTATTAAATATATATAAAAATATATTATATTTTTGAGCAATAAAACAGTTTACAAGAAAGTAGGTTTGTTGTAAAATATAATAGAAAAAATAGGAATATATCGCAATGCGATGAAAGGGGATATTTTATGATACCTGTTTATAAAAGATTATTGTT
>JAFSDL010000018.1 GCA_017436285.1 Clostridia bacterium
AGGCGTATCAGTAGGTCTTATTGACGGTGAATTTGTAATCAACCCCACAGCAGAGCAGAGACTTGTTTCTGACATGGCAGTAACAGTTGCATCAACATCTGACTTAGTTGCTATGATTGAAGCAGGTGCAAACGAAGTACCCAACGATGTAATGTTTGACGGTATTATGTATGCACATAAGGTTAACCAGGAAATCGTTGAGTTCATCAACGGTATCAAAGCAGAGGTTGGTAAAGAAAAGGTTTCCTTCCCCTCAAATGATCCCGATCCCGAAATGTACGAAGCTATCAAAGAGTTTGCTATTGAAGATGTCAAAGTAGCTCTTGATACAGACGATAAGAGAATTCGTGATGAAAGACTCAAACCCATCTATGACGCAGTTCATGAGAAGTTTGACGAAATTTATCCCGATATGGAGTTCAAGATTGAAGAATGTCTTTACAAGCTCCAGAAATACATTGTTCGTCGTTGGTTGCTTGACGAAGGCAAGAGAGTTGACGGCAGAGGTATTGATGAAATCCGTCCGTTGAATGCTCAGGTCGATTTACTTGACAGAGTTCACGGCTCAGGTATGTTCACAAGAGGACAGACACAGGTTCTCACAGTTACAACATTGGGTCCCGTAAGTGACGCACAGTTGCTTGACGGTCTTGATGAAGAAACATCAAAGAGATATTTACATCACTACAATTTCCCCTCATATTCAGTAGGTGAAACAAAGCCCTCAAGAGGTCCCGGCAGGCGCGAAATCGGTCACGGTGCCCTTGCAGAAAGAGCTCTTCTTCCCGTTATTCCTTCAATGGAGGAATTCCCCTACACAATCCGTGTTGTTTCAGAGGTTCTTTCTTCAAACGGTTCAACCTCTCAGGGTTCAGTTTGCGGTTCAACTCTTGCTCTTATGGCAGCAGGTGTTCCCATCAAAGCTCCCGTTGCAGGTATCTCCTGCGGTCTTATTTCTGAAGGCGACCGTTTTATGACAATGGTTGATATTCAGGGTCTTGAAGATTTCTTCGGCGATATGGACTTCAAGGTAGCAGGTACAAAGAACGGTATCACAGCTATTCAGATGGACCTTAAGGTTCACGGTCTTACTCCCGAAATCATCAAGGAAGCATTCCAGAAAACACACGATGCCCGTATGTATATCCTTGATGAAATTATGCTTCCCTGCATTGCAGAGCCCAGAGCAGAGCTTTCAAAATATGCTCCCAAGCTTCTCACAACAAAGATTGATGTTGAGAAAATCGGTGATGTTATCGGTAAGCAGGGTAAGGTTATTCAGAAAATCTGCGCAGAGTGCAACTGTAAGGTTGACGTTGAGGAAGATGGTACAATCTTCGTTACAGCAGTTGACATTGAAGATGCTAACCGCGCTCTTGATATTATTAACACAATTGCAAATGACCCCGAGGTTGGTGCAATTTACAAGGGTGTTGTTACAAGACTTATGTCCTTCGGTGCATTCGTTGAAATCGCTCCCGGTAAGGAAGGTCTTGTTCACATCTCAAAGCTTGATGTTAAGAGAACTGAAAAGGTTGAGGACTGTGTAAACGTTGGCGATGAAGTAATCGTTAAGGTTACTGAAATTGATGACCAAGGCAGAATCAATCTTTCAAGAAGAGATGCTCTTATTGAGGTTGAAGGTCTTGTTCCCGAAAACGATGATGAGCCCGAAAGAGAGCGTCGTCCTCGCAGAAACAACTTCCACAAAAGAGACAGAAGAGATTAATTAAAATTTAATGACTCCCTCGGAACAGTAAAACTGTTTCAAGGGAGTCATATTTTTTTATAAAAGACCTTTTATACTTTCGGTTATTTTCTTTGCTATGTATGGATTATTCATTGTGTAAATATGAATTCCGTCAACACCGTTTGAAACCAAATCAACAATCTGGTCAATGGCAAAGGCAATGCCTGCATCAACAAGCGCCTCGGGTCTATCCTCATATTTCTGAATCATTTTAACAAACTTTCTCGGAAGGCTTGCTCCACACATTGAAACCATTCGCTCAATCTGATTTTTATTTGTAACGGGCATAATTCCTGCAGAAATGGGAACGGTTATTCCTGCAATATCGCATCTGTCACGGAAGCGATAGAAATATGAATTATTGAAAAACAACTGTGTAACTATGCTTTGAGCACCGCAATCAACCTTGTTTTTAAGATTTGCAATATCAACCTTGCCATTTGGTGCTTCAAAATGAGTTTCGGGGTAGCCTGCAACAGAAATTCCGAAATCCTCTTTAGTTTTTATATAAGATACAAGGTCATTGGCATAAGCAAAGTCTGTTTTGGGTTCAAAATCAGGATTCTTATCACCACGAAGTGCCAGAATGTTTTCAATATTATTTTCTTTAAGCTCCTTAATAACCCTGTCAACATCCTCCTTTGTGGAATTAACACAGGTAAGGTGCGCCATAGCCTCAATGCCATATTTATTCTTAATAAGCGAAGCAATATCGCAGGTATAATTATTTGCAGAAGAGCCCCCTGCACCATAGGTAACGCTTATATAGTCAGGGCGAAGATTCTGCAGCTCTGCAATTGTGTTATAAACAGTTTCAACAGAGCCTGTTTTCTTAGGAGGAAAAACCTCAAATGACAAAACAGTTCTGTTGCTGTTAAAAAGAGAAGAAATTTTCAAATTTATCTTCCTTTCTCAAGAATTCATAAACAAGTTAATTTATATTTTAATATATTTTACACCGCTGTAATAAAAAATTCAACAACTATATAAGTTATCTTTAGAATAAATTAAAAACAGGAAAAGAAAGTTACTGTCATTTCTGCCTTTCTTCGAAGAAAGGGGGACCATCTTGTGAATATTTTTAAAATAAAAAATGTTCCAAGCGTGCCAATTATAAAAGGCTCGAATACAGTTCAGTGGAATGGTGGAAAGTTCTCGATGCGACAAAGGCGCATCGTTGAAGCGTAAGCTTCAATTGTAATGCACCTATCTCCTGAATTTATATATTCTGTGGTACAGGCGAGCCTGTACCTTACGGTTTATTACAGTTTCACCTGTGGTGAAATGACGCTCGAGGGCTTGCGTCAAGAACTCTCCACCACCCGACCAACTTTATTATAATTCTTTATTATTTGGCACGCTTGAAACTTTGTTGTTAAGATGTAAAAATCAAAAGGCGGTCCCCCTCTCTTCGAAGAGAGGCAGAACCACCAACAGCTTTATTCTTCTATCTTAAAATCCTCGCAAAGCCAATTCCGCACTCCACATTCTGAATTTCGCATTTCAATCGTGTTTTTTCTTTATATATTTTATCAAAGCAAATATTGATGCTCCGAGCAGAGCAAAGACCACTACCGTCATCATAAATTTAACAGGGATTATATCATAAATTTTATCACCAAGAAGGGTTATAAGAAGTATTCTTGGCATAACTCCAAAAAAGGATATTAAGATATATCTTAAATAACCCATATTACTTGCACCAAAGAAAAGCGATACAAAGTCAATTGGAAAAACGGGCAAAAGCCTTGCAACATAAAGGTAGGGTGTTTTCTTATCGCGAAGCTCTATGATTTTTTCGCCTTTTTTAGATTGCCTGAGCTTTTTCTCTACCCTTTCGCCACCTAAAAACTTACCGATAAAATAAGTTATATTAAGCTCGGCAAAAAGTCCGATTGCATTAACAAGAAGACCCGGCAAAAAATCAAACGCCATTCCTACCGCCATGTAAAGCACAGATGCAGGAATCACGAAAACGATTGCTTTAAGAGAATAAACCCCAACAACCGCTGCACCCGCTTCAAAAAGGGTGTTTGTTTTTTCAACAAGGGCACGGACATCTATATTAACAAGGTCATTATATTTAAAAATTATAACCAAAAGAATTGCAAGAACAAGCCCTGCTCTTAAGCCGATACCAACGGCACGCTTTGTTTTATTATTCATAGTGCCGTCCTTTCATAAAAACTTAAATCAAAGGTTAATATGTACCAGCTCTCCGCCCTGCTCTCTTGACTTATCAGCAAGGAAAATAACCTTGTGACCGGGAACAGAATCATAAATTGATGTGCAGGAAACAGAATGGCTTTCACCACGCTGGAAATTGACAAAATCCTCAGTAAGTCTTTCATCTCCACCGCTGTGACCTTCACCTGAAATATAGCTTAAATCAATTATTTCCTTTTCAAAATAGCGTTCCTTTGCAGGATTTTGCTTTCTTAATTCAATAATTCCTTTTTCAAACTCACCGTAAATCTCGCCCTTTGTTCCGATAACACGTATTGTTCTCAAGGGCTCGGGTGAGCCACCAACCATATTATGAGTGCCTGTTGCACCACTTTTGAAATTCACAAGAACGCTCTGATGGTCAACAATATCATTATCGCATTTGAAAATACATCTGCCATAATCACTATGAGTGAGAAGCTCTCTCCTCTGCTCATCTGTGGGATTTTCTACATCCTCAAGGTCACGCCACACATAAACAGTCCATTCATTAGGATGGTCAAGATAAAGCCTTTTTGCACTGAAATCACAAAAATCAACTCTCGGGCAATCCACAAGGCAACGAGTTCCTGATTCTTTGGGTGCATTCTCGGGAGTAAACTGCATTTTTGAGCCCACTGACGATACGCTGACAGGCTTATCCTCACCCATTAACCACATCATAATATCAAGGTCGTGACAGCATTTTGCAAGAAGCATAGTTGTGTGGCATTTTTCAGAATTTGCCCATTTACCTCTTACAAATGAGGTTGAAAGATGGTGATAGCTGACATTTTCAATAGTCTGTATGTTTACCACCTTGCCGATTTCACCATTTAAAATTCTCTTTTTGATTTCGGAATAAAATGGTGTGTAGCGAAGCACGTGGCAAATCATAACCTTATTATTATTGCGCTTTACAACCTCAATTAAACGCTCCAGCTCCTCTACATTCACTGCAAAGGGCTTTTCAAGAAGCATATCATAGCCCTTTTCAAGAAGAGGAATTGAGGTTTCGACATGCTGTTCATCCATTGTTCCGTTAATAACTGCATCTGCAAATTTAGGCACTTTTGCAAGCTCCTCCGCGGAGTCGAAACAGAATTCTTCAGAAAAACCGAATTTCTCGCTGACCATTTTCTGACGGTGTTTGTCAAGGTCTGCAACACCTACTATTTTTAGCTTTTCGGGATATTTTAAAGAGAAATCGGCATAAGCCATTGCTCTATGTCCTGCTCCTACTATTATTGCTGTTACGGGTTTGTTTGCCATAGAAAATCACTACCTGTGAGAAAAAATTATAAGCTTTGCTTTATTTTGTTAAATCAATTGCCATTACAGCTTCGCCTAATTTATTGAAAACCATCTTGAAGCCGTTTCTTTTATAAAAGCGGATTGCACCTGTATTCCATGCACCTGCAATAAGCATCAGACCTTTAACATTTTTCGCCCTCAAATCCTCTAAGAGCATCTGCATCATTTTTGTTCCGTATCCGCCGCTCTGATATTCTGGCAATAAATCAATGTGCAGATGTGCAGGGTATTTCCAACCCATTAAAGAATAGGGTACAGGGAAAAACCAACATCTTAAGCCCGCTTTCTTATCTAATTTATAGATTTCAGGCACATCAACTTTTCTGAAAATCTTACTGAATCTGCGGTAATCAGGCTCACAAAGAAGATAGCCCACAGGCTTATCGGAATCATCTGCAAGAACATAGCAGGAATCGTAGCATTCGCGAGCGTAATAGGTGGAAAACATACTTGACATAAGCCTTCCTACTGCTTCATCGTTAATGCTCTTTTCCCCTGCGGTCATTCGGCAGACATATTCAACATCGCTGATATCATCTGCCCTCATTCTTCTGATAGTTGCCATTACTGAACATCTCCTGAAGATTTCTTTCTTTTCTTAACATGCTCTCTTGTTCCGTCCGGACGCTGAATAACCGTATTATCAAGAGTGTTTACCAAGGATTGCTTGAATGCGGCAACATATTCCGCACGAAGAGCCTTCTGTTCAATTGCTTCCTCTTCTGTTAAGCCCTGCTCGCGGGATTTTCGGGCAAGAAAATTTATTCTTTCAATTTTTTCGGGAGTAATCATAACAATTTCCTTTTAATATAATTAATTCAATATATTTACAACATTGTAGTATAGCACATATTTTATTTTTTGCAATAAAACGAAATCATTTTTTGTGTGCTATAATCCAAGCTTTTAATTCTTCACAAGACATTTGGCTTGATGCTAACGATAGACCTATTTCTATTATTTCTTCATTAGAAGCTACAATTTTTATACCATTTATCTCCAAAAAAGACAGCATAACATATACACCGATTCTCTTGTTGCCATCAACAAAAGCGTGATTCGAAACCAACGAAAAGCCCAATTTTGCTGCCTTATCCTCTTTGGTAGGATATAACTCGATCCCGTCAAACGTTGCTAAACAACTTTCTAAAACGGATTCCAACTATGCCTCATCTCTGACACCAACACTACCACCTGTAGCTTCTGCCATAATTTGATGAAGCAATTTGATTTTATCTTTACTGAATTTTATCATTTTGCCAACTCCTTAAAGGCAGGGAGGTATCTTTCAAGAATTCTTTTTGCAACAATATCTATTTTCTCATCATCTGTCAAATCCAAAATTGGTGAATTATTATCTAAATCCAACACCAAATATTTGGGTTTATTGTTTTTGAATATTACTGCTTCTCCTTTTTCATCAACTGTTCTTGATACTTGTGAAAAATTTTGGTTTGCCTGTGTCATTGAAAAAATTGTTTCTGAATTTATCATCATACTATCAACTCCCACAAAAATATACAACAAATTTATCCTATTTATATTATGTTCATAAATTCAAATATGTCAATAAACAAATATTTACAAAAATAGCCCTTCTTACGAAAGGCTATTTTTATATGGATTTTCTCTTGTTCTTTTAATAAACAAATCAAATTCTGCCTGACTTAAAAGCTCGGGGTATGAGAGGATCTTTAAGGGCACGCTCTTGCCACCGTGATATGAGGGTTGCTCATAGTCGTAATGGTTCATTTTAAAGCCCTGACGGTCATAAAATCTTATCCTTTTGATTTGTTGCTCTGTTTCGGGTGCTTCTGCCTCGAGGATTATTGGTTTGCTGTAAGTATCTTTTACAAGCTCAATCGCCCTTGAGCCATAGCCACCTGCTCTTTTGTCTTCATCAATGGCAAGGTGCTCTATGAAAACGAACTCGGGAAAAACCCAGAGAGCTATAAAGCCTACATCAGCTTCATTATCAAAAATCTCAAAGAAATTAAAAAACCTATTATTGAAGCATTCCTTCTGGTCTGAAATATCGCGGCGCTCCTCAAAAGGAAACGCCGCGGTCATTTTTTCGTAAACCGGATTGAAGCGTTCTTCGGTAATCGGTACGAACTTCATATTACTTAATCTGTGTACCTACAGGAACGCAATCAGGAACAAACACTACCTGACAACCGCAAGCACCATTTGTTGCTGCAAGAAGCATACCATTGCTCTGAACACCTGCAAATCTCGCGGGCTCAAGATTAGCAACAACAATAATCTTTTTACCAACAAGCTGTTCGCAGGTATATTCGCTCTTGATTGAAGAAACGATAACTCTGTTTTCACCACTGCCATCGTCAAGAGTAAGCTTTAAACAGCTATGAGATTTTCTGATTTCCTGAGCCTTGAGAATTTCGCAAACACGAAGGTCAAGCTTTTCAAAAACATCAATAGAGATTTTATCTTCTTTAAAGGGAACAAAAGCATCTGCTTCGCCGTAAACGTGCTTATCCTCTGTTTCAACAACCTCTTCAACCTTTGCAAGCTCTTCTGCCTTTGCCTCTTCCTCTGTTTTTGGGTATGAGAAATCAAGAAGGCCAACATATCTCTTGGGGTCTATCGCGAAAAGGAAGAGATAAAGACGAGGACCCTTTTCCTTATCTATGAGAAGCTTATAAACATTCTTGAAGAATGTGCCCTGAATTCCCTTGAGAGCCTTTTCATCAAGGTCCTCACCATTGATTTCCTTCGGAATTGCATAAAGCTTTTTATTAAGGTCATCAAGGTCGTAGCCACCTGCAGAAATATATTCAAACAGAGCTTTTATTTCTGCCTTCTGTGTTTCATTGAGTTCCTCATAAACCTCCCAGTTACGACCTGCTCTTAAGCGGTTAACCTGATCGGGAGCGCAGTTTTCAAGCCAATATTTTGCTTTATCAAGTCTTTCGCTGAACTGCTCGCTCTTGTAGGGAGTGCCGATTTTTTCGAAAACAGTTTCAAGCATAGGAACATTAAAGTCAACAACACTACCAAGCTGAACAAGAAGACCCATAGGAACAGTTTCAAGAGCTCTGTCGCCAACAGTTGTGTTATACATAATATCCTTCTGAGCATCGTTTGCGGTACCATCTTTAACAGCGGTATACATTTTATCGAACTCGAAATACTGTCTTAAAATACCATCATCAAAGCAGAAATCAAATGCCTTGAGGGGCTCTGTTTTTGAATAGAGCCACAAAATAACCTCGGGCTCATAGATTTTAAGAAGAGTTTCGGGAGTAAGGTTAAGACCTGATGAACCGGACATTTTACCTGTTGTGCCCTTGATACCGATGAATTCATAGCCCTGGAAGAGAGGAGGCTCATAGCCAAATATTTTCTTTGCGATATCCTTACTTGTATCGTAGCTACCGTGGGGGCTTGCGTGGTCCTTTCCGCCGGGCTCGAAGTCAACACCCTCATACATCCAACGCATAGGCCAGTCAATTTTCCAGGCAAGCTTGCAGTTGAAATCCTTTGTGAAATCAAATGAATCCTTGTGACCGCAAGCGCAGGTGTATTCTGCCTGTGTGCAATCATCACTCAAGGAAACGATTTTTGTTGTATCCTTACCACATTCTGAGCAATAAATGCTAACGGGGTAATATGCTTCACGCTCGCCCTCCTGAACAGGCTGTGTTCTGTGAGAAGCAAGAATATCGAAGATTTCTCCTCTCTTTTTAAGAGAATGAAGAATATGCTCTGTATATTTACCGCTTCTGTACATTTCTGCCTGATGGCGATAGTCCATATTGATGCCGAATTTTACAATTGAACGCTCAAATTCGTGCTCAAAATATTCAGCGTAGGTTTTTTCCTCTGTATCAAAGGGATTTTTAACATCAACATAAGGGCAACCGATATATTTTTCCATATCGCTGTCAATAGCCGCAACGTTAACAGGAACCTTTCTCATACGGTCAAACTCGTCCCAGGAGAAAAGGAGCTTTGCTTTTTTACCTTTTTTAATAAGTGCGCGAACAACAAAATAGCTTGTTGCAATATCACGGAAGTTACCGATATGAATTGAGCCTGAGGGACTGATACCTGCAGCACAAACATACTCTTCCTTATCAGGATTGCGCTTGATAATACGGTCTGCAATAATTTCTGACCAATGCATTGAAATCACACTCGTTTCGTTAAATTACATAGTATAACAGTCTAGTATTTTACTATATTTAACAAAATCTGTCAAGCACGATAAGCACTGAACAAACATTGTTGTGAGAAAAAATTAAAATTCTCTTAAAAATGTAATAAAAAAGGTGAAAAACAGTTGATAACTCTGCTATTTTTTGGTATATTTAGTCTGTATATTTATGTACTAAAAACTCAGGAGGATTTGTGGATGTTAAAGCTGTTACGTTACTTAAAGCCACACAAGCATTTTGCATTGTTTACACTGTTTCTTGCGGCAATAAATAATGTGCTTACCCTTGGTTTCCCGTTGTTGCTTTCTGAAATCATCAACGAAGGCATCAACAAGGGCGATTTAGAGTCCATTAAATCTGATGGTATAATTATGCTCGTTTGCTGTTTTATTGCAATGCTTGTTTCCATTGCAAACAGCTATTGCTCAAGCAAGGTTTCAACAAGCTTTGCAGGTGAGCTTCGAGCAGATATTTTCAACAAGGTTGAAACATTCTCCCAGGGTGACATAGATAAAATCGGTATTCCGTCACTCATAACAAGAACAATTAACGATATCCGTCAGGTTCAGGATTTCATCCTTATGAGCCTTCGCACAATTATTTCCGTACCCATTATGCTAATCGGCGGAACAATAATGGCTGTTATTATGGACCCGGGCCTTTCCCTTGTTCTTCTTATTGTTCTTCCCGTTATCGCTGTTATTGCTCTTCTTGTTGCAAAAAAAATTCTGCCTTATTTTGATAAAATTCAGAAAAAGGTTGATAAGCTCAATCTTATAATCCGTGAAAAAATAAGCGGTATCAGAGTTATTCGTGCATTTAACCGAACAAAGCACGAGGACAAGCGCTTCAAGGATGCAAACGATGATTTAACAGGAATGGTTGTTACTGTTCAGAGAATTTTTGCCTCTCTCATTCCCATTGTAACTCTTCTTGCATTTTTGCTTATTATTCTTCTTGTGGCTATTGGTTATGTGCAGATTAACCGTCTTACAGATGCAGTTGAAATTCAGAACACTATCGGTGATTTGCAGGCGTTTATAATTTATCTTGTTTTTGTTATTATCGCACTTTCAAATGCCGCGGCAATGTTCATTATGCTCCCAAGAGCAAAGGTTTCTGCAAAGCGTATTAACGCAGTTCTTGAAATGCAGCCTGAAATGAAAATACTTCCTAAAGAGGAAAACAACTCAGAAAAAGGCGTTATCGAGTTCCGTAATGTAAGCTTTAAATATAAAAATCCTGACGGTGACTATACCGATGTTTTAAAGGATGTAAGCTTTACTGCAAATCCCGGCAAGGTTACTGCAATTATCGGCGGAACAGGCTCGGGTAAATCAACAATTTTAAACCTTATTCCCCGTTTTTATGATGTAACCGATGGTGCGGTTTTCCTTGATGGCTATGATGTTCGCCAAATGGATTTTGCATCAATATATTCAAAAATCGGCTACATTCCTCAGCAAGCATTCCTTTTTAGCGGAACAATTGCAGATAATCTGCGTTACGGTAAGGAAAATGCAACAGATGCGGAATTGTGGCGCGCCCTTGAAATTGCTCAGGCTAAGGATTTTGTTGAAAAGCTCCCCGATGGGCTTTACAGTATGATTTCTCAGAACGGAACAAACCTTTCAGGCGGACAAAAGCAGAGGCTTTGCATTGCCCGTGCAATTGTAAAAGAGGCACTTTTCTATATGTTTGACGATAGCTTCTCTGCTCTCGACTTTGCAACCGATGCCCGTCTTCGTGCAGCATTAAAGAAAAATCTCAAAAATTCATCCATTCTTATTGTGGCTCAACGAGTAGGCACAATAATTGATGCAGATAAAATAATTGTTCTTGATAAAGGTCAGGTTGTGGGTACGGGTACTCACGAGGAATTAGTAAAGAACTGCGATGTTTATAAGGACATTGTTGCATCCCAGATTAGTGAAGAGGAGGCAACAAAATGACAAGAAAACCGCGTCAGCTTGACGAAAACCGCCAGAAGCTTCTTGAAATGCGCCGAAGCACCCGAAAGCTGCGTTATTCATCTTATCGCTCTGTTCAGAAGGGTGAGGAAAAAGCAAGCAATTTCGGCAAAACACTGAAGCGCCTTCTGAAATATCTTCTTGAGCACAAGGGCGGTTGCGTAATTGTTTTAATAACCTGTGTTTTAAGCACAATCTGTAATGTTATCGGCCCCTCCTATATTGGCGATGCTCTTGATGTTCTCAATGAGCAGGTTGCCCTTAAAATTGAGGGCTATGAAATTTCTGCCGAAAGCCTTATCCCCTATATTCTTATGCTTCTTGCAGTTTACGGCGGAATGGCAATTTTCTCGTTTGTTCAGCAGTTCACAATGGCAGGGCTAACCGCAAGAGTTGTGCGCCGATTACGAGAGGATTTGAACGGAAAGCTCTCCCGTTTACCCTTAAAATTCTTTGATTCAAATGCAAAGGGTGATATTCTCTCCCGCCTTATTAACGATATTGATAATATCAGCAACACTCTTCAGCACAATCTTGTTTCAGTTGTAACATCAATTATCACCATTTTCGGTGTTTTTGTGATGATGCTTATAACAAACTGGTTCCTGACCCTTATTATTGTTCTCATTGTTCCCCCTGCAGCGGCAATTGCCCTGAGCATTATGAAGGTTTCCAAAAAGCTTTTCAAGGCTCAGTGGGACAGAACAGGCGAGCTTAACGGACACGTTGAAGAAATGTACACAGGTCATAAAATTGTTCGCCTTTTCGGGCAGGAGCAATTAGCAGTTGATGAATTCAACGATATCAACGATGAATTGACCGATGTGAGCAGAAAGGCTCAGTTCATTTCAGGTACAATCGCTCCATTTATAAACCTTATCGATAATATCGGCTATATTCTTATTGCCATTATCGGAGGTTATCTTATAGTCAACAAAGGCGTTTTTGCTATTGGTGACACGGTTCTTTATGATATGGGTGGTAGCTTCACCATAGGCGGTATTCTTACATTTATCACCTATTCAAAGCTTTTCACATCTCCCATTTCCCAGCTTGCACAAATAGTAAACAACCTGCAATCAAGTATGGCTTCTTCGGAAAGAGTTTTTGCCATTCTTGATGAACCCGAGGAAATTGCAGATAAAAACGGAAGCTCTCTCGAATTCAAGGATGTCCTTAAATTTGAAAATGTTTCCTTCTCATACTCACCTGACAAGCCCTTAATGGAAAACCTTGATATTTCCGTTAAATGTGGCGGACTTGTGGCTCTTGTGGGACCCACAGGCGCAGGTAAAACCACATTCGTTAATCTTCTTATGCGTTTCTATGATGTAAATGACGGAAGAATTACCATTGACGGAACGGATATCCGTGATATCCCCCGAGATGATTTGCGTTCTCTTTACGGTATGGTGCTTCAGGATACCTGGCTATTTAACGGTACAATTAAAGATAACATTCGCTACGGTAAGCTTGGTGCTACCGATGAAGATGTTATCGTCGCCGCTAAAGCTGCTCACGCGGACGAATTTATTTCCGAGCTTTCCGAGGGCTATGATACAATCCTTGAAGAAAACGGTGAGAATCTTTCACAGGGTCAGAGGCAATTGCTCACAATTGCCCGTGCACTTTTAAAGGACCCGAAAATTCTTATTCTTGACGAAGCTACAAGCTCCGTTGACACAAGAACCGAGCTTCTTTTACAGGCGGCTATGAGCGAAATTATGAAGGGCAGAACAAACTTTGTTATTGCTCATAGGCTTTCCACAATTAAGAGTGCAGACGAAATACTCTTTATTGACAAGGGTACCGTTAAGGAAAGAGGTACACATAAAGAGCTTCTCCAAAAGGGCGGTCTTTATGCGGATATGTATTATAGTCAGTTCGGCGGAAAGGTATCCGATAAAAAGCTTGATACAGACAACTGAAAACAAGCTGCCAGATGCCAGCTACCAGCGGTTAGCAAATAGCAGACAGCAAATAGTAGTTGTTAAGAAATTAGATCAATTTATGACGAATGTATAGAAATAGAGAAGATTTTATATGCTATAGTCAGAACAACTAAAAACAATATACAAAAGTAATTTAATGGTGCAAAGTAAATGCAAGCGGTAGCTTTATAATGCCGACCGCAGGCCCCAAAACTTGCCACTTGCAACTATTTAACCTGAAAGGATAAATACTATGAAAAACACAGAAAAATCTATGGAAAAGCTTGTTGCTCTTTGCAAGGGCAGAGGCTTCGTTTACGCAGGCAGTGAAATCTACGGTGGTCTTGCAAACACCTGGGATTACGGTCCTCTCGGCGTTGAGCTTAAAACAAACATCAAAAACGCTTGGCGCAAGAAATTTATTCAGGAAAACCCCTATAATGTTGGTCTTGACAGTGCAATTCTTATGAACCCTCAGACCTGGGTTGCATCAGGTCACCTTGGTGGCTTCTCTGACCCTCTTATGGACTGCCGTGAATGTAAAACCCGTCACAGAGCAGACAACCTCATTGAAGATTTTGACGGTACAAATGTTGCGGGCTGGTCAAACGAACAAATGATGGACTACATCAAGGAAAAAGCAATTGCTTGTCCCTCTTGCGGTAAGCATAATTTCACAGATATCCGTCAATTTAATCTTATGTTCAAAACCTTCCAGGGTGTTACAGAGGATAGCAAAAATGAGCTTTATCTTCGTCCCGAAACTGCACAGGGTATTTTCGTAAACTTTGCAAATATTCAGAGAACAACAAGAAAAAAGGTTCCTTTTGGTGTTGCTCAGATTGGTAAATCCTTCCGTAACGAAATCACTCCCGGTAACTTTATTTTCCGTGTTCGTGAATTTGAACAGATGGAGCTTGAGTTCTTCTGCAAGCCCGGTACTGACCTTGAATGGTTTGAATACTGGCGTGCATTCTGCCGTGACTGGCTCTATTCCTTAGGCATCAAGGAAGAAAACCTTCGCCTTCGTGACCACGACCCCGAGGAGCTTTGCTTCTATTCAAAAGCAACAACTGACTTTGAATACCTCTTCCCATTCGGTTGGGGTGAGCTTTGGGGCGTTGCAGACAGAACTGACTATGACCTTACTCAGCACATCAACACATCCGGCAAGAGCCTAGACTACTTCGACCCTGAAACAAATGAGAGATATATTCCCTATGTTGTTGAACCCTCACTTGGTGTTGAAAGACTCTTCCTTACAATTCTTACAGAGGCTTATGATGAAGAGGTTGTTGATGCAGAAAAGAACGATACAAGAGTTGTTCTTCGCTTCCATCCAACACTTGCACCCTTCAAATGTGCAGTTCTTCCCCTTTCAAAGAAGCTTAATGAACAGGCAACAGAGGTTTTCACAAAGCTTTCCAAGAAATTCAATGTTGACTTTGACGATGCAGGCTCTATCGGTAAAAGATATCGCCGTCAGGATGAAATCGGTACACCCTTCTGCATTACTTATGACTTTGACAGTATTGAAGATGGCTGTGTAACAGTCCGTGACAGAGATACAATGGAGCAGGTTCGTATTTCAATTGACGAGCTCGAGGCTTATATCGAAGAAAAAATTGAGTTTTAAATAAACGATAAAGTAAAAGTAACCCGAGAGTATTTTGGTACTCTCGGGTTCCTTTTACATACTCCATCTCAGTTTCACATACATTTTGATTCGCTTCGCAGTTGGGATTTGTGTGACGACTCTTATCATACCCCAAATGGAGTATTTTGTCAACCCCAAACGGAGTATTTTGTTAAAGTAGTGTCATAAGGAAGTGATACTTATGGACACACGTTTGAGAGAATTACGCGAAGATAATGATTTAACACAGGAATTTTGTGCTAAAATCGCATTTATTTCAAAAAATTCTTATATCAGATATGAAAACGGCGAAAGAACTCCACCCTTGGACACTATCAAGTTATTTGCAGAATATTACAATACCTCAATTGATTATATTGCAAAAGCAACCGATGAAAAAACACCTTACAAAAAGAGAAAGTAATTAGTAAATATGCATTTCACACAAAGATTACGAGATATCCGAGAAGACCGGGATTTAACACAGCAGGATGTTGCTGATATACTAAATATCACGCGTCCTCAGTATCATTTATACGAAAGTGGTAAAAGAGAATTAAAAATCCATCATCTTATAAAATTATGTAAATATTATCAGGTAAGCTCGGACTATATATTGGGTTTTACTGATAATCCATCACCTAAATAACCACCGTACAGTTTCACCTACGGTGAAAAGACGCTCAAGTACTCGCGTCAAGAACTCTCCACCGCCCGACCAACTTTAAATTTTAACCTTTATTCAAAACACGCTTAAAACTATATTTATATCAACAACAAATCAAAAGGCGGTCCCCCTCTCTTCGAAGAGAGGCTGGGACTCGCCTTTACTTTTTTGTTTTTAGAAACCTTTTGACTACTCAATTATTTCTATTTATAATGCCGTGCGCAGCACCCGACACTCCTCACTCCTCATTCCTAACTCCTAACTTGAGCGTAGCATTGTAATCAGATATTCCGTAGTTACCTGCGGAATGCTTAAGCATTTCATAAAAATCAAGTTCTTCCCCTTGAGCTCCGTGAAGCTTTTTGTTAAGGATTTTAAGTACAGGGTTAAGTCTTTTAAGCACTTTAAGGAATGTTTTTCCGAAAGGAGTATCTTCTGTATAAGGCTGGTCACCACAGAACATATTTCTTACAATGCCCACAAGATAATCAAAAAATCTGTCATTCTTAACATCGGGATGGGCTTTAACAAGGAAAAGGCTTGCAATTTTTCCAACAGACCAGGTGCAAAGGATTTTGCCGATAAATTTCACCGGCTTATAAAGTGCGGTTTTATTACCGATTCCGAATTTATGTAAAACCTTTTCGGGATTATCCTTCATTCCGCCAATCAGCGTTACAAGCATTCTGTCAAACTGGTCCTGAAGATATTGCTCCCCTGTTTTACCACCCTTTTCCCACTCAAACTCGGGAACGGGAATACTTTTTATTTCAACTGTGTTTTCATCCTTTATTGTAACAAGGCGCATAAATGCGGGGCAACCGATAAGCGAGCCTGTGCAGACATCATAGAATTTATTGCCTTTTTCGGTTTCAATAACATTTATGCTTTGATTATGCATATGCCCTGTAAAGATAAGATGAACACCATTATCTGCAAGAGCCTCAATAAGCTTCTTGCTTTCTTTTTGACGGGCATCGGGAATAAGAGCAAGTATGGGTTGCCCGGGAAGAACGGGATAATGCTCCATTGCAATCATCATTTTGCCGTCTGCCTTTGCTTTTTGGGCTTGCTCTTTAATCCAACTTAAAAACTCGTCATCATAAGCCTTGTTTTTACCCTCGGCAGTATCATTACATAAAACCAAAAGGCGAACATCCTCGGAAAGCTCTGCCACATAAGAAAGATGCTCCTTATTGAAAGCAATTGCATCATTGTAACCGAATTCCCCATAGTATGTTAAAAGGTCAGAAAATTCTATGCCTTCGGCACCTTCTCTTTCGCCACCGTTATATTGAAAAGGATTTTTTTCAATATCGTGACCTGCAGTAACAACAAAAATTTTCTTGCCACTTTCTTTTAACGCCTTAAGCTCCTTTGAATATTCAATGTGGCTTTCCTTTTCGCCATTAAAGGAAAGGTCGCCTGCTATAAGAATTATATCTGATTCGGTACTGTTTTTCAGGTACTCATTTGCGGCTTTATTTATGGCAGCAGTTTCTGCATAGCATTTCTGCTCATAGTCCATAAATGCTTCGTAGCCTGAGCCGAAAGCACCTAATTTTTCACTAAAATAGTGGGGGTCGGTAATGACAAATAGTTTTAGTTCTTTCATTATTCCACCTCTTATAAAGTCGCCGGTTGCCAGTCGCCAGTCAGCGATTAGCAGATAGCAATTAGCAAATAGTTTAATTCACAGCGAATACAATGAGCTTGTGCAGTGCTCTTGTTGATGCCATATAGAGATATTTTTTGTTTTCTTCTCCTCTGAAAGCACCATCCTTGCTATAAACAATTACATTATCAAATTCAAGACCCTTTGTAAGAGCAAGGGGCATAACAATGGGATTATGGGAAAGCTCGAAGGATTTATTATCGCAGATTCTGAGACCGTCAATTTCTGCCTTGAGCTGGTTATAAACCTCTATTGCTTCATTGAGGTTTCGGGTAATAATACAGGTTGACGGACTATTCTGTGCCATTTCCTTAACTGCATTTTTAAATTCATCGATATTGCCGCCGATTTCCTTAACCTCTTCACCTGAACGCTCAAAGATTTCATATCTTTTTTCTTCGGGAAGAAGCTTCAAGGCATAGGAATTGATTTCCTTTGTTGAACGGTAGCTTTTATTAAGAGTGAGAATTTTTGCATTATAAATTTCTGCAAGCTCTTCCTTGCTTGTGGTGTTGAGCTGGGAAATAATTGCCTGATTTGTATCACCAAGAAGTGTTACTCTTGCTCTCGGGAACATTTTTAAAATAAGCTTGTGCTGAATATATGAAAGGTCCTGCGCCTCGTCAATAAGAATATGCTTAACACCTGAAAGAACTGCAGACATACCCAAAACGGATTTTACATAAACAACACCTAAAGCATCCTCAAATTCAAGGTAGCCCTTATCGAGAGAAGCCTTTGTATTGAGAAGCTCGGGACAATTTATTTCCTCTGCATATTTTTCCAAAAGCCTGAAATAAACTGCTATGGGGTCAACAAGAATTGCAGCTTTAATCATTTCTGTTGCATTCTGCTTAACATCCCTGCGTTTTGCTCTGAAAAGCTTTGCAGTATCCTCATCAATTTCCGAATCCGCATCAATATGAAGATAAATCTCTTCTCTGTGGTTGATAAAATATTCATCAACCACACCCTGAATATATGCCGCAAGGCGCTCCCCTCTTGATTTTTGAGAATTTTCGGTATCGCTTAAAAATCTTTCCAAAAGAGCCTCTTTTGAGAATATAACATCACCATAAAGAGTTATATCGCTGAATTCAGGCTCGCAAATATCTGTATCTGCTTCAAGAAAATCAACAAAAGCCCTGCTTAATTTAACTCCTGCACTTTTACTGCGAATTGAATCACCGTTTATAATGCTCTCTGCAAGAGAATAATAGTCCCTTACCTGAACAGTGGGAATTTCCGCCGCAAAAATATTATAAAATGATGAATAATTAATGGGCATTTCACCAAGCTCGGGAATAATATCTGCAACATAGCTTGAAAAAATATCGTTGTTAGAGAACATTATAATTTCTGCAGATGAAAGCTCTGTTCTGTTCTGATAAAGAAGATATGCAAGCCTGTGGAAGCCAACAGAGGTTTTACCGCTGCCTGCAGGGCCGATAACCAAAAGGTTTTCGTTATCTGTGTAACGGATAACCTTGTTCTGCTCTCTCTGAATACTGTTTACAATAACCTTAAGATGCTTGCTTGACGAGGATGAAAGCACATCTCTCAGAATATCGTCATCAATTTTAAGGTCGCTGTCAACATAATATTTTAATTTGCCTTTTTCAAACTTGAACTGCCTTTTCAGAAGCAAGTCACCACGAATTTCTCCCGAGGGTGCCTTGAAAAATGCCTTATCCTCAAAATCCTCATAGAAAAGTGAGGCAATTGGTGCTCGCCAGTCACACACAAGCATTTCAAAGGTATCGTGCTTCTGGAGTGTTCTTAAGCCGATATATATTGTTTTTTCCTTTCGGGCGTTATCTCCCTTAAAATCCACCCTTGCAAAATAGGGCGCATTACGAAGCTTTTTAAAGAAATAAATATCTCTTGCAGCCTCTTCGGAATAAAGAAACTGCTTCTCCATTTCGTGATGGATTTCAGTAAGCTCCATACCCGAATACATACCGCCATTGGGGTTATCCATATTAAAATCCTCACCCATAACCTTAACATTGGCCTTGTATTCTTCAATAAGCTCACCTAAACGGACAATTTCGTTATCCAAAAACTCCTGAACATATTGAGCATTCTGTTCTTCGATTTTCATATCCTTACCGAGCAAAATACTACCTCCAAAATATAGTCTCTGTAAAAGTTAATCATACTATATTTCTCTTCTATATGCAAGTATTGTAATTTTCAGTATTTTGTGTTATAATTGGTTATAGAGAAAAGTTGATATTCCAAGAAAATTTTTCACCCCATAAAAAAGTTCAAAAACTTTTTTATGAGGTGAATTTGTTTTATACGTTATTATTTTTTACTCTCTCCATAAAATCGGAACAAGCAGGAACAACAAACTTGATACCCTTTTCAACAATTTCGAATGTACATTCTGTTACATAGTCTGTTTCGCCATCAACATTCATTGCTGCAGGCTTTTCACTTGTAATGTGAATCTTTTTACCTCTTTTGAAAATTGTTCTGTCCCAACCAAGATGCTGACCCTTTTTATAGGGGTCAATAAGAGTGAGAAGCTTAATTCTCAGGCAGTCCTTCTTAACAATAATGAAGTCGAGAAGACCGTCATAGGTAAGAGCCTTAGGAGCAGCCATATAACCGCCACCATACCAACGGGAGTTACCTGCAACGCAGAAAAGCACGTCGCTTGTAAAAGGCTCTTCATCATCAATCTGAATTGTAAATCTGCTCTTCATTCTGCCGATAAAGCAATAAAGAAGGGCTGCAGTATATGCCGCCTCACCTGAAAGAAGAGGAAGCTTCTTGAAATCCGCCTGCTTTGCACAAACCTCTGCATCAACACCCATTGAGCACTGATTGATTGCATACTGGTCACCACATTTGATAAGGTCGAAATCCATTACCGTACCATTAACGTGGTCGGCAACATTTCTTAAATCCTTTTTATCGCCGAAAATACGGATAAAGTCGTTACCGCTTCCCAAGGGGAATGCCGCAACCTCTGCATTTTCGTGACAAGCACAGGCATTAACTACCTCATAGAGAGTACCGTCGCCACCACAGGCATAAACGCGGATATGCTCGCCCTTTTCAACCTCTTTTTTTGCGTATTCATAACCATCGCGAGGCGCGGTTGTAACATGAATTTCATAATCTGTAATGCCCATTTCTTCCATTGTTTTAACAATACCGTCAGAGCATCTTTCGTAGGAAATACCTTTTCCGCATACGGGATTAACAATAAATAAATGTTTCATTTTTTTATTCTCCTTCAGGGGAATTTTTATATTGTTTATTTAAAATACATATGCAATCTGCATTTAATCATACCATTGTAAAGTTTTCTGCTTTTATCCGCTTTTCTTCCGAAGCACTGTTCAAATTCTTCATCGGGAGTGATTATATAATAACTCCAACCGTGAGCTTTGTCAAACACTCTGCCCATTTCCTTATAAAGCTTCTGAGCCTCCTGCAAATCAAGAAGCCTTTCGCCATAAGGTGGGTTACAGATAACTGTACCTCTTTCGCTTAATTTTTTGAAATCCCTTAAATCTCGTTTTTCAAAATTAAGCTTTTTACCGATAGGAAGCCTTGATGCATTTTCAATCGCAATCTTTATTGCCTCTGCATCAATATCTGAGCCATAGCCAACAAAATCGGTGTCAACCTTTTCAAGACTTATTGCCCTTTCCTTTTCTTCCTTCCAGATATTTTTGGGAAGAATATCAAATCTTTCCGCCGCAAAGTGACGGTTAAGACCGGGCGCAATGTTATGAGCATATAAAGCACCTTCAATGAGAAGAGTACCGCTACCGCACATTGGGTCATAAAGTGTATGATAATGGCGAAGCTTTGCAAGAGCGCAAATTGATGCCGCAAGAGTTTCCTTTATTGGCGCGCCGTTCTGAGAAAGCCTGTAGCCTCTTTTATGAAGACCTGCACCGGTAGTATCAATAAGCATAGTAACATTATCATTCATAATTGAAAACTGAATCTGATGAACAGGTCCGCTTTCATTAAACCAGGAAATACCATATTTTGATTTAAGCCTTTCAACAACTGCCTTTTTGATAATTGCCTGACAGTCGCTGACACTGAAAAGAGTTGATTTAAGCGAATAGCCCTTTACGGGGAACGCATCGTCCTTGCCAATCCACTCCTCCCAGGGAAGAGCCTTAACCCCTTGGAAAAGCTCTTCAAAGGTTTTTGCGGTAAATGAGCCCATATTAATCTGAACTCTTTCTGCAAAATGAGAACAGATATTGACTCTCGCAAGCATATTTTCGTCCCCTGAAAAAAGCACTCTTCCGTTTTCCGCCTGAACATTTTCTGCTCCTAAAAAGCGAAGCTCATCGGCAATTATTCCCTCAACACCTAAAAGGCAGGGTATTACAAAATTAATTTTCATCTGTTTTCCTTTCCGTAGCAGTACATTCAGGCATAGTAAACCAGAAGGTTACGCCGTTTTCTTTATTTTCAAAGCCACAATCACAATTATGGTTTTCTGTAATTGATTTTACAATAGCAAGACCGAGACCGAATCTGCCCTCTGCTCTTGAGTGGGCTTTATCGGCACGATAGAAGGATGTGAAAATTCCTTCCTTATCCACTTCTTCAACACGGCTTCCCGTATTAAAAATATTAATCTTTATTTTATTATCGACTTTTTCGGTTGTAATTTCAATAAGCTTTTCGCCTCTTGCGTGACTGCAGGCATTAAGAACAATATTTGAAAGCACTGTTGTCATCTGAGCTTTATCTGCAAAGGCAATAAAGTCATTATTTGCTATAAAACTTGCCTTAACACCTTTTTCTTCAAATATAGGATTCACTGTTTTTAGTAAATCTTCTATGAATGGGTTTACTTCAAACTCTGTCATATCAGGCTTTTTAACACCTGATGAATACAGCGACTGCTCAAGCATATTAAGAACAAGTGCATTCATTCTGTCAGACTCTCGCATAATAATATCGCAATATTCCGAAGCACCTTCATCCTCTTCGCCCATATTCATTTTCAAGCCTTCCGCATAGCCCCTGATAATCGCAATGGGTGTTTTCAATTCGTGGGATGCCGCAGAAATGAAATCCGCTCTCATTTTTTCAATCCGGCGCTCTTTTTCAATATCCTCCATAAGCTGAGCATTCTTTTCACGAAGCTCTGAAAGTGCACTATTCAATGATTCTGAAACAACATTTATATTGTCTGCAAGTGCGCCTATTTCATCGCCTCTGTTAATTTCACATTTTGCAGAAAAATCAAGATTTGCAATTTTGTTTGCAACCTCACTCATCTGAATGAGTGGCTTTGTGAAATGCTTTGAATATGCAGAAATGAAAACAAGAGCAAGAACAAGCGCAAGAATTGTTATGGTTGTTGTAACACCGGTTGCAAGATTGGCGTTCTCTTTAATTGGGTCCTTCTGGGCAGTTATTTCAATATGCCATCCGTTTTCAAAATCCTTACCGAAAACGATGTATTGAGTTGTGCTTCCGTCCTCTGCAACTACATTAAAATAGCTACCATCCTCGTTTTGCTTTCGGCTGATAATATTAATTTTATTTGCGGAAATAAAATTCCCTGAGCCCTCGTACAAATAGCGGTCCTGAGTGTCATATAAGTCTATGCTTACATTTTCTTTTGTTTCATACTCTGCAAGCATATAGAAATAATCTGCACCTGCATTCTCGGTGTTTTGCGCCATTGACGCCAAAGTACGTTCAACATTCCAGATATAAACACTTTCAAGAAGCTGAGAATTTGCTATGGAGATACCCACGAGACAAACTGCAATAATCGCACCAATTTCTAAAAACACCTTAGCACGAATACCCAAACCTTTTCTTTTCACATGGCTACCTCCTTTTCTTCTTTTTTATTTATCATTAAGCTTATAGCCTGTTCCGTAAACAGTAATAATATATTTTATACCCCAATCACCTAATTTGGTGCGAAGGCGGGCAACATGGGAATCCACTGTTCTTGTATCGCCCGTATAATCCATACCCCAAAGCTCATCCAGAAGAGCATCTCTTGTATAAACTCTTCCGGGAGCATTACAAAGCTTTGTGAGAATTTTGAATTCTTTAAGAGTTAATTCTATTTTTTCACCATCAATAGTTACCTCGTAGGAAGATGGTCTGATAGTAAGATTTTCAATAGTTATATCATCGGTATTTTTATCTTTTCTTTTTAGGTTGGTTCCTCTTTTCAGAAGAGTTTCAACTCTTCTTGAAAGAACTGCCAATGAAAATGGCTTTGTTACATAATCATCTGCCCCTGATTCAAAGCCCATTATCTGATCAAAATCCTGAGAGCGAGCAGAAACAAGTATTACGGGTAAATCGCTTTTTTCACGAATTTTGCGACAAACCTCCCAACCATCAATTTCAGGCATCATTATATCAAGAAGTGCCAGCTCCAAATCCTTGTTAGCTTCAAAAAGGCGCAAGGCTATTTCACCATTTTCCGCTTCCAGAACCTGGTGACCCTCTTTTTTCAGGCAATCGCCTATGAGCTTTCTTATAAGCTGTTCATCATCTGCAATTAAAATCTTTGCCATAGCTTTTCACCACGCTTATTTCTTACAAGCAGGACACACCTGCATACATATTCCGCAGACTGCACCTCTGCCGATTTTCTGATACGCTGTTTTCATATATTCACTACAAACTGACGGACTGAACATTTCCTCACGCTTTATGCCGTCATAGTAGCTGACACCAAGAATTGCGCCACTGGGACAAGCCTTAACACATTTATCGCAATTAATACACGGATTTTCCTTTAAGATTCCGTCACCTTGTAGCTTACAATCTGTAAAAAGTGTTCCTAAACGAACTCTTGCACCATATTTCTTATGTAAAAACAAATCATTTTTACCAATATTGCCAAGTCCTGCCTTGTGGGCGGCTTCTTTATGAGAATATCTGCCGTTAAAGGGTGTGGCAGGCATACTCTGTGATGCGGCAACAGTTATATATTTATAGCCCTTGCTTTGCAAAAACAAGCCCGCTTCCAAAAGGCACCTGTCAATAAATGCATTCACTGTTCTGTAATGGTTAAAGTATGTGGGCGTTGGCGCACCATCGATTTCATCAATAATAGCATCGGAAAGCTTTACAACAATACTGACCGCATATTTCAATTCACCGGTATCGGCATTGTCAATTTCTGCAAAGCCAACATCGGTTACACCTTTATTAAGTAAAAATTCCTTAAGCTCCTGTTCAAGCATTTTCTACCCTCATCTTTTCCATACATAAAAGAGCCTTTTCATTCATCAACTGACATTCCTTGAGAAAATTGTCAGTTTCTTTCGGGTTCAGAATAAAATTCAATGCACTTTTAGCCTCGTTACCCATAAGATATTTTTTATCTGTTTCGCCATTTAAAAGGGTTTCTTCCCCGTTGTTGTTATAGAACCTTATGTTATCAAGCTTTGATATGCTTTCAACTGTAACCGTGCCCTCATCCCCCATAAACTGCGAGGCAGAGCGACTTTGACCTACCTTTGAATAAGTAATTGTAACAAGCTTATCCTTGTATTCAAAAGCTGCACTACCGCTACCGTCTGCACCTGTTTCAAGAAAATGCTGTGATGGAATAATGCTTTCGGGCATACCGAATAAATCAATCACAGGGTAAACACAGTAAATACCCAAATCGTTAAGTGCGCCCGTTTTCATTTCGGGGTTAAAAATATTGGGCAATTCACCATTTTTAAGCGCCTGATATTTTGAAGAAAGCTGAGAAAAATCTATGGTTGCGCTTCTGATATTACCGACTTTGCCTACTGCATCCTTTAAAACCTGTCTTAAGGGCGTATGCATATACATTATCGCTTCAAAATACACAAGATTTTTTTCTTCTGCAAGATTACAAAGCTCTTTGAATTCTTCTGCGGTAATTGTAATTGGTTTTTCACAGATTACGTGCTTACCATTCATAAGAAGAGCCTTGCATTGCTCATAGTGGCACACATTAGGGCTTGCAACATATACTAAATCCGTATCAGAAGAAGCAAGAGCATTAAAATCCGTAAAAACTCTTTTTGCCCCTGTTTCCTTTGCAAATGCACTGCCCTTTTCAAAGGAGCGGGAATAAACTCCATCAAGGCACAAATCCTCACAAAGATTTGCGCCCTCAATAAAGGATTTTGTAATCCAGGAGGTGCCGATAACTGAATATTTAATCATAATTATTTATCTTTCTTGAAAAAATCTTTAATAATTGTGGGAGTTACAAAATTTGTAAAGAACCCAACGGTTTCATTAACTCTTGTATGAGGTGCTACATTCCAGTCGCTTTTTGGCGCAGGGGTATGACCCATACCCTTCAAAACATCGCAATAAAATTCTGCGGATTTCAAAAAGCTCTGATAGCCCTTGGGATTTGCACCGTTCCAGGCAGTTTCTGCAATTGCAAGCCAACGAGGGAAGCACATATAGCTCATTTTTTCGAAATCTCTTACATATTCAGTCCAGATAGGAGATTCAATACCCTTTATGGATGCCGCACCCAATGAGGTAAGCCCTCTCACCTTTCGGGGATTGAACATATAAACATCCTTCAATGAGTGCATACCATAGGGATAATCAACATAATAAGGAGTGAATCTTTCCATAATAACAGGATTTCCGCCATTAGCCCATTCAATACACTTATCCATTTTGTTTGTCCATTGAGCAACTGTTATGTTATCTTTATCAAGGTTTCCGCCATTCAGAGATTCATTCCAGCAGATTGCCTTTCTGCCTTTTTTCTTAAGATATGAAGCAACCTCATTAACAAGCCAGCCCTGAAGCTCATCCATTGTGTGAAGCCCCTCTTCCTGTAGCTTTGCCTTACATTTAGGGCAGTTAAGCCAACGGGTTTTGGGTGCTTCATCGCCACCGATATGAAAATATTTTGATGGGAAAATTTCGCAGAATTCATCAACAACTGCATAAATAAGCTTCAAAGTTTCGGGATTACCCACGCAAAGAATATCCTTGAAAACGCCACCTGTGGTTTTAAGCTCTATTTTTTCACCTGTGCAGGAAAGCTCAGGGTATGCAGAAATAACCGCAGTTGTGTGACCGGGGAAATCGAATTCGGGAATAACCTCAATATATCTTTCCTCGCAGTATTTAACTATATCTTTTAATTCCTCTTTGGTGTAATAGCCACCATAGGGGGTATTATCGTTTTCGCCCTTACCGAAATTTGAGGATGGTCTCACAGAGCCAACGCTTGTAAGCAAGGGGTAGGATTCCATTTCAACTCTGAAGCCCTGGTCCTCAGAAAGATGGAAATGGAATTTGTTGAATTTGAAGAGTGCCGCACCATCAATCATTTTCTTGATTTCATCAACTGTGAAGAAATGACGACAAGAATCTATCATAAATCCACGATATGAAAATTCGGGCTCATCATATATGTAAAGATATGGTAAACAACCACGATAGTTAAGCATTAATTGCTTAAGGGTAAGCTCACCATAATAAAGACCCTTGTCATCTGCACCCTCAATTAAAACGCCATTTTCATCGATATTAATACGATAGCTTTCCTTTTCAGAAAGCTGAGGAATTTTTTTCTTTTCCACCTTGGGCATTTCACCAACAGGAAAGCTTAACATTCCCTTTTTAAGCTGAAGGATTTTAGGCTGGGGGCAAAGATACATAACGCTCACCTCTGTGCATAATTATACACTATAATAATACTATTTATATAGGAAAAAAGCAAGAAAAAATTGACAGCAGTTATTAGCTGCCAGTCGCCAGTTGCCAGTTGCCAGCGGTTAGCAAATAGCACATAGCACTCAGGTATAGGCAAGCCTATACCTTACGGTTACCTGCTATAATCTACTGCTTGCTATTTGCTAATTGCTATTTGCTAAAAAAAATTGACAGCACCGAAGCACTGCCAATTTATTTTTATTCTCCCCAAATACATAATTGGGTTATTCCATCATTGTTAAGATAAACTGTTTGACCTCCACCAAGTTGATTTTTGTTGAAAAACATTACTTTCCACATTTGTTCATCTTCATCAAACGCAACTGAAACACTATCATATTCAACAGTTACCTCATTTTGTGCGATTTTTATTGCCTTTTCTTTGTTATTTATACTGATATTTTCGGTGTTATGAAAATCTTTTTCTTTAATACCGCTATCATTTTCATCAAATTCTGAACACTCTTTTTTGTATGAAAACCTTTCAACCTCTGCTTCAGAATCTTCAATCCACGCCCACAGAAGAATTTTATCAAAAAGCCTGAATTCCGCACTATAAACATACGAGCCGGGATAAGCATTTTCTTTACCCTCTTCCTCAGAAGCAACTGCTTTTTCCGGGTCGAATTTGTATGTTACGGTATAGCCTAAGCCCTCGCATTTCCAATAATCCTCTCCACGAGCTTCATTTACTGTAATTAAAGGCTTGTCGCTTTTCCCTACCTTATATAACCTTACACAATCAACACCGACAAACGCACCATAAATAAGAATCAATGAACAAATAATTGTCACTAAACATTTTATTATCTTTTTCATAAATCATCAAATCCTTAATTTCTGTGGTACAGGCAAGCCTGTACCTTACGGTATATGGTTTTATCGGCTGATATTTATAGTATCAAGCTGCTTTTGTGTGCCTTTATCAAAGGAGCAAAGAAGACCTGTGTTGGTGGAATAACCGAAAATCACATCATTTATATATGTTGCTCTTGAAAATTCATAGGGCTGAGCATAATCGGTAGAATTTGCAATATAATCGCCTGCTGTTTTAAGAGTTTTTTCCTCTTCATTTACCTTAAGCGCAACTATTCCTGCCTCGGTTTTACTGTAATTTTTGCCCTCTGCATAAGCCCACACGTGAACATTCTTGCTATATGGAATATACATTATTTTATTTTCTCCATCCCAGCAAAGAGCCTTGTGGTCAAAGTATGCCTCGGAGTCAACATAAACCTGTCTTTCTTCACCCTGGTAGCCTGACATTGTGAATTTTCCGCACTCAACCGGCTTTGTGGGGTCGCTTACATCGAATAGAGAAACCTTCATTCCACCATTTGTTCCGTCTTCAGTGCCATCAACACCAACACCCATTACAAGACCATCACCAACGGGGTGAAGATATGCAGAATAACCGGGGATTTTAAGCTCACCTAAAATCTTAGGCGCAGTAACATTAGTCAAATCAATTACGAACAAGGGGTCAGTCTGAACAAAGGTTACAACATAAGCAGTATTGCCTGTAAAGCGGACGGATTTGATAGTTTCACCCTTTGCAATGTCCTTTAAAAGACCAACAGTTTCAAGGTTACTGTCAAGAACATAAACCTGATTTACAAAGCTGTCGCCCCAGTTACCGCTTGTGGTGGCAATTCTCAGATATCCGTTATATTCATCCATACTGAACTGATTCAATGCGCTACCGTCAACAGATGCATTTTTAAGATATTTAATATCATAATTTCTGATATCAAATTTATAAATCTGGGTTTTTACTGTTTCTGAAAGTCCGAATACCTCTGCTTTTCGGGAATCGTTGTAGTTATATTCCGTGCTTGTGGCATAAAGGGTTTCGGTTGTGCAGTAAACATTCTGACCTGCGCCTAAAACAGCTTCGGTTTTCAAGGTGTTTTCGTCATCAATATCTAAAACAGATGCAACAAGATAGCTTGTGTCACAAACCTCTTCCATTATACAGATATCATCAACCGCTACTCTTGAAAAGGTCTTTCCGTCACAGCTGTTTTCGGGAACGCAGGTTGCCTTGACAACATCTGCTTCCTGACTGATATCAACATAATAGTTTGAAAGAAGAACAAGCTCATCGCCTATAAGACGAGAGGAAATGTAACCACCGTCCTGGAAAACGCGCCACTCTTCCTTAACATCCTTTCTGTCGGAAATATCGTAGGAAACTGCCATTGTGATATTTTTTCCGCTACTGCCACCATAAAGGTAATAATATCTGCCCTTTGCATTATCGTCACTTTCTTCTCTTTTAAGCTGACAATTGATAACTGCAATAAGACGGTTGTTTACAACATACATTTCCTGAACGCTCATATAGAAAATATCGTCTCTTTCAGGCTTAGCAATTTCTATTTTATTAATATTTTTCAATTCGCCCTTCGCATTGGGCTCAACAACAGAAATTTCGCAGGAATATTGAAGCTCGGGAAGCTCTGTAACCTCTGCTACGGTTGTTTTTTCTTTTGTTGTTTCGGGTTTTTCGTTGTCTGAGATTTCTTCTGCATCAGGATTGTAACCCGGTGTGGACTGAACCCTTGCAGTTGTTGCTTCAAGTCCGTTCACATAATAAAAATAAAGCTCACATTGTCTGTAATATGTGTCCCAATCCGCATCGGCAGGGTTCACGATATAAAGATATTTTCCGTCATTTTTAATAATATCCGCTTCGCTTACACCCTTAACCTGCTCATTGGTTTCACCGTGCTGAGTGCTTTCTGTTTTGTTGTCGTCAGTTGTACTTGAATTTACACTGTTTTCAGTAACTACATTGGTAACACCTGTATTGCTCGAGCCTGCTTCAGGTGCAGCAGCCTCCATATCAACCGCATCCTCAAGAACAGCAGAATCAGATTTATTGCCAAAAACATTGCCGAAGCCTTTAAGGGTAAAGGATTCGTCATATGCTCTGTAATTCTGATATTTGTCTGCATATTCTGCAAACATTTCTTCAATTTCTGCATAATCCTCTGTTTGCTTTGGCGGGTCTCCCGTAACACTTTCTTTAATTGCAGGAGTTTTGCTTTCCCAGGGTCTTATAACTGCAATTGATGTCACTGCAACAATAACTGCCGCAGCAGCAGAAATTGAGCTGAGAATAATTTTCTTTTTGTTTTTCTTTTTGGGTGCTGCCGTTTCAATGGTAATTGCATCCTGCGGTACATCCTTGATTAATTTTTCTATATTTTCTGCAGAAAGACCTTCGGGTAATTCTACATTTTCTGCTTTTTTCAAGCTTTCGTCTAAAGCCTTGAGCTCTTCTTCTGTAAGAAATTCGAATTCTTTGTTATTCATCAGTAACTCTCCTTTCAAGAAAGTATAGTTTTGAGCTTTTCGAGGGCGCGCTTCTGCCTTGTGCGAACCGCACCCGGTGTCATATTGTAAATAACACCCAACTCATAGCTTGTGAAACCGCCTATAATTGACAGTAAAATAATCTGTGCATCGGGCGGAGTAAGTGTTGAGAGCGCATCCTTAAGCTCTGCAGAGCTTATTAAGCTACCGTCTGCCTCATAGTCTGCAAGGAATTCATACTCCTCAACAGGCAAGGCATCAGGTGTCTTATTCCTTTTCATTAAAAGAGTTTTGCATTTGTTAGCAAGGATTTTAAAAAGCCAGGCTTTGAAAAGGGAGTTGTCCTTTAAGCTATGTATGCCCCTCCAAGCAGAAAGCAGGGCTTCCTGAACTGCATCCTCTGCATCCTCTTTATTACCCATCATATAAAGGGCAAATCTGTAGATTTCTGTGGCATACTGAGAATAAACCTCCGAAAAGGCAGAGCAATCCCCTTGTTTTGAACGTTCAATTAATTTTTCCATGTTTTCACCAACCTTTTTGGATTTAAAAACATACAGGCACCTGATAAAGTTGAAAGTTGAAAATGGTAAGTGGAAAATTTCGGGGAAGCTTTGCTTCCAAACATATTATAATGCGTCGCAGACCCGACATTTTGCACTTTGCATTTTGCACTTATAAATGCCGACCGCAGGTCCATAAATTTTCAACTTTCCGTTTTCAATTTACAACTAATTTGCAAAGCAAATTTTTTCGCTCTCATTTATATAGACTTCCAAAATCTTGAAATTGTTTCAAAAATTTGAAATATTTTTTATTTCAACTTAATGGTAGCAATTTTTAGGCAAAATGTAAACAAAATTATAAAATCTTTGAAATTGTTTGCAATAAATAATTGTATGTGGTAGAATGTATAATGTGTAAATTTGTATTATTTTTCCACTACGAAAGGTAGATTTTAAAAATGGGTTTATTTAAAAAACTTTTCGGAGATTATTCCTCCAAAGAAATCAAGAGAATCGGTGGTCTTAAAGATAAGGTTCTTTCTCTTGAAGGCGAATACGGAGCACTTTCTGATGAACAGCTTCAGGCAAAAACCCCTGAATTCAAGGAGCGTCTTGCCAATGGTGAAACTCTTGACGATATTCTTCCCGAGGCATTTGCCGCTTGTCGCGAGGCTGCATGGCGTGTTCTTGGTATGAAGCATTACCCCGTTCAGATTTTAGGCGGTATAATTCTTCATCAGGGCAGAATTGCCGAAATGAAAACAGGTGAAGGTAAAACTCTTGTTGCTACTCTTCCCGCTTACCTTAATGCTCTTTCAGGCGATGGCGTTCATATTGTTACGGTAAACGATTACCTTGCAAAGCGTGACTCTGAATGGATGGGTAAAATCTATCGCTTTATGGGTCTTAAGGTTGGCCTTATTATTCACGAAAAAGATAACGAAGAAAGAAAAGAAGCTTATGCCGCTGACATTACCTTCGGTACAAACAACGAAATGGGCTTTGACTATCTTCGTGATAATATGGTTATGTATGCTGAGCAAAGAGTTCAGAGAGGTCATAACTTTGCTATTGTTGACGAGGTTGACTCAATTCTTGTTGACGAAGCGAGAACTCCTCTTATTATTTCAGGTATCGGTGAGGCATCAACAGACCTTTACAGAATGACAAATGATTTCGTTCGTCGTCTTAAAATGGTTAAGGTTAAGGAGCTTGATTCCAAGCTCGATGCTGAGGATGTTGTAGCCCAGGAGGGTGGCGACTACCTTGTTGACGAAAAAGCAAAATCCGCAACTCTTACAAAATCAGGTATTGCAAAAGCAGAAGCAGCCTTCAATATTGAAAATCTTATGGATGCAGAAAACCTTACTCTTCAGCACCATATCAACCAGGCTCTTAAGGCTCACGGTACAATGGTTCGCGATGTTGACTATGTTGTTAAAGACGGTCAGGTGCTTATTGTTGACGAATTCACAGGTCGTATTATGATGGGCAGACGCTACAGCGAGGGTCTTCATCAGGCTATTGAGGCTAAAGAGGGTGTTAAGGTTGAGCACGAAAGCAAAACTCTTGCAACCATCACCTTCCAGAACTATTTCCGTCTTTATAAAAAGCTTTCAGGTATGACCGGTACTGCTATGACCGAAAGCGCAGAATTCCAGGAAATTTATAGCCTCGACGTTGTTGAAATCCCCACAAACAAGCCCCTTATCAGAAAAGATAATGATGATGTTCTTTATAAAACAGAGGAATCAAAATTCAATGCTATTGTTGAAAAAATAGTTGAATGCCACGAAAAAGGTCAGCCCGTTCTCGTTGGTACTGTTAACATTGAAAAGAGCGAAAAGCTCTCCAGATTCCTTAAAAGACAGGGCATCAAGCACGAGGTTCTCAATGCTAAATTCCACGAAAAAGAAGCGGAAATCGTTGCTCAGGCAGGTAAATTCGGTGCAGTTACAATTGCAACCAATATGGCAGGTCGTGGTACCGATATTATCCTAGGCGGTAACCCCGAATTTATGGCAAAGGCTCAGATGAAGAAAATGGAATTTGACGATGAGCTTATTGCAGAGGCAACAGGCTTTGCGGAAACAGATAACGAGGATATTCTCAATGCAAGAAAAACCTTCCGCGAGCTTGAAGCAAAATTCAAGGAAGAAACCTCAAAGGAAGCAGAAAAGGTGCGTGAGGCAGGCGGTCTTTGCATTATCGGTACAGAGCGCCACGAATCAAGACGAATTGATAACCAGCTTCGCGGTCGTGCAGGTCGTCAGGGCGACCCCGGTGAAAGCCGATTCTTCCTTTCTGCAGAGGATGACCTTTTAAGACTTTTCGCAGGTGACCGCTTCTACAATACTCTTGATGCCTTCAAGAGCATCGGTGATATGCCTATTGAGGCAAAGCTTTTCACCTCAACAATTGAAAATGCACAGAAAAAGGTTGAGGGCAATAACTTTGCTATCCGTCGTAATGTTCTTAAATATGATGACGTTATGAACAAACAGCGTGAGGTTATTTACGGTCAGCGTAATCAGGTGCTTGACGGTAAGGACATCAGTGCTCTCATTCAGAAGATGATTGTTGATACAATTTCCGAGTCCGTTGATTTCTACTGTCCCCCCAAGGTTGATAAAGCAGAATGGAATCGTTCAGGTCTTCTTGCAAAATATCGTTGGCTTATTACCGAGAGCGATATCGACGGTATCAACGATACTGACGAAATCGCAGAGGTTCTTCTCAACAAGGCTCAGGAGCTTTATGATGCAAGAAAAGAAGAGCTTGGCGAGGAAACAGTTAAGGAGCTTGAAAGAGTAGGTCTTCTTCGTAATGTTGACATTCGTTGGATGGAGCATATCGATGCTATGGACCAGCTCAAACGCAGTATGAGCCTTATGGGCTACGGACAGAAGGACCCTGTTATTGTTTTCCGCGATGAAGGACTTGATATGTTCGAGGAAATGACAAACGGAATCCGCGAAGGCACTGTTGATTTCGTTTTACAGTCAAGAGTCCGCAAGGAAGCTCCTATGGAAAGAAAGCAGACTGTTAAAATCACTGCTCAGTCAGGCTCCGATGACGGAACAGTTAAAAAAGAACCTAAAAAGGCAGATAAAAAACCCGGCAGAAATGACCCCTGCCCCTGCGGTAGCGGAAAGAAATATAAAAAATGCTGTGGAATGAATGAGTAAACAAAAATCCCGTCCGATTTGGACGGGATTTTTTAATTGAAAGTTGAAAATGGAAAGTGGAAAGTTTCGGGGCAAAGCCGATTATAATTTCCCTTGTGCTCTTTTTTCAGGTGTTCTGATAAATCTGATAATACCCACCATAATAAGAAGGCAAACTGCACCTGCTATGGCATAGCCTTTTAATTTATCAAGGTTGGTTTCAGTTTCTGCTTCAAAAATATTTATTGAATCGAAAGCATCATTAAAATCAGATTTCTTGTCTTCATCTGAGGTTGTGTATGTAAAGGTGTATTTATAGTCCTTGCATCCGAATTCATACATTGTCTGATAAAAAACACCTGTGTTGTCACCCTTTTTTATTGTGGTTTTTGTTTGACAGACAAGGGCTGTTTTTCCGTTTTTGTGCTTTACCTTTTCACCACTTAAAAATGTCATTTCAAATTCATCGGCATAGTCCTTCATTACAGCTTTTGATTCTTCAGAAAGAGTTTTTGTGTATTCTTCAATATCCTTCTGGCTCATATCCGCAGGAGAAAAAATTGTATCCTCTTGAGTGTTATCAGAATATGATACCGCAAAAATATCACCCTCTGCATTCTTAAAAGAAAAACCACTTGAAGAGGCTTCATCCTGCTGAAAGTCTTCCGGTAAATCAATTGTAAACAGGTCCGCCCCATTGAATTCTTCTGCATTTGCGCTTAACACAAAAGAGAAAAGCATAATCAAAACAAAAATAAGACTTACTGCCTTTTTCATAAAACATCCTCTTTCAAAAACTGCACCAAAGGATTTCCTTCGGTGCAGAATTTTTAATTAATCGTCATCATCCTCGTCCTCATCGTCTTCTTCAGGCTCAACAGGAGTGATTTCGACCTTGATTTTTTCAATTCTTCTGTCCTCAACCTCGAGAACTGTGAATTTAACATTTTCAAAAACAACCTCGTTCATTTCGCCCTGCTTAGGGATACATTGAAGCTCGTCCATAATAAAGCCTGCGAGGGTTTCATAATCACCCTCGGGAAGCTCTTTTCCGATAAGCTCGTCAATTTCCTCAATATCAATTGTACCCTCAACAGTGAAGGTGTTTTCGTCAATTTTTGAGATTTCCTCTTCTTCCTCGTCATATTCATCCTGAATATCACCCATAACTGCTTCAACGATATCCTCAAGGGTTACAATACCTGCAGTTCCGCCATATTCATCAACAACAACTGCCATCTGAATTCTTTTCAGACGCATTTCCTTGAAGAGCTCACCGCAATCCTTGCTTTCGGGAACGAAATAAGGCTCTCTCATTATATTTTTCAAAGTACCTTTGACCTTAACCTCTTTACCGACATACTTGAGCAAATCTTTTATATAAACAATGCCCACAATATTGTCGATATCCTCGTCATAAAGAGGAATTCTTGACCTGCCGTGTTCAATGGCAAGTGCCATAAATTCTTCGAGGGTTGTGTCATTAACATCGGCTGCAACAACATCGGTACGGTGGGTCATAACATCCCCTGCATCCATATCATCAAACTCGAAGATATTATTTATCATTTCCTTCTGGTCATCCTCAATAACACCCTTTTCGCCACCAACATCAACCATCATTCTGATTTCTTCTTCGGTAACAACCTCTTCATCTGCATTGGGGTCGAAGCCTAAAAGACGAACAACGCCGTTTGTTGAAAGAGAAAGGAATTTAACAAAGGGTGATGTGATTTTTGACATTACATAAAGGGGCTTTGCAACTGCAAAGGCAACCTTTTCAGGAATCTGCATACCGATTCTCTTGGGAACAAGCTCGCCTAAAACAAGAGAGAAGTATGACATAATCAAGGTAATCAGAACAACCGCAACAGGCGAAACAATGCTTTCGGGAAGCCCGAATTTACCTGTAACTGCATTTGTAAGCATCTCTGCAAAGGAGGTTGCAGCAGAAGCGGATGTTAAAAATCCTGCCAATGTTATACCAATCTGTATCGTAGAAAGGAATTTTGTCGGGTTTTTTGTAAGCTTTAAAACAAGCTTTGCTTTCTTGTGACCATCCTCTGCCATTTTCTCCATTTTTGCATCATTAAGAGAAATAACAGCAATTTCCGCCATAGCGAAATATGCGTTTACAAGAATAAGTGCCAGCAGCAAAAGGATTTTTAAAGCCAAGCTTCCTTCTGCCGGGTTTTGTGAAAGTTCAATTGCTTGGGCCAGAATGAAATTAGGTCCGGGGTCATCCATAGTTGGATTTACTCCTTTCAAAAAATAAAAAATATTATGTAGCGTGAAATTACACTATACCACATTAGCATATATTATATAATTATTTCCACTGTTTTGTCAATATTTCAGGACAATATTAACATTGTCTGCCCCTCGCAAAACAAACCAACCAACCTCTTCGGGAGAAATTACGCAAAATACATAAAATATTGTTAAATTTTCCACGATTTTTTAGGTTTTTGCAGTTTACTTTTAAGAAAATAAGTGGTATTATGTTTGGTGGTATATATATTACCTATTATAGTGTTTTTAAATTGATATTTTTTATAGGAGGAAATACTATGGCTAGAAAAATGAAAACCATGGACGGTAACAATGCCGCTGCTTATGTGTCTTATGCATTCACAGAAGTTGCAGGTATTTACCCCATCACCCCTTCCAGCCCTATGGCAGACTACGTTGACCAGTGGTCAGCTCAGGGAGTTAAGAACATCTTCGGAACAACTGTTAAGGTTTCCGAAATGCAGTCCGAAGCAGGTGCTGCAGGTACTGTTCACGGTTCACTCGCAGCCGGTGCGCTCACAACAACCTACACAGCTTCTCAGGGTCTTCTTCTTATGATCCCCAACATGTACAAAATCGCAGGTGAACTCCTTCCCAGCGTTTTCCATGTATCAGCTCGTTGTGTTGCTTCACACGCACTTAACATCTTCGGCGACCATTCAGACGTTTACGCTTGTCGTCAGACAGGTTTCGCTATGCTCGCTGAAACAAATACTCAGGAAGTTATGGACCTCGGCGCAGTTGCTCACCTTGCAACAATCAAGAGCAGAGTTCCCTTTATCAACTTCTTCGATGGCTTCCGTACTTCTCACGAAATCCAGAAGATTGCTATCTGGGATTATGAAGACCTTAAAGAAATGTGCGATATGGACGCAGTTGATGCTTTCAGAAAGAGAGCTCTCAACCCCGACCGTCCCGTAATGCGCGGTTCTCACGAAAACGGTGACATCTTCTTCCAGCACAGAGAAGCTTGTAACACATACTACGATGCAGTTCCCGCTATTGTTGAAGAATATATGGGCAAGGTTAATGCTAAGCTTGGCACTGACTACCAGCTCTTCAACTACTACGGTGCAGCAGATGCTGAAAACGTAATCGTTGCTATGGGTTCAATCTGTGACGTTGCAGAAGAAGTTATCGATTACCTTCTTGCTAAGGGCGAAAAGGTTGGTCTTCTTAAGGTTCGTCTTTACAGACCCTTCGCATCAGAAAAATTCGTTGCAGCCCTTCCCGCAACAGTTAAGAAAATTGCAGTTCTTGACAGAACAAAAGAGCCCGGTTCAATCGGTGAGCCCCTCTACCTTGATGTTGTTGCTGCTCTTGATGCTTGCAACAAATCCGGTATCTTTGTTTCCGGCGGTCGTTACGGTCTCGGCTCAAAAGATACTCCCCCTGCATCAATCTTTGCTATCTTTGCAGACCTTGCAAAAGCAGATTCCAAAAAGCACTTCACACTTGGTATTAACGACGACGTTACCTACCTTTCACTTCCCGAAGAAGAAGCTCCCAACACAGCTGCTGAAGGTACAATCGAGTGCAAATTCTGGGGTCTTGGCGGTGACGGTACTGTTGGTGCTAATAAAGACTCTATTAAAATCATCGGTGACCACACTGACAAATATGTTCAGGCATACTTCCAGTATGACTCAAAGAAAACCGGTGGTGTTACAATTTCTCACCTTCGTTTCGGTGACAAACCCATCAAGAGCCCCTACTATGTAAACAAGGCTGACTTCGTTGCATGTCACACACCTGCTTACATCGAAAAAGGCTTCAAGATTGTTAACGACGTTAAGCCCGGCGGTGTATTCCTTATCAACTGCCAGTGGTCTGATGAAGAGCTTGCAGAAAAGCTTAACGCAGAAACAAAACAGTATATCGCAAAGAACAACATTCAGCTTTACACTGTTAACGCTATTGACCTTGCTGCAGAAATCGGTCTCGGTAAGAGAACAAACACAATTCTTCAGGCTTCATTCTTTGCTCTTGCAAACGTTCTTCCTAAGGATGATGCAATCGGCTATATGAAGAATGCTGCAATGAAGTTCCTCAAAAAAGGTCAGGAAATCGTTGATATGAACCATAAAGCTATCGACGCAGGTTTCGGTGCATTCAAGAAATACGACGTTCCTGCTGACTGGGCAAACGCAGTTGACGCTGTAGAAACAGCTGCTTCTGAAGGTCCCGCAAAGCTTGTTAAGATGGTTGACAATATTATGAAGCCCGTTGGTGCTATGAATGGTGACGCTCTTCCCGTTTCCGTATTCACAGACCACGCTGACGGTACATTCGAGCAGGGTGCTTCCGCATATGAAAAACGTGGTGTTGCAGTTATGGTTCCTGAATGGGATCCCACAACTTGTGCAAAATGTAATAAATGTTCTTATGTTTGTCCTCACGCAACAATCCGTCCCTTCGCTCTTGATGCTGATGAGGTTGCTAACGCTCCTGAGGTTATGAAAAAGGCTCCCAAGCCCGTTGTTAAGACAGATTATGTTTACACACTTGCTGTTTCTCCCCTCGATTGTATGGGTTGCGGCGTTTGTGTTGGCGTTTGTCCCACAAACTCTCTTAAGATGGTATCTCGTGAGAGCCAGGATGCTCAGCAGGCAGCATTTGATTACTGCGTAGCTAACGTAACAGAAAAAGAAGGTGTTGCAGGTCCTGCAAACATCATCTCCAGCCAGTATAAGAAACCTCTCCTTGAGTTCTCAGGCTCTTGCGCAGGTTGTGCAGAAACTGCTTATGCTCGTCTTGTTACTCAGCTCTTCGGTGACAGAATGTATATTTCTAACGCAACAGGTTGTTCTTCAATCTGGGGTGGTCCTGCTGCTACATCTCCCTACACAGTTAACGCTAAGGGTCAGGGTCCTGCTTGGGCTAACTCACTCTTCGAAGATAACGCAGAGCACGGCTTCGGTATGCTTCTCGGTCAGTCTGCTCTTCGTAACAGCCTTATTGCTAAGGTTGAACAGATTGCAGAATCTGATAAAGCTTCCGATGCAGTAAAAGCTGCTGCAAAAGAATATCTTGCAACTGTTAACGACGGTGAAAAGAACGGCGCTGCTACTGACGCTCTTGTTGCTGCTATTGGCGACGGTGCTTGCTGCGACCTTTGCAAATCAATTGTTGATAATAAAGAATTCCTTTCAAAGAAATCCGTTTGGATCTTCGGTGGTGACGGTTGGGCATACGACATCGGCTTCGGTGGTGTTGACCACGTTCTTGCTTCCGGTGAAGATGTAAACATTATGGTATTCGATACTGAGGTTTACTCCAACACAGGCGGACAGGCTTCTAAGGCTTCTAACATCGGTCAGGTTGCTCAGTTCGCAGCTGCTGGTAAAGCAATTGCTAAGAAGAGCCTCGCTGAAATCGCTATGAGCTATGGCTACGTTTACGTTGCACAGATCGCTATGGGCGCAGACCAGAACCAGACTCTTAAAGCAATTAAGGAAGCTGAAGCATACAATGGTCCTTCACTTATCATTGCTTACTCACCTTGCGAAATGCACTCAATTAAGGGCGGTATGATTAACTGCCAGAACGAAATGAAGAAAGCTGTTGAATGCGGTTACTGGAATATGTTCCGTTACAACCCCGCTCTCAAGGCAGAAGGCAAGAATCCTTTCACAATCGATTCTAAGGCTCCTGCAACAGAGGCATACAAAGCATTCCTTCTTAACGAAGCTCGTTATTCTTCTCTTACTCGTTCCTTCCCCGAAAGAGCAGAAGCTCTCTTCGCACAGTCCGAGCAGACAGCACTCGAGAGATATGAACATCTTACAAGACTTCAGGCTCTCTATGCTCCTAAGGCTGAATAAGATTAAAGGCGTTGTGTTCGAAAGAACACAACGCCAGTTTTATTTGCTTTTTGCAAGTGATATTGCTACGCAGTGATATTATGCTTCGCGTAGTGTTATTTGCTTCGCAAGTTTTATTACAAAAATACCACCATATCGTTATTTACGGTATGGTGGTATTTTTTGATTGCGCGACGACAGGTAGAGCTATGTACGCTTATTATACTCAGGTTCTGAGTGTTTGTCAATACTCAAATTCTGAGTTTGTTATAATTTTTGTAAATCTACAAAAAGAGGTTTGCAAAAATGAACTATGCAGAAAGAATTCGCGCCTTGCGTGAAGACAAAGATTTAAGACAAATAGATGTAGCTACAGTTTTAAAAAAATCTCAACAAGGCTATGCACATCTTGAAAATGAAGAAGCCCGCTTGTCCGTTGAGGATTTACGAGCTCTTTGTGAATTTTATAATGTATCTGCTGATTATATTCTTGGTTTTATTGATAATCCCGTCCCTCTTCCGAGAAAGAAATAATTATATAATCACTTAAATTTCAAACTTTTTAGAAATATTTTTTGTTCATCAGTTATTCTATAACTTTCAACTGCCTTTTGAATGGTTTTGTTGTGAGTCCATTTGTCCAGGGGTTTGTTTTCTAAAATTTTTACTGCTTCATCATATTGCTTTGCAAGGGCAGTTGCAAAATACCAGGCTCTTACCATATTTATGTAGTATTCTTCGCTTTTGATATTTTTAACCCAATAAAGATATTCAGGCTTGAAATCCTCTTCAAGATAATAATTCATCAGGCAATTTACTGCAAAGCGAATTGTGTATGTATTATTTGAACTGAGCCACTTTTTTATATCTTCTAAAAGCTCTGTTTTATGCTTTTTCAGAATTTTCGGGCGCATCATATCGCAGGTTGCCCAGTTATCTACAAAGGGGAGAAAAATGTTCAATTCTTTAATTAATTCTTCATAATCCTTTATTTCTTCCAACAAAAAAGCGTGCAGATTGTCTTCCTCATAGTATTTATGGGGAAGATTTTTTATAAATTTCTTTGCCTCGTCTCTTTTCCCGAATCCCTTTGCAAACTTTCGTAAAACGGGAGTACGAATACCGATAACCTTGTCAGGATTCACAGTAGGCATAAGCTTCTGGTGAAATTCTTTGTATTTCAGGTCTTGTAGTTTAAATAATTCAATCTGTAAATTTGTTTGCATTATTTCACTCCAACAAATCTTCCACATTACATCCCAACACCTTGGATAATGCCATAAGATTGTTATACTGCGCCTTATTTATATCTGCTTTTCTTTGTTCATACAATTGAATTGAGCGAACAGAAACATTTGTTGCTTTTGCAAGCTGAGATTGAGAAAGATTTTTTTCTTTGCGGTGCTTTGCGAGATTTGTTTCGCTTTTCAAATTCATAATTTCATCAAACACAGTAACCGCCTTGCTTTGATCTGCTTCGTGCAAAACACCATATAAATTTTCTAATTTTTCATAAGATATTTTTTTTACAATAACGGAAAATGATTTTCCAGTGTACCACTGATAATAGGCTAAAATCCAACCAATCCAATATTCAGCGGGATAGTCAAGGTAAGGTATTTCAATGATATCGCTTGTTTTTTTACCACAAATTTTTAAAACTATCTTTGCAAGTTCTATTCCGGACATTCCCGAAATATATTTAACATTACCTCTACCAAACTCTTCTGCAACACCACTTGCAATAAATAAATCCAAAAACTCCTGTCCTCCCACATCTGAGAAAAGAGTTGCATATTCTACAGCTCCACCCAATGTTTCCATTGCATCATCTAAAAATATTTCATCGTAAGCGTGGGTCATCGTTTTTCACCTGCCCGACTAAAATATCACGCACATACAAATCATCGGCACTGATTATAAAATCTGCTCCGTGATTATTAAGGTATTCCTTTTTTGCTCTGTTTTCTCTTTCCATTCTTTTTGAATTATAAATACTTCCATCAGCTATTTCATATTCAATAAATTTTATTTTCTCAAAAGCCTTAGGTGTCATAAGAACAATTTGCTCCCCTAATTCACCTAACCTCATAGCACGTGAAAGTTGGTTTACTGAAATAACATTGTTAAGAAAATCCTTTGCGTATGAAAAATACGAATCATCCGCGCGATAGCCCCATATAATATCATATCCTGAAATATCGGGAAGAAACTCTTTTAAAATATATTCACTTGCTTGCCGTGAAACGGGAGATCGCTTCTGAAACACCCTATTGTTTAAAAGAATTGCAATCCAATTAAGTATATTATAGCCCTCTTTATTAAGATACAACACCTTCAAATCTGAAATATCCAGCTCGTACTTATTGGCAAACCCATCTTTTATGGTAGGACAAGCCCATTCTTTTGCAAGCTCAGGACTTTCAGTGCAGTAAAAGCCTCTGCCATAATCGTTTTTATCCGAACCATAGCCATAAACCGGATTCTCTATGATTTCTGATGAACCGTGATATAAAATCATATATTTCCACCTCTTAAAACTATATCATTCTATTGATACATTAATAGTATATCATTTTATTGATATAGTTGCAAGTGGTTTTTGATATTTTATTATCTTGGTATATTTATAAGCGCACAGGAGCTATTAAGTTCATTTTTCGAGTCATTTTCAATATTTGCCAATACAGCCACTTCAAACACTTTTCCTTCAATCTGATTTGCATTTGTAAATGGAACAATATCACCATTAATATATAAATAACTATAATTTTCAGGTAGAATTCCGTATGTGTCATCCTCTTCTATTGTTTTCCACATACTTGAATCGTTGTTAATAGCATAACCAAATTTAGTTGTGTTACCCGACAACTCAACAATCTCCCCTATATCTTCAGTACAAAGAAAATTATTGTATTTATTAAAGTGGATTCCGTCAACATTCAAATTAGACTCTCTTTGAATCATAGTTATTGATGTTTGCGGAATACCTTTTTCATCGTGCAACCAATACTTTACCGAAACTTCTTTGAAAGTAGCTCTATCCCACAAACGCATATCAATGTAGGTAACATCACCATTCTTATCATATCTTATATATGAATCGGTACAAACAGCATCAGAAGAAATATAAAACTCCTTATATATCGCTGCGGATATTTCATTAAAAACACTGCTACTGTCTTTTGAATACATCTGTAAAGAAATGTGTGCATTTTTGGGAGTTTTAACCGCCTGATAAATAGCATAAACGCCCGATAACAATGTAATGATACTCAAAATCAAAGCAATAATGTTCCCCTTGTGTTTTTCCTTTTTAGATTTTTTCATAACCTGAACAATAGTTTTATCTGCTTCTTCCCTGACTTTTTCGTGGAGAATTTTTTCGCCACTTAATATTTCATTTATACTTACATTAAATATTAGGCTGATTTTTTCTATGATTTCAATATCCGGATAACATTTTCCCGTTTCCCATTTCGAAACAGCTTTATCTGTAACACTTAATTTTTCAGCTAATTCTTTTTGGGTTAACCCGTTTTCTTTTCTAAGCTCTGAAATAAATTTACCTACATCAAAAGCATTCATAACCTAAAGCCTCCTTTATCTTTGAGAAAATTATATATTAAAACATCAAAAAAGTCACCCTACCTGTAGTAGAATGACTTTTTTGATACATTTTATAATGCCGACCGCATGTCCCGACACTCCTCACTCCTCATTCCTAACTCCTCACTAAACAAAAAAACGCCTTTCGGCGTTTTTTATTCAATGGTTACGTCGCTTTCTTTAGGCATTACTGCCGCCGCAACAATATAGATAATAAGTCCGCTGCCGCCTGCTAAACAGAAAAGTGCCCAAGCAAGACGAATAAGTGTTGGGTCAATATCAAGATATTCTGCAACACCGCCACAAACACCTGCAATTTTCTTGCCGTCTTCTTTTTTGTATAATCTTTTTTTATTCATAATATCACTCTTTTCTTTTTAAAATGAGGTTTTCTTTAATAAAATTGTATCACTCACAAAAAGCAAAGTCAATATTACGGATTTTAATTTAATAAATACTTAATAATGTTTGTTGTCAAAGATTTAAAAGCTTTCTGGCATTACCTGAAAAAATCTTTTCTTCCTCTTCCGGTGCAAGCTCAAGAGTTTTAATCATTCTTACATCCCATGAGGGTGCGTGCCAAGGGGCATCTGAACCGAAAAGTATTTTATCAACGCCCTTTTTCTCTAAAATGCACTGTGCCATAATTTTCGGCATTGAAGCATAGCCGAAAGCAGTGTCAAAATAAACGGGTGTATCGCAAAGATATTTTAAAACTTCCTCGCCCATTCCTACTGAGCCCCAATGAGCGCAAACCATAGGTGAATCAATCCATTTTGCAGCAGTTCTTAATCTTTCGGGTGTTGCGTGGTATGGTGGCGGATAGCCAAAATCAACGCCTGCGTGGAAAATGGCAATTAAACCAAGCTCCGAAATCTTTTTATATAACGGCTTCATTTTAGGGTCATCAACAAAAAACTGCTGATATTCCGGGTGAAGCTTAATACCTTTTATGCCCATTCCCTTGATACGCTCTAATTCTTCGAGAGCATTTTCTGCGTGGGGGTAAACAGAGCCAAAGGGAATAATATCATCATTTTCACAGGACTTGATGTAGTCATTAACGTTTGTCTGTTGCTTTTCATTGGTAGCAATTGCAAGAACAACGCTTTTATCAACGCCGTCCTTTTTCATCAAATCCTTAAGACTTGATAAAGTACCATTTGTTTGCGGAATGAGTCCACCCGAAACAAAGCTTAATTTTTCAATGGTTTTCTCTGCAATTTTTTCGGGAAATACATGGGTATGAAAATCTATTATCATAGTTGCGAAAGCTTCTCTCCCTTTCGTTTTTTATATATTATACCCTTGCAACGCCTTCCCATTCCTTTGCACAAGGAACATCTAAAAGCTTTGCGATTGTAACCGCAACATCCTTTATTGATGCTTCGGGAAGCTCTTTACCTTCCTCAAAAGGCTTGCCACAGAACAAAATCGGGATTGTCATATCCTCGGGAATATCACAACCGTGGCTTCTGTCGTGTCCGCCGTGGTCTGCAAGAAGAATTATTGTGTAATCCTCTGAAATACTGTTCTGCAATTTTTCAACACAGGAAAGAGCCTTGCTTACGCTCTTCATATACTGCTCACTCATCCAACCGCAATCGTGACCGCCAACCTCATCGGTTTCGCCGAGGTAAAGGAAAAGGAAATCGGGTGCCTCTTCGTTGATGTATTTAATTGCGGCATCGGTAATTTTAATATCGGTATCTGCCTGCTTATGCTGATTGAAGCAAACTGCAGTATGAAGATGGTCGGGGCGACCTAAATCACGAAGCTCCTCCCAAGTGTAGAAGAACGCACATTTTTTATCAAAATTATCAAACTGGTCAAACATACCCTTAATAGGTCTTACCTGAGGAACATAACCATTTGTGCCGATTCCGTGCCGCTCGGGGTCAACACTATGAAAAAGGGACATATGGCAAGGAAGTGTAACAGAGGGCATAACAGTCTGTGCTTTAAGGCAATATGTACTTTTTGAAACCAACTTCTGTGTATAAGGGTTGCCACATTCCATCATACCGTCGGGGCGCATACCGTCAACAAGAATAAGAATAACTTTTTCGGACATAATAAAATCTCCTTTATGGTCAAATCACCCACCCTTTCGGATGAGTGATTTCTGTTTTAATTAAAGATTGTAATACTTTTCAAATTCAGCAGGTGTTGGGATTTTTGCCATTTCAGCAAGCTCAGCACGCTTTGATTTGATGAAGTTTTTAATAAGCTCTTCAGGGAATACGCCACCTGCAGTAAGGTAATCGTGGTCTGCTTCAAGAGCATCGAGAGCCTCGTCAAGAGATGTGGGAAGACCCTGAAGCTTTGCTTTTTCTTCATCTGAAAGATGGAAAAGGTTAAAGTCATAGGGACCCCAACCGTTTGCGTGAGGGTCAATTTTATTTTTAACACCGTCAAGACCTGCCATAAGAATTGCTGCAAAGCAGAAATAGGGGTTACAGGTTGCATCGGGGTTACGAAGCTCAAAACGACGCTTTTCAGGTGCTTTAGCATAAGCAGGAATACGGATAACAGCACTTCTGTTTGAGGTTGCATAACCAACTGTTACAGGTGCTTCAAAGCCGGGAATCAAACGCTTGAAGGAGTTTGTGCTGGGGTTTGTAAGGGCACAGAGTGAGCTGATGTGCTTAAGAAGACCACCCATAAAGTAATGTGCTGTTTCGCTGAGGTTTGCATAACCGTTATCATCAGAGAAAACGGGCTTACCGTCTTTGAGAAGAAGCATATGAACGTGCATACCGCTACCTGCTTCACCGTAAATGGGCTTGGGCATAAATGTAGCAGTTTTGCCATATTTAAGAGCTGTGTTACGGATGATATATTTTATCCACATTGTAGCATCTGCCATTGTTGACATTTTGCCAAGCTGTGGCTCAATTTCAAACTGACCTGATGCGGCAACCTCGGGATGATGGTAGTTAATTTCAATGCCTGCATCTGCCATATGCATACACATTTCGCTACGACATTCGTAGGTAACATCAAAGGGCTTTGCAATGTGGTAGTTTTTCTGCTTGGGAACAATAACACCGTCGCCTGAAATATCACTGTTCCAATAGGACTGCTTTGCATCAACGCTTGCACTGATATTGTCAGGAGAAACGTTCCAGCCTACCTGGTCAAAGAGATAAAATTCAAATTCAGGAAGAACGAGCATTGTATCTGCAACGCCACAATCTGCCATATATTTTTCTGCCGCAAGAACAATATTTCTGGGGTACTGAGCCAAGGGTCTGTTCTGAGGATTATCAATAATCATAGCATTACCTGTCATTGATAATGTAGGAATAGAACAGAAGGGATCAATAACTGCAGTATCGGGGTCAGGAATGAACACCATATCGCTCTTTTCAACAACTGCATAACCGTAGTTTGAAGCGTCAAAGCCTATACCGCTTTTCATTGTATCCTCAGAAAAATTCTCTGCAGGAATTGTTACGTGGCGGTACTGACCGTTGATATCAACCATTTTAAAGTCAACCATTTTAATGCCTTTTTCTTTAATAAGGTTGATGATGTTTTCAATTTTTTTCTGCATAAAAAACAACCTTTCTTAATTGGTTTTTTCATTGAAATAACATTTTTTATATTATCACAAGGTGTTTTTATTGTCAATGAATGGTAAAAATAATTTGACATATTCTTCTGTTGAATTTATAATTTTATTATCATTTTTTCGGAGGAGCTTTATGGAAAAGAAAAAACCTATTGTTGAACTCGAGCTTTATCTTATACGCCACGGACAAAGCCGGGGAAATGTTGGGTATGATAAAAAAGAATTAACCCCTCAGGAGCAACACGACCCTATATTAACAGAAAAAGGAGTTAAACAAGCTCAGCTTGCAGGCAAGCATTTATCAGATATTGATTTTGACAGAGTATATTCAAGCGGACTTTTAAGAGCGGTAAGAACCGCAACTGAAATTCTGAAGGAGCAACCATCTGAAAAGCCTTTATATATTTTCCCTCATTTAGCAGAAGCGGGTTTAAGTGCAGAATATGAAACCACCTTGGAAATAATTCATCAAACAAACGAAAAAGCAATTTTATCCCCCGAGCTTGACCCTGAAACACCCCTGCTCATACCATCTGATAATAAAGATGATGCCGGACTTTTCAAAAGGGCAGGATTTATTCTGGAGCATCTCAGAGAAAACTTTAATAATGGCGAAAGGCTTGCTCTTGTCAGCCACGCGGCATTTTTAACCTTTATTGTGTTCTCAATTATGGGCTTCACTACAGAAACGCCTTTTTATGACATAAACTTTGCAAATACGGGTATAACCAGGGTTATCTTCTATAAAAAGGGAACTAATCCTTATGGTGACGTGGTTTTTGATTACATAAATAATACAGAGCATTTATCTGATATATAAAATCAACCGTCTTGGAAATTCCAAGACGGTTGATTTTATGCTTTATCTTTTTTCTTTCTGTCGTGGACTATCATTCCAACGATTGTAAACACAAGAAGAATCACGTGTGTAACAAGTGCGCTGTAGGACTCTGAAAGAATATCATATATTCCCCATAAGGTAATATTGAAAAGGGTCCAGAAGCGGTACTTTGCGCCATTTGACTGACCGATACTCATAATAAATGTAAGGCAGGCAACAATCGCAAGAATGCTGAGGAAATTGAAGCCACCAACCACAAGGTTACAAGCAATGAATGCAAGAGCATATACAGCAACTAACCATTTGGGCAAGGGTTTGTTCTTTGAATCAAAGAAATAGTTGATTATTGACTGAATTGCACCTATATAGCAGGATGCTGCACCATTCAGACCACTACCACCAACAAGATAGCTTGTTGCAATAAGTGCATTAGCACAGAAAACAAAGAAAAGTATTTTCTTCATTTTTTCCCCTTTGATAAGAGAAGCAGTTATCATAGAAGCCAAACCAAGAAGGCTTAATATATAAGATAAAATTTCCATAAATATGTATGTCCTTTATTATTTAAGAGGCGAAACAAAAAGGAACTCATCAGCAATCATAAACTGAGGATATTCCTCAAATGTATCGATTGTAGGCTGAGCATCACTTTCAAGAAGAGTAAATGTAAACTCGCTGAAGCCTGTGTTATAGTCCGCCGCAACATGAGGCGCATCCTTAACAAACCATGTGTTATCCTTGAAAACTGCTGTTGAAGCATCAATTACATTATCGGGAGAAATGTATTTGGGGTCTGCACCTTCAATATAAGCCTTTGAAAGAGTTTCGCCTAAAGGTGCAATTGTTGCAAAGTTAGAAGTGAGCTCTGCTTCAAGAACATTATCACCGTTAAGATTTGCCTTTTCATAAACAGGAACAAGACCTGAGTTATAGTTTGAAACAAAGGAAATCTTAACACCGTCTTCCATTGCGCCACTAAGCGCTTCCTCTGTGCTGAAAACAAATTCTTTAACACCGTTGATTTTTTCAACAAGAACGGGGTACTCTTCCTCGTGACCGCCAAAGATATTCTCAAATCCGCTTTCAAAATCCACATCAGGACAAAGAGCCCAGAAGCCACAGAAAGCACCGAGACTGTCGCGAAGCATTAAGTCGTTGCCTCTGTCGAAGCTCTCGGAAACCATTTCGTTTGCAACATCTGCGATAAAATCAACTACTCCAAGCATATCAAACACGCCGATAAACACCTTAAGAAAGAAATTATCGTCTGTTGCGTTATTTATAAATTTAACAAGCACATCGCTATCAAATACGATTCTTCCGTTAAGAGCATCACCGCAAACATAGGTGCCGTTCTGTGCACCTGAAAGGAAAACTGCAGATTCAACATTATCTGAACCGTAGTAGTAGAAATAAGCAGTTGTTACCATACCACCCATAGAAGCACAGATAATATTCACCTTATCCTTGCCACTGCTTCTTTTTGCAGTTTCAACATAACCATTAAGCTCATCTGCAATCTGCTCCGGAGTCTTTCTCCAGTCGTAAGTAAAGAAATATGTGTTTTCTGCACCATATTTTTCAATTGCAGTTTTAACAATACCCTCTTCTGCTCCATCGGGAAGCGCTTCAACAAAATCCGGATAATTATCCATTGATAAGGGATACTGCTTCATAGAAACATCAGCATACTTTGAATTGCCCTCTGCATCGCAGGAAATGGGGTCAAAAATTTCTTTTGCCGCCAAAAACACACCATCAAGAACTGACTGGGTATCCTTTAATTTAAGCATACCAAAAAAGCCATTCATCAAAGCAGAAAAAATTGTTCCTGCGCTTACATTGAGTGCCTTTTCGCCATTCTCATAAGTAAGACCTGCAAAATCAATACCCCTTACAATGATAACAGGGTTACCGTCATAATTTGCAGAAGCAGTTTCCTGAGCTGCAAAAGCAGGTACTGTAATTGTGAAAATCATTACAATTGCCAATAAAGCTGATAATACTTTTTTCATATTTCCATCCCTTTCGAAAGAACTATATTAATCCTACAATATAACACCATAATTTGTCAAGAAACTACCTTTATTTATACTGATAAACCTTAACATAATCAACGATAAACTCTGCTTCCTCACCTTTTACATTCTCTCTTTGTGATGGAACACCATTTTCGCCCTTCATTTCAACAGAAAGTATCAGGTACTCGGGATTCTGACTTACGCCGCCAAAATCTGTTCTGAAGGTTTCTCTGCCGTTTATATAGAAAATGTATTCCTCTTCGTTCCATTCAAGGCCATAGGTATTAAACTCTTCATAGGGGTTGTTGCCCGTTATGAATTTTTGTGACCCTAATTTATCGTGAGCCTCACCATAACCATCAATATGAAGATTGCTTGTTATACTGTCAGGAAGAAAATCACCATAGCAGTCGCTTTCAAAAATATCTATTTCCGTTCCGTCTCTACCCGAGCCATCCTCGTTATAAACACCCTCGTTCATAAGCCAGAATGCGCTCCATATATCTGCACCCTTGGGCAGAATGCAACGACATTCAAAATAGCCGAATTTCTGACTGAAGCCGTTGGGTGCATCTTCATCTGTATCAATTCCTGCACTATACCAGCCTGCGCCCTCTTCCCCCATACCTTCTTCAAGATATTTTACGGGTATAATGAGATTCCCTTTTTCCGTATATGCAAGATACTGATTCCAGAAGCTACCCTTTCTTGCTTCTGTTTTTTCGCCATATTGATAATGTCCTGACCAAATGCTTCTGTCAAGCTCACCCTCAAAATTATCTTCAAAGGTCAGGGTGAATTTGCTCATATCTAATTTTTCACCCATAGGTATATGGGGAATTATAAGTATTCCGAAAACTGTGGCTATAATCAGAGCAAAACTACAAATCGTAATCGCGATTTTATGTTTTTTATTCAAAATCATCTTCATATATTAATTATTCCCCCCATTAAAAACAATCACACAGAAAAACGTTACAGTCTTTTCTCCGTTATAATAATTTATATTTGCTTTTTTTGTTAGCTCAAATACATTTATGCCACATGCTTCAAGTGGAACAATTGCATCATCAGGAAATCTACAAGGTTGATGCGGATATGAACAAACTCCACATATTTTACAGCTACTACAACCATAAGCTAAACAGTCAATATTATTTCTTTTTATTTCTTTCACTGTTTCTCTAAGGATATCCATTGTTTTATTCCTTGCGATATCCATTTGTTCAATATCATTAAAATCTTTTACATCATACTTACAAGAAAAAACCATAGCATCTGTAAAACCACATTTGATTTTCTCTTGTTCTTTTATGTATGATACTGCCGGCGGACATGTCCAACTGAGATTATATTGCCCGCATATGTTTTCTTCACAATATTTTAAAAATTTTCCCGTGAAGGGAATTTCACTTGTCTTTACAGTATTGAATTCAAAAACTTCTTTTCCTTCTAAATATTTATTTAGATTCATCATTTTTCTCCTGTATACACCTATTTTTCTGAATATGCATAAATATCTGTACGAAACAATTATACCATCATTCATTCATAAAAACAACAAAGCTTATTTACTTATTAAAAAAATAGTAGTATAATTATTATATTGTGTGTGAAAGGATTTGATAGAATGGAATACATCGGTTATGCACTGCTGGCTATTGTGGCAATTTTAGTGCTTTTAATTGCAATTGCTGCCATAAAAGCTGTTAAAATCAAAGCAAAGCCCAACACAAACGCTCCCGCCATTAATCCCACCGAGGATGAAGCAAACGATTATGCTAAGAAGCTTTCCGAAATGGTTAAGGTTCCGACTGTTTCTTTAAGAGGAAACACAGATTTAACTCAGTTTTATAAGCTTCACGAGGTTATGAAGGCTAACTTCCCCCTTATTTTCTCAAAGCTTGAATGCACAGAAATTGAAGGCAACCTTCTTTTCCGTTGGCCCGGTAAAGACCCTAAAAGAAACGGTATTCTTCTTATGGGTCATCAGGATGTTGTTACTGCTGACGAGCCCAATTGGGAAAAAGCCCCCTTCTCAGGCGAAATTGCAGACGGAAATATTCACGGCAGAGGCGCTATGGACTGCAAATCAACTGTTTTTTCAGAATTTCAGGCTATTGAAGAGCTACTTGCAGAAGGCTATGAGCCACCCTGCGACATCTACCTTGCAACTGCAGTTGATGAAGAAATTTCAGGTGACGGCGCACCCAAGCTTGTTAACTACTTAAAAGAAAAAGGCGTTCACCTTGATGTTGCAATGGATGAGGGTGGCGCAATTCTTAAGGACCAGCTTCCCACAATGAATGGCTGGTGTGCGGCAATCGGTCTTCTTGAAAAGGGCTATATCGACCTTAAGGTTATCGCTAAGGGCAAGGGTGGTCACTCTTCAACACCTAAAAGCAATACACCTATGGCAAGACTTGCAAAATTTGTTGCAGATGTTGAAAAGGATAAGCCCTTCAAGGCAGAAATTTCAGGCGCAGTTTATGCTATGCTTACAGAAGCCGCTCCCTACCTTGGCTTCCCTCTTCGTATGGTTCTTGGTAATATGTGGCTTTTCAAGGGTCTGCTCACTAAGGTTCTTCCGATGGTTTCACCTATGTGTAACGCATTTGTTAAAACCACCTTCTGCTGCACAATGGCAGAGGGCTCACATACACCAAACGTTATTCCCTCAGAGGCTTATGTTGTTTGTAACCTCAGAACATCTCCCCATCAGAATGTTGAGGAATCTCTTGCAGTTCTCAAAAAATATGCAGATAAATATGACCTTGAATTTGAAATTATTCACGCAAGAAACGCTTCAAACACCGTTGACTATAAGGGCGAGGAATTCGGCTATCTTAAAAAATGCCTTAACGAATGCTACCCCGATGCAGGCGTTATCCCCTATCTTATGACAGGCGGCACAGACTGCCGTCACTACGAAGCAGTTGCAGATAACTGCTTACGCTTCTGCCCCATTAAAATGAGTAATGAACAGCTTGCAGCAATGCACGCCGCTAACGAAAGCATCGGCGTTAAAGAGGTTGCAGATTGCGTTAAATTCTACAAATACTACATAAAAAATCATAAATAACAGTTTTGGCTACCTGCTCTTTTCTGAACAGGTAGCCATTCTTTTTTATTTATTGACTTCTTTTAATATGCAAGCACCATCTCGGGTATATTGAACAACTGTCATTGAAATATTATCAAGAGAAAAGAAGAATTTTCGGGTTTCAATTCCTAAAGCGGTTGGAATAAGATATTCAAGCATACCGTGGTGACTGAAAACCGCAACTCTGTTTCCGTATGTGTAGTTTTCTTTTATGTAATCTATCACCTTTTGCGCGCGAAGATTATTATCTTCAACCGCTTCGCAACCGAATTCATATTCCTTTGTTCCGAAAAGCTTTTCACACATTTTTGTGTTTTTATAGTATTTCTGAAGATATTTCTCACTGCAACCGAAATAACCGGGAGTACAACCACATTCGATAAGCTCGGGGCAGATATGTAAAACAGGGTTATTCCCTTTCGCCTTGCAAACGCCTGTTGCAGTTTTGAATGCACGAAGAAGAGAGCTTGAAATAAAACCGTCTATCTCTACATCCTTAAGCTTTTCTCCAAGAATATCACATTGCTTTTCACCAAAAGGTGTAAGCTCACCGTCACAATTATCTCTGTCGCCGATATCTGTATAATTGGTTTCCGCGTGGCGAATAAAAATTATTTCCAATAAATCTTCATTTTTCAGATTTTCCATTTTTCATTTTCCTCTACACAAGACTTATTCTAACACAATTTTATAAATTCGCATATTATCTATAAGAATATTTCATTCAACAACAAGGTCATTGGTATCTTTTATTTTTATACCCTTTATATTAGTAAAGAATAATTTTACTTGCTTATAGCCATAATCCTTGGGATTGAATTCGGGATATTTTTCCATTACTTTCTTGTTCACTTCCCCAATATTCAATCTTTTTTTCTTAGAGTTGCGAATTGTATCAATAACAAAGGCTTCTATTGTTTCTCTTGTTTTGGAGTTTTTTAATTTTGCAGCTTTGGTACGTTTATCTTTTTGAATGAATACTTCAATCTCTTCAGAAAACAATTCTATAAATTTTGAAAATTTTGAGCAACCATAATTTCGACTATCAAAATCAGGATATTTCTTTTGTAATTTTTCTTTTATAACACCCACATTCTCTACAAAACCATCTTCTAATTCTAATAATGTAATAATTTCATTTTTTATTTCTTCAATGGGTGTTATTTCGTTATCTAAAATAACCTGTGTATCACTATCATCTATATCAATAACATTCAAATACTGAAACTTATCAAAAGCATTAACAAGAGGTTGAGATGCCTTGCTTTCACCCATACCAAAAACCATTTTTCCCTCTTGTCTTATTCGGGAAGCTAATCTTGTAAAATCGCTATCACTTGAAGCAATACAAAAAATATCAACAGGATTGTTGTATAAAATATCCATCGCATCTATTACAAGAGCCATATCTGATGAATTTTTACCAACACTATTTTGATATTGTTGAACAGGTATTATTGCATATTTCTGAACAGGTTCAATCCAAGGTTTTGTATGTTCCTTTGACAAATCACCATATAATTTTCTTATGGTAACATTACCATATTCTTTTAATTCATCAAAAATTGTATCTATATATTTATAAGAAATATTTTCAGCATCAATCAGTAACGCTATATTTTTTTGATTTTCCATAAAAACCACTTTCTCCAATTTATTAATAATCACTGCATACGCACAATAAAATACAGGAATTTTCTGTATCGATATAGTTATCTTCTATTTCCATCCTCGTCAAAATTATCTTTCAAAGCCTTCTCTGTTAAAACAATTGAAATTAATATTGGCACAATCTGCAACGAACAGATTATTGCACCCAAAATCCCTATGGTATCTTCATCCTTACCGATAACTAATAGCATTGGTAAAATAGAAAGCGGAATCATTACCCAACCCAATTTATACCACATTTTACTGAAATACTTGTGTGCAAATTTCCATGTTTCATTGTTTTTCATTGACCTTTTTGTTCTATAGCCGATAAAGTGATTTATTTCACCCGAAGCTTTATCTCTATAAAGCTTTCCGACAACTACCATAATAACAGGAATAAAAACAAGCGTTATCACCATAAAAAACCAAAAGCCCATAAAAACACCTCTTAACTAACTAATGTTTTCTGTTGTTCCTTATAAAATTTCTGAACACTTATAAATGCACCGATTACGCAGTAAAGAGCGTAAACCCCATATATAAGGTATGTTGTTTCCTTCGGGTCGTTTATAACCATCTGAATATTTAAAAACACACCAAGAACACATTGAACAATCCAGAGATATGTATATTCAATGTAAGCAAGCATTGTAAGAACTGGTATCACAAACCCGAAAAGGAGCGTGCAGCTGTCTAAAATTGCATATTCGTAATCAAGATGCATAAAAATTGCTGCAATTATTCCCCACACAATAAGGAACGCCACGCTCCAGAAAATTCTTATTTTAGTTGTCATTTTTCTGAAAACAACTGTTTTCGTCTTTTTATAGGCATTTTTCTTCCAACGGAAAAATGTCATCAGTTGAATGGGAAAGCTGAAAAGTATTGCAGATGCGGCAGAAGCATAAACACCCATATAAATATACGCCGCCGTATAAATAAGTGAATTTATTGAGCCGATTAAAGGTCCCATTCTGTTTGCCTCCGATTGAAAAGACATAACAAAAAGGGAAACAAACAAGGGTATCATCAGGAAAAATTCCTGCTTACACAAAATCCCCGCAACAAGTATTGCAACACCTGTTATGGCTATGATTACAACTTTCTTTTTATCCTTCATTATTATTTTTCTATATGCTCCATTGTTTTATCAACCGCTTTTTCAATATCAACCATTTCAATACCAAAAAGCGAGGTGTGAATTTTGTTGTTTATAGGCTTTTTCCAGCAATCGTCTATGCAATCAATTCCGCCTCGCATACCTAAAATTGAACCGACGGTTGCACCATTGCAGTCTGTGTCGAATGCAAATCCCACTGCAGTACAAATTGATTTACCGAAATCACCCTCACCGTAAAGAAGAGACGCTACAACAATCATTGCATTTGAAATCGTATGGCACCAACCGTGGTCGGTATGCTCATCATAAGCTGAATGAATATAATTGAAGGCATCCTCGAGGGTTGCACCATTCTTATAATCATCATAGATTTTCATAACGGCTTCATAAAGCCTTGATGTTGCAGGAATCTGAGCTAAACCACCTAAAATAATATCGTCAATATTATCATTTACTGCGGCAATTGCTATCATTGCAGAAGCAAACATCTCGCCATAGATACCGTTTTTAATATGAGAAATGCAGGCATCATTATACGCCATTTTTGCTGCTTCTTCAGGCTCACCGGGGCAGATATATCCGAAATAGTCGCCTCTTATCTGGGCACCAATCCATTCTCTGCAAACATTTTTATACATAGCAGATGCAGGGGGCTCAATGCAATTAAGGAAATTTATGTATGCAATTCTTTCTGCTGTGAAATAGGAGTAAACCGACTGATAACGAAGCCAGGCATTTGCAACATCCTCCGGCTCAAAATCCTTATCAAACTGTTCAATAATCTGCTGAGCCATAACAACGTAGTTTGTGTCATCATCAACGGGCATTCCGTCAACATTATCACCGTATGGCTTATTCATAAATGAAAATTTATAATGAGAGCAAACCTCTTTGGTTATGTCTGTTGAAAGAATATAACGATGCATAGGGTAATTTCCTGTTTCCTTAAGAAAAGGTATAAGCTCGTTGCTTCTTATGCCCTCAACCGGCTTTCCCAAAAGGCAGCCGCAGGCTCTGCCCGTCCAGGCACCGAGAATTTTGTTGCGCAATATTTCTTCATCAGGCATTACTGATTTATAACCGAACAACTTTCTTAATGCCTTGATTTCATTTAATTTATTAGGCTCGTTATATTTATAATCAGGACGGATTTTTGAATTGATAACCAACTCATAAATTGCATCGCACATTTTTGCCTTGCTGACATCATTTTTCATAGCTGCAACAGCTTCAAATAAAGGCTTATGCTTTTCAATATCAAGCCCCTCTTCCATACTCTGCTGATATTCAAGCATAATATCATCAAGGTATCTGTTAAAACCGTCAACCTGCTTATAATCAATTTTTATTTCTGTATCATAAATTTTAGCAAACATAGTAAACACCTTATAATTCTATTTTTTCTGCAAACAAATAACCTAATTTAATAGTACAGTCCGAATCATAATGGGCAATATCCACCTCGGGCTCAGGCTCCTTTGAGGTGGTAAGTCCTTGGGCAATTGTATCTATATAAAAGCTATGGGGTGTTTCCTTTGCGTGTTTTTCTTTATATGCGTTTATTTCACGATAATATTGCCATATTTCAGAAATTCCCGCATCAATATATCTGCAGTTTTCCATATATTTCCCATATACTTCATTCAAATCCTTTAACAGATTTTCATATCTCTCACCGTATTTTTCAACCGTATCGATTTCAAGAGCATCGCTTTCACCCTGCATCCAGCAAAAAGCACGAATTTCGGGCTCATATCCCTGATTTTCAAGAATAGAAATGCTTTCCTCGAGAATTTTTATAAGCTCGTTAAAATGCCAACCGCCCTTGCGGAAAAATTCACTTTCAGCATCACCAAAACCAAAGGATTCTTTGTTATATTCTCCTTTGTTGGAGGGTGATAGCCAGTCGTGGAAAATATTTGTTCCGCCAACTGCACATTTTACAATAAAAATTTTCTCATCAGGGTGTTTTTCACTTAAATAATCGGCAATGCCAATCTCAGGACCAAAAGTGTCCTTTCCTTTTTCGGCACAATTAAGAGTTGTTTTAACAAAGCCGTTACTCTTCATATCGTGGGAATAATAATTCATTAAAATATTATCATAACCCTTTTCAAATTCTTCTACCTTTTCGGCACTGAAATGCCTGTCAAGATATTTAATATGACCAACGCCAACTGCATTGGATTGCCCTGCTAAAATGATAATTTTTGCTTTTTTCATCATATCACCCGCTTATGAAATTATATTAACATAGGATTTTAAGATTTTCAATAAATTATGCAGGAAATGACAAAAGCACACCCGAGTGTGAGTGTGCTTTGTGCTATTCCTGATTTTCACAAACATACACAATATGTTCATCAAAATCATCATATTCTTTATCTTCGCCATTATCCCCTTCACCAAGGATTTCGTCTGTATAGTTTTCCACCAACCATAAATATTCTCTTCCTTCGTCATCCTCAAAAAGCTGAACTTTATCATCCTGCAAAGACTGATCCCATTTTGAAAGGCCGTCTGTTCGCGTATCTTCCCAAATTGTTGCGCCGAGAACTTCAACAGGCTCGGCATCTTCAGGTAACTCATCAATTCTGACATAGACATCATTATGGTATGTAATAGTAGAATAATTTGTCGCCACCAATGCCGGTTTATCTAACCCAACAAACAATACCGAAAATACAAAACAATCCAACAACATAATTACTAGTAATGCAATTACCGCAAAAGCTACAGAAACAAGACATCCGCTGAAGCAGCCTAATTTTTTACCTTTGTTTCGTTTTTCTGTTTTCGCTTTATAGTATTCTGCATTTAAAATATTCTTTTTCAAAATATGCGGTTTGCAAAGATGCTTAAAATATAAGCCTCTTAACGGATATGCTATTATCATATCAATAAAATCCATTCCTAAATCGGATGCAAGACCTAATTTTTTATATTTTTTGATTATTTCTTTACTGTTTTTCCCTTTGGCATAAACAAGTTCTGTTTTTATATTTTCATCGCAAACAACTTTAGGATAGCTAATTTCAAAGTTTTGATAAATTAAGGTTTTGTCGCCCAAATCAAACATATCAAGCTCAATGGTAATAACTGAATCCGATGTAATATTTGAAATTTTATAAGTACAGTCAACCTGCAAAAACAAATCCAGAATCTCATTTGTCGCTTTTTTAAATAACTTTACGGCTATTTTTTCTTTAAAATCAGGATTGTCGCTCATTAAATCTTCAAAATCATCTTCTCTTAAAATTTCGCCTGTAATTTTAAGAGTGACTGAATCCGCTATATCTTCAATTTCAATCCATTTGCTTTCGTCATATTCAATTAAATGTGATTTGCCGTTTACATCAATTTTCATTTCCATACAGAAACTGTTTACGATGCAAATTCGTTTCACTCCGTCCTTACTTGCAGAGAAAATATCTTCAACTGTAGTATCAAGGGCAATTGCCAACTTTTCAAAGGTTTCAATCCTGGGAAAAGCCTGTCCGTTTTCCCATTTAGATATTGATTTATCAGAAACCTCTAAAACCTTTGCAAGCTCGGTTTGGGTAAGGTTTTTGTTTTCTCGCAATTTGCAGATGTAGTTTCCGAATTTATACATATTCACGGCAATCACCTCTACAACTATTGTACTGATTTTCGTTATTTTTGCAAGAAAATCGGGGTAGAATTTAATTAGAAATAATAATTAACATTTGTTTATCTGCTTTTGCTATATTTCAAGAGTGTTCCACCCTTTACTACCAACAATAAAAACGCAATAACTACCGCATAAGCTTCTCTTGTCAAAGCAAGAAAAAACACAATAAAAATGTTTAAAGCAATTGAAACCTCCATTAAAGCTTTATTGCCCTTCTCTGCTTTTGTTTTAGTCAGTATAATTTTTATAACTCCAACTATAAAAAGAGAAAGAAACATAACCCAATAAACTATTAAATTTCTTGAGGATGTTTCAGTATAATTTAATAAGTTCACAGAATAAACAAAACCGTCAATTGTATTGGGGTAAAGTGGCAAAATAATCAGAAGCACTGAAAACAAATCCACAATACCAAATAACAAGTCACACATATTCCGCATATTTGATTTATTTTCTTTTTCAGCAATATCAATAAGCTTTTCACCTGATAGCAAATCATCAATGGAAACCTCAAAAAATTTTGATATTTCCTTTAAAGAATCAATATTCGGGTAACCTCTCCCTGACTCCCATTTTGAAACTGCAGTTCTTGAAACATACAAAATTTCTGCTAATTCCTCCTGAGTCAAGCCTCTATTTTTCCTTAATTCCTGCAATTTTTCGCTGAATTCCATAATACTGTTCCTTTGTAAATATAAAATAATCCCATGCTCAAAAAAATTGAACCTATAATATCTGTTAACCAATGAACACCTGATATCAGTCTTCCGACTACCATAAATATAGTGAATATTACTGTAATTATGTTTGAGGTTCTTTTTAATGCAGTGTTTTTTATTCTTTTATTAACCTCAAAAGCAAGTGTCGGCATAACAGATAAAACCAATAGTGTTGTTGATGACGGATACGAGGCTTCCATAAGCCCATTTATTAATACAGGTCTGTAATTTATGGGTATCATTTCAAAAATAAGATACCCACTTATTACTATAACATAATATATTCCCAAAGCAATAATATCAAAATCAACTTTTAAAAGGCTTTTTCTTTTTATTAACTGTATTAAACCAATAAATCCGAAAAACATACAGATAAATACAGGCACAAGTCCAGCCCAATCGGTAATATTATAAAGGGTCATATTCACTCCCGTTACCGAATGAAACCATGTGTTTATTGTTGCAAAGCCTAGTTCCGTTCCGTTAACGCCAACAGACTTTACATCTATTGTCTGAATGAGAAATGACCATAATGCAAATACACTTATATTTGTTATACCTAATATAAGCTTCTTTTTTCCTTCAACTTTCATTTTGTTTTCCTTTCTGTTTTTATTTGCTAACTCAAAAATAACAGAAAAAAGCTATTGAATAAAGGATTTTCAGGTAACAATCGTGATACTTTTCGTGTCAGAGATAAAAAGGCTTGTTTTGAGGTTCTAACTATGATATGCTATATTTAATAAATCTGCAAAAGCAGATGCCGAAAGGAGAACAATTGTATGAAAGTTTTTTATGAGGTAATCGAATCTTAAACTGAATATGTAGTGCTTACAATTTCGGAGGTTTCGACCTCTTTGTTGTTATGCCGTTTAAAGTAACCTTTCGTGAATACTATAACTTTCGGTTATAGCACACTTTAGGGTGTGTTATTTTTATGCCTTAAATCAGCCGTAGGAAGTACCAACTAATGAGGGTTGCTTTCTACGGCATTTTTGCGCCCATTTTCAGATTTTTGTTAACATAAATATTTGGAGGAATAACAGTGAATAAAAATATAATAGAAAATAATTTTGATTTAAAAGTGTCTGACATAAAGCTTCTTGACAAGCATTTTGGTACTGAACTTTATTTAATTTACACAGATGTCGGTAAATACATAGTTAAAGTTTTACCTTTGTATATGGAAAATGTAAAAAATGAGGGTGAACTTACCGAGTATCTCCATAATCACGGACTTAAAGTTGCAAGATTTCTGAAAAGCAAAAACGATACTTTTGTCGTAAAAAACACTGAGTTTCAGTTTACCGTTCAGCAGTTTATTGAAGGTGAATCACTGTCGGTGAATACTGCACCTGATTGGTTTATCCTCAAATCAGCAGATTTTCTTGGACAAACAGCATTGTTGTTGAAAGATTATGAGGGATTATCGTTACAATTCGGCAAAGAGTTCTTTACTATCAAAACAGTTCGCAGAAAATTGTGGCAATATAAAAAAGAGCTTGGCAGAGCCAATAAAGCAAAAGATGTGGATATTATACCTGTTTGGGAAGAACAAATCCGTCATCTCAAGAGAATTTCAAAATTCCATATTGATACTAATAAGCTGACTTATGCCAATTCGCACGGTGATTATCACATAGGTCAGGCAATCATACACAACAACGATTTTACAGTTATTGATTGGAGTTCGGCTTGTCGTTTACCGATTTGTTTGGATGTTATAACCTCTTATGTATTCTCAAGTCCGACCTGTGTTGCAGGTGAAATAGATGCAGACGGACTGAAAAAATATATCAGTCAATTCACAGAAAAGTTCCCATTAACGAAGTATGATATAAAAGCAATGCCTTATGTATTGTACTTTTGGCACTGTATGTGTAACTATCGTCCCGATGAAATTGCCGATATTCCTGACAGTTATAAAGCTATTGCTAAACTCATAAATTATTTTTTGAATTGGCTTTATGATAATGTTGAGGAGTTGTCGGAAGAATTATCAAAGTACTAGTGAAAATATAAAACCTACGACAACCACGGTCAGAAATATGGTCGATTTGCTTCGCTATTCACTCGCAACTCTCCCTATTTCTTCCTCTCGAAACCTTGCCTGCATCTGCCACCGGCAGCGGCAAGGCTTCGAGCAGTTAACAGCCGGACTCGTCTGTTGTAAACAAATTGTCGTAAATTTGATTTCTTCTGAAGAGTAAAAAAATAAAGGATACCGAATGGTATCCTTTATTTTTGGCGCCTCAAGTAGGACTCGAACCTACGACAACTCGGTTAACAGCCGAGTGCTCTACCGACTGAGCTATTAAGGCATTTTATGTCGGCATCGCCCTATTTTCCCAGGCGGCTTCCCACCAAGTATCTTCGGCGCTGTTGAGCTTAACTACCGTGTTCGGGATGGGAACGGGTGGACCCTCAACGCCATCAACACCGACTAATATATTATAAACAGCTTTAAGACCGTTTATACCTAAAAAATGGTG
>JAFSDL010000019.1 GCA_017436285.1 Clostridia bacterium
AAAAAACGACAAGTTTTTTTACAGCCTCTTTTCGGGGATAGGAAAAAAAGATGCAGAACGGACAAACCGAGTCCCGATAAGGCTTCAGACTTATCGGGACTTGCCCGAAGGCGTACAAAGGTACGTCGAGTGGCGAGGTTTGTTCGTAGCATAAAATATTAATTTTTCCTTTTTTTGAGTTTTGAATATGTTTATGGGGTTCTTACAGTTTTTTTACTGTAGGAACCCCTTGATATATATGGTTTTATGCGGTCTGCGCTTTTTTTACTTCCCCTTTTATAATTGTTACAAAAGTTAAGATTTTGTAATAATTGTTGTGTTTTCTGAAAAAAGGTATATAATGTACAGAGTAAATACACTCTTTAAAAGGCACAAAAATAATTATTATTGCGTGGTATATATATGGAACATATTTTAAAGTCGGAAAACGCTTTGAAGAAGCTTGATAAAATCCGCGATTTTTTGTTAAGCGAAAAATGGATGCTGGTTCTTTTCATTATAACCGGCACATTCACTACGCTTCATTCATTCTTCCCCCAGGCACAATATCATATCTTAGGCTCAATTGTTATGGCTTATATCACAGGTGTGGTTTTTGTGTTGAGTGGTGATATTTTTGCTATGCTCATCCCTGCAATGTTCACCTACTGTATCGGCATAAGGTGTTATAATTCTTTATCAACCTTCGGTCAGGTATGGTGGCTTGCAATTCCTTTGGTTGCAATGGCATTATTCAACATAATTGCTTATTTTAAAAAGCCAACAATCAAGGGCTCTCAATTTGTGCCGATGCTTGTTGTTTCCGTAGCAGTAACAATCGGTGGTGTTGGTGTTATTTCTGTTAAGGATTATTTTGGCGGTGCCGCTATTTATAATATGCTGGGCATCGGCTTCGGTATGCTTCTGATATATTGCTTCTTTTACTCAAAAATCAACACTAATGACAAATATCTGTTGATTGAAAAGCTTACTGATATTATGGTTGTTATCGGTTTGTTCCTGTCTTTTATGGTGTTTATTCACTATGTAGCTAACATTAACACTGTTATTGATGAGGGGGGCATTTTCTATATCAGATGGCGAAACAATGCTTCAACAATGCTTATGATGGCAATGCCCTTTGCTTTCCTTTTAGGAAACCGCAAATCCTCTGCAGTTATTCTGGCATTTATTTTCTATGCTGCAACTCTTTTAACAGGTTCCAGAGGTGGTATGATTTTCGGCTCAATTGAGTTGGTTATGTGTATCGTTATGTATATTCTTTACGATAAACGCCGCCGATTAGCTTACATAATCATTTGTGGTTGCTTTGTGTTTATCGCTCTTACCTATTTACCCGAAATCACAAGCTTCCTGAATACTACTATTCAAAGAGTTTTCAAGGTTCTTAACGAATTTCTTATGGGCGGTAAGGATACAGAAACCCGTGTTCGCCACTATGCTCGTGGTATTGAAGATTTTCTTAACCATCCCGTTTTCGGAACGGGTCTTGGTAATATGACAAACCGTGATATTTTCAAAAATAAGCCCGGCTCTCTTTGCTGGTATCACTGCGAGCCCATTCAGGTTGCAGGCAGCTTCGGTATTGTTGGTATAGTTGCCTTCGTATATCAGTTTATTAAACGAAATCTGTTAATTTGGAAGCACGCAACGCTTTTTAATATGACTATTTTCCTTTCTTACATAAGTTTGGAATTAATGTCATTAGTAAACCCCGGTATTTTCTGCCCTATGCCATATCTTTTGCTTGTGGTAATTTATATGATTGTTGTTGAAAAAAGTAACGACCATGAGCCTCAGATAAAGGTTCCGATTTTTAAAAAATTCAGAGACAAAAGAAAAGCTAAAAAAATGGCAATTGCCAAATAATAAAAGAACTGACCATTCAATTCTGAACGGTCAGTTCTTTGTTTAACTAAGCATTATCCTTCAATTTTATCGCATTCATAGAATATGTTTTTGCCAATATTTTTAACACTTGAAGGGAATTCGACTGATGTAAGGTTATCACAATCACGGAATGCCATATCTGCAATTGTTATTGTGCCATCCTTTACTTTATATTCCCCTGTAAGAGAATGCCTGCCTCTTATAAGGTGGTTGCCAATATACAATGCGGATTTATCCCAGTTCTTTCTGTTGTTATAATATCCTGTATCATAAAAAGCAAGGTAGCCTATACTCTTTACAGTATCCGGAATTGTAATTGATGTTATGCATTTGCAGCCCCTGAAGGCAGACCAGCTTATGCTCTTTACACCCTCGGGTATAACAAGCTTTTTAACTAATTGCCCATTAACATATAAATTATCTGCAGCACTGAACGGATTGGATTCTTTATCTGCAAAATATATATTGCACCAGGCTGCTACATCACTAATATAAACAGAATCAAGCTTATCGCAAAAAACAAAAGCACCGTAGCCTATACTCTTTACACTGGCAGGTATTGTGATTGACTCAAGGCGTTCACAACCCCAAAATGCACTGAAGCCTATATTTTTCACTCTTTTTCCTATTTTTATGCTTTTCATATTTCTGCACCAAAGAAAAGCATTGTCACCTATATTTTTTACACTGTTCGGAACTGTTACAGATTTGAGTTTGTAACAAAACGCAAAGGTTCTTGATTCTATGCTTGTTACACTATCAGGAATTGTAACTGATTCAAGTCCTGCACAATCCTCGAAGGCAGCATGGCCTACAATTGTTACGCTTGCAGGAATTATTACAGATTTCAGATTTTTTCGGTTATAAAATGCATTAGAGGCAATGGTAATTGTGCCATTTTTCACTTCATAATCACCATTTAACGATTCTCTTGCTCTGATAAGATGATTTCCGATATATAATGCAGATTTATCCCAATTTTCTCTGTTGTTGTAGTATCCGGTGTTATAAAATGCAAGATAGCCTATGGTTTTTACACTATCGGGAATTGTGACAGAGCTAAGACCTGTGCAATTTTTGAAAGCATTTCCAAAAATAACCTTTACACTATCAGGAATTACAATTGATTTAAGCCCTTCGCAATTTAAGAAGGCATCGTATCCTATATTAACAACACTATCAGGAATTGTTACCGCGGTTATCTTATTCTGTCCGGAAAATGCTTCATCTGCAATAGTTACTGTTCCGCTTTTAATTTTATAAGTACCTTTTAAAGAGCCTTCTGCTGTTATAAGATGCTTACCGATATATAACACGGAGTTATCCCAATTGCTTTTGTCTTTATAATATGCTGTATAACTAAAAGCCTGAGAGCCAATTTCATCTACTCCATCAGAAATTGTAATTGATTTAAGAGCGCTGCAACGATAGAATGCACGAGGATATATGCTTGTTACACTGCCGGGGATTGCAATAGAAGTCAGGCTCTTGCATCCGTAGAAAGCACCATGAATTATACGTGTTACACTATCCGGGATTACTACAGATTTAAGATTTGTACACCAACGGAAAGCGTATCCTCCTATGCTTGTCACACTGTCAGGAATTACAACTGATGTAATCTCCTTACAATTTTCAAAAGCATTCCAATCTATTCCTACCACAGGCAGACCATTATATGTATCAGGAATAACAATCTTGCCTTTTGCTGAAGCTTTACAGTCACTAACTACATACGAACAGTCATCGTTATAACTGCGCTTAAAGGTCAAATCGCTTTTGCTTGCTGCACTTGCAGTTAACGGCAGACTTGTTATTACGCTTATTACCATTAATAATGATAAAAGCAAGCTAACTGATTTTTTCATAACAACATCTCCGATTTTATATTTTTATAATTTCTCTAAGTCTTATATCGCTTGATGCCGAGCCTACCATAATTTCGAACTCGCCATCCTCAACAACCCATTCCATATCCTTATTAAGAAGGCGGAAGGAGTCAAAATCAAGTGTGAATTCAACTGATTTTGTTTCCCCTGCCTTAAGGCTTATTCTTTCAAAGCCCTTAAGAAGCTTAAGGGGTGTTACAACGGATGAAACAATATCATTTATATAAAGCTGGGCAACCTCATCACCATCAACCTTACCGATATTTTTAACATCAAAGGTTACTGTATAATCTGTTCTGCCCTGCTTTGTGATTTTCAGGTTGCTGTATTCAAACTCTGTATAAGAAAGACCATAGCCAAAAGCATATCGGGGTCCTCTTTCGCCCTCAAACATCATTTCTGTATGATTGGGAAGAATTGAATAATAGCAAGGAATTCTGTTTGAATCTGCAGGGAATGACACAGGAACACGACCTGCAGGGTTGTTTTCACCTAAAAGAGTTTCAACAATTGCTTTTGCACCAAATTCGCCACCGAACCAGGAAACAAGAATTGCGTTTGAGACCTTAACCTCTTCACTCAAATCAATCGCTCTGCCGTTTTCAAAAACAAGAATTAAGGGCTTGCCTGTTTTTGCTACCTCAAGAATAAGCTCTCTCTGTTTTCCGGGCAATACCAAGCTTGAACGGTCGTGACCCTCACCACTTGTGAAGTTATTGTCGCCACCAACAAAAATAACAAGGTCGCTTTGCTCTGCAGTTTTCACTGCATCCTCAATGCTACCGCTTTCATCCTCATCATAAACCTCAATAAGATGGGGCTGACCATCCTCCATTGCAACTGCTTCAACACCCTTGGGAATGCCACAGCCTGAGCTCTGAAGAATTGTAACATCATCGCCCAATGCCTTTTTAAGCTCCTCGCAAACGGAATTCACCTTATAGCCATAAGGAACAGAGGAATAACCGCCGATTCTTTGTCTGTTGGAGGAAGGGCCTACAACTGCAATTGTTTTATATTTCTTTTCAAGAGGCAAAATACCATCATTTTCAAGAAGGGTCATTGCCTGACGAGCACCCTCAAGAGCAACATTTTTATGCTCTTCGCTCCTGATAACATCCTTGTAACGCTCTTCGTCTGTATATGGATTTTCAAAAAGACCTAATTCAAATTTAACCTTAAGAACATTCTTAACGGAATTGTTTATAAGCTCCTCGGAAACTCTGCCCTCTTTAATAAGATTTAAGAGGGTTTCCTCCCAGAATTCAGGAGTGTAATCAAGGCAGCCCTGCATATCAAGACCCGCATTAACTGAATCGCAAATTGCATCCACGTGGTTTGCAGCAGTTCTGTGAGCAGTAACAAGTCTTGTTATTGAGCCCCAGTCTGCACGGACATAGCCCTTAAGACCATATCTGCCACGAAGAATATCTGTTAAATAATATTTTGAGCTTGCAACAACCTCGCCATCAATACAGTTATAGCAGGACATAACATTATATGCCCCTGCCTTTGTGATAGCCTTTTCAAAAACGGGCAGGTAGCACTGCTCAATTTCTCTTTTACCCACTCTTGCATTTGCACAGTTTATTCCATTTTCAGGCATACCGTGTGTACAATAATGCTTGGGCTCGGTTAGAACTGCATCATTTCGTGAAAACTCACCGTTTTTCTGCTCACCTGTGATAATGGAATATCCCATTTCAGAGCAGAGATATGTATCCTCACCAAATGTTTCTTCAACGCGTCCCCAACGAGGCTCTCTTGCAACATCAAGGTTGGGAGCGAGAATTTCCTGCATACCTAAAGCGCGGGTTTCAGCACCGATTGCTTTACCTGTTTTATTGACAAGCTCTCTGTTAAAGCTTGCACCAAGTCCAAGAGGAACAGGAAATATTGTTGCACCGGGGAAGGAAATCCCGTGAAGAGCTTCACCCGTAAAAATACAAGGAATACCAAGTCTTGTTTTTTCTACAAGATATTTCTGGAATTTGTTGAAAACTGCGGGGATTGTGTAGGAATCGTGAATGAAGCCTATGCCTCTGTCCCCTACTGTTTTCTCGAATTTTTCATATTCAACATCAGAGCTTTCGTGAATGCAACAATGGTTCAATGTACTTGGAACCGTTGCATATTCAACACCGCGGAGAATATCAATCTGAGCAACCTTTTCCTCTAAAGTCATTAATGAAAGTAAATTTTCTGCTCTTTCCTCGGGAGAAAGAGCAGGATTTTTATATTTGTAGTCCATAAAGCACCTATTATTTTTTTATTTTCATTGAGATATCAAAAGCTGTAACAGAGTGAGTAAGAGCACCGATTGAAAGTATATCAACACCCAATTCTGCAACGCTTCTGAGTCTTTCCTTTGTAAGATTGCCTGAAGCCTCAAGAAGAGCCTTGCCCCCAACGATTTCAACTGCCTGCTTCATTGTTTCGTTATCCATATTATCAAGCATAATAATATCTGCGCCAACTGAAACTGCCTCTTCAACCTCTGCAAGAGTTCTTGTTTCCACTTCAATTTTTACAGTATGACCGATTTTTTCACGAAGAGCCATAACCGCCGCAGTAATACCACCCTTAGCATCAATGTGATTATCCTTAAGCATAGCGCAATCGGAAAGATTATATCTGTGATTTCTTCCGCCACCACAGGTTACTGCATATTTCTGAAGAGAACGAAGACCGGGAAGAGTTTTTCTTGTATCTGCAATGGTTGCTCTTGTGCCCTCAGTCTGCTTAACACATTCATTTGTGAGAGTTGCAATGCCACTCATATGCTGAATAAGGTTAAGGGCTGTTCTTTCGCCCTTAAGAAGCTTAACTGTTCTGCCCTTGAATTCTGCAATAAGGTCACCGTTTTTAACCTCATCACCATCTTTTTTGTGTAGAGTATATGTGAACTGGTCATCAAGAAGCTCAAAAACTCTCATTGCAATTTCTGCACCGCAAAGCACACCCTCTGCCTTAGCAACGAAATATGCTTCAGTTTCTGCTTCCTCTGAAAGAAGATAATCAGTTGCAACATCAATGTAGTTAATGTCCTCTGTAATAGCATTTTTGATTAAATCATCAATATAAAACTGTGGTAAAATCATTTGTCAACCTCCTGAAGAATTATATAGGCTATGGTAGCAAGGGAAAGAGCCTCGCAATAATCTGCAGTTACTGCAAATTTACCGTTTTTAAGCCTGTTAAGTATATTTTCAATCCGTTTTTTACCCTGATGAATTGCCCCCTCATCGGGAATTACGAAATATGCTCTCTGCATAATATCACGGATTTCTGTTCTTGTTCCCTTGGGAAGAGGTGCGCCTGTTCTGTCTGCTTCCTTTTCCTCGGGAATTGTTACCTTATAAAAGCCTGCTCTTATGCAACGGGTTATGTCCTCTGCCGCTTTTCTTCCGAAAACAAGAGCCTCCAGAAGAGAATTGCTTGCAAGTCGGTTTCTGCCGTGAACACCCGTGCAGGCACATTCGCCTGCAGCATAAAGCCTGGGAAGAGTTGTTCGTGCATTAAGGTCAACCTCAATACCGCCCATAAGATAATGCTGACAGGGAAAAACAGGAATTAAATCCTTTGAAATATCAACGCCCTGACTTAAGCACCCTGCATAGATACCCGGAAAACGATTTTTCAGATATTCTTCACCCTTATAGCGGATATCAAGATAAAAATTATTACTGCCAAGTCGCCTTGATTCCATAATAACCGAGCGGGAAACCACATCTCGCGGTGCTAATTCCAGTCTACTGTCATATCTGTCCATAAACCGCTCTTTATTGCAATTGAGAAGATATGCGCCCTCACCTCTTACAGCCTCACTTATAAGGAACTGCTCTCTGTTTGCGCCATTGAATGCGGTAGGGTGAAACTGCACATAGCTTAAATTTTTAATGGATGCGCCCATTTCATAGGCAAGGCGAATACCATCGCCCGTTGCAACCGATGGATTTGTTGTATATTTATAAACTCTGCCGATACCACCTGATGCAAGCAGAACATAATCCGCATAAACGGTTTTATATTCATTACCTCTCATAACCTCAACCTTAAAACCGTTTTTAATCCGGCTCATTGAGGTCACCATTGTTTCATCAGAAAGGGTAACATTGGGAAGCTTTTCAACTGCAAGAACTAACTTATCCACCATTTCCTTGCCTGAGGTATCCTTATGGTGAAGAATTCTTCTTCTGCAATGTCCGCCTTCAAGAGTTTTTATAAGCTCTCCGTTTTCATCACGGTCATATTCAACACCATATTCAATGGTTTTAAGAACATCTGCAGGACCCTCCTCAATAAGCTGAGTAACTGCTTCGATGTCATTTGCTCTGCCACCTGCAACAAGAGTATCTTCAATGTGCAAATCATAGCTATCATTTTCCAAATCAAGCACACAGGCAATTCCGCCTTGTGCCAGGGAGCTGTTTGACTGATGCCTTTCCTTTTTGGAAAGCATAAGAATATCAATGTCCTCAGGAAAATTCAGTACACCGTAAAGCCCTGCAAGTCCGCTACCGACAATGACTACGCTATAATGTTTTTTTAACTCGGAAAGATTCATTTTCTTACCCCAATTCAAGCATACGATTTATGCTTTTAAGCGCTTTCTTTCGCAAATCCTCGTCTAATTCTATCTTTTCGCCACCCTCACCGATTATTGCCTTATAAACATCCTCGAGAGTGATTTTTTTCATATCCTCGCAACAGAGCTTTTCGGGTGCGAGCTGAATAAATCTATCACCGTTTTCCTCGTTAATGGCAAGATAATCAACAACACCGCGCTCTGTTCCGATAATAACCTTTCCCTTCTGAGCCTTGGCATAGCTTATAATTTCGCTTGTTGCCCCTACCATATCGGCAAGCTCAACAACCTCCTTGGGTGATTCGGGATGCACTGCAAAAACTGCATCGGGATGCTCTGCCTTACACTTTAAAACATCCTCTTTTGTGAGCTGAGCGTGAACAGGACAATAACCATCCCAGAAAATAAGCTTCTTTTCGGGAACACTTTTCTGAACAAAAGAGCCTAAGTGCTGGTCAGGAATGAAAAGAATTTCATCCGCATCAAGCTTTTTCACAATTTTTATTGCTGAGGAGCTTGTTACACAAACATCACATTCCGCCTTGAGTGCGGCAGTGGTATTTATATATGCAACAACCTCAGTATCAGGGTTTTCTTCCTTGAATTTTCTTACTCTTTCGGGAGCAATCTGCTCTGCCATAGGGCAGGTTGCAGCTGCAACAGGAAGAATGGTTTCCGTTTCGGGTGAAAGGATTTTAACGCTTTCTGCCATAAAACGAACACCGCACATAACAACCCTTTTCGCTTTAAGCTCTGCCGCCTTCTTGCTCAAAAAGAAGCTGTCGCCCGTAACATCCGCAATATCAATAATATCGGGCTCCTGATAGGTATGGGCAAGAATAACCGTATCGGTTGCCTTTTTTGCCTCAAGAATTTTGTTTTTTAGCTCCTGTTTGTTCATTACATCACCCTCATAGCCTGCACTAAAATTTAACTAATCAAACTATATCAGTTTAATTATACCACTATTTTGCCACTTGGCAATATAAAAAATTCTAAAAAAAGCCTTAAAAAAGTCCTCGTTTATGTTAATAACACAGAACTTATTGTTAAATAATTATTTTAGTTGAAATACTCGCAGATTTAAGGTATTATATTTGTGAATTGACTCAAATAATCAAATCTCGGGAGGAATTAACAATGAACAGTTATCTTGAAAAAGATTTCGAGCTTCTTAAAAATGCCGACAGTGAGCTTTTTGAAGCATTTGAACAAGAGCAGGTTCGCCAGAGCAGAAATATCGAGCTTATTGCAAGTGAAAACTATACCTCTGCAGCAGTTATGGCTGCAAGCGGTAGCATCTTCACAAATAAATATGCAGAGGGTTATCCTTCACGCAGATATTACGGTGGTTGCGAATATGTTGATATCGCAGAGGACCTTGCAATTGAAAGACTTAAAAAGCTTTTCGGTTGCGAATATGCCAATGTTCAGCCCCATTCAGGCTCTCAGGCAAACTTTGCAGTTTATTTTGCACTTCTTCAGCCCGGTGATACAGTTTTAGGTATGAGCCTTGCAGATGGTGGCCACCTTACTCACGGCTCACCCGTTAATGTAAGCGGTTCTTATTTCAACTTTGAAAGCTACGGCGTTGATGAAAAGGGTTACCTTGATTATGATGCTCTCGAAAAGAAAGCAAAAGAGTGCTCACCCAAGCTTATCGTAGCAGGTGCATCTGCTTATTCAAGAATTATTGATTTCAAAAAAATCCGTGAAATTGCAGATTCAGTAGGCGCACTCTTTATGGTAGATATGGCTCATATCGCAGGTCTTGTTGCTTCCGATATGCACCCCTCCCCCGTGCCCTATGCTCACGTTGTAACCTCAACAACTCACAAAACTCTTCGCGGTCCTCGTGGCGGTATTATTCTTACCAACGATGAAGAAATTGCTAAAAAAGTTAACAAAGCTATTTTCCCCGGTATTCAGGGTGGTCCTCTTATGCACATCATCGCAGCTAAAGCAATTTGCTTCGGCGAGGCACTCAAGCCCGAATTCAAGGAATACGGTAAAAAGGTTATTTCCAACTGTAAGGCCCTTGAAAATGCACTTATTGCACAGGGCGTTGACATTGTTTCAGGCGGTTCTGACAACCACCTGCTTCTCCTTGATTTAAGAAGCCTTGGTATTACAGGTAAGGAGCTTGAGCACCGTCTTGACGAGGTTCATATTACAGTCAACAAAAACGCTATTCCCAACGACCCTGAAAAGCCCTTTGTTACAAGCGGTATCCGTATCGGTACTGCAGCAGTAACCTCAAGAGGCTTTGAGGCTCAGGATATGATTGACATTGCAGAATACATTAAGCTTGCGGCAACAGATTTCGAAAACAGCAAGGATTACATTATCGAAAATGTTGCAAGAATCTGTGATAAATATCCCTTATATAATGACTAATTTTTAATAGTTCATTTCTCAAAAAGAATTATGCATAACAAAAAGAGGTAATGCGGATGAACACCGTGTCACCTCTTTTTTTACTTTCACTTTTTGTGGTTAGAAATTATTCTTTTTCTTTTGCGATATTTTTAGTAATATTCTGCTTGACAGCAGAGTGATATTATTGCCCTTGTCAATAGTGATATTGAAACTTTCAGTTTCAGTGTTATTTTATTCGCACCAACTGACCGAAGGTCAATACCACTTGTCGTAAGACAAATAACACTGCGAAGCAATAAAACTCGCCGCAAGGCGAATAAAGCTTTATTGACAAAGCCCACCTCAGTATATATACTTTATTCCATAGGTAGGTGTTATTTATGAGTGATAAAAAATTATATATTTTAACCTACGAGCACGGTGGTTATGTTCTCTGGAAGGACGAGGTAAAGCCTCGCCTTAAAAAGCTTTTTGAATGGCTTGAAAAATACCCCACATTAAAAATCGGTCTCGACTACGAATCCTTTACCTTTGACGAATTTTCAAAGGAGGACCCTGAGGTGGTTGAACTTATAGGAAAGCTTTTGGAAAAATACCCCGACAGAGTTGGCTTGGGTGCAACTACCTACGGTCAGCCCTTGGCTCTTACAATTTCTGAGGAATCTAATGCCCGTCAGCTTCTTTATGCTGTCAGAACAAATCTTGATTATTTCGGAAAAACCCCTAATGTTTATGCCATTTCCGAATTTGCTCTTCATAATCAGACACCACAACTAATTTCCCAATGCGGTTATGATGCCGCCATTTTACGCTCTCATGTTATGGGCTATGGTTATCCCAGAACCTTTGACTGTGCCTGGGGAAAATGGATTGGTAAGGACGGAACCTCTGTTCCTGCAGTTCCTACCTATGAAAAGCAAGGGCGCGGTTTCAACTGCACAACAGTCGATAACTGGATTTTTTCCCGTTATCCTGTTGACTCCGACTTATATTCCCCCGAAGATTTTGAAAAGATGTTTGAAAAATACGAGCCTCTTTTAGCTTCAAGATATGATGATTTGACTCAGCCTATTGAAGAGGTTATTGCCCACACATCAAAAAAAGAAAATCATCAATACGTTCTGCTTGAAGAAATCCCTGAAATCTATGGAGAAGCAACTGAGGAAATGCCCACAACCGACAACGATTTCCACGTGCAGATGCCCTGGGGCTATTGCGGAAACGAAATCTTCAACGGTTGCCGTCAGGGCGAGGTAGATGCTGTTCAAGGTGAAAAGCTCAATGCCCTTTCAGTTATGCTTGGCGGAAAATCCCTTCAGAAAAAATCCGAATACGCCTGGAAGTATATTCTCGCCGCCGAGCATCACGATGTTACAATCTGCGGTCTTCTTGACTTGTCAAGAAGATTTATTCCCACATCTCTTGAAGCCTCAAAAGAGGTAAAGGAAAAATCCTTGAAATTCATTGCTTCAGAATTTGCTCACAAAGATAATGAAGCCTTGCTTGTTATAAACAATCATTCCTTCCCCATTGACGAATGGATTGAGCTTGCAGTTGAAAAAAGCTTTTCCGTTTTTGACAACACAAAGAAAATCGAAAGCGAAATTGTTGAAAAGGGTAACACAAAAGCTCTTCGTGCTCATATTCAGTTGCCCCCCTTTACTGCAAAAAGCTTCGCTCTTGTTGAAGAAAAAGCTGAAAACCGTACCCTCTTTAGTTGGTCTGAAAATGATGGTGTGCTCACAACACCAAGCTATGAAATCAAATTGACCGACACAGGTATTGCTTACATAAAGGATATCAAAAACAACAATATGCTTTGCGAAAATGGTAATGGTGAGCTTTTAAGAGGCTTTGTTGACGATGTTGATTGCACAGCAAAAGGCAGTTGGGAAATAAGCCTTTCCGACCTTGGTGCTGTTGCCACTCAAAAGGGCAAAATCGGCTCAATCCCCTATGAATTCAGAATGAGCTTTAACGGAACAGAAAAACGAATTGATTGCAAAACAAGGTTTGAAATGAATGGTGAACGGGTCGGCAGAACAGATATAACTCACGGTAAACCCGCTCCTCTTACAGTAAACGGACACCACCACGAGGATAAAATATGCTTTGTTATGAATGCTTGTCTTGAAAAGGACAGGAAGATGTTCAGGGATTTGCCCTATTCCATTTCAGAATGGAACGGTGCTTTGAGAAAAACCGAGGAATATTGGTACCCTGATGACAGAATTATTCTTGATGAAGATGTGACTGCAGAAGAATCCTTCAATTCAACAACCTATTATCACGGTATTTATTGGGTTTCCCTGAAGGATGCTGAAAATGGTATTGCAGTTTTCAACAAGGGCTGTATGGGTGCGTCAGTTTCAGGTAACAGAGTTCATATACCTCTACTTTATTCCAATGAATATTTATGCGGTGACAGAATTCTCAACGGACAGTTCGAGGATGAATTTGCTTTATATCCCTTTAAAAGCAAGCTTTCCGAAGCAGAGCTTCATAAAAAAGCCCTCTCTTACGCTTATTCTCCCTCAGCAGTTGTTTTAGAAAAAGGAGACGGCAATTTAAGCGAATTCAATTACGCAAATATCAATACCGAAAAAGGAAATGTTATTCTTACCGCGCTTTACCCCGAGGAAAACCATATTTTAGCCCGTTTCTGCAATTTCTCTGATGAAGAAGAAACCATTTGCTTCACTATGGGCAAAGAAAAATACGAAACAGATTTATTGGGCAATGAATTAAATGCAATAACCGACAAAATAACCTTCAAGCCCTGGAAAATCAAAACAATAAAAATAAAATAACAAAAAAAGAGTTAACCACATATTCGGTTAACTCTTTTTATATTCCACTGTCATTTGAACCTTAAGGTTACAAAATTATTACGATTGACAAAATTTTATTGCTTTAGACCAAAATTTGTGGTATTTTGAAATTGAACCACAATAATTTTAAAAAGGAGTGGAAATTATGAAAAAGTTTTTAAGTATGTTTTTAGCGGTGCTTTTAATTTTCTCTGTTATGGCACCCATAACAGTATTCGCTGAAAACGGACCATACCCCTTTGACTCAGAAAATGAAGATATAGATTTTGCTGAATTTTCTTCACTTTTCTTAACAGATATGGAAACTTACGAAATGGCGGTCTTATATCCCGAGTCACTATCCTTAGGTAATTCGGACATTTTCTCAGGTGCTTCCTATGACCTTGAAACCAACACCCTCACACTTAACAATGTAAAAGCAAAAAATGCAGTTATTGACGCTTATGAAATGGGCGATGATTTCAAAATCAAGCTTATCGGTCACAATGAGCTTGCAGGCATTTCCTCTTCAGGCTCAACAAGAGGCTGTACAATTACCATAACAGGTAGTGGCGAGCTTGTTGTAAACAGAACAGGTACTGGTTACGGCATCCTTGTTCAGGCAAACGGAACTGCTTCAAAAATAAAAGTTGATAAAACAGTTAAGCTTAAAGCTTTTGCTTATGCTGATGCTGAGGCAGATATTGAAATGCCTGCTATGGCTGTGTATGGCTCAACCATCACAAATTCCGCAAAGCTTATTCAACTTGGCGGCACGGTTGTTGCTAAAGAGCCTGTATATGATGAATATTCATTAGATATCTATGAGCAAATCGAAGCATACGACTTAGAATGGAATTCATACGATTGGTACGAATTCGGTCTTAAAAAAGACGGTGTTTATTATATTGCCGATGAAGAGTATGATGAAGATACCTATGAGTCCACAGGCAAATATTGGGTTTATTCTGTTACTTATGATGAACTTCTCGACTGCTATGTTCTGAACGAATATGCAGATGGTAAAGGGGTATCTCTTGACGGATTTACTGTTGTTACGGAATATGAGCCAATGTATGATGAAAGCTTGGGCTTTTATATCGGCTACACAGATTACCCCGATGAAGAGGACGATTCTTATAAAACTATTTTTGATCCATACGAAAAAGAGCCTTTTGACCTTTGCGTTGATAAAAACGGAACAAAATACGGCTTCTATCAATATGATTATGAGTATGACTATGATGGTGTTGTTGAGTCCGGCACAGATACTTACGTTTACAATTTAATTGAGCATCCCACATACGGTACTATTGCCATTTGCGATGAATCCAGAGACTCTCTCGAAGGCTTAACACCTCTTAAAATAGATGAGCTTGAGCTTGCTGATTGCTACTACAACTCTGATGTGGTTGTAAACAACGGTGGTTCTGTCACAGAGCCCGGAAAAATCAAAAACATCAAGGCGTCTAATACAAATCAAGGTGTAAAAATCACCTGGTCTGCATCCTCTGTTGCAGAAAAATACAGAATCTACAGAAAAGCAGAAGGTCAAAGAAATTTCACCTATCTTAGCACAGTCAGTGCCGACAAAAAATCCTTCGTTGATAAAACCGCAAAAAGCGGAAAGAAATATACTTATACCGTAAGAGGCGTTAACTATGTTGGTCTTGGTAACCTGAATTCAACAGGTGCTACCATTACCTTCTACGATGCACCCGTTGTTGATATTAAAAACATCACAACAGGCGTAAATCTTAAATGGGCTAAGGTTGCAGGTGCAACAAAATACAGAATCTATCGCAAAACCTCAGGCTCTTCAGAATGGACACGAATTGACACTGTTACAGGCACCTCCTTCACTGATAAAACTGCAAAAAGCGGAAGAAAGTATTACTATTGTGTAAAAGCCGGAAAGGGCGACACAATGAGCGGCTACAATATAGAAAGCAAATATTTCCTTTCTGTTCCTGAGCTTTCTTCTGTAAAAAACACAAAAAATGGTGTAAGGGTTAGCTGGGAAGAGGTTAAAGGTGCAGACCGCTATAAAGTGTATAGAAAATATGGCAACAACAGTTACGAGTATATCGGAACAACTGAGAAAGCATACTATACCGACAAAACAGGAAAATCCGGCAGAACATATACATACACAGTTAAAGCTGCTAAGAACCAGACCAACAGTGCATACGATAAAACAGGCTTAAAAATCAAGGTTAGCTGACAAAACCACAAAAGCAAAATAACAATAAATTTTATAACCCCGATGAGCTTTCAAAAGCTCATCGGGGTTGCCTCTTCGATTATTCTTTATCGCTTGTTACTGCTTCTTTCTCTTCAACAGCATCAGCATCTTTTTCTTTATCCTTCAATTTTTCAAAAATACGGTAGTTTACCTTACCTATTTTTGTTGTGGGCAATGCGTCGGTAAATTCAATTTCCTTGAACTGTGCATTTTTTGCAATATTGTTTTTGCAGAATTCTTTGATTTCTTTTTCAATTTCTGCTGTTCTCTGAACACCATTTTTAAGAACAATAACCGCCTTGGGTGCTTCCTCGCGAACCTTATCCTTAATACCAACAACAACGCTTGATGCAACATATTTGCATTTGTTAAGTATGTTTTCAAGCTCTGTGGGGTAAATGTTATAACCGTTAGAAATAATCATTCTCTTAAGGCGGGAGGTGAAATGAAGAATTCCGTTTTCAAGGTACCCAAGGTCACCTGTGTGAAGCCACTGTGTACCGTCTGCGTGTGTTCTGATAGCATTGTCGGTTTCTTCCTTATCGTTAACATAACCAAGCATAACTGTGGGTCCGTTAACGCAGATTTCACCGATTTCACCATCGGGAAGCTTTTCGTTTGTAACAGGGTCACAAACTCTGATATATGTATCAGGATTAGGAATACCGATATTATCAATATTCTCTGAACCATAAGCAGTTGCGGTAAAGAATGCAGTTGCTTCAGAAAGACCATAACCGATTCTTATATGTGCATTGGAACCGCAGGAACGGAAATAATCAATAACCTTAGCTCTTAAATCGTCGCTTAAATAGTCGCCACCGCTGAGAATAACCTTAACACTCTTGAAGCTGTCGGGACCGAGATTTTTGTTATTGGTTATAGCCTTTAACATTGTGGGAACTGCAGGAACAATTGTGGGCTTTTTCTTTTTGATTGTTTCATTAAGCTTCTTAATGTCAATTTTGGGAATAAGAATACATTTCATACCCAGGCAAAGAGGCGCATGAACCGCAACACAAAGACCAAAGCCGTGGAAAATGGGAAGTGCAGACATCATTGAAGCACCGGGTCTTGCTTCAGGACAAACTGCAATACATTGAATTGCGAGAGCGTTAAAGCAAAGGTTTGAAAGAACAATGCCCTTGGATTTACCTGTTGTGCCACCACTGTAAATAAGAACTGCGGCATCATCCCTGTTTCTTTTAACAGAGGGAGCAATTGTTCCGCATCCTGCAACAAACTTCTTCCAGGTAATTGTGTCGGAAGAGTATTTCATATTTTTTCTGCTCTTAAGGTTATAAAGGGTTTTAAGAACAGTGGGCATACTCATACTTACTTCGCAAACAACAATATTGGGAACACCTGCATCCTTAACAGTTTTGTAGGAAACATCTGTTGTGAAAATAAGGCTTGAATTAGTAAGATTTACTGCGTTTCTGATTTCGTTTGCATCACTTAAAGGATGAATAACATTTGCAACCGCACCGATTTTGTTGATAGCATAAATAAGGAAAATTGCTTCGGGCATATTGGGCATACAGATTGTAACGCTTTCGTCCTCAACAACGCCTAATTTTATAAGGGCGTTTGCAACAATATTAATGTTTTCATCCATTGCCTCGAAGCTATAAACAGTATCGAAAAACTCCAATGCAGGTGCATCCGGTTGTTTTTCCTTCATTTCCTTGAGAAGCTCATAAATAGAGCCCTCACGATAGCACATATGCTCGGGCATATCACCGTAGTGCTGAAGCCAGGTTTTTTCTTCAAGGGGTAAATCGAGCGAAGACATTGCCTTCATTGTTGAAAAATAACTACATTTTGTGCCCATTGTGGACCTCTTTCTGTCCTCTTAACGAGAAAATTTTATACAAAAAAATGATGTGTAAACTTAATTTGAATTTTTAAAATCAAATTATCTCACTATTTGTGTAGTTTGATAATATAGGTTTTTTCCAACAAAGTCAAGCAAATCTGTAAAAAAACTCCCGTTTTACGAAACATTAAACACTTGTTGAATTAAATGTTGAATTTTTATTTATATTTGTGAACAAAGGGTGAATAAAAGTAACAGAACCACCCGAAAGTGATTCTGTTAATAGCAAGGCTTGGATAAAAATATTTATTTTTTAATGTATTGTTGATTTCGCCATATTTATTAACCCTGTTCGCTTGGCAATTTATATGTATAATAGGTATTACTGGTTTTGGCATTAATAACCTCAACATTCACTCCTATGTCACCTTCAAGAAACATCTGGTAGGAATAAGCCTGGCTTGCAACTCCCTCTGTGCAGTCGTATGCCATAACCTCCCACAGTTCCTTATTGATATAAATTTTTAGATTACGGAAACTCTTATCAAATTCAACTTTTTTAATAACAGCATACTCATGGTCATCTTTTTCAATACTGTTGTAGTATGATGCGATTTGATTATATTTATCTTTCAGGAAATTATTATATTGCGCTTCAGAAAACACCAAATTATAGCTTTCTCCATCTGCAGATTGATTAACTTTTGCTCCATACTCTTGCATTTCTTTTAAAAATAACTCTTCATCAAACTGATAACCGAAAACGGTGTTGCTTTCAAGTGCTTTTTTATCTATGTCAACATTAACAATCTTAGCATTTTCTTTTTCATCTGCAACATTATAAACTGCAATTACGGAACTGATTGTAATTATATGAGGATAACTGGAATGATCTGCAATAATTCTGCCATCATATACCACTCGGATTTTGCTGTTTACATCTCTATAAATTCCTTCAAGCGATATTTGATTAAAGCCTTCGTTTTTTTCGGTTTCGTTTTCAAACGGTTCAACTACAATTCCATCTCTTCCAACTTCAACAACAGTAGCATTAAAAGTTTTTAACGAATTATCGTATATTGAAGAAAGACCTATTAGTGTTCTTAAATACTCCGACTCATCTACTGCATCATCCTCTATATAATCCCAAAGATAGCTTGATAAATTATGCTGAAAGGGAACAACCTCAATATAAGCATCGTTAATATTGTAATCGGAAAGAATCAAAGGAATTTCGTCATCCGTTGCAAATTCTTTAAAATCCATAATTTTCTGAGGGTCAACAGGATTTTTATTTGAAGAAATATACCATCTATAATTAGAATAACTCAATGCAGTAACATAAACGGTTAAGCCCTCGGAAGCATCAAGCCCAAAAAACTGAGGATACTTTTCTTTTAGCTTTTTTATTTCTTTTTGAGTAGTAAATTTTGAAACAATAATAGAAGTCGGTCCGTCAGCACCTCCAATTATGCCTATTGAGGAACTATTACCTTTATTTTCAGTTTTTTCAAAAACAACCTCTATTACATCAAGTTCGACTTCAATTTTGGTGTCTCGTCTGTTTTTGAACCATTTTTTAGGAACAGAAAATGAAAACTCTGTGCCTGGTCCTATGGAATGGCAAAATGTAGAATAGTGGCTGAAATCACCAGTTGCATCACAAACGTTTATTTCTTCCCCTAATTCCAAACCGCCTTCGATTTGATTTGCATCTAATACATAAACAGTACCTTCATCAGGTATATTCTTGTAAGTAACATCGAAAGTTAATGTAAATACATCATCATGGCTATGCACTTCTTTAAAATTAAATTCAACACAATCGTTATAAGTGTCCCGCCCCTTAACTTTATAAACACCGTCTTTTTCAAACATTTCATCAGTTAATGTTCCTGTAACAAAAAAGATACCAAAATTTTTTTCGTTTGCACTAATAATATCGAAGCCATTTTCATTTAAAATTCTGTCTAATTTAGTGTTTACGGGATTGCTGATAAAGCATACAGCTACAACAGTAAATAAAACTAATGACATAATTACTATCCAGAATGCAGGCTTCTTATAATTAAGAACAGATTTAATTCTCTGCTTTACTCCCACCTCACCGAATGCCAAAGGACAAGCCATAACAATTCTTCGCTGAATACTGCAGGAAACCAATGTTTCGGAATAGCCCTTCTTTTCGTCATTGGGCATATTTTTAATTACCTTTTCATCGCAAGCGGTTTCAATATCTCTGCAAAGCAAAATATATGCAACCCACATTACAGGGTTAAACCAATAAACCGATAAAAGAATGAATCCTAAAGGCTTCCACCAATGGTCTTTACGCTTCAGATGTGCTTTTTCGTGTAATGAAATATAGCTTATCTGTTCATCAGTAATTCCTGACGGAACATAAATTTTAGGCTTGAAAAAACCGAGTATAAAGGGAGTATCAATATTATCACAATAATAAATATTATCACCAAAAAGAAGAGATACACCAACCTTTTTATGCAATCTGAGATAAGAAAACATACCATAAAGGAGCATAGCAAACAAACCAAAAAGCCAGATAATTGATAATATGGTTGTCATATCTGCAAAAGTATTTGCAGGGACGGTTACGCCTTCATAATATTTACTGTTTACTATCTCATTGATGTTATTATCTATCACAGAAACACCTGATTGAACTGTAAACGGGCGCCCTGTTGATGAATTATTTACCGAAATAGTCTGAGAGCTTGGAACAAGGCTTAATGCACTTTCAAATGAAAATGGACAAATCAGTCTTACCCCAACCAATGCCCATAAAAGACAATTTATCCATTTAGGTGCTTTCTTCAAAAGCAGCCTTGCAACAACAACTGCCAAAACAAGATAGCTTGCAGTTATGCTCATATTGAATAAATCAATGAAAATATTTGCCACTTTTTACACCTCCTCGAAGGAGTCCAGCATTTTCTTTATTTCTTCAAGCTCCTTTGCAGTTGGTTTTTTTCTGCTTGAAAAAGCGGCAATAAAAGCAGGTAAAGATCCTGCGAATGTTTCGTCAACAAAATTCTCACTCTGAATTGCATAAAATTCATTTTTTGAAATCAAAGAGGTAACAACACTATTTTCAGTTTTGAAAATTCCTCTTTCGCAAAGCTTTTTCAATACTGTATAAGTTGTTGTTCGTTTCCAATTAAGTTTCCTTTCGCAAAAAGCAACAAGCTCCTTTGTAGTTAAAGGTTCATTCTCCCAAACAATGTCTGCAAAACGCGCCTCAACCATACCTAACTTAATTTCTGCCATAAAAGAACCTCCTTTGTGGTGTCTATTCTCAATAGACTGCACATTCAGTCTATCATCAATAGACAGATTTGTCAATGCTTTCATAAAAATTTTGTGAATCGGCAAAAAGGTGCACATTTTGCACTCTACTAAAACCAAAAGTGCAAAATTTGCACTTTTGCCTTGACTTAAAAGTGCAAAAATGATATAAACTATTTAAAGGAGATGAAATAATGTCTACTTTAAAGCAACTAAGATTATCAAAAAAACTTACTCAACAAGAAGCTGCTGACGTTTTAGGTGTTTCCTTGCGTTCATATAAAGAATACGAAAACAATGAAACCAAGGTTGGAACACTTAAATATCGCTCAATGATAGGTGAACTTGAAAAACTTGTGGTCTTGGATGAAGAACACGGTATTCTTACAATTGATGAAATAAAAGAAGGCTGCAAAGCTGTGTTGGATGAATACGATGTAAAATATTGTATTTTGTTCGGTTCGTATGCTAAAGGAAAAGCAACAGAAAAAAGCGATGTTGATTTACTTATATCAACAAAAATTGTTGGCTTGAAATTTTTTGGAATTGCAGAACGGCTCAGGGAAACATTACACAAAAAGGTTGACTTGTTAGACCTGCGACAATTAGCAGAAAACCAAGCCTTAATTGATGAAATATTAAAAGATGGTGTGAGAGTATATGAACAACCTGAAAAATGATGCTTATTATATTGGAAAGATATTAACTGACCTTAAGTTTATATCAAAGCATATATCGAATATATCTAAAGACGAGTTTGAGCAAAACGAAGTGCTTTTAGATTCAATGTTGTTCCGTCTGATTCAGATTTCTGAAAACACCAAAAGAATGTCGGATGATTATAAATTGATTAGAACTGATATTCCCTGGAGAGATATTTCAGGTTTGCGTAATCGTGTAGTTCATGATTATGGCAGTGTTGATTTGGAAATTGTTTTTTCAACATTGGTTGATGATGTACCTGCATTGATAGAATTATTTGAAAAATAAGCTTGCATTTTTTGAAAAGTCGAGTACAGTAACTAATAAACATCCGTTTGTGCACCACCAAAAGCCAAATAAAACAAGTTATTGAGAGGACAAGGTAAACGCCTGTTCTCTCATTTTTCTTTTCTTACCCATATGTTAAAAAATGTATCGCAATAAACAAAGAGAAGAAAAAAAGGCTAAAACACCCTGCTTTAGCCGGGGCAAGCAGAGCGGTCGGCTATCCGCCAACCGTAAGTTACGGGCAGAAGCCTGAGCCCACTTTTTAATAAACCACTTAACAAATAAAAAAGCCCAAAGCCTTAATATATGAGGCTTTGAGCGATTTTGCGGGTTAACAACCTATATCTAAAGATTCTATAAGGGCGCAGTGCTCACCACCATAAAGACGGTACAATGCATTCTACAAGGCTAAAGATGAGCCGATTACTCATTATGTGGAATAACTAGAAAATCAATAACACCATCAGGCTCATAAGCAATAAGTTCGGCTACTTTACCCTTTGCCCATTTGCTTCTGCCATCAAGCCAATTTGCTCTGTCAAACTCGCCTAAGGTTATTGCCGCAATGTAGTATTGGCAATCACTATGTACTGTATCAAGAGTATCCTTATAATCTTTCAATTTGTGAAAATCATAATAGACTAAATTTTCAACATGGTGGCAATTCCTTGATTTATATTTTAACTCAAAAATAGCAACAATTTTGTCTGTCTTTGTATCAACGACAACCATATCAGGAGTATAGTTCAATGCTGAAAAACCGTAATGTGTACACTCTGTAAAAATGCAAAAATCCTCAAGCTCAGGTGTTTTTTCAAAACAAGTACGAAGATAAAAATACAAAACATTCTTTAAAGTATCTTCATTTAAAATAAGATTACGGTCGTAGTCATCAGCAACATCTTCTATCCATATCTTTTTTATAGTTGTATCAAGTTTTTTAATTTTTCTGTTCATTTGGTTGTGTTTCCTTTTCGCTTAATACTTCTTCAATATCAGTTACATGCTTGATTTCTATTATATTTTTAGATGACTTACCGCTTACCCTAACCGGATTTTTATCATTAGTCCATCTGTATATAAGAGAGTTTTTATTTGCCTTTTTCTTTTTCATAATATTTTGTCCAATCAAAATTTTCTTCATTATATCATATCTAAACTACAAAAACAATCACCATACATAAAAGCAATAAATCCGAGCCCATCTCCCAAAGGAAAGAGGTTCGGATTATATTGATTTGGTGCGGGAAAAGGGACTTGAACCCTCAAGAACTTACGTTCATATGAACCTGAATCATACGCGTCTGCCAGTTCCGCCATCCCCGCATATTTAGTTAAGAGGTAAGAGTGAATAGTGAAGAGGTGAAAGTTGTTCTTCACTAAACCTACTCTGTACTTTTTACGCGGATTGTATTTTACCATATATATTTTTAAGTGTCAATAAAACATACCCTGCAAATTTTAAATTTCCTTTTTGAGTTTTTTCAGTATTGTAAATTCTCTTAAATACAAGCTTGCTTGGTCAGTTTCCTTGGTTTGATAATCGCCAAAGATTGTTATTGCTTCATCAATATCTACCCAAACAGCTTTCACCTTATTATATTCTTCACTTTCAGTTAAATGCCTTTCGCATTCGCCCTCTATTTCGCAAATAAAATAATTATTTTCCCAAAGCACCTCATAGGCATATTCTTTAACCTTAACAAAGGGCTTTACAACCTTAACCTTAAAGCCTGCTTCCTCTGCCAGCTCTCTGATTACACATTCTTCAAGAGCTTCGTTCCCTTCAAGACCGCCGCCGGGGCTCATATAAACATCTTTTCTTTCTTCCCAAGATAAAAGCACCTTATTATCCCTGATAATAAGACCTCTACAGCCTACCCTCACTCTTTCGGGTGGGTAGGTATATGCTCTTGCAAATTGTTTTATTGTTTCAAAATTAGCTTCTGTTTTCATTTTATCACCTATATTTTTTAATAAGCAAATTATAATCTCTTCACATCTAAAAATCAACACTCTATGATTCATAGGTTGACTATTTTAATTATTTTTAACTATAATTAACACAAGGTGGTGATACCGTGAACGCAAAAGATTGTGGCAAGTTTGTTACTGATTTAAGGAAAAAGAAAAATCTTACTCAGAAGCAGTTAGCAGAAATTCTGAATGTTTCTGATAAAGCAATTTCACGATGGGAAACAGGCAAAGGCTTCCCGGATGTGAATTCTCTTTTAGCTTTAAGTGAGTTTTTCGGGGTAAGTGTCAACGAGCTTTTGGCAGGAAAAAGAATTGAGGAAGAAAAACTTACTGAAATTGCGGAAGAAAATGTTATACAAGCGATTGAAACAAAAGAGAAAGAGGTAAAAAAGAAAAAGCTTCAGATGGTTATATGCTCTTCACTATTTATAGCATTGATTTTACCTGCAGCCATACCAACATTAATTTATTCTTTTGATATAATTGCCTCAAATGTATCTTTGGAAAATGGCGCGGAATTTATTGGCTTGCTGACTGTTGCAGTTTTTTTGGTTGCTTCAGGATTTGCAATAAAAAAGGGACATATTTCGCTTTTACATTCCTACCATTACAGAAATGTTGTTGACCGGGACGGTTACTGTAATTCTATGGGCAAAGGTATTATGTTAATGAGTATACCCACCTTTGTTTGCAGTTTAACATCATTGTTTCCTCACATTCGTTTTGTTCAGGTATTGGGAACATCTGTTTTAATTATTGGGTATGTAATTACTGTGGCCCTCCTCTTCAAGTATCAGTATAAATATAATGGTGGGTTGTTTTGAATGGTGTCGGTTTGCTTTTACTCTTTCAAAAATAATTGTACCACCCACCGCTGACGCGGTCCCCCCTCCTTTTTCGTTCCACGAAAAAAGAGGGATAGTTTTTGTTCTTCCTTTACTTTTTGCGAAGCTTCATTCCGCACTCCGCATTCCGAATTCCGAATTTTTATATTGAAACACCAACGGAAAAATGATAAAATATTTTCAAATAGTTTTATCATTCGAGGTGACGTGGATTTATGTACCCCAACCCGTTTATTTCTGAGCGTGCAGACCCTTATATTGTCACGGGTCCTGATGGCTTTTATTATTTTACTGCATCCTACCCTGCTTACGAGAATGTTGACAGTGGTTATGACAGAATAACCCTTCGTAAAAGTGAAACTGTTACGGGCTTAAGGGATGCCGAAGAAAAAACTATATGGATTGCTCATAAAAGCGGCCATATGGCAAAGCATATATGGGCACCTGAATTGCATTTTATTGGTGGCAAATGGTATATTTTCTTTGCCGCAGGTGACTCTGACAATGTATGGAACATCCGACCCTATGTTCTGCAATGCAAGGGCTTTGACCCTATAAACGACCAATGGGTAGAAAAAGGCAGAATGCAAGCATCGGAAAATGATGATAGCTCCTTCACCAATTTTTCTCTCGATATGACTTATTTTGAAAACAAAGGAAAGCACTATGTAATCTGGGCAGAAATAGTTGGTGCCTCCTCGCTTTTTATGGCAGAAATAAACCCGAAAGAGCCTTGGAAATTAATTTCAAAGCCCATACTTTTAACCAAGCCCGAATACGATTGGGAAAAGGTTCGCTTTGCAGTAAACGAGGGTGCATCAGTTCTTAAAACAGATGAAAAAATCTTCGTTTTCTTTTCTGCTTCGGGCACGGGTGAGGAGTATTGTATGGGTATGCTTTATGCCGATATAAATGCAGATTTAATGAATATCTCGTCTTGGAAAAAGCTTCCTCATCCTGTTCTTGAAACTAAAGATTTAATTGATGAAGCAGGACCAGGGCACAACAGCTTTGTAGTTGATGAAAAAGGCAAGCTTCTTCTGATTTATCACGCTCGTCCCGTTTCTCACGCAGAGAAAAAATGCGGAACCTTCTGCGATGAGGTGCTTTATGACCCCTGCCGTCACGCAAGAATAAAGGCAGTAAAATTTGATGAAAATAATATTCCTATATTAAAATAATCGGGAAAGCATCACAAAATGGTGCTTCCCTTTCTTTTTGCAGAAATTTTGATAAAAAATATTGTCTTGCACACATAATAGTGGTATAATAAAATTTAGTTATAAATTGCTTTGGAGGTGTGTTCCGTGAAGAAAATCGACCCGACAGTCTTAAAAGAAACAGGCTATATTGCAACAATGGTTCTTATTTTCAGCTTAGCCCTGCAGTCTGTGTTTTTAATAATCGGTAAATGGGATTACACCGTTCTTACAGGCAACCTTTTAGGCTTTGTTGCCGCAGTTGGCAATTTCTTTCTTATGGGGCTTTCCGTTCAGTCTTCATTGGGTAAGGAAGAAAAGGATGCAAAAAGCCTGATGAAGGTGTCACAGTCATTAAGATTGCTACTTATTTTCGTTATTGCCCTTATAGGTTATCTTGTTCCTGTTTTTAACACAATTGCAGTGCTTATACCTCTGCTTTTCCCGAGAATTGCAGTTGCATTAAGACCTGTTTTTATGAAAAACAAATAATTCTCATTATTATAAATCGAGGTGATGCGTTTGCAAACTTCAAAAAGTCTTAAATTCAAGGTGGTAGATATTTTCTACATTGTTATGATGATTCTTCCTATCGTATTTGCAGTTGCTTTGCAGGTTCTTACTGAGCCACCATCAACGGAAATCACCATAACAGGTGCAAGAATATTCTTTACCATTCCAATGCCCCTGCAGGATTTTCCCGTTACGGAATCCCAGATAAATTCCGCAATGGTGCTGATAACACTTTTCTTCTTCTGCCGATTTATTACTCACGGTATAAGCGAAAAGGCAGACCTTAAAAGGCAGCATATTGCAGAGCTTGCAGTTGAAAAAATCGATGGTATGGTTATTGAGAATATGGGCGAATATTTCAAAGGCTACTCCCCTTTTATTCTTGCAATTTTGCTTCTTTCTGCATTTTCAAGCCTTTTATCTCTCTTCGGTCTTTTCCCACCAACATCAGATATCAATATTGTAGGCGGATGGGCAATTCTTGTTTTCTTTATTATCACCTACTATAAAATGAAATGCGGACCGATAAATTATCTTAAGGGCTTTACTCAACCTGTTGCATTTTTAGCACCAATCAACTTTATCAGCGAATTTGCAACACCTATTTCAATGTCCTTCCGTCATTACGGAAATGTGCTTTCGGGAACAGTTATTTCAACCCTTTTAGCATTTGCATTGGGTAGCCTTTCAAGTAAGCTTTTAGGCGCTTTACCCGGATTTTTAGCAGATATCCCGATTTTTCAGGTAGGTATTCCTGCTGTTTTATCAGTTTATTTTGATGTTTTCAGTGGTTGCCTGCAGGCATTCATTTTTGCAATGCTTACTATGCTCAATATTTCGGGAGCATTCGATTTCGAGCTTTATGAAAAAAGAAGGCAGAAAAAGCTTTCAAAAAATAAATAAAACATTATTAAATTTGGAGGAAATATTATGGAACTCGCACTCGGTATTATTTTAGGATGTTGCGCTCTCGGCGCAGGCTTGGCAATGATTGCAGGTATCGGCCCCGGTATCGGTGAAGGTAACGCAGTTGCAAAGGCTTGTGAAGCTATCGGCCGTCAGCCCGAAAGCAAGGGCGCTGTTACAACAACAATGCTTATGGGTTGTGCTGTTGCAGAAACAACCGGTCTTTATGCTCTTGTTATTGCAATTCTTCTTATTTTCGTTGCACCAAGACTTCTTGTTAATATTCTTGTTGAAACAATTCAGTCTCTTTAATTTTCAAAAACGAAACAGAAAATTAGGAGTAAGGCATTATGCAAACTTTAGACGTTATTTCAATAAATATATGGCAAATGCTTGTTTCTCTTGCTAATCTTGCAATTCTTTTCTGGGGAGTTAAGAAATTCCTTTACAAGCCTGTTAAGAAAATGCTTAAAGCCCGTCAGGATGCTATCGATGTGCAATACACCGATGCAGAAAATGCAAAAAACGAGGCTATGTCAGAGAAAAAAGCTTATGAAGAAAAGCTGTCAGGCGCAAAAGCAGAGGCTGACGGTATAATTCAGTCTGCCGTAAATCTTGCAAAAATGAGAGAAAATGAAATTCTCGAAAAAGCAAAAAATGATGCGGATGTTATTGTTCGTCAGGCAAAAGAGGATGCAGAGCTTGAAATGACCAAGGCAGAAGAAAGCATCAAGCGTGAAATTGTAGATGTGAGCACTGTGCTTACAAGCAAAATCCTTGAGCGTGAAATCAACTCTGACGACCATAAGCAGATTATCGACTCTTTTATTGAGGGAATAGGTGACGGATATGACGCAGACTAATAAGGAGTATGCAACTGCTCTTTTCAGCCTTGCAACAGAGGGCAATTCCGTTGACCAATATGAAAAGAGTCTTATTGAAATCGGGAATATCTTCAAAGAAAATCCCGATTATATCAAGGTTTTGGAATCCCCTGCAATTCCCTTGTCCGAAAGGATTGCCTTTATTGACAAGGCATTTGAGGGCACCTATACAGAATACCTTGTTTCTTTTATAAAGGTGCTTTGCGAAAACGGACATATTACTGAAATTATCAGCTGCATTGACGCATTCTGCGACCTTGTGAGAATTTATAAAAACCGCACAATTGCTACAATTTATTATGTTGAACCACTTACCGAAGAGCAAAAAGCCTCGCTTATTGAAAAATTGCAGAAAATAAGCGGTAAGGTTATTGAGCCCGAATATATAAAGGACGAAGGTCTTATTGGCGGTATAAAGGTTCAGATTGACGACAAAATTTTTGACGGTAGTGTAAGAAACCGTCTTAACAAAGCAAAGGGTGAAATGAACAAATGAATAATCCCGGCGAAATCAGCAGTATTATTAAAAGCCAAATAGAAAATTATAAATCCCGCGTTGAAATGACTGAAACGGGTAAGGTTATTCTTGTTGGTGACGGTATTGCCAGAGTATACGGTCTTGCAAACTGTATGGCAAACGAGCTTCTTGAATTTGAGGATGGCTCCTTTGGTATGGCTCAGAACCTTGAAGAAGAAACTGTTTCCGTTGCAGTTCTTTCAAACAAAAATAATATCCGTGAGGGCTCTTCTGTTAAAAGAACCGGCAAGGTTCTTTCCGTACCCGTTGGCGAGAAGCTTTTAGGAAGAGTTATTAATGCTTTAGGTGAGCCTATTGACGGCAAGGGTCCCGTTCAATACAGTGCAACCCGACCAATCGAAACAGAAGCACCCGGCATCATTGAAAGAAAAAGTGTCAGCGTGCCCTTGCAGACAGGTATCAAGGCTATTGACAGTATGATTCCCATCGGCAGAGGTCAGCGTGAGCTTATTATCGGTGACCGTCAGACAGGTAAAACAGAAATCGCCATTGACACAATTATCAATCAGAAGAATTCCGATGTTATCTGCATTTATGTTGCTATCGGACAAAAGAGCACATCTGTTGCACAGTTGGCAAACGAGCTTAACAAAAATGGTGCAATGGGTTATACAATAATTGTTTCCGCTTCCGCTTCGGAAAGTGCACCTCTTCAATATATTGCACCTTATAGCGGTTGCGCTATGGCAGAATATTTCCGTGAGCAAGGCAAGGATGTTCTTATTATTTATGATGATTTGAGCAAGCACGCAGTTGCTTATCGTGCACTTTCTCTTCTTATCCGCCGTCCCCCGGGACGAGAGGCATATCCCGGTGATGTTTTCTACCTTCACTCCCGTCTTCTTGAACGTGCGGCTTGTGTTGCAGAGGAATATGGCGGTGGCTCAATTACCGCTCTTCCCATTATCGAAACTCAGTCAGGTGACGTTTCTGCATACATTCCCACTAACGTTATTTCAATTACAGACGGCCAGATATTCCTTGAAACCGAGCTTTTCCATTCAGGTATTATGCCTGCTATCAACCCCGGTATTTCTGTTAGCCGTGTTGGCGGTTCCGCTCAGTTAAAGGCTATGAAGAAAGTATCAGGTGAGCTTAAGCTTCTCTATTCACAGTATCGTGAATTGCAATCCTTTGCTCAGTTCGGTAGTGACCTTGATGCAGATACCAAGGCAAGACTTGCTCTGGGTGAGCGTATTGTTGAGGTTCTCAAGCAGGGCAGAAATGCTCCCGTTCGCGTTGGCTGCCAGGTTGCTATTGTTTATGCGGCAATCAAGGGCTATCTTGATTCTGTACCCGTTTCAAAGGTTCACGAATATGAAAAAAATCTTTTCCTGAAGCTTGAAAATGAAAAGGGTGAATGGCTTAAGAGAATCGAAGCAGGCTACTATGACGAGGCTGATGAAGAAGAGCTCAAGGCAGTTCTTTCAGAAATGCAGGTGTAAGCTATGGCAGGAAACACAAAGGCGCTTCGTGTAAGAATAAAAAGCGTTAACTCCACATTGCAGCTTACAAAGGCAATGGAGCTTGTGGCATCTTCAAAAATCCGTCGTGCAAACGAGGCTATGCAAAAAGCAAGAGAATATACCGCTTCCTTGGAAAAATCAATTTCCCTTCTCACAAGTGAAAAGGAATGCTTAAAAAGCCCATATATGCGCCGGACCGAAAACCCCAGAACAAAAATAATTGTTATTGCAGGTGACAGAGGTCTTGCAGGTGGCTATAATGCAAATGTTTTCAGGCTTTGCAATTCATTTCCCGATGCAGAATTTATTCCCATCGGCAAACGTGCTTGTGAAAGATTTGAAGCAGAAATTAATTCTTCCGAGCATTTCTCTTTTAATGAAGCTTTTGCCCTTGCAGATGAGCTTTGCAGGGATTTCAGCGAAGAAAAATTTGACAGATTGGGTGTTATATTCACAAGATATAACTCTGTTATGTCCTGGGATGCACAAATCAAATGGCTGTTACCCTTTGAAAAATCCGAAAAGGACTCAACTGTCAGCACTATTTTCGAGCCCGACCACCTTACAGTTCTTAATCTTACCGTAAGAGAATATGTTGCAGGTATTTTAGTTGCTTGTCTGAGAGAAAGCTTTGCTTGTGAGGTTGCTTCAAGGCGAATCGCAATGGATTCCGCAGGTAAAAACGCAAAACAGATGATAGACGATTTAGGTCTTCAATATAACCGTGCGCGTCAAGGCGCAATTACTCAGGAAATTACAGAAATTGTTGCCGGTAGCGGTAACTGAATAAATTCATTCACAGAGGTGAATTAATAATGGATAAATTAAACGTGGGTAAGGTTGTTCAGGTTATGGGCCCCGTTGTTGACGTTAGATTCAATGAGGGTGAGCTTCCTGAAATTCTTAACGCACTTACTATACCCGTTGGGGAAAGAAAGCTGACTGTTGAGGTTGCACAGCATATCGGTGATAATACCGCAAGATGTATTGCTATGGCATCTACTGACGGTCTTCAGAGAGGTACTCCCGTTACTGATACAGGCGCACCTATTTCCGTTCCCGTTGGCCGTGAAACCTTAGGACGAATTTTCAATGTTTTAGGTGATGCGGTTGACAATGCTCCCAACCCCGAAGGCGCAGAAAAATGGAGCATCCACCGTTCTGCTCCCGCTTATGATGAGCTTGCTACCAGTGCAGAAATCTTTGAAACAGGTATCAAGGTTATTGACCTTATCTGCCCCTATTCAAAGGGTGGTAAAATCGGTCTTTTCGGCGGTGCAGGTGTTGGTAAAACAGTTCTTATTATGGAGCTTATCAACAATATCGCAAAGGAGCACGGCGGCATTTCCGTATTCTCCGGTGTTGGTGAGCGTACAAGAGAAGGAAACGATTTATATAACGAAATGAAGCAATCGGGCGTTATCAAAAATACCGCCCTTGTTTACGGTC
>JAFSDL010000004.1 GCA_017436285.1 Clostridia bacterium
AGAGCTCGTTGCTAAGATCCAGGGCGAAGGCTTCATGGATTTCGACGTATGTATCGCAGCTCCCAATATGATGGGCCTTGTAGGCCGTCTCGGTAAGGTTCTTGGTCCCAGAGGTCTTATGCCCTCTCCCAAGGCAGGTACTGTTACTCCTGATGCAGCAAAGGCTGTTGAAGAAGCTAAAGCAGGTAAAATCGAGTATCGTCTTGATAAAACAAACATTATTCACTGCCCCATCGGTAAGGCTTCCTTCGGTGCAGAAAAGCTCACCGAAAATGCTATGGCTCTTCTTGATGCTGTTATTAAGGCAAAACCCGCAGCAACAAAAGGTACTTACATCCGTTCATGTGTTGTAGCTTCAACAATGGGTCCCGGTGTTCGTGTTAACGCTGCAAAGCTTGCTGCAGGTGCTACTGTAGAAGAATAATAAAAAAATACTTGACATACTTTAATCGGTGTGTTATATTACTTGTGCTGTTCTAAAGACAGCAGGTGCAAATTTTGTTTAATGGTTCGACCGCCTGCCGAGGAATGCATTAATTCTTGATATTATTTTATTGAGTTTTTGTGCCCTTCTCGTGCTATGCGGGAAGGGCATTATTAATAAACAAAAAAGCAAAAAGGCAATAAATTAATTTATTCGGAGGTGAATTAGTTTGCCAAGTGCTAAAATCTTAGAAGCAAAAAAAGCAGAAGTTGCTGCAATCGCTGAGAGACTTCAGGGTGCATGTGCAGGTGTTCTCGTTGACTACAAGGGTATCAACGTTGCTGATGACACAGCTCTCCGTAAGGAACTCCGTGAAGCAGGCGTTGAGTACACTGTTACAAAGAACACAATGATTGAGCTCGCTATTAAAGATACTGAGCTTGCAGGTCTTTCTGACTGCCTCGCAGGTACAACAGCTCTCGCAACATCCACAGATGATTACGTCGCTGCTGCAAGAATCCTTGCTAAATTTGCTAACACTCACAAGGACTTCACTATTAAGAGCGGTTTCCTTGATAACGAGGTTATCTCTCTTGAAAAAATCGATAGTCTCGCAAAGCTTCCTTCAAGAGAAGTATTGCTCGCTACTGTATGCAATGCGTTCAACGCTCCTATTTCAGCGTTCGCTCGTGCAGTTCAGGCTATTGTTGACAAAGGTGGCGAAGCCACAGCAGAGGCAGCAGCTGAATAATTGCTGTAATTAATTTAAGTAAATTAAAAAACTAAAATCTAAAGCCTAACGGCTAATAAATGGAGGAAATTAAAATGGCATCTGAAAAAATCACTGCTATTATTGAAGAATTAAAAGTACTTACAGTTCTCGAGCTCTCCGAACTCGTACACGCTGTAGAAGAAGAATTCGGCGTATCCGCTGCAGCAGCAGTTGCAGTAGCAGCTCCCGCAGAAGCAGCAGCTGCAGCTGAAGAGAAAACAGAGTTTGACGTTGTTCTTGCAGAAGTTGGCGCAAACAAAATCGCTGTTATTAAGGCTGTTCGTGAGCTCACAGGTCTTGGCCTTGCAGAAGCAAAAGCTAAGGTTGACGGTGCTCCCACAACTCTTAAAGAAGCTGTATCTAAGGATGATGCAGAAGCAGCAAAGGCTAAGCTCGAAGAAGCTGGCGCAAAGGTTGAAATCAAATAAGTTTTGTTTCAATGATTTGAGGACGGAGAAATCCGTCCTCTTTTTTTTAGCTGTCTGCTAACAGCTAATTGCTAAATGCTATTTGCTAATTGCTATTTGCTATTTTTTATGGTATTATTAACTTAATAAATCTTTCGGGGTGAGAGTATGAGAATAGAGTTCAGAACTGTTTATGACAGCATTGAAAATGAGAAAATGGGTCAGCTTTACGCGAAGCACTGCATAGATAAACAGCTTAAGCAGTTGAAAACTATAAGAACATTGCTTTTGATTATATGCTTATTGGGAATTGGCTTCTGTGCTTTTCTGGAATTTGCAAAAGATATATATTTCCCTGCAGCTATTTTTACGATTTTTGGAATTTTCGGTGCTTTATATTGCGATTGGGTTAAGAAAAAGTTATACCCTAAAATCTTTACTGATGTAAACGGTATCGGTTGCCCATATAATGTAACCTTTGGGCTTTATGATGAGTATTTTTATGAGAAATTTGAAAATAATATGAGCATTTCTGAGCAGTCAACCCGATATGAATTTCTTAAAAAGGTTGTAGAAACTCCTGAATGCTTCATTCTGATGACAAAGCGCTCTCAGCTTTACTTTTTACCCAAGAGAGATATGGGCTATGAGGCTGCTTTAGAATTTTCCGGCTTTTGCAAGGCTAGACTTCCGTATATTTATAAAGCGGTAATTTAACTGCTTCGCCGACTTTCATTGCTTATCAGGTTTATACTGAAGCAACAGGCATTCAGTCGGTCGTAGGTTCTGTCACCAAGATAATTTTTTAATTCGGTATTGTTCATATTTGTGGTTATGATTATGGGGAGCATATTGCTGTAGCGATAGTCGATGATATTAAAATAAGCCGCTTGTATTTTTTTTATATCTGAAGAGGCTGTTCCCAAATCATCAATAACAAGCAGTTTTTTCGCATTTCGGAATTCATCAAGAGCAGATGTATCTGTGCGATAGTCATATCTGCCGTAAAGGCGTAAAAGCTCATCCTCCTTTATTATTTTACAAGGGGATTCTATTCTGACATCAAGAGAATTAATATACCCGTTATTTATATCTTTAATTATTTGGTTAAATGCACTCTCGTTAAGAGGGTGCTTTTTGTTATATTCATTAATTATGGCACTGGCGATATATGTTTTTCCGCTACCGCAATTACCTTTTAAAATTAATCCGTTTTTAGCCTTTGTTTTATATTCATCCGTTAAAAGAATATGCGCCATATATTGAGCAGCTTCAATTGCAAATTTGTTGTTCTTATCTACCTTTAAGGTGGATAAATCTGCTTTTACATCCTTTAACTGAATATGACTGCTTTTTGTACGTTGGTTTATGTAGGCTTCAATTGCTTTTATTCGCTTTCTTTCGTTTTCTTCTGCTTCCTTTTGCTTTTCGCATTCGCATTTTATATACACATATTTATTGATATATTCAATAAAAAACTGTGGTTTTTCCTTTCCGCACAGGGGACAATATTGCTTGCTATTTTCCATTGTTATACTCCTCTAAAAATTTTAATGCTTTCATATCATTTTCATCATCAAGATATTTATCCGGAGTTGAGATGCTCAGGTTACCCGTTGCATCGGGTTCATCCTCCCAACGCCTTTGATTAAGATATGTTGCCGGTAGAGGTATAAATTTACCATAACCACTGTCATTCCATTGAGAAGATTGCTTTTGCCATTTCAGAGCCGATGAAATTTCGGCTCTTTCTTTTTTTGACGGGCGAATTCTCAGCCATACACGAAAAGCTGCACCTTTACCTGTTTTGCGGGGATACTCTTCCCAGAAAGCTAAAAAATCATCTGTGTACGCTCCTTCGGTTGCTCTGTCCTTCACTGCAGGTGAAGAAGATATTGATAATAAATTATTATCGTTATCGTTTTCGTTATCGTTATCGTTATCCTTTACGTTATCGTTATCGGCTTTTTTCGCTTTCGTTTGCTTTTTTTCGCTTTTGGAGGTTGTAGGTCTGCCTCCTTTTTGTCCATTTAGAGAATTGATTGCGCTTCTTTGCTTGTATTTTTCCCAATCTCTGTCAAGTGCATATTTTATTACACAAAAGGTTGAGTTGAGCAGGGGGGATGAAAATTCAGGTGTTTCACCTCTTTTTGCATAGCTGAACATTGCGCAGAATATTTCTGCAATTTGTGCGTTGGTCATAAATTTCAGCATTTCTTCCCATTCATAATAAACTATAAAGCTTTGTTTTTCTTTCATTTTTTACCTCCTTGATTTAGTTGCGGAACAGATTAATCCGTTCCTTGTTTGGTTTTTATTAATAAATGCCTCTAACAAGAACATTTGTTCGAATTTTAGCATAGATTTTAGTGCTTTGCAACCTACTTTTATATTTTTTTGAAAGTTTTTGCTTGCACATATTAAGGCGGGTAGCGTTGTGATATGCCGAAAGACCCGTATATGACAATAAAACGCAAAAAGTCACGCAAAAATTTTCGCTTTTTTGAAATTCGTTAAAACCGTTCAGTTTTTTTGTGTTGAATTTGTGCAAGGCTACAAAATCGAACAAACGTTCTAAAAGTGGGTTGCAAGAAGTGGGAAATAGGGCTATAATGGGCACAAATCAAAACAAACGAATGTTCGGAAAGCGCAGAGCGGGATGCTACGCTCTTGTGATTTTAAAGGAGGTTTTATATGCCAAAAGCAATTGAAGTTTTAGTTGAATGCCCTTTTTATAAAGGGGAAGGAAGGGATTACATCGCCTGTGAGGGTGTTATAAACGGCACGGTGGACAAGCATTACTTTAAAAATAATATGGAAAAAGGTATATTCGAAAACAATGTTTGCGGTTCCGAATGCGGAAAACGTTGTATTCATTATAAAAGAGTGAATGAGTTGTATGAGAAAGGATTAAGATGAGTGCGGACAGGGATGATAGGGCTTCGCAATACTTTTACATATTTTAGGAGGGAAAATGGCGAGTAAGAAAGAAAATGAGAATAAAAATACAGACAAAACCTTGAAAAGTGTTTCATCGGCTACAGAGAATATGAGTGCATTGATTGATGATATTATCAAGAAGGCGCGAAAGAATTTCAAGGCTACGGGCAAGCCCGAGGTTGATGCAAGGTTCTTAAAGGAAAGTGTTGGCGCACTTAAGGAGCTTTATGAGCTTTTGGCAGAATACGATGGCTTCGGCGGATGCGATGAGGGGATAATTATCAGGTTTGAGAAAGAGTTAGAAAAGTTTTGTAAATAATGCGGAATTTGCCACGAGTTACTTTTTATATATAGAAAAATGTCAACTCTCATCTGGCGACTATCTGCTAATTGCTATTTGCTATTTGCTAAAAATTTATAAATTTAAAGCAAATAGTTTGTTACAGTTTCATCTTGCGATGAAAAGACGCTCGAGGACTCGCGTCAAGAACTCTCCACCACCCAACCAACTTTATTATAATTCTTTATTATTTGGCACGCTTGAAACCTTGTTGTTATGATATAAACATCAAAAGGTGGTCCCCCTCTCTTCGAAGAGAGGTACCACATACAACAACTCTGTTTTACTATATTTATTCCTTGCGAAGCCACGGCATCTGGCATCTGGCGACTGGTGACTGGTGACTGGCGACTATTCCGGCAATTTACAAAGAAAGGAAAATTATGAAAGAGTTAATTATTTCTCCCCCAAACGAAAAGCAGAGGCTGTTTTTTGAAAGTCAGAAGCGGTTTATCGGTTATGGCGGGGCTCGTGGCGGGGGAAAGTCCTGGGCATTAAGAACAAAATTTATTTTATTGGCTTTGGAATACAGTGGTCTGAAGCTTTTGCTTCTTCGAAAGACCTTGCCTGAGCTTCGGGAAAATCATCTTTTGCCAATGCTTTCTCAATTAAACGGGATTGCACGGTACAAGCGTGATGAAAGAGCGTTTATTTTCCCCAATGGCTCACGAATAAGGCTGGGCTACTGTGACACGGAAAACGATATTTATCAGTATCAGGGTCAGGAATATGATGTTATCGGCGTTGAGGAATGCACACATTTCACCTTTTCGCAGATACAGTTTTTAACCACCTGCAACCGAACAACACGAGAGGATTTCAAGCCTCGTATGTATTTTACGGGCAACCCCGGTGGAGTTGGTCACAACTGGTTTAAGCGACTTTTTGTTAAGGGCAGATATGAGGAAAATGAGGATCCCGAGGACTATGTTTTTATTCCTGCCACCATTGACGATAACACTGTGCTTATGAAGAGTAACCCCGAATATGTTAAGGTGCTTGATTCACTGCCCGAAAAGCTTCGTCAGGCTCACCGCTTTGGTAACTGGGATATTTTTGACGGTCAGTTTTTTGAGGAGTTCAGGGATTTGCCCTTGCATTACAAGGATGGGGAATTCACTCACATTATTGAGCCCTTTGAAATACCGCGTGATTGGGTGATTTACCGCTCCTTTGACTTTGGCTATGCAAAGCCCTTTTCCTGTGCCTGGTGGGCGGTGGATTATGATGGCAGGCTTTACAGAATATTGGAATTATACGGTTGCAGTAAAACTCACAACGAGGGTGTGAAATGGCCACCCGAAAAGATATTTTCTGAGATTGCAAGAATTGAACGGGAACACCGTTGGCTTAAGGGTAAGCAGATTTTAGGTGTTGCAGACCCGTCAATATGGGATGCTTCAAGAGGTGAGGCGATTATTGAGGCGGCTAACAGAAACGGAGTTTATTTCAACAAGGGTGATAACAAGAGGCTACCCGGCTGGATGCAGGTGCATTACCGCCTTTCCTTTGACGAAAACGGAATACCGATGATGTATGCTTTTAACACCTGCAAGGGCTTTATACGGACTATGCCCGAGCTGACCTTCAGTGTGAGCAACCCCGAGGATTTGGACACAACAGGCGAGGACCACATTGCAGACGAGGTAAGGTATATGTGTATGGCGAGGCCCATAAAGCCCAGGGTAAGAAAAGAGCAGAGGTTGTTGTATGATGACCCATTAGAGTTGCGAAAATAGAAAAGCGGAGTGCGGAGTGCGGAATGCGGAATGAGCTTCGCTTCCAAAGATTTTAAATTCGGAATTCGAAATTCGAAATTCGAAATGAGCTTCGCAAGCATTTATTGTTTCTTCTTTATTAATTATTGTCTATTCTTTAAAAACTGTAAAAGAATAAAGAAGAAAGAAAAAATAATAATTAATAAATTTTATAATCGGCGCCTTGCGCCCCGAACTTAGCACTTAGCACTTAGCATTTAGCACTTAATTCCGCATTTCGAATTCCGAATTCCGAATTAAAATTTAAAAGGAGTTGGTGTATTGAAAAAAGAAAAGACACTTGATAAGAAAACAAATATTGATATGGTTGGCTCTGAAGATGTGGAAAAAGCTCTTGATATATTGAAGAAATATAAAGAGGGAAAGAGTGCTCTTGAGCAACGAATTGTTGAAAATGAGCAATGGTTCAGGCTTCGCCATTGGGACACCCTGAATGGCAGTAAGGGAAACGAAAATGCTTCAGCCTGGTTATTCAACTCCATTGCCAACAAGCACGCGGACGCTATGGATAATTTTCCTCAGGTGACCTGCTTACCGCGAGAGGAAAGTGACAGAAGCTCTGCGGAAATTCTTTCACAGATTCTGCCCGTTATATTCGAGCGCAACGGTTTTGAGAAAATTTACAGCGATGCCTGGTGGTACAAGCTTAAGGCAGGCACTGCGGTTTACGGTATATTCTGGAATCCCCTTAAAAGCAATGGCTTGGGAGATATTGAAATAAAGCAGGTTGATATTCTCAATCTTTTCTGGGAGCCGGGCATAAAGGACATTCAGAAAAGTAAAAACATTTTTCACGTTGAACTGATTGATAACGAAACCCTTGTGGCTATGTACCCCGAAATGAGTGGCAGGCTTGGCAATTCCACAGTTGAAATTGCAAAATATGTTTATGACGACAATGTTGACACTAAGGACAAAAGCGCGGTAATTGACCGCTACTACAAGAAAATTGTTAACGGTGTGGAAGCTGTTCACTACTGCAAGCTTTGTAACGGTGAACTGCTTTATGCCTCGGAAAATGACCCTGAATACAGTCAGCGAGGCTTTTATGACCACGGTAAATACCCCTTTGTTTTTGACACACTCTTTGTGGAAGAGGGTACGCCCTGTGGCTTTGGCTACATAGACATTATGAAGGATGCCCAGAAGCAGATTGATGTGCTTTCAAACGCACTTGTGAAAAATGCTGCTATGGCAACAACCCCAAGATATTTCATCAATTCCGCAGGTGCGGTTAATGAGGAGGAGTTTGCGGACTGGTCCAACAGCTTTGTTCACGTTTCGGGCTCTAACTTGGGTGAGGACAGTATAAGAGAAATTAAAATATCGGGTATTCCCGAAATATATCTCGGTATTCTCAACTCCAAAATTGACGAGCTTAAGGAAACAAGCGGTAACAGAGATTTCTCTCAGGGTGGTGTTTCAAGCGGTGTTACAGCAGCATCTGCCATTGCGGCACTTCAGGAGGCAGGCAGCAAGCTTACCCGTGATATGGTCAAGGGCGGTTACAGAGCATTTTCGGAAATCAACTGCCTTGCAATTGAGCTTATCCGCCAATTCTACGATGAGCCGAGATTTTTCAGAATTGTTTCACCCAATGGTCAGCAGGAATTTGTTTCTTATGACAATTCGGGGATTATTGCAAGAAATCAGGGCTCTGCATTTGGTGTGGAATTTGGTATGCGCCAACCCATATTTGATATTAAGGTAAGCGCACAGACCGCAACACCATTTACTAAAATCAGTCAGAATGAGCTTGCTCTTCAGCTATATAATGCAGGATTTTTTAATCCTGAAATGAGAAGTCAGGCACTGTCGGCACTTTCTATGATGGAGTTTGAGGGGAAGAGTGCGGTGATAAATAAAATCGCAGGGGCGGTTTTGTAATGCGGAATGCGGAGTGAGGAGTGAGGAATGGGCTTCGCGATATTTTATAAATTCAGAAAGGGTAGTTATGACAGATATTAAATTGATTTTAAATATACAATTGTTTGCAGAAGGGGATGGAGAAGGCGGAAACGAAATGCAGAATGCAGAGCGCAAAACGCAAAGTGTTGATGAAACGCAGAGTGCAGAGCGCAAAGCGCAAAGTGAAATGAATGAAGAGGTTGACTCTGATGGTCTTAATGACGGTGCAGGTGATAATGAGAAAAAAGAGGCGGTCGTTGAAGAAACAGAAGAGGGAACTGACGAGGAAATCAAGGAAGGGTTCATTCGAGAAAGAGAGGCGCGTTTGAGGAATCGTATATCGGGGTGGTTAAAAGAGAGTGGGGAAATAAAGGAGCTTTACCCTGATTTCGATTTAAGAAACGAGCTTCGTTCATCAAGGCTTTTTGCTCAGCTTATTCTTGCAGGTGCACCTGTAAAGGCAAGCTATGAAATTGTCCACAAGGACGAAATTATTTCCGGGGCTATGGCTTACACTGCCGATAAGGTTCGCCAGCAGGTAGTGAAAAATATTGAAGCCAAGGGGAGACGTCCTCTTGAAAACGGTATTTCCTCGGAAAGTGCAGTTATGACTGCAATTGATGTTAACGCCTTAACAGCAAAGGACATCCACAGAATACTCAAGCAGGTTGAGAACGGTGCGAGTATTAAATTTTAAAATAGAAAGGAAGATAAAATGAAAAAATTGATGCTTAATATTCAGCTTTTTGCGGCAGGTGATGTTGTGAACTCAACAACAAGCGAAAACCTTTCCGCAGAAATGAAAACATTTTATGACAAAACACTTATTACTCTCGCTTCACCCTATCTTGTTCACGACCAGTTCGGTCAGAAGCGTGATATTCCCAAAAATGGCGGTAAGATTATTGAATTCAGGAAATTCTCTTCTCTTCCCAAGGCACTTACTCCTCTTACAGAGGGCGTTACTCCCACAGGCAACAAGCTTAATGTTTCTGCGGTAAGCGCAACTGTTGAGCAGTATGGCGACTACATTGAGCAGACCGATATGCTTGAGCTTACTGCAGTTGACAACACCATTGTTGAGGCAACAAAGCAGCTTGCATCTCAGGCAGGTCTCACAATGGATACAATTGTCCGTAACGAAATTGTTGGCGGTACAAACGTGCTTTACTGCCCCAAGGTAGCAAACGGTGTTGAAACTGAGGTTACATCAAGAAGTGCAATTGATAACACAGCTCTTCTTCGTGTTAAGGATGTTTTCAAGGCGGCTGCAGAGCTTAAGGCGATGAATGCGCCTAAAATTGATGGCTATTATGTGGGTATTATTCACCCCTATGTTGCCTATGACCTTATGCAGGAGGCAGGCAATCAGTGGATGGAGGTGCAGAAATATGCAACTCCCGAAAATATGCTCAATGGTGAAATCGGTTGCCTCGGCGGTGTTCGCTTTGTTGAAAGCACAGAGGCTAAAATCTGGAAGGACGGTGACTCTCCCGCAGTTTTTGCAACCCTTATTATCGGTGCGGATGCCTACGGTGTAACAAGCGTTACAGGTGGCGGTGTTGAACACATTGTTAAGCAGAAGGGCTACGGTAATGACCCTCTTAACCAGCGCTCATCTATCGGCTGGAAGGGTCTTAAAACCGCAAAGAGACTTGTTGAGGAATACCTTGTGAGAATCGAAAGCGGTTCTACATTCAGCGGTACTGCCGAAGAAAACTAAAGTTTTCTTAGTGGCAAGTTGAGAGTTGAAAGTGGCAAGTTAAGGGGAAGCTTCGCTTCCAAACATTTATAATTGCGTCGCAGACCCGAAACTTGCCATTTGCCACTTGCCACTTGCAACTTTATTTACGAAAGGAAATTATTATGGCTAACAAAAAGAATGAAAATAATGCAAACAAAACCAACGAAGAGCTTGTGAGTGTTTTTATTCCCAAGCAGTCGAGAAATGACACAGAGCGTTTTGTAGCGGTGAACGGGGAGAGAATTCTTGTTCAGACAGGCAAAACCGTTGAGGTGCCCAAGCGCTTTGCTGAGGTTATTAAAAACAGTGAGGCTATGGCTGCAGTTGCGGCGAGATACATTGATGCGAATGCATCAATGTGAGCTGCCGGTCGCCGGTCGCCAGCTACCAGAATTGAAAAAACAGCTTTATTATTCTGAATTTACTTGTTTATAGAATTTAATAAAAACAGAACATAAAAGCTGATGGTATAAAAGCTGGAGACTGGAGACTGGTGACTGGCGACTAAATAAGAAAGGAGTTGTTATATGACACTTGCGGATGTTATTGAAACTTTTGATAATGAGAGAAGCAACAATGTTTCAATTCTTACTAAAAAGCGATGGGTTTCACAGCTTGATTTAAAAATATGGGGCGAGATTTTAAGACCCAGAGGGGATAAAAGCTTTATAGGCTACGGTAAGGAAATTCCCCTTGATGCAGTTGTTAAGGCGCCCTCGGAATATGCGGAAATTTACACGCTTTATATGAATATGAAGCTTGATTATATGAATGGTGAAATCGGTCGCTACAACAATTCCGCTATGCTTTTTAACAGAATGTATAAGGAAATGCACGATTTTATTAATCGTAATGAAAAGCTCCCCTCAAATACCGATTTGAAAATGGGGGAATATGATGTATAACCCTACTGTGTATGATTCGGAAAAAACTCAGGAGATGATTTCTTCATTCGGTGGCTACAATCACAACGCGGTTATTCCCGATAACTGCTTTTTTGAGGAAGCCAATATGGGTGGCGAGGAATTTCCCTTGCTTTCACCGAGAAATAAAAGAGCATATTTCAATGTTTATGGGGATGGGCTTCAGGGCATTTTAGGAAAATCAGAGCTTATTTATATAAACAATGGTCGGCTTTATTACGGTGGTGAAGCGGTAGAGGGGCTTGAATTCCCTGATATAAAAGGGGAAAGGCAGTTGGTATCAATGGGTGCTAAGGTGCTTGTTTTTCCCGATAAGGTGTATCTTAACACTGCGGATTTAACGGATTTCGGCTCTCTTGAAGCAGAATTTGAAACGGAAGAGGGCACGAATGTTACCTGCTCTCTTGCAAAGGGTGACGGTGATTTATATGAAGCTTATATTGTTTCTTCTGCTGAGCCTGAAGAGGCGGTAAACGGGGATTTGTGGCTTGATACCTCGGCTTCCCCGAATGTTCTCAAGCAATTCAGCGATGCTCTGGGAATGTGGGTTGAGCTTGCAGTAACCTATGTGAGAATTTCCTGTGAGGGTATCGGCAAGAATTTTGAAATATACGATGGTATTACTCTTTCGGGCTTTGAAAATGAAGATTTGAACGGTTCTCACATTATTCGTGACAAGGGCGATGATTTTATTACAATCACGGGTATTATTACCCATACCGTTTCACAGACCGCGCCCATAAAAATTGAGAGAAAATTGCCTGAAATGGATTTTGTTTGCGAAAGCGGTAACAGGCTTTGGGGCTGTAATTCAGAGAAAAATGAGATTTACGCTTCAAAATTAGGAGACCCGAAAAACTTTAATTCCTTTATGGGTATTTCCACAGACAGCTACGCGGTTACTGTTGGCTCTGATGGTGAATTTACAGGTGCAATAGCCTTCAGGGGCTATGTGATTTTCTTTAAGGAGCACTGCATACATAAAATTTACGGGCAAAATCCCCCTTATACTCTCAACACATCATATATAAGAGGTGTGCAGAAGGGCTCCCACAAATCCCTTTGCATTGTAAACGAAAGCCTTTATTACAAAAGCCCTAACGGAATTTGCGTTTTTGAGGGCGGTGTGCCTCTTGAAATTTCAGAGGGGCTCGGTGATGCTTATTATACCGAGGGTGTTGCAGGCGTTTTGTTCAATAAATACTATATTTGCCTTACGGACAAAAACGGTAAAAGACACCTTTTTACATATAACGAAAAAACGGGTATATGGCACAGAGAGGATAATATTGATGTTAAGGAGTTTGCCAATCACAACGGTAATTTGTTTTTTATCGGTGTTGTTGACGGAGAAAGGCGACTTTGCCTTGCGGATGGCGAAAATTCCTACGGTGATTTTCCCGAGGGGTTATCAGGTCTGATTCAGGAGGAAAGCTTTGATTGGTCCTGTGAAACAGGGCTTTGGGGCTTGGATTTGCCCGAAAATAAATATTATTCGGGTATTGTTATCAGAGCATCTGCAGAGCAAAAGGCAAGGCTGAAGATTGAATTCCAAACAAATTCTGATGGTACTTGGAAGCATATGGTAACTGTAGATATTGATAAAACCGGTTCGTTTGCCTTGCCTTTTGCAATAGAGCGATGTGACCACCTGAGAATAAGAATAAGCGGTAAGGGTAAGGTGAGGATTTTCAGTATTGCCCGAAAAATTGAAGCAGGGAGTGAGCTGAATGTACGACCTTAATTTATCTGTTCCCAACATTACCGCAGAGAAATATTCAACAGATAACCGCTTTCTGCTTCTTAAAAATTATCTTTATGAATTAAACGAGACTCTTTCCTGCGCTTTGGGTGATAAATCCCAAGCTGAAATTGGGGCGGTTAAAAAGGAAATTGAAGAGGGGAATAATCAGGAAAAGGAAAGCATAATCCGCCTGAACAGCCAAAGCAAAAAGCGGTTTAAAAAATTAAAAGAGCAGATTATCGCAACAACAGAGGAAATTTTAGCTCAGGTGGAAGAATATGCTTCCTACACCGCACAGGGTATAACAGAAGGCTTTTCCGAAAGCCTTGCAGATATGAATGAGGATTTAAGCAATCTCGGTGGTGAGCTTTCTTTGCTTGGTGTTTACATACGCACAGGTGAGCTTGAAGAGGGCGTTTCAGGTATTGAAATAGGCAGAGGGGATTCAGGCATAAAGGCTCGTTTTATCAATGACAGAATTTCATTTCTTCACGGGCTTTCAGAGGTGGCATATATTTCGGGCGATAAGCTCTGTATAACAAGGGCGCAAATTTTTGATTGCCTTAAAATCGGTAACACAACGGACGGGTACTTTACATTTAGCACTTCAGAAAACGGGTTGGAGGTGATGTGGTCAGATGGCAATTAACAGCTTAAGCAGTAAATACGATGTATCAACGCTCACTCTTTCAAAAACAAGCCTTAATCCCGGGGATACGGTGGGAGCAAGCATAAGTGCTTCCGCTTCTGAGCTTAACCACGAAATAAAATGGTCCTTGGGTGCTTCCTCGGTTATTCACAGTCTTTCATCAGGGGTCACTCAGGATATCTTTACTGTTCCGATTGCCTGGGCAGAGGAAATTGTGAATTCTAAAAGCGGTAGAATTTCCGTCACTCTTACCACATACGCCGGTACAGAAAAAATAGGCTTGAAGGTCTATTCATTGAAATTGATTATTCCTGCTACGGAAGAGTTTTTGCCCGATTTTCAGCTTGTAACAAACAGGATTGATAATGCAGTTCCCTCGGAAATAGGGGAGTATGTAAAGGGCAGAAGTCAGGTTGAATTGCTTGTTGAGTCCTTAAGCCTTAAGCACGGTGCAGGTGCTTGTTCATATACTGCAAGGGTGGGCTCAGCCACTAAAAATACAGCTCCCGCCACCTTTGATTTAACAAAATCGGGAGAGGTGACGGTGAGCGTTACTGTTAAGGACAGCAGAGGCTTTTCTGTTACCAAAAGCGAGAAAATCAAGGTTCTGGATTATTCTGCACCAACAATTTCTGTTGAGAGCCTTTACCGTTGTGATGAGCTCGGAAACAAAACCGCCTCGGGCACAAATATTCTTTATCATATAACAACAAATTACAGCTCCCTGAATGATAAAAATTTCCCTGTTGTTACATATAAATACAAGAATGCAGATAATGGCACTTATTCAGACGAGAAGGCTATCAGGGACAGTGTTGCTATTATTGGTGATGGTGAAATTCTTAATAACGCCTCTTATATAGTTGCCTTTAAGATTACCGACAGTATAACAACCGAAAATACTTTTACTGAGGCTTTGGTGCACGGTGCAGATATTCCCTTTAATATTAAAAAGGGCGGGAAGGGTGCCTCCTTCGGTTGCTATGCAGAGAAGGATAACGAGCTGACAGTGGCGTGGAATCTGAATGTCAAGGGTGATATGGTTTATGAGAATATCGGAACAGAAATATCTTCTCTTGTTACAGATAAAAGAGGCGTTGCAAGGTATATTCCTTGCCTTGAGCTTGTAATTTTACGACTGCGCTTTACAGCAAATGAGGCTATTTCTGCAGAAAATACCCATACCATTGCAACCTTAGAGAGAGCCCCTGCGCTTTTTACTCCCGTTACTGTCAGTATCGGTACGGGCTTTGATAAAATACTACAGGGTGGTATAAAATCCGAAACAGGTGAGCTTGTTATAAGCTCTGATAAGGCTATTGATGCAGGGGAATATATTTATGTAAACGGGGTTTATCTGGCGTATAGGGGATAGTGGCGAAGCCACCTCGATATAAAGCCTGACGGATTTTCGATATATCTGACGATTCGATATACCTTCGGTTCGATATGTGCCGTTGGCACAAGTAAATAAGGATTTATATCATATCGAATTTAGTTTTACTAAATATATCGAGTTTTGCAAAGCAAAATATATCGAACAAGCTTGCTTGTATATCGACAGAATGAGGAATGTAAAGGAGTGAATAAATGTCTACTACAAAGAAAAAAACTAAAACAACTACAACCACCAAGCGTCCTGTATATAAAAAGAGTGATAAGGTAAAAAAGGCGGAAAAAAAGCTTACTGATTGGGAAAAGGACGCACCCGGGGATTACGAAAGCAAATATTCCGGGGAAATTGACAGTATTTTAAACGATATTCTCAACAGAGAAAAATTTTCATATAATCTCAATGCAGACCCTATATATGAGCAGTATAAGGAATCTTATACCCAAAAGGGTAAAAAGGCTATGATGGATACTGTAGGTCAGGCTTCTGCTTTAACAGGGGGCTATGCTAACTCCTATGCAGTTACTGCAGGTGAGCAGGCTTATGATGAATACCTTAACGAGCTTAATGATATTGCGATTGATTTAAGGGACAGAGCCTATGAGCAATACGGTGACGAGGGTGATAAGCTTTTTCAGGAGGTTACTCTTCTTCGCTCTCTTGATGGGGATGATTATGAGAAATATCTTAATGAGCTTGAAAGATATTATAAGGATGGCGAGTACCTTCTTGAAAGGCTTACTACAATGTCCGATGCGGAATATGAGCAGTTTCTTCAGACTGTTGATGCCTGGGAAAATGACAGGGATTTTGCCTTCAAGGAATATACGGATGCCCTTGACAGAGATGAATTTGCTCAGGAAATGGCGTTTAAGCAGTCTGAGGCTGAGCGTGACCAGGCGAATAAGGACAGAGACTATAGCCTTTCTGTTCAGAAATTTAATGCTTCTCAAAAGGAAGACTCTGACAGTAAAAAGAAATCTGCAAGCCAGACTATAAGCTACCCTGAAACCTACAAGGAATTCTGTTCCGCAACAGGTTATGCGGGTATTATGACAGAATCTGAATATTATGCTCACGATGCTGTGGCAAAAAAATACGGTACATATAAAAAATATCTTAAGGCTATGTATAAAATCTATAAATAAGGAGGGGTAAAATGATAGTAAAGGTAACCAAGGAAGAGGTTAAAATAACGGAATTATCTCAGGTTAATCAGGGGGATTATAAGGTTAATTTGTGCAAGTTCATTTTACCTGATTGCTTTTCAGGGCTTTCGGTTACAGCGGTATTCAATGGTATTCTTGTGCCTGTTACAGAAAACCGCTGCTATATTCCCTCTCTCGAAAAGGGTAACTGCATTTTAGGGGTTTATGCCTATAAGGAGGAAGATGGCGAAACACAGCTTATGTATTCGCCCAAGCCTGCAGTTTTTTATGTTGATAAGGGCTCCTATACAACGGATGTTAACACCGAGACCTTGCCCAAGGCTTTTGATTACGAGGCTTATTGCAATATGCTTAAGGATTTCTGGGAACAGCTTGTTAGTGAAAAGGCTGACACCACATATAATGAAAGCACCTTTAAAACCATTGATTTGCCCTTGACACAAACCAACTACACATATATTTATGAGAACGGGCAATGCATAAGGAATTCTGAGGCGGAAGAGGGCTTTTCACCTGTTATGAAATGCCCGAAATATTTAGGCTTCCGTATTGAGGATGATGAAACAAGGCTTTATTTATACATCGGCACATTAAATGATGAGGGCGAATTTGTTCTTGATGAAGGCTACAACATTGATACCACAAATTACGGTACGATTAATTACTTAAGGCAGTCCCATAACCGATTCATTCAAACAGACGCAAACAAGTATTTTTATTATAAGATTGCTGCAGGTAGTCAGGTTACGCTTATGGGTAGCGATACATTCCCTGAAGGCGAAAGCGATATTATAGCCACTACAACAACTATTGTAAAAAACAATGGTACATTAAGAGCAACTACGGGAAAGTATTATAGCATAATCCTACCGTCAGGATGTTTTTATGCAGTTTTAAATAAAAAAGGAATGCCCACATTCCTGAAGCCTGATGCCGAGGATGATGAAAACTCAACTGTTCCCATTTTCAATGTGTCCTACCAGACGGG
>JAFSDL010000020.1 GCA_017436285.1 Clostridia bacterium
AGTGTACAGTCTCTGCAAAAAAGCACTTTCACGGTCTTTAGCAACCAACGTTGCTGAAAAGAGTGTCATAAATGAAAGACCGAATACGGTGATACCCGGCGTAAGTGTGTCAATTTCAAAGAGGTCAGCCGGGATATTCTTTTGCAGGCTACTGAGAAGAAGCAACAAAACCAGAGGGAAACCTAAGCCGAAGGCAAGGTTTATCGGGTCACGTAAAATCTCCTTTGTGCACCTTTTGGCAAAGGTCAACATTCTCATAACGCACCCTCCTTAACTATAGAAACGAAGGCTGATTCAAAATCCTTTGTACCTGTCATTGTCTTTAATTCTTCTGCAGTTCCTACAGCAAGAATATTGCCGTCCTTCATAACACCTATGCGGTCAGAAAGCGCTTCTGCTTCTTCCATATAATGTGTTGTAAGGATAATGGTTGCTTTTCCCTTCAAGGAGTGAATCATATCCCAAAGCTCATGCCGTGCGATAACATCCAAACCAAGAGTAGGCTCATCCAAAAACAAGATTTTCGGTTCGCTGATAAGAGCCATTGCAATACTTACACGGCGTTGCCACCCACCCGACAGCTTGCCTGCCCTTCTCCTTAAAACAGCATCCAGAGTAAATTGCTCAGAAAGCTCCTTGATTCTTATTTTGGTTTTTTCTTTTGAAAATCCGTGGATGCCACATATCAATTCAAGGTTTTCTTTAACTGAAAGTTTCGGTGCTACTGCAGTTTCCTGAGGTGATACACCAATCAATCGCTTTACCTGTTCGGGCTGTTTGGTTACACTGTATCCACCTATAAATGCATCGCCATCCGTTGGTTTTGTTATACAGGTTAACATCTTTATCGTTGTGGTTTTTCCTGCTCCGTTAACACCTAACAGAGAAAATAGTTCTCCTTGATGTATTTCTAAATTGAGCTTATTCACAGCAGTAAGATTTTTGTATCTTTTGACAAGCTCAACTGTTTTTATCTCTTGCATTTATGTTAGCCTCCTTTTTATTTGCAGTACCATCATAGCAAATGTAAAAGAGGAAATGTTGATTTTTATCTAATCGGTCGTTTATAGCATCTCATCGGCTATTAAAATTCAATTCTCTACAATTACACATAATCAAAATATAAGTAAGGCTTTAAATGATGCGATGCGTGAAGAATTGATGGTGATTTTATCAAAACTATCTAACATTTTCTTAATATCTTCGATAGATGCTGGTTTTATATTTCCATCATCTCTTTTTATCTTGATACCTTGTGTAGTTATAGGATTTTTAATTATAATATCTTGTTTATTTGCCCAGTTAAAAAATGATGTTTCAAAGGCGAAAACCCTTGAAACATCAAGCTTTGGCAGGGGCAGAAGGGCTCGAACCACTGCGTGGCCCCCTTGCGGTGCCCAAAGCTTCTTTGTGCCTTGAAGCGGCACAGAAGCTTTGACCGCTGCGCCTTTTCGATTTCCCTTCATCCGCCACTGGCGGCGGTCAGCCTCAAAGCCCGACCCGCTCCGGGTGCCTCGTGTTCAGTTATGTTTTTAACAAAAAAGAACA
>JAFSDL010000021.1 GCA_017436285.1 Clostridia bacterium
ATCGTATCCAGCGATATTATCGGTAGCACATACGGTTCTATCTTCGATGCAACACAGACTATGGTTGGTGAAGACAACTTAGTACAGGTTGTTTCTTGGTATGACAACGAAAACAGCTACACAAGCCAGATGGTTAGAACAATCAAATACTTTGCAGAGCTTGCATAAGTCTGATTTAGTTTAAACTGAAAATCCTCTCACACGAAAAATCGTATGAGAGGATTTATTTTTTATTCTTTTTCAATTAAATGATAATTAAGTGTAAAATACACATCACTTAACAAATAATATTCTTCCCTTTCTTCATTGACCTCACAGGCAGACATAATAAAATCGCCTTCACCATCCTGAAGCTTTATGAAAAGCTCGTCAAAATCTGCTGTAACAATTTCCAAATCGTATCCAAGGTAATTGCAAATTGCTTTTGCAATATCCACATCCAGACCTGCAACATCACCATTATCATCAGCATATACTCTGTTTTTGAAGGATGGGTCACAAAGCATTGTCAGTGTACCATTTTCATTATCTTGTGCGCCGTTTAAAAAGCTTTTCCCCTTTAAATGAGCATCTGTAATTTCATCAAGAACACCATCAGAATCCAATTGAGCAATTGCTTCATTAAATAAATCTTGCAACTCCTCGTTTTCGGCACTGAAATATGCGCAATAATCTATACTGTATTCACATTGTTCCTTCTCTTTTATTGCTCTTTGATTTAAAATATAAGAATTTAATTCAAATTCATCAAGAATCCCGTAATCTGCTTTGCCATTTTCAACTGCAAGAACAACATCAGATGAAGAATTGTATGTAGCCTTAGTATAATCCTTATACTGCTCACAGGCAATTTCGTTAGCAGAACCATATTTAACTGCAATAATTACCTCTTTATCAACTACATCTGTATCAACCTTACAAGAAGATAAAGAAAAAAGACAGACTAATGATAAAACGAACGATAACTTTCTTTTCATATCCTTTATTAACCACACAATAGCAAAAACCGATTTGTGCATTTCTGCATAAATCGGTTTCTTTCAATTCTTATTTCTGGTCAACATCAATTTTAACAATTTTAAAATTGATGATTCCGCGAGGTGCTTCAACAACTACCTTATCGCCAACCTTGTGACCCATAAGTGCTTTACCAACGGGAGATTCATCAGAAATTTTACCCTCAGCAGGATTTGCCTGAGCAAAACCTGTGATTGTATATGTTCTTTCTGCGGCACCTCTTGTTGTTTCTTTAATGGTAACAACTGAACCAAGGTGAACAACCTCTGTGTTGGAATTTTCTTCTTCGTCAATGATTGTCGCTCTTGAAAGCATTGTTTCAATATCATTGATTTCTGCTTCAAGCTTTGCCTGTTCGGACTTAGCTTCGTCATACTCACTGTTTTCGGAAAGGTCGCCGAAAGAACGAGCAACCTTGAGTTTTTCTGCTATTTCGGAACGGCCCTCGGATTTAAGTACTTTAAGTTTTGCGGAAAGCTCCTCATAGCCTTCTTTGGTTAAAACAATATCCTGTGCCATTGTGAATTACATCCTCTCAAAAATTAATAGCCGAAAAGAGTTGAACCCCGTACGCCTAAAATTCAAATCTTTCGGCACATCACGGCGTTTTTCGCCTTAATATACGCCAGTATATCTGCGCCGAAGAAACACCCTGCTGCACCAAAATCTTTGGAATTTTAGGTGCAAGCAGTTTATTAAGGCAAAAATTTTTGCAATAACAAGGAAAAAAGTGAAGGAATACTGTCGTATTTCAAGCTTTTTGACGCAGTTAGTGCGAAAATTTGCCTTAAGAAACCGTGCGGTGTTCAATTCTTTTCGGCTATTGCGCAATTCACTTGCGCAAATTCAACAAACAACATTATATATAAGTTGAGTGAAAAAGTCAAGTTAAATTATTTATCGGAAAATGCAGCGCAAAGTTGATTATGGTCTATATTAAACACCGAAAGCTTCTGATATTCATCTTTCTCATCAAAATATGATGCATCAGGATACAAAATACAAGCCCGACCCTTAACACTAACCATAAGTCGTCCCGCTGCATCTATCTCTTCTAAATCTAAAAAAACATCTGCTTGCAAAGGACAAAATTCTTTGATAAAAACAATTGCTCCAAGCTCATAATAACATTCGTTGAGAAATTTATCCGACAACACACTATTTTTAGTAATCAATGTAAGCGTTTTAGATATTCTAACTATTTCAAAAAGCTCCTTAAAGGGTGAAAATTCTTGTGTTTTTATGCAAATATTCTTCCAATCGCTGCTAACGGTTTTTAATTGATTTATAAGCGAAGAAAGAATTGCCCTCTGATAATATTTACTTGAGTCAAAAAGATATTCCTTTAATGTATCGTTACTGCAATACTCCTCTGAAACCAACACACGCCCCTTATAAATTTTAAGAAGAGACAAAACATCCTCATTTTCTATTTCATTATCAGGCAATTCCAACACTATTACACTTTTTCCGTTTACATTTATAGAATACCTTTCTATGTCTGTTTTTTCATAAATTATTTTCTTACGGAATATGCCTTTTGTTCTTTTGATTTTTTCTCTTTCATCATTAATTTTTAATATTAGCATAAAAAACGCCCCTTTTCATTCTATGAAAAAGGGACGCAAATATTTATATCAATTAACCATTAATAGTAACGCTTGCGGGCTTTGAAAGATAATTCATAGGATTAACCCATCCGCCATTAATCATAAGACCGAAATGAAGATGCGCACCAAAGGAATAGCCTGTATTTCCTGCAAGGCCGATAACAGTTCCCTGGGTTACATAGTCACCTACACTGACATGCACAGATGACATATGTGCATAATAGGTTTTTACACCTTCACCGTGGTCAATTACAACATAAAGACCATAACCACCACCGTAGCCACTGTAAACCGCAGTTTCAACAGTACCCTCTTTAACTGCAACAATCTGAGCACCATGAGTACCTGCCCAACGGCAGATATCTATACCATTATGCTGCCTTGTAACACCATTAAGAGTTCTCATTTTGAAAGAAGAGGAAACATAGGTATCATCATAAGGCAAGGGCCAAATCATATCACCACTAACCTGACCTGAACCAAAAGAGGTGTTTTGTTGAGCAAGCTTTTGCTCGTAATCAAGAATAGTTGCTTCGCCTTTTTCCATAGCAGCCTCGTATTCTTTACTTTTACTGTCAAGAGCATTAACAATACTCATAACTTTATTAAGGTCAGCCTGAATTAATGCCTCTTTATCTTCGATGATTTTACGGGCATCAACCTGCTCCTGTTTTTTTGCTTCATGCTCTTTTTTTGCTTTATCAAGCTCCTCCACCTTAGAATTAAGGCGGGTCTTCATATCTTCAATTTCAAGAACCTTTTCTTTAAGGGACTCAATATCATCTTCAAGGTCCTTTATGAGCTTATCGTCATGAGCTGCAATTCTGTCAATAAGCTCCGTTCTTTCAAGATACTCCTGAAAATCGAAGCCATCGGATGTAAGCAAATATTCTAAAGAGGTGTTGGCACCCGTCATATAAGTTACACGGATTCGCTCACCTAAAAGTGTATAAGTATCTGCAATTTCCTGCTGAATTTCAATTACCTTTTCATCAAGAGCTTGGATTTGCTGGTTTAAATCTTCAATTTCGTTTTCAATGCCTGTAATCTGATTATCAATAACCTGAATATCTGCATCTATAAGTGCAATTTCATCATTATACAAATCAATCTGCGCTGAAAGAACATCAATTTTTTCTTGCAAAGCATTGATTTCATCATCATAGGTTGCCGCTTCTGCTTCAAGCTCTGCAATTTTTTCTTCGTTTTCTTTAATTTGTTCTCTTATTTCTTCAATTTTATTTTCGTACTCCTGCTTTTCGGCATCAGTAAGAGCAAATGCAGAAACAGACATCACGCCGAAAACAATAACTAAAGAAAGAATAAAACTTAACAGCTTTTTAGATTTATCAGTCGTTTTCAACAACATTACTGTGCTCCTTTAAATATTTGTTAAGGGAAATAATACTACCAAATGCACCTATTACAACACCAATAAAGGCAAACATTCCGAATATTACCCATACATAATCGAGGAAATTAACAATTTCTCCACCAAGCTCTGTAAGGATGTTTCCAAGCCAGATTGCCGCAACTGAATACACGCCGTACTGAATACCCAAACCTAAAACAGCAGAGAACAATCCTAAAAGAATACCTTCAACCATAAAGGGCCAACGAATGAAAGCGTTTGTGGCACCAACCGCCTTCATAATACTGATTTCAAGACGGCGGTTGTAAATAGTGATGCGAATTGTGTTAGAAACAATAAACAAGGAAACGAAGAACAGAATTGCAACTATACCGATACTGATATATGTAACTGCATTTCTTATACTTGCGAGCTTACTTGCCAAATCACTGTTTTCACGAACGTGGATAACATTTTCCATAACCTTGATTTCGCTGACTGTTGCATCAAACTGCTCCAAATCTTTAACAGTTACCTTATATGCATCAGGCAAAATATCAGCTGAAAGCCCCTGAAGAACATCTGCTTTATCTCCATAAGACTCTATCTGCCTTTGGAAAGCCTCTTCACGAGGAACAAATTCAACCTCTAAAACGTTGGTATGTGCTTCAAGCTGAACACCCAAGCTCTGAGTCATATAATCGTCAGCCTCGTCATTAACATAAACCATAACAACATTCTGACTTTCAATTAAATCAAGAACTGCGTTAATGTTAAGAAAAATAAGTGAACCTGTGCCAACAATAATCAGGCAGGAAATAAGAACAACAATTGTTGCTAAAGAAAGCAAACGATTTACCCAGATATTTCTGAAGCCCTCACGGGTTAAATAACCTAAGCTTGCACCTTTCATTGAGCATCAACCTCCTCTTCTGCAGAAACAGGGGTATCTACATTTTCTGCTTCAACTATATCTTTTGAAGGGTCAATACCATAAGTCTGCATAAGATAATCAAAATCTGAGGAATCTTCATTAAGGAAGTATGAGCCGATTTCGTCCTCAGGAGAATCAAATGTGTAAGGCTCTGCTTCAATATGAGATGCATCAGGATAATCTGATTCAATCACACCATCTTTAATCGTAATAACACGATGGTTAAATGTTTTAACAAGATGCAAATCATGAGTAACCATAATAATAGTTGTACCATCAGAGTTGATATGGTTAAGAAGGTCAACTATTTCATAGCTCATTTTAGGGTCAATATTACCCGTTGGCTCATCTGCAATAATCATACTTGCATTATTGGCTAACGCTCTTGCAAGAGCAACTCTCTGTTGCTCACCACCTGAAAGCTGATTTGGCTTTGAACGAGCTTTTGAATTAAGACCCACAAGACCTAAGAGATATGGCACTCGTTTTCTTATTGCGCCCTCTCTTGCGCCGATAACGCGCATTGCATAAGCAACATTATCATAAACATTCATTGACTGAATGAGACGAAAATCCTGGAACACAATTCCGAGAGACCTTCTGAAATAAGGAATTTCCTTTTTCTTCATATTATTAAGGTCATAGCCATTTATGTTAATAGAGCCTGAGGATGGAACCTCTTCTCTCATCATAAGCTTTAACAGTGTACTCTTACCGGCACCTGAAGAACCAACAATAAAAACAAATTCACCGTTTTCAATCTGTATATCAAGATTATCGAGGGCTTTTGTTTTGGTGTCTTCATACACCTTAGAGACGCCTTTGAATTCTATCAATTTCAACACCCAATCTATATATTTTTCGACAAAAATAATTATAGCACATATTATTACAAAATGTAACCCTTTTGCAATAAAAATGTGCTAAATTTAATTATTTATTAATATTTGATAGGATTTGCATCAAGATATTTCTTAACCATTAACGCAACCTTGAAAACAATTGCATCATCAAACTCTCTTAAATCAAGACCTGTGAGCTTTTTAATCTTTTCAAGTCTGTATACAAGAGTGTTACGATGAACAAAGAGCTTTCTTGAGGTTTCGGAAACATTAAGATTATTCTCAAAGAATCGCTGAATTGTGAAAAGAGTTTCCTGATCGAGAGTTTCGATAGAACCAACCTTGAAAATTTCTTTAAGGAACATTTCACAAAGAGTTGTGGGAAGCTGATAAATAAGACGAGCAATACCGAGATGGTCATAGCTGACGATATTTCTTTCAGTATCAAACACCTTGCCAACCTCGAGAGCAACCTGAGCCTCTTTAAAGGAACGAGCCAAATCCTTAACGCCTACAACAGGAGTACCGATACCAACAAGAGAGTGGGTAAAGAACTCAGAAGAAAGCGCATCAGAAATTGAACGAGCAAGCTTCTCAAGGTCCTTGCTATCAATATCGCTTCTTACCTCTTTAACAAGAGCGATATCGCTTTCGCTGATATTTATAACAAAATCCTTTGCTTTATCGGGGAAGAGGTTCTGAACAACATCGTAAACAGAAACATCGCTTTTATCAAGAAGTCTGATAAGAAGAACTACTCTTGATGCTTCATTATTAAAATGAAGCTCTCTTGCTTTTAGATAAATATCACCGGGAAGAATATTATCAAGAATAATGTTCTTGATGAAATTACTTCTGTCATATTTTTCATCATAAAACTGCTTAATGCTTGAAAGGGCAACCCCAAGAACACCTATGTAATTATGGGCAACGGAATCCTCACCCTCAACGAAAACAGCATATTCGGGATGCATATGAGTACCGAAGGACTGATAAAGGGCACCATCAGAAGCAACAACAGTCGCAGAAGAAAAGATTGCAGCAGTGTTAACATTGCGGATTTCGCCAATTCTGCCAAGGTCACTACAAGAGATAACCGCACCGCTTTCATCGATTATGCCGATAGTTCTGTCAACAACATCACGCATCTGGTGAATAACACCCTGAAATAATCTATTGGACATTTTAACGACCTCCAATAATTTTTACCTTTAGACTGTTATACATAATACACAACTTTGCACAATTTTGCAAGTGTTTTTTTGATATTTCTTAATTTTTTTTATGCAATTTGTTAGTTTTTTGAAGAAAAAGTTGTTTTATTTGCAAAAAAGACGAGAAAACACTAAAAAATAAAAAAAGTGTTAAATTATCTTCTTTCTATTAATTTCAACTCTGATTCTGATATAATCCGAGCCTCCCCCTCTTTCAATGAGGAATCCAACAAAAGACCACCGATTGCTATACGTTTAAGCTCAACAACACTCGTCCCCAAGGAAGCAAACATTCGTTTAATCTGATGGTATTTTCCCTCTTTGATTACAACCTTGAAAACCTGTTTTTCACCATCTTCAATAAGCTCAAGCTTTGCAGAAAGAAGAACTGTACCATCCGAAAGAACAATGCCATCAGCAAAAGCCTGTTTTGCCTTTAAGAAATCAATTTTTTCTGACACTTCGGCAATATAAGTTTTATCAACGTGCCTTGCAGGCGACAGAATTCTGTGGGCAAAATTGCCATCATCGGTTATAAGAGAAAAGCCTGTTGTATCCTTATCAAGTCTGCCTGCAGGGAAAAGATTTTTTCTTTTGAGCTCATCAGGCAGAATATCCACAACTGTTTTATCACGCTTGTCCTCCGATGCACTGACAACACCCTTCGGTTTATTAAGCATTATATAGGTAAACTCAGTTTGAAGCAGACTTTTCCCTTTAATTTTTATATCATCTTCATAAGAAACTTTTATGGAACTATCTTTAATAACAGCACCATTTACAGATACCTCTCCGCGTCTCACCATACTCTTAACATCATTTCGGGACGCCAACCCCTGAGAAGCTATAAGCTTATCAAGTCTTTCTTTTTTCATATCATCACTCTACTCTTTATCAAATCCGTGCATAAAGCCATCAAGCTTAACCGAACAAACATCCCCACCGATAATTACACCATCACTTACGAGAAGATTAAGCCTGATATAATCGTCCTCGGGTGAAGTATCAGGATAATTACGCACATTGTAAGTCCATCTTTTAACTCGCTGACCTGCATATTTTTCCAAATCAAAGCCTTGCTTCAATTGTATTTGATTGTAATTATTATAAACATCATCGAACACATCGGGTATAACAACCTCCTGAACCTCAACAGCTTCCACATCAACCTCCCATCCATAATGGGAAATAAAGGCTAATCGTTCTTGTTCATTTGTTGCTACCAAAGATATTCCTGTGCTTGTTTGTGTTGCCTGAATCCGACCAACAAAGGCAATCAACAAAATCAAACACATACTCAATATAACAACCGCCAAAGCGGTTAAAAACACTCTTTTGATTTTATTTTTTGAAAGAGAAATCACAAACATAAACACAACTCCTATATCAAAACATATATAATATATATGCTTGATAAAGGAGTTAAATGTGAGTTTTATTAAAACAAACCTAAATATGCGTCAAAAACAGGTTCACCCACAAACGCACATATTGCTGACGCCATAGCTAAGAATGGTCCGAAAGGAATTACGCCCTTCATTTCTTTTTTGCTTACAAGCTTTCTTGCAATTGAGAAAAGAACACCAAGGAAAGCACTCATAAATAAAGCAATCAGAACCGCCTTCCAACCGAGAACAAAGCCAACTGCCGCCATAAGCTTGATATCTCCGCCACCCATTGCTCTGCCACCTGTAACAAGAGCAACAAGGAAAAACAAGCCCGAAACTGCAAAAAGACCGATTATTTTTGAAATAATCCATTCCTTTGTGAAGGTTCCTGCAATAAGAGCATCACCCACAATGAAAAGACCACCCACAAAAATAGCAATCCACATAGAATCGGGAATTATCTGATGCTCAAAATCAATCCATGAAACAACAATCAGTGCAGACATCATTATCATATAGCCTGCAAGCTTAAGGTTCAAGCCATCAAAAGCAGAGCCACCTGAAAGGAAAAGATATACAAGCACATAAGCCGCTCCATTGAGTGCTTCTACAATAGGATATCTCGGTGAAATAGGTGCTTTACAATATCTGCATTTACCACCTAAAAAAATCCAACTGAAGAGCGGAAAGAGGTCTTTCCAATTTAATTGATGCTTACAGGATGTACATATAGAATTGCCCTTTTTAAAATCCATTCCAATAGGCAACCTATAAATCAACACATTAAGAAAACTGCCGATAACAGTTCCGAACACAAAAACAATTGCGCCTATGTAGGCTGTAAAAAAGTGTATCATAACTTCCCCTTCTGACGAACAATCGCCACTCTGCAAGATTACAGGTAAATTATATACGTTCCAAGTGTTAAAGTCAACAAATATTATAAATGTAATTTGTTGAAAATTAACATCAACATATTATTGTATTTTTTATTTAATTATGTTATATTATGTTTTGTATAAAAACCTAAGGAGGAACTTTTTCTATGAAAAAGACATGCAAACGTGTACTTGCCGTTGTTTTATCACTTGTAATGGTATTTTCTGTGATAAGCGTAGGCGCAGTTGCTATTGCTTGTTACGCAATAGCAAACACAGTTACTATCGGTTCCGATGGTTCAACTGTTATCAACGCAAACAGCGTTGAAGAAGCAATCGAATATATGGAGGCTAACCCCGAGATGTTCTACACTGAACCCTCTGTTCAGGCAAAAGCCTCTGCTCAGCCCAAAGCTACTGCTAAGGCTACAACACAGAAGGATGCTAAGATTTACCCCACAGTTATCATCCCCGGTATCAGCCAGTCCATCTCTTACCTTGCAGATGAAAACGGCGACCCCGTTGTTAACTCAGAGGGTGAAGAGCTTTCAGGCGGTCTTCTTATTCTTGACTCAACTCAGATTCTTCCTGTTGTTCTCAATGAATTAGCAGAGCCTCTCGCAACAGCTCTCATTACTCAGTCTGATGCAAACGGCAAGCTTGCTGAAGGTGTTTACAATACTGTTACTCAGCTTTTCTCTATTCAGGCAAGCGACAAGAACGGTAACCCTGTTAACAACCTCCAGACTATTTCTTATGTGGACGAAAACGGTGTTCCCACCTCTGTTGCTGCAATGAGCCAGGATGACAGAGATTATTTCTACAGAATGATTCCTATGACTCGCATTAAGGATGATGTTGGCGAGGACAATCTTTACCTCTATGCATTCCCCCTTATCGGCGACCCGATGGAATCTGCAAAAGGTCTTGATGAATATATTCAGGGCATCAAAGAGGACAAAGGCGTTGATAAAGTAAACGTAGTTACTATCTCTCTCGGTGGTACTATCCTTACTGCTTACCTTGAGCTCTACAAGAACACAGGTTATCCCGACATCAATCGCGTTGTTAACGTTGTTGCTTGTCTCCAGGGTACTGATGTTATGGGTGACTTCTACCTCAGAAACTGGAACCTTGAAGACGAATTCTTCTTCCATGAGTACATCCCCATGATTATGAGCGAAACCTCAGGCAGTCCTGCTCTGGGTTATCTGATTAACATTGCTCTCAAAATCTTCCCCAAGGAAGTTGTTTACACCCTTCTTACTGCAGCGGTTGACGGTATTCTTGATTCCTTGATGCTCAACTGTCCTCAGTTCTGGGCAATGATTCCTGAAGACCGTTTTGATGATGCAAAAGAAAAATACAGCTACATCTGGGAAGACCCCGAGTATGCTAAGCTTGCTAAGAAAATCAACAGATTCCACAAGGCTGCTTCCAACCTTGTAGATAACTTCGATGTTCTTATGGATAACGACGTGCTTGTTCACAGCGTTGCAGGCTATGGTCTTGATTATAGTGCTCAGGATTACTGCTTCTTTGCAGCTATGAAATCCTCACTTACAACAAACAGTGATGCTATTATCGATATCGACTCAACAACACTCGGCGCAACCTATGCTCCTGCAGGTGAAATTCTTCCCGATGATGTTCTTTTCTCAGAAGACGCAATCATCTCTCCTGACGGAAGCGTTGACGTTTCAACCTGTGCATTCCCCGAAAATGTATGGCTCTTTGAAGGTCAGCACCACGAGGTTGGCAGAAACGACGTTGTTATCTCCCTTATCGGTAAGCTTATTACAGGTGAAATCAAATCTGTAAACGATATGTCTGATAAATATCCTCAGTTCAACGGCAACCGTAACACAAAAAATCTCACCCGTTGGTATCTTGAAGAGGCTGAAGAGGTTCTCAATGCAGAAGACCAGTCAATGTATGCTCCCGAGGACATCGTTGAGCTTCAGGCTGCTTATGATGAAGCTAATGCACTTCTTGAAAACACAATCTGCGATGCAACAGAAGCAGAAGCAGTAACTGACAGACTTCTCAATGCTCTTCGCAGAGTTGGTCAGGAGGGTGAAGCAGAGGACACCTCAACAATTGATGCACTTGCTGTTATAGCTAAGTTTGTTGACGATACTATCTATCAGGTATTTGGTGGAAATGGTTTCTCAGATATTGCACAGACAGGTCCCTTCCCCGGCTAAGTACACACTTGCACTAATTATATATATGTGATATAATTTCACTCCCGAAGAAATTCGGGAGTGATTTTTTTCGAGGTATAAAATGAAGGTTTATTTTTACACTTTGGGTTGCAAGGTCAACCAATATGAAACTCAGGAAATGAGTGAGCTTTTAGAAAAAAACGGACATACTATTATATATAATGCAACTCAGGCTGATGTTGCGGTTGTTAACTCCTGCACCGTTACTGCTGAAAGTGTGAGAAAAACCCGCCAGACAATCAGAAAGCTGAAAAAGCAAAACCCCGACAATATTATTATTCTCACAGGCTGTGCTTCTCAGGCAGAACCTCAGATTATAAATGATTTACCTGAGGTTGATATCTTTATGGGTAACAGAAGCAATATGCATATTGCCGATGCCATTAATGAATATATAGCAAACCAACAACCTGTTGTAAAAAGGATTGAGCATTTAACCGGTGATGAATTCTGTGGCATCGGCATAACTCGTTTTGATGAACACACGAGAGCGTTCCTGAAAATTCAGGACGGATGCGACAGATTCTGTTCTTATTGCCTTATTCCCACTGCAAGAGGTCGCTCCCGCTCCAAATCCCTTGAGGATATTGATAAAGAATTAAAAGCACTTGAACAAAACGGTTATTCGGAAATTGTTTTTGTTGGAATCAACCTTTCTGATTATGGTAAAGGCTCACCTTATGCTCTCCCTGATGCTTTGCGCCTTGCAGAAAAATATGAGGGTATTAAAAGAGTTCGCCTCGGCTCCCTTGAGCCTGACCACATAACCGATGAAATGATTGAGAAATTAAAGGCAGTAACAAAGCTTTGCCCTCAATTCCACATTTCTCTTCAAAGCGGTTGCAACAGTGTTCTTAAGGCTATGAACAGACATTACACCTCAGAAGAATATGAGCATCTTGCAAATAAATTACGAGAAGCCTTTCCGGATGCAACAATTACAACCGATGTGCTTGTGGGCTTTCCCACAGAAACGGAAGAGGATTTCAACACAACCTCTGAGTTTGTTAAAAAAATCGGCTTTGAAAAGGTCCACGTTTTCCCCTATTCTGTTCGCGAGGGCACAAGAGCCGCAAAAATGGAACAGTTGACTAAAACGGTTAAGGAAGACAGAGCCTCCCGCCTTTCTGCTATCACTGATGAAATCAGAGAAAAGTTTCTGAAAAAGCAAATCGGAAAAGCTGTTGAAGTTCTTTTTGAAGCTGAAAAGAATGACTATTGCGAGGGCTACACAAAAAACTATACTCCCGTAAGAGTTTATTCTGAAAATAAATGCAAGGGTGAATTTCTGATGGTGGAAATAACCCAAGCCGAAAAGGATTATTGTGTAGGAAAATTTGTATAAATTTTACCGATATTTTCAAAAAATAATCTTGACAATAATATAGTGTTGTGATAATATATCTGTTGTTGTGACAGCACGCGGGTGTAGTTCAATGGTAGAATCCCAGCCTTCCAAGCTGGTCGTGTGGGTTCGATTCCCATCACCCGCTCCACAATGCGCGGTTGTAGCTCAGTTGGATAGAGCAACTGCCTTCTAAGCAGTAGGTCGGGGGTTCGAATCCCTCCAACCGTGCCAATTTCATATATTATGGTGGATGTAGCTCAGTTGGTTAGAGTGCCAGGTTGTGGCCCTGGAGGTCGTCGGTTCGATTCCGATCATCCACCCCATTTTTATTTATAAATGAATATTTAGGGATGTAGCCAAGCGGTAAGGCAACGGACTTTGACTCCGTCACGCGTGAGTTCGAATCTCGCCATCCCTGCCAGCAAAAAGAGGACTGCTTTGCAGTCCTCTTTTTGCAATGATATCCGTTCCTTATGGTCACGGGTGATATACCTTTGGTATGATATCTGCTCCGCAGATGATATACGCTTCGCTTTTGAATGGAACGGATATTATATCATATTTCCGCAAAGTGGAAATATATCATACGGTTCACCGTATATCATATCGTATAGCGATATACCATTGAAACAACTGATAAATAATGTTATAATATTTACAAACTTTCTTTTGAATTCCAAGGAGAATAACAAATGAGTTTATTTAAGAAAAAAGAAAATAAAAGCACTCCACATTTTGCAGTTTGTGGCATAGTTGAAATTGACAATAAAATATTACTTGTAAAGCACACATATGGTGTTGCAAAAGACAGAATTCTTTTGCCCGGTGGATATGTAAAAGAAGACGAACTCCCTACTTTTGCAATAGAACGAGAGATTTTTGAAGAGACAAGTGTTAACTGCCAAGCAAAAGACTTGTTTTCAATGCAATTTAAAAGTGAACAATGGTGTGCGGTTTTCACAATGGAATATAAATCAGGTACACCCGAGTCTGATGGTTACGAAAACAGTGAAATATTGTTGTTGACTATTGATGAATCTCTTGAAAGAGACGACTTGACCAATATGAGCAGAGAGCTTTTGAATGCTTATAAAAACAATAAAAACGGATTAGTAAAAAGTGACTATTTAGCTAAAGCTCGTACAAAAAACGATTACGTTATTTTTGGTGTATAAATTTAATTGATTTACTAAGTTTTATGTGCTAAAATGAACTTATTATAGAAAAAACAAACATCCGAAATGGAGGTTAAATAAATGAAAACTTATGATGTAGTTGTTATTGGTGCGGGTAACGGTGGTCTTGCGGCTGCTGCAACCTGTGCTAAAGCAGGTCTTTCAACCCTTTTACTTGAAAGGCACAACATTCCCGGTGGCTCTGCCTCCTCTTTTGTAAGAGGTCGCTTTGAATTCGAGCCATCACTCCACGAGCTTTGCGGTGTTGGTGCACCTGACAAAACCGGTTCGGTTGAAGATATGTTCAATCGTTTTGGAGGAGATGTTGATTGGTTTATTCACGACTCCACATTCCGTCTCGTTGTTCCTGCAAAGGAGGGTGACACAGACACCTTCATCAATGAGGATGGCATTGAGGTAACTGTTGATGCCCGTATGCCCGTTGGCTTTGAAGCATTTGCAAAGAAGCTTGATGAGCTTGTTCCCGGCTCTTATGAAAGCTGTACGGAAGCGTTCAGACTGGGCGGAAGACTTTTTGCAGCGTACGATGCACTTGACAACCCTAAGAAATTACCCGGTAGCCTCAAGGATTTCCCCAATATTATGAGAATGGTTTCTCACACAATGAAGGAGGGGCTTGATGCGCTCGGTATGCCCAAAAAGGCTCAGGATATTTTCAACACCTATTGGTGCTATATGGGTTCCCCTGCTTCACAGTTCGATTTCCTTTATTATCTTACAGTTCTTTATTCCTACGTTCAGAACGGAACAGGTATTCCCAAGCTTCGCAGCCACGAAATGAGCCTTGCTCTTGATAAGGTTATCCGTGATGCAGGCGGTGATATATGGTACAATTCAGAGGTTACGAAGGTTCTTATGAAAAACGGAAAGCCTGCAGGCGTTATTATTAACGGCAACAAAGAGGTTTTCAGTAAATATTTCATCTGCAACTCCTCACCCAACAAGGTATGGAACGACCTTTTTGAAGCCAAGGAGGTTCCCGAAAAGCAATTAAAAATGCTTAATGCAAGAAAAACTGCTTGCGCCCTCACAACTGTTTACCTTGGTATGAACAAAACAATAGAAGAATAGGGAATTAAGGACTATTCAACATTTATTGCTCCCGATTCCGATTCTGACAAGCAGTATGATTCTGTTCAGAGCTTCTTTAACGGATACTGCATTATTAACTGCCTCAATGAAATTATCCCCGATTGCACACCCGAGGGAACAAGCCAATTATTCCTTACAACTATGACCTTCGGTGATGTTATGAAGGATATTAAGCCCGAGGATTACAAGAAATTTAAAACAAAGGTTGCGAAGGATATGATTGAAACCTGTGAAAAGGCACTTAATATTTCAATCACACCCTACATTGAAGAAATTGAAATTGCTCTGCCCCCAACCTTCTGCCGATATCTTAACACTCCCGAGGGTACACCCTACGGTTATATGCTTGAAAAATGGGACAGTATGATTCCGAGAACAGTTCAATATCTTCAGGACCAACCCTTTGACAATTTCTATTTCTGCGGTGCTTCTCAGGAGCGTGGCGACGGTTACGGTTGCGCTTACTACACAGGTGAAAAAGCAGGCGGACTTGTTGTTAAAGCAATAAAAAAGGAGGGCAAATAAGATGGCTAACCTCAAAAAATTAAGTGCAAAAAAATTCTTCCCTATGCTCTCCGACAGACAAGAGAGATTCAACAATGCCAAAGCAGACCTTAAGCCCGTTTCCGACCAGGCAACTGTTATTGCAAAGGCACTCCACCCAAAAAGGCAATATCTTAAAATTGCAGAAATCAAGGAACGCGGTGCAGACTGCAAGAGCTTCACACTTGTTCCCGATACTGAAAAGGGCACAACAGCTTTAGCTTGGTTTGGTGCAGGTAAATACCTTACAGTTTTTGAAACAATTGAGGGTATGCCCGTAACAAGAGGCTATTCTATTTCCTCCTCTCCCAAGGAGTCGCTTGAGGGAAAATATGTTCTCACAATCAAGCTTGTTGAGGGTGGCTTAATGTCACAATATATTTTTGATAACTGGGCAGTTGGCACAAGCGTTGAGGTTTCTGCTCCTGCAGGTAACTTTGAATATCAGCCCTTAAGAGATGCAAATAAGGTTATCTGCCTTGCAGGTGGTAGCGGTATCACTCCCTTTATTTCAATGGCTAAGGCCATCTGCGATGGTGACGAGGACTTTCAGATGACTCTCCTTTACGGTAGCAGAAGCTATGATAATATTCTTTTCAAGGAAGAATTGGATGAGCTTTCAAAGAATGACAAAATCAAGGTTGTTCACGTATTAAGCTCTGATGACAATGCTCCCGAGGGTACAGAAAAGGGCTTTATTACTGCAGATTTAATCAAAAAATATGCTCCCGAAAACGAAGAATATTCTGTTTTTCTTTGCGGTCCTCAGCAGATGTATGAATTTGTTGACAAGGAGCTTGAGAAATTAAACCTTCCCAAGAAATATATACGTCACGAAATGTTCGGCGAGTTCCATAATCCTCAGACTCAGGCAGACTACCCTGCAGGTATTCCCGAAACTGTTAAAATCAAGGTTACAATCCAGGATAAAACTTACACAGTCGAGGGTAAATCTACTGATTCTGTTGTTCAGATTCTTGAAAAGAACGGTATTGCAGCTCCCACCCGTTGCCGCAGTGGTGAATGTGGCTTCTGCCATTCTCACCTTATTTCAGGCAAGATTTATGTTCCTAAGCACCTTGAATACCGCAGACTTGCTGACTACAAGTTCGACTGCTTCCACCCCTGCTGTTCATTCCCGTTAACAGATTTGGAAATCAATGTTCCTGTGGCTAAATAAAACAAAAAAGAAGTCCTGCCGACAAAACCGGTAGGATTTCTTTGATTGTAAAGAAGTTTTTTATTGCAAAAATGTAAATGTAAAAGGTTTTTGATAGACAAATTTTTGCTAAAAGTCTATAATTGAGTCAAAGAGGTGGACGAAATGGATATCGGAAACAAACTGAAAAATGCAAGAAATGAAGCGAATTTTACCCAAGAAGATATTGCAGAAAAAATCGGTGTAAGCCGACAGACAATTTCCAACTGGGAAAACAGTAAATCTTATCCCGACATTATAAGCGTAATTAAATTAAGTGATATTTATTCAATCACTCTTGATGCCTTGTTAAAGGAGGACGAAAATATGATTAAACATCTTGATGAAAGTACAAATGTTGTCAAAAGTAAAAACCGTCTGAGAAAAATAATTCCTATTTTAATATATACCGCCATTTGGGCAATGTGCATTTTATTCTTCTGGATTTTTAGCGGTGCAACTGATGCAGCTATTTTTTCCATCTTCGTATTCTGGGGTATTCTTCCTATTACAAGCTTAATAATTTCCGTTATTATAGGAAAAGATGATTTCAAACCATTAGCAAAAACCGGAACTGTTATTTTAATGGGAATAATGTATATGCTTTGTGAATATTTCACGTTCTCACTTGCTAATATGGTAACCTTTGATAAATTCAACCTGATAAGTTTCGATGCTTTATTTATGGGAATCTGTTTTTCTGCTATAGGAATGGGAACCGGTTGTTTGATAAAATTCATTAAAATCAAAAGGCAAAAATAATATTCGTGCAGTCATTGTAAACCTTTTACAATAACTGCACGATATCTGATAAATTATAGAAATTACTTACATACCTTCCGTTGAAATCCTTCTGACTCCACTGATTTACAACAAAAACTTTTTCTGTTTTATAAAGAATGGCGATTTTATTGAGTTTAGTTTTATCTTGTGTAAAATGTTTCTTGACCTTCTTGTAAAGAGGGTCATTTTTTATTTTAAAAAGCTCAGGTATCTGCAAGGCAGATGAGCTTGAAAGCAAATCGCAGATAAGTGTTTCACGAAGCCTTTCGGGGTCTACATATTCTTTGAAATAATAATAGATATGCACGGCATAATCAGAAAGGCTCATTTTGTTACCGTCAATCTCGTTACCGAAAGCCATAAAAATCTTAAAGGGTGTAAAATCACATTCGGTTAAAAGATAATCGAGAGTGAAAAGAAAGCGACCGCTGTTATACATTCTCTCGAGGGCATCCTCGCACTTCTTGAGTGCCTGTATTTCATCATTTGAAAGCCAGGGAGTTGAGGTTACCTCATAGGGTGGATTTTCGTTAAATTCGCAAGGATATTTCTCACTGTTCTCCCGCATTTGTGCCCCATAAAGAAGCTTTAAAAAGCCCATCTGAAGCATATTCGCTTTAAGGGAATAACCGATATCAAAGCTTCTTTCAAAGCTTTCTATACCCTCACCCGTAAGCCCTGCTATAAGGTCAATATGAATATGCATATTACCGAATGAAATAAGCTTTTTAATATTTTCAATAAGCTTTTGGGTATCAGTTTTTCGGTTGATAGCTTTTAAGGTTTCCTCATTGAAGGACTGCATACCTATTTCAAGCTGAAAAACGCCTTTGGGAGCTTTTGAAAGGATTTCCATTGTGCTATCTTTCAGAATATCTCCTGCAATTTCAAAATGGAAGCAGGTTCCCTCGGGAATTTTTGACCCGTAATTTGAAAGTATGAATTCTAAAATTTCATTGGTTCTGTCTGCTTTTGCGTTGAAGGTGCGGTCAACAAATTTAATGGTTTTTGTACCGCTTTGAGATAGCTTTAAAATATCATTTCTGACTTGCTCAATATCAAAAAATCTTAAGGGTGAGCATCTGCCCGAAAGACAGAAGGCGCATCTGTAAGGGCAACCGCGACTTGCTTCAATATATGAAATCCTGCCCTTCAGATTATCAAAAAACTCTTCATTATATGGTGATGGTGGTGTGCCCGTACATTCTTCTTCAGGTATTGAAATTATATTTTCGTTTTCTCTGTATGAAAGGCCACGGACCTTATTGAAATTCTCTTTGTTGATATATGTATCTATAAAAAGAGGAAAGCTTTTCTCACCCTCACCCGAAAGCACAAAATCAACAAAGGAATAATTCTCTAAAACATTTTTTGCTCTGTATGAAACCTCGGGACCTCCAAGGATAATTGTGCAATTGATTTTTTGTTTAATAAATTCACAAAGCTCAAGAGTTTTTTCAATATTCCATATATACGAAGAAAAGGAAACTATATCAGGCTTTTCGTTTATAATCTGCTCTGCAAAGTTGCTTATATCACTGTTTATGGTTGCTTCCATAACTCTTGCTTCAACAGGTGCAACAGAATAAGCCCTTACCCCTGACAGCAAGCACCAAGGGGCAAGGGATGCGTGAATATATTTTGAATTCAAGCAAGCGATTATTACCTTCAAAACAAAACCTCAAACGAATTAAAACTGTTGCAGAAAGCCTGCAACAGTTTTTGATTTACTCAATCCTTACAAGATACTGGCAATATGCATACACATTCATTATCTTTTTAGCCTCTACCCCATCATCTGCCTGAATAACGGGATTTGTTTCAGAGGGTGTGCGATAAAGCTTGAACACTATTGCATTCTGACCGGGACGCATATTACGGATGCTCTTATATTCAAAATTGCGGTTTTTGATACCCAGCTGGTCGAACATTACTGATTCAATGTCCGCATTGGAAAAGCATTTGATATATTCGTTTTCGTCAAAAATTTCAAGAATGTGTTTAGCCTCTTCAAATGAAATATTGTAGCATTTGAACTGACCCTCGTTAAGTACAGACATCATACTACTGTTATCTAACAGTAACAATGGCAATTTGTTAGCATCTACCATAAATAAGCCTCCCTTTAAAAATTAGTCACCATATTGGTTGATTTTATTTTACAACATTCTATGCACCTTGTAAAGTATTTTTGATAAACACAAGAGAATTTTATTCATTTTGACGAAAGATTGTGTTGATTTTTATTAATATAAATGATAAAATTTATTAAAACTACCATAAAAAGAGGTGGAAGCCCTGAAAAACAAGGTTCTGAACGGATGCGATTTGCTCAATACCGAAGCGGTTTTTAATATGCTTTCGGGCAAAAGGCTTGGGTTAATTTCAAACTCAAAGGCACTTTTGAAAAACGGAAAAGCTGTTGCAACCGTAATCAACGAAAAATATAATCTATACGCTTTATTCAGCGGCGAACACGGGTTCAACACCCAAAAACAAGCCGGTGGATTTGATAACGAGGTTTTCACCGAAAATGAAACCGGTGTGCCTGTATATGACCTTTTCGGCGGTAAAGCCTCTTTAGAAAAAGCGGAAGAGATTTTTAAATGCCTTGACTGTGTTTTGTTTGATATTCAGGATATCGGAACGCGATATTATACATATCAATACACACTTTTGGATGCCTTATATTTATGCCAAAAAACAAGCACCGAGTTAATTGTTTTAGACAGAATGAATCCCCTTGGCTGCAACAGAGTTGAAGGAAATTTATTGGAAAAGGACTGCATTTCAGAGGTTGGAAGGGTTGCAGGGCAACCAACCGTTACGGGATTGACAATCGGCGAAATTACACTATGGTATAACTATAAGCTGAATATCAACGCAAGCATTAATATAATTGCCTGCGAGGGAGTAACGAGGGATTTGAAAATTGAGAACACGGATTTGAGCTTCACGCCCCCGTCACCCAATTTAAAAAGCATTGATGCGCTTTTTCTTTATGTGGGCACCTGCCTTTTTGAAGGAACAAATCTTTCCGAGGGTCGCGGAACAGACAAGCCATTTGAGATGTTCGGTGCACCTTGGTTAGAGCCTAAAAAGGTTATTGATTATTTATATTACTTACCTGATGAGGAAAAATCTGCTTTTAAGGGACTTGAATTTCTTCCCTGCACTTTTACCCCCACTTTCAGCGACTATAAAAACGAGCTTTGTAACGGAATACAAATAGAAATCAAGGATAAAAACCATGTGAATATGTTTGAAACCGGGTTACAGTTAATAAAAGCAATAAAAACACTTTACCCTGACAAAGTTGAATTTTCAGAGCATTTGGGAAATCTGGCAGGAACAAAAGAAATATATATGGATGAGTTTAATCCTCATCAATATATAAAAACTCAAGAAACAGAATTAGAAAAATTCAAAAATGAAAGAAAATCTATACTAATATATTAATATATTCTTGTTTTTTCTTTCCAATATGATAAAATAGGTTTATATTTATGACCTTGGAGGTTTTTTTATGTTAAAAGTTGGTCTTGTTGGTGTTGGCGGTATAAGCCATTCGCATATTGATGCCTGGGAAAAAATGGAGGATGCAGAGCTTATTGCTATGTGTGACATCCGTCCTGAAAGAATGGAAAAATTCACCGAGAAAAAATGTTATACAGAATTTGATGAAATGCTTGCAGAAAATGAATTTGATGTTATTGACATCTGTCTGCCTACATACCTTCACGCAGATTTTGCAGTTAAGGCTATGGAAAAAGGCGTTAATGTTATTACAGAAAAGCCTATTTCCTTAAAGGAAGAGGATATTGACAGGGTTTATAAAACCGCAGAAAAAAATAATGTTAAATTTATGGTTGCTCAAGTTCTTCGTTTCTGGCCCGAATATGAGCTTCTCAAGGAAATTTATGAAACAAAGAAATACGGCAAGCTCCTTTCAGGTACAATGACAAGGCTCGGTTGCTACCCCAAATGGAGCTGGGATGGTTGGATGATGGATGAAAAAAGAAGCGGTCTTGTACCCTTTGATTTGCATATCCACGACCTTGACTTTATGGTTTATGCCTTTGGTATGCCTAAGGTTGCTCATCAATTCCGTTCAAAGCTTCCCGACCAGGATTTTATCAGCATCAGCTATGATTTTGGTGATTTCCAGATTAATTCCGAAGCCTCATGGTATGCAACAAGCTATCCCTTTACTGCAGAATTCCGTTTTCAATTTGAAGATGCGATTGTGGCAAACGAAAACGGCAAAATGCTTATTCACCTGAGGGATGATAAAAAAATCGACCTTTCAGAAGAAGCTGAGGGCGAAACAGGCGATATCAATCTCCCCAAAAGCAATGCTTACGCAAACGAAATCCGCTATTTCGCAGACTGCATAATAAATAACACTCCTGTTGAAAAGGTTCAGCCTGAAGAACTCAGATGTGTATTAAACATATTAAATAACCTTTAATAGCAAATCGCACCTGCCAAACGGTAGGTGCGATGTATTTATATATTCTTTTGTGTCAATAATTCTATAGCATATTTTGCATATTCGGAAAGATATTGACCTCGTCTTGTTACAATTGCAGGTTGACGAGATTGCTGACAGTTTTTCAGCTTAAACAAAGCTATGCTTTTATCAAAATCAAAATTTTCAACAAACTGCAAGGGTAAAAGTGTTGCGCCAACACCTGCTCTTGCCATAGACCAGGCAGTGCTGACACCGACAACCTCTGTTGCAACATCGGGTGTGAAATCAACCTCTGCACACATTTTATCAAAAAGCTGGCGCATTTCCTGCTGAGGACTTACAACAACAAAAGGAAGTTTTTTGCAATCCTTTAATTCAATTTCGGGAATACTGTTATGTGATGAAGCAGGAAAATTTTCAGAAAATTTTTCAGGAACTGCAAGAACAAGAGTATCTGCTTCAATTAATTTAACATCTAAAACAGATTCATCAACAGGAAGGTTTACAACCGCAAAATCATATTTACCCTCGGAAGCATTTTTACGAAGCAAATCGCTACCCTCTTCGTGAAGAACAACAGTTACACCCGGGAATTTTTCTTTGACCTTATTAACTATATATGGTATAAGATAAAGGCTCCTGAAGGGAGAAATTCCGATTTCAAGCTTGCCAAGCTTACCCGATTTATAATCCTCCATTGAGCGAAGCAGCTGGTCTTCCTTATATATAAGCTTTTTAGCCTCTGCTATAAAATGCTCGCCTGCGGGAGTTAAGGTCATAGGAATATTATTTCTGTCAAAAAGCTTAACATCAAGCTCTTTTTCCAATGATAACACCTGTTTGCTCAGGGCAGGTTGAGTTATTCCTATTTTTTCTGCAACAGCAGAAAAATTCAATTCCTCCGAAAGCTCTATAACATATTGTAATTGTTTTCTGTTCATTATTTTTCTCCCCGAATAAAATTAACCTTTTAAATCAATAATACTCGGGGTTTCTTCGTTTTTCAAGTAAATTTTGAAAATATTTTATAAATACAAGCTAAATCTCACAATTCTACAGTTGAAATTCTTGGTTCGAAGCAACAGACGGGTCTTACACACACAATTCGCACACCACTTGCTCTTTGCGGGCCCACCTTCATAAAGGTAGCTAACACAGAGGTGTTGCCTCCAAGACCTAATGCACCCACGCCTGACTTATTGACACGGTCCGTAATTTCCTTTTCTAACTCTGACTGAATATCGTACCTGCCCTCAACCTGAGCCTGAAGCATCATAGCAGTAGCCTCGAAATGACTTCTTCCGATGCCTACCGCCAGAGTACAAGGGGTGCACCCCAACTGAGCAACACCCTCCGTTGCCCAATTTACAATTTCATCCACAACAACATTTGTATTATGCTTATGAAAAACTCTATATGTTTTTGCACGAATAGCCGGACCTCCGCCAAACATCAGAATATGCAAACGAATAACATTCTCTTTGCAACGGCGCAAAAGTATGGGGGCAGGTTCAACACCTGCACTATCAATATTTATACCACCGCTTTGGTCAATTCTCTGATTATCGTTTCCCATAATCCCCATAGGACGCCCGGGAAGAATTCTGAGTCCTTGCTTTATGCCTTCACGAATTTCATCAAGCATTTTACCACTGACTGCACAATCCTCTCCAATTTCCAAAACCAAATGAGGAATACCTGTATCGTCGCACAAGGGGCTGTGGTTTTTCTCGGCAACAACAGCATTATCCAAAATCGTTTGAAGAACCCATCTGGCTTTTTCATTGGTTTCCTTATCTACAGCATTCTGATACGCCTGCTTTTTATCCTCTCTGAATGTACTGCCTGCTTGCACGAGAGCATCTCTCACAAGCTCTACAATATTATTTTTCATATATGCTCCTCCCGTGCGCTGAGCCAATAATTGCCGGATATTTGTCCACCTTTATCAGATACAATGCTTCCATTCCTAATTCCGGAAACGCAATCACCCTACACTCGCCGGTTTTTGAACCAAGCAATGCGGTAACTGGAGGGATAACGGCATACACACTATTATATTTATCAAGCGCCTCTACTGTTTCAGAATGTAATTGTCCCTTTCCAAGATGTAGCTTAATCCCTGCTTTAGAAAGAGGTTCAATACTGCTTTCTATCTCCAACTTATTGGAGCTGGTAGGACCCACGCCTGCAGGACTGACTGCTGTATGAAAAACAACCTGTCCACAAAGATCAATACCAAGATCTTCAATGGTATCATTTTCAATCATTTCTAAAATTTTTGGCAAAACAGCATCGCGACCACACAATATATAACCGCTGATTTCTACTGTATCGCCTACCTGCAAACCTGACACTATTTCCTCTGATAAAGGCGTAGTTAATTCTATCATAATGAATACCTCACTTATATATTCAGGTAGTATCGTTTATTCATTAACAGCAAAAAGCTGTGTATAAGCCCCCTCGTTCTTGATAACACCGAATGCCCTTGCTCGATTATACACATTTATTGCCCAATTGGTGTGTGGCTTTATTTCGTTCATTTTATTACCGCCAACACCCTTGACAACACCTCCATCTGTTCCAAGAATCTGGCAGGCATCATCATACTCCTCCTTCGTAACAGCCATTAAAGCATTTACAAATTTAATATGAGTGGGATGAATAACGGTACGTCCGATAAAGCCGTTCGCCTTATCAAGAATCACTTCTCTGAGCAATCCGTCAATCTCATTATTCACAAGGGGTTTACGTCGTATAAGATAATCTTCAAAATCGTGAGTAGGAAGCTTCTCAAACATCAATTCTTTAGGTGCACGAAAATACTCCCATACGGGGCCTGAAATAACATAATCATTGTTACGACCGCAAACATTAATAATATCTGACAAACACTCTCTTACAGTCATAACATCGTATAAGCTGTAATCAACGCCTCTTCTAACTCCAAAAACAGAGCTGAAATCTGTACCACCCACACGCACCTGTAAAACAAGCTCGTGATATTTATCTAAAATTTTTCTTATACCCAAAAGCTCCGACATACGAGTTTCTTTGTAGGCTACCTCAGGATCTTCTATAATGGGCATACCATATAAAACTTCTCCGAAACGCTCATTCAAATCTTTAAGATAAGCAAAATATTCATAGCCATTTTCCGCATTAAATTTAGGAAAATTAACCCCACACAAAGATTTCACTTCGTTTTTGGTAAGCGCTTCTCCAAAAACTTTAAATTGCTCTAAATTTCTGACACGAACAAAAATTAACGGTACAAAATCAGGATTTAACTTTCCTGACTCAACAGCCTCCGTAACAGTTGAGAGCAGATGGTGTACATTTTCCATAGCTTCAGATACTTTATCTTCAGGGCAGGCATCTTCAAAGCAAAGGACCATAGTTGTCAGACCAGGCATAGAATGCTCCAATATTTTAGGTGTAAAGTCTTTAAATCCCGGCATATACATAGTTGCACCCAAGCAATACTGCAAAAGCTCACGCTCTGTATATTTATTAAAATGCTCCGGTTCAACCTCAAAGTGAAAATCCGGATTATACAAATGGTGTCTCATAGTAACTCCTTTTCTTTATCAGACCAAACTTCCTTTGGGACTCCAAACAGCCTGAGGATAATACTCATCAATCATTCTCTTTACAAGGCTGCATTGCTTTGCTCTTTTTCTTGCATCATCCTCTGTTGAGTCCCAAGAGTGAGTAGCAGCTACAGAACCACCGGTTTTCAAATAAATCGGAGCTGCAATGCGAATCATTTCGGGAACTTCATAATGACGAATGAAACCTCCTGTTGATTTCGGATTCTCTGTGTGAATGTCTAAGGGGCAGTCCACAGCCTGACGCATAGCAGAAAGCATTTGCAACTGAATATCACGCACAGGGTTAATTGAATCAGCTCCAATATTCTCTAAAAGCTTAGCAGAGCAAGGGTTACCGTGACCTGCATGAGCTGATATTTTAAAATGACAATCCGCTGGAATTTCCCCTGATTTACGCATTTCATTTAATATCCACAAACAACCCTCGTCATAAACCAAGAATCCACGACAACCGATTTCAGCTGCTCTCTTGACATCTTCAATTGCACGAACAACCTGCTCCTGACCCCTCAAACGATAACCCATACGAACACCCTCTTCGGTGTGGACAGAAGCAGAGGTATCGGTAGTTGCTCTGGGACCGATTGCAAGAATAAGATCTGTCTTCCACAAATGAGAAAGCTCAACCATATCATATATTTCTTTGTCAGTAAGGCGCATTATCCCCTGAGTCTGTGTTACACGGTGAAGATACAAGCCGTAATTATCCATTGCTTCCAGCAATGCTTTCATAACCTTTGGTCCCTGAATACCCGGAACCTCAAAGCGAAACTGTCCCCCATCCTTAAAGCGTTTTTCTGAATCAGGTAAATCATATGCATCTCCGCCCGGGAGTCCGACAGACATTAAAAAATTTCTTGTTTTATTCATACTGTTCATATATATCCCTTTCTGCTTTTTGAGCTTTTGTTTTTTAATCTGATGACAAAATTTTGTTTTCGATAAATTTATCAATATATTCTCTATGGTCGAATAAGATAGGTGGCAATTTCCTGTTCAAACCTTTATGAATACGACAATCTATAAAAGAAGCACTACCGCAATCCTTTAAAATGTCAATCGCATCTGCCAGTTCAGCTTCTGTAGTAACATAATGATGTACAGTTGCATAACCACAAGCCTCTGCAACCGCCGTAAAATCAACATTATAGCCTGCAGATGGTTGACCTCCCACAGATTCGTGTGCACCGTTATTAAGAACTATATGCATAAATTTAGGTAGCTTTATTTTGCTTACCATTGTCATTGCACCCATATGCATCATAAGCGCAGAGTCGCCGTCAAGAGCAACAACGTGCCTGTTGGGATTATTTAAAGCAATACCAAGTGCAACCGACGAGGAATGACCCATTGCACCAACATTAAGAAAATCATTTTCTTTTGATTCATTTCTTCTTTCACGCAGGAAAAATAATTCTCTTGTTGCTCTGCCTGTTGTAGCAGAAAAAATTGTATCTGATGGCATATTATCCAGAATTACTTCCATAGCCTCTTCTCTGCTCATAGGGTATTGAGCATCGATGTCATTATCTTTTTCTGCAGTTGCCATCACACCTTTGGGAGATATAAGCGCAAAAGGACGACGATTTGTTTTGCAGTAATTTACTGCTTTTTTAACTACAGTTTCAAATTCCTCATCGTTATCTGAAAGTATAGCGTACGGTATCTGTAATAAATCCAGCAATCCGGGTGTTATTTCACCCTGAAGCTTATGCTGAGGATGATTGGGCTCTGAGTTACCCTGCCCTCTCCAACCAATAAGCAGGAGCATAGGCACAGCGTAAACATCTTTATCTGCAAGGCTTGCTAACGGATTCACAGTGTTTCCTAAGCCACTATTCTGCATATATACCAACGGAATTTTTTTTGTTGATAAAAAATATCCTGCTGCAATACCCACAGCATTGCCTTCGTTAGCAGCAATTACATTGCTATCACTATGATTTTGTAATGCGTAATTACAAAATCCGTTAAGATAAGAATCGGGAACGCCTGTAAAAAATTCAATACCCTTATCATTGAGTGTCTTAAAAACATTTTCTTGATTTAACATTTATTTTCCTCCCGTTGGAGCATTTCCTTTATAAAGAGTGAAATAAGCAGGACTATCGCCTTTCGTTATGTTCCAGGCATCTTCAAAAGCTTTAACAACATCCTCAGGCAAAGCACCTTGATTAAGTGCTTCAATATTCTGAGTCAAATGATCAATTTTACTTGCACCAATCAGTATGGAGTCGCCTCTGTTACCATCCAGCATCGAATGATATGCCATCCAACGATAAGTGGCATCCACGATTGATATACCATGCTTTTGAGCAGTTTCATTGATTTTGTTCACCGCATCAAAATAAGTCTTTTTCCAATAACGCCCTTGATAGTTGGGACGATGGGTAAAACGACCATCCTCCGGAGCATCCTCATATTTGGTGTAGCGACCTGATAATATTCCCCCTGCCAACGGATTATACGCATAAAAGCGCATTCCAAAATAATTAAGAGCAGCATTTAATTCTGTTTCTGCATTTCTTGTCAACGGATTGTAAATACCTTGGTATACGGTTGGCTTTATCCAGCCGTGCTTATCACACAAATGACAAACATCTGCAACCATCCAAGCCGGAAAATTAGAAAGCCCGAGCTCCTTAAATTTTCCTTTATCATATAAATCTGCCATAGCAGAGAGAACGGAGCTTACAGGTGTTGCAGGATCAGGAAAATGCAAATAAACAGTATCAACACTTTCTAGTTTCATTCTTTCAAGACTTTCGTTAAGCTGCTTATATGCCGCTTCACCATCCAATTTACCGGTAATGCGCGGGTTAACTTTGGTTGCAATCTTATAAGGTCTGCTCACATTTGCCAATGCCTCACCAAGCAATCTTTCACAATCACCGTTATTATAAACATAAGCTGTATCCAGTTCATCATACCCTGCATCTAAAAATGAGTTTATAAATTTTTCTACCGTTGGATTGAAAACCGACTCACCAAATGTCATAGTTCCCAATGCTAATTTCACATCACTCATATTGGTACACTCCTTATAAATTCGCTATAATTTCTTCTACCGTTACATTATTTTTATATACACTGTTGAATATATTTTCACTCACTTGACTCGATATGCCGGCATATTTGAGTAAGCCATTGTACCGTTCTCTGAATTCACAATCCGTTAAAGGATTTTCAGGCTCACCTTTGGGGAAATCCACACGCTTAATATATTCATTATTTTTAGTTTTTACGGTTACAATTGCTGCCTGAACCTCAGGAAACTCTGAACTCAGATTTTCATCTTCAATAACTTCAATTTTTTTTGTTAAAGCCAGTACTTCCGGATTTTTAACAGTTTCTTCTGAGAATTCCTGCATTCCTGCCTTGCCATAAATCAAACCCACTGCTGTTGCATATGGAATGCTCATTTTGGCACTATAGCTTCCCGGGATATCTGTATGGTTATGTCCGGCAACAGCTAAATCATACGTTCTGATATTTATCTTCTCAACTTCGTTTAACGAAATCCGGGTTCTCAATTGGATAGCTGCCTCTACTGAAGGATGAGTGTATCTGCAGGAAGCATAAGGCTTTGTATAAGATTTCATAATAGCATATGTTCCATTCAACAACACAGGCTTGAGTTCTACTGATTCTTTCCCAAGCATCATCATAAAAAAACCACGTCCGCCAAGCGGGTCTGAATGCCCCTTAAAGCCACTTTTAGCTATTTGCAAAGCAGAAAGAGAAAGCAATGCTGTTTTAGCAACATTATACGGCTTTAATTCACTTCCGTTGTCCAAAACCTTTAACATTCCGCTTGCAGATACACAAGCAGCAGCAAAGGACTGAAAACGTTCTTCTTCAGAAAACCCAAGCATATAGCTTGCGGCTATTGTTGCACCTAAAGTTCCGCAGGTCCCTGTCGCGTGATACCCCCGCGCTTTATGCTCCGGCTGAATAGAAACCGCCATTGTATAAGAAGCCTCATATCCAATGATTGCAGCCTTAAGCATATCCTCAACGGAAATTTTATATCTTTGAGCCAAGGGTATAAGAAGAGAAAAAATCGGACTTCCCAGATGAATAATTCCGGAATTAGTTCCGTCATCAAAATCCAGAGCGTGCCCATTTAATCCGTTTAAAAACACCGCTTCTTTTAAAGTAAAATTCTTACCAGTTCCTATTACTTTAAAATCACCTTTTTCAGGAACCGAAAAATCATAATATTTATCTAATTTTTCTTCCTGAAATTTTGCGCCTGCACAAGCTACAGCTATATAATCAAGAAGACTACGTTTTGCCCTTACCAATACCTCCTCGGGAATATCCATATTCCATACATCATCCAAGGACTTTAAAAATTCAATTGACTTGTTCATAAAATCTCCTATATTCACTAATATATGCAGCAAACAAATTTTATTTTGGTTATAGGTTTTATAACCAATCGTTTATATGTTATCATATTCTCGAAAATATGTCAATGTATTTTTTAGTTTTTTTATATAAAATCGCTTAAGTCAAGCCTAAACAACTGTATTTTTTTGTGTAATATTACATTATTAAAAAAGTATTGACAAATTTCAAATTAAAAGTATAATATAACCGTTACGCAATAACACCTATAACTCAAAAGTTTTAGGCGTTAACAAAAATTAACAATAAATAATGAAACTGAAAGGAGAAAACAAAATGCCTTCATGTTTAATTTATCTCGGCATTATGCTCGCAGTTATTATCGTGTGGTTTATGGTTGTAAAACGTCCTGTTTACGAAGCAGTTTTACTCAGCTTCCTCGTTTTACTTACAGTCACAGGTACCTGGGGCAATGTCTGGGGTTACATTAACGATGCATTGTCTACCTCTCTCTTGTATTCAATGGTAGCCTTTGTTTCAATGTCCATTTTGTTGACCAAAACTAAGATTATTGATAGCTGTATTGCTGTTATTCTTTCACTCGTTGGCAGATTAACAGGTGGTGCAGGTTATGCCGCAGTTGTTGCAAGCTCATTTATGGGTGCACTCTCCGGCTCCGGTCCCGGTAACGTTATGGCAACAGGCTCAATTACAATTCCTGCTATGAAGAAATCAGGCTTCCCTGCTGAGCTTGCAGCAAACATTGAAAGTAACTCAAGCTATATGGGTAATATGATTCCCCCTTCATCAAATATTGTTGCCGCTTTAGGTGCATTTACCGCGCTTTATCCCAACCTTAACATCACAACCGGTCAGTTCTGGATTGTTCTTTGGGGCATTGCAATCTGGTTTGTTGTCCAGAGAATTGTTATGGTATTCGGCTTCTGCAAATACTATAAGGTTAAGCCTATGTCTAAGGAAGACCTTCCGGACCTCAAGGAAACACTCAAAAAAGGTTGGCAGGGCTTATTGATTCCTGTTATCATTCTCCTTCCCTTTATTCTTGACTATCTTTTCAAAGACACATTCTTTACAGAGCGTCTTGGTGCTGATGGTGCAAAAGGACTTTCAAGCTCCATTCTCCTCTTTATTGGTGGTCTTGCTTCAATTTACACATGTCTTATTGCAAAAGATAAAAAAGTTGTTAAAATCAACAATATTGCGAAAATGTTTGCTGATGGTGTAAAAACAATCGCTCCTTCAATAGGCGTATGTGTATTCGGTTATATGGTAGGCTCATTATTCAGCGAGCTTAATGTTTCCGAAGAAATGGGTGCTATTATCACCGCTTGGAACTTTGGTAAATTAGGTACTGTTGTTGCGGTTTGCTTAATTACTTGCTTTATGGGTATGATTATTCCCGGTTCTTCCCTTGTTGTTATTTTCGGACCAATGTTCATTACAGTTCTTGCAAATGTTGGTTGCGAACCTTTACTTGTTGCTGCAATGCTTCCTTGCATCTGTGGTGTTATGTGCGGTATCACTCCCCCTCTCGGACTTGGTATGTACGCAGGTATGACCCTTGCAGAATCTGATTTCAGTAAGACATTTAAGAATAATATGTTCTGGGTTGCTGCCCAGTTTATTCTTGAAGTTGTAGTTCTTATGGGATGGCTTCCCATATTAGGCTTATAAGGAGGTAGCGAAATGAAAAATGTATGTAAAAAAATTGCATCAGTTCTCAAAACTATCTTTGGGTACGGTGTTATGATTGCCCTTTTTGGTGGCGGTCTTACATTCTTCGGTTATGTTGCCGCACTTATTATCGGCGGTGACACTGCAGCTACAATCTGCGACTTTATCAAGAATAGCGTTCTCCCCGTAATCATTTATATTTCAACCATAATGGTTTTATTAGGGTTGGTTGCAATGTATCTTAACGGTGAAACTGCTTTGACACCTGATAAGAAAAAATCTTCAAAGCACGAAGGCGAAATGTAATTTCAAATTTATGACCCGATTGATAAAGTTAGTTTATCAATCGGGTCATTTTCATATTGTCTTTAAATATTCATTAAGTACATTCCAATTATTAACTGTGATATATTCCCCTTTTATTCCGTCCTCACGGAATTCGAGGGGGATTTCTGATTTTTCATCAAGAAGCACAGGTACCATACCCACACCCTGAGCACCATCAACATCGGGAATTTTACCATCACCGCAATACCAGCACTCCTCAGGCTTAAGGTGAGCATAATTTGAAGCGGCAACAAATATTTTTTCAGATGGCTTTGTGAACATCAAATCTGCACTTGTCAGGCAGAATTCAGGACTAATTGAGGGGATCCATTGCTTTATGGAAAGCGCAAGCCCTTCACCACTCATTGCATTGTTACTGATTATGGCATATCTGATATTCAGCTTTTCAAGAGCCTCGAAAAGCTCAGGAACACCATCAATAACCGTTCTTGTTGAATTAAAGCGGTCAAAAAGTTCCTCCTGCTGTGCCACAGGTAAATCAATATGCAATCCTGTATTCATAGTTGCATATTTAATTATTGCAGATAAGGGAGCATCTAAAGTAATTCCCGATTTTGATTTTAAGCCCTTGCAGACCTCATTCATATATTCATCCCAATATTGTGAAAGCTCTTTTTCATTTGTGACATCAGGATTTTCAGATGCCTTTAAAAGTGCGAAAAAGCCTTTCTCTGCGATGCATTTCCCGTCGTTAAAAAGAGTTCCGCCAACATCAAAAAGTATCATTTTCGGTTTTTTATTATACATAATTATACCTTTTTTCTACATATTTTTTCATATTTTAACAGAAAGTCATTGAAAAGTAAATGTATTATGGTATAATTAAATCTATTATTTTGTTGTTTTGTCGGAGGTAATTTTTATGACAACGAAATCCAATCTCAACAAGCGTTGGATTTATCTTATTTCAGGCGTTTTCACAATGCTTTTTTCAGGTGTTTTATATGCCTGGTCAATTCTGAAAATCCCTTTTAAAAGCAATTTTAACTGGAGTGACTCTGTTTTAGCGTTTAACTTCACATTAACAATGTGCTTTTTCTGTTTGGGTGCATTCTTTGGTAGCCTTATCTGCAAAAAGCTTGGCACAAGGCTTACTCTGATTATTGCGGGTGCTCTTGTGGCAATAGGCTTCGGCTCAACAGGACTTTTAAGTTCAGAAATCCCCTATCTTTTATATCTCACTTACGCAATACTTGCAGGTACGGGCATTGGTATTTCATATAATGTTGTTGTAGCCACAGTAAATGCCTGGTTCCCTGATAAAAAGGGCTTTTCATCAGGCTGTTTAATGATGGGCTTTGGTATCAGCACCCTTCTTTTAGGTAATGTTATCAGTTCATTGTTTGAAAATGCAAGCATTGGTTGGAGCAAGGCTTACATTATTTTAGGTGCGGTTATCGGCGTTGTGCTTTTTATTTCAGGCATTATTCTTAAGAAACCCTCTGCAGATGATGTGCTCCCTGCACCCAAGCAAAAAAAGAATGTAAAAAAGGAAAGCTTTGAAGCAAGAGATTTTACTACAAAGGAAATGCTCAAAAGCTTCACCTTCTGGCGTGCATTTGTGTTTATGGCACTTATTACCGCAGTCGGAAACTCCGTTATAAGCTTTGCCCGCGACCTTGTTATTTCAGTTGACGCAGCACCTGCACTTGCAACAACACTTGTTGGTGTGCTTTCGATTTTCAACGGTCTCGGCAGAATTATAACAGGTGCAGTTTATGATTCTCTGGGCAGAAGAACAACAATGATTGCCGCAAATATTCTCACAATTTTCGCTGCAGGACTTACACTTGTTGCGGTTATGATGCACTCCCTTCCCCTTTGCATTATCGGTCTTTGCCTTACAGGACTTTCATACGGTTCAAGCCCCACAATGACTGCATCATTTTCCGCATCCTTCTATGGCGCAAAGCACTTTCCCACCAATTACAGTATTACAAACTTCAATCTGATTGTGGCATCATTTATTGCAACCTTCAGCAACTCTCTTCTTATTTCAACAGGCTCCTACACCGCACCCTTTGTTATGCTTCTTATTTTAGCATTAGGTGCATTAGGACTTAATTTTACAATAAAAAAACCGTGATTAAAAAAAGCAACGAAGTGAAAGCACTCCGTTGCTTTTTTAATCACAAACATATAAATCAATATCAATTTCCGTTCTTGTTGCAGTGCAAAAATCCATAACTTTAAGCGAGGGAGCTAAACAAGGATTATCATTATACGAACTCACAAATGGTACAACCTCAAGATAAAAATTCACAACGTTTTCATTTCGTATTTGATTTAATACATCTGTTTTATCAAGTAATGGAGCAATTGTTTCCTCCATTTGTTCAGTCACAACAATTTTATATTCTTCACACTTTCCAAAATGCCAAGCAGAAAACCCATATTCATGTTCAAATTTATTTTTATCTTCTGCTTTCCACGATTCGTAAGGTTGTAAACCTAATTTAACAGAAATCTTATCAGGGTCAAAATCTCCAACGATACGAAAATATGTATAACATTGATTTTCTTCTTTCTTACGTGCTGTTTCCATATTTCCACCACCTTACAGTTATAATAACACACCAATTACAAATTGTAAATCCACAGTATAAATTCCCTTTAATCACAAATACTAACAACATAATTTGAGTTTAAGGAGAAATGTATATATGAAAGCAACAGGGATTGTCAGAAGAATAGATGATTTAGGCAGGGTTGTTATTCCTAAAGAAATCAGAAGGACACTTCGTATTCGTGAGGGTGACCCATTGGAAATATTTACCGCAAGTGATGGTGAGGTTATTTTCAAGAAATACTCGCCTATGGGTGAGATTTCGCAGTTTTCAGGGCAATATTCAGAGGTGCTCAGCAGAACATCAGGGATGCCCGTTCTTATTACCGACCGTGACCATGTGGTTTCCGCCTCAGGAATTGCCAAAAAGGATGTACTTGAACGCCACATTTCACACGAGATGGAAGAATTGATGGAAAACCGTGAAAACTATATCCGTCAGAAAGGTCTGCCCACCTTCTACCCTATTGATAATATGGAGCTGACTGCCTCATTGGCGTTTCCTATTATTGCATCGGGTGATATAAGTGGCGCGGTAATTTTTCTTGAAAATGAAAAAGGCGATTACCCTACTGACACAGAAATTAAGTTAGCACAAGTAGCGGCTGCATTTTTAGGGAAGCAGATGGAAGAGTAGTACAAAGTGCAAAGCACTTTGTAGCGATATAAATTGGGGATTTTTGTACCACCCACCGCTGACGCGGTCCCCCCTCCTTTTTGTTTCACAAAAAAGAGGGATAGGCTTCGCCTACAAATAAACGATACGAAAGTAACAAGTACACAAAAGAGTTTCTTTATATTTGTGCATTCTACCAAAACCACTTGTTACCTCATTTTTCACATTGTAAAACACAACTTCTTATGTTAAAATATTATTCGTGTGATTATGTGCAGATTTTAACATAAGGAGTATTTTTATGGCATCACGAAAAGAGCGAACGGAAGCCCTTTCCAAAGATATGAAAATATATGTCAGCGATGCTCATATTTTCACCTCTGATGCTATTGTTTTAGCAGATTTCTGTAAGCCTCGCCACAAGGACAAATGCTGTGATTTAGGCACAGGCAACGGCATTATACCAATGCTTTGGTTAAGGGATTTTCAACCCAAAGAAATTACAGGTGTTGAGCTTTCTGAAAGCGCTGTTACCCTTTTTAATAAAACTCTCGAAGAAAACGGATTAAAGGATAAGGTTAATATCGTTCATTGTGATTTAAGAAAGCTTAAGGGTGTTTTACCAAATGAATACTATGATTTGATAAGCATTAATCCCCCATATAAAAAGCTTGGCACAGGAATTGTTAACGAGGGTGAGGATTACAAAAACGCCCGTCACGAATTCACCTGCACTCTTGAGGATGCTTCAAAGGCGGCGGCACTTCTTTTAAAATTCGGTGGCAGGTTCTGTATATGCCAACGCCCTGAAAGGCTGCCTGATATTTTCGCTGCTATGAGAAAATTTAAAATTGAGCCAAAGTCAATGCGCGAGGTTATTCAAAGAGCAGGCAAGGAGCCAAGTCTTGTTATGGTTGAGGGTAAAAAAGGGTCTGCTCCCGGCTTCAGAATTCAACCACCTCTTATTCTTGAAAAAGAAAACGGTGACTACACCGAGGAAGCCGCAAATTTATTTTATGCATATAAATTCAAATAATTGAATTTCATATAAATTCCAGAAGAATTACGGAGGAATGAAAATGTCTAAAGAAAAGGTTAAAGAAAAAATGCAAAACACATTTTTGAGCAAAAAGGAATTGTGGGCATTTGCTATCGGTGGCGCAGGTCAGGGTATGATTTACGCTATGATGTCAAGCTACATAAGTGACTACTATGTTAACGTTCTTCAGTTACCGCTTATGTTTGTTTTGCTTTTGATGCTCCTTGCTCGTGTGTGGGATGCAATCAACGACCCATTGATGGGTATAATCGTTGATAAGCGCCAAACTAAGCGTGGCAAAATGAAGCCTTATATACTTTATGCCACAATGCCAATAGCAATCTTCACAGTGCTTATGTATTTAAGCCCTGATTTGCCAAAAACATATTTAATCATTTATTCTGCAATTGTTTATGTTGGTTGGGGTATGCTCTACACAATGGCAGATGTTCCCTTCTGGGGTCTGCCTAACATTCTCACTCCCAATAGTGAAGAAAGAAGCCAGGTGCTTTCAATCGGTAAAACTGTCAATGGCGTTGGCTCTGCTATTCCCGAGGTGCTTTTCCTCGTTTGCGGTCTTTTACTCCCCAAATTCCTTGACACATCTGACCCACTTGCCTTCAACAAACAGAAATATCTCATTATTGCTGTTATAACTGTTGTTCTCGGCTCTGTTCTTTATATCAGAACTTATTTCAAGGTTAAGGAAAGAGTTATTATTCCTCCCAAGAAGCGCGAGCCCGGTCAGCCTCTCACAATCAAGAGAATTTTCACCTGCAAGCCCTTGATGCTTGTTATTGCAATGGGTGTGCTTTCAAGCGGTCGTTATATGGTTCAGGCGGCAGCACTTCACGTTGCAAGATATGCCTTCTATATCGGACCTGAGCTTACTGCAGATATGAGCCTTGCAGAAAGAACTGCTCTTATTGATGCAAGCGTTTCTTCAATAAAAACAATTTTCCAGGTATGTGCTATTGTTGGTATGTTTGGTGCAATGCTCTTTATGCCTGCACTTATGAAAAAATTCAAATACAGCAAAATCGTTATTTTCACCTGCCTTTTAGGCTTTGGTGCAAGTATTTTCACAACCCTTATCGGTTGGTTTACAAATAACCTTTATGCTTGTATTCCTTTCATTATTATTTCCTGCATTCCTCTTGGTGTTATCAATGTTATTTCAATCGCTATGATTTGCGACTGCCTTGACTATATGGAGCTCAAAACAGGCTTCCGTGATAATGCTTTGGGTGCTGCCTGCCAGGGCTTTGTTAACAAGCTTGGTAATGCTTTTGCAACCTGCGGTATTGTTTTAATGTATATGTTTATTGACATCGACCCTGCTCAGATGCTTTCTTCCACTGCAGTTATGGCGGCAACAGACCTTACAAGAACACAGAACTTTGCAATGTTCTCACTGGTTTCCATTGTTCCCGGTGTGAGTATGCTTCTTTGTGCGCTTCCCATGTTCTTCTACAAAATTGATGATATGAAGCCTCAGATTCAGAAAGAGCTTGCTGAAAAGAGAAAAACCTCCGGCGTTAAAATTGAAAATTAAAAGGATGTTATTCAAATGAAATACGATGTTGTTATTATTGGTGCAGGACCTGCCGGTATATTTACCGCCCTTGAAATGCGCCGAAAAGGATGTAACAAATCAATACTTATAGTTGAAAAAGGTCAACCTGTTGAAAAACGAAGCTGTCCCAAAGCCAAAACAAAGCAATGCGTTAACTGCAAGCCCTATTGCCACATTACAACAGGCTTTTCAGGTGCAGGTGCTTTCTCCGATGGTAAGCTTTCCTTAAGCTACGAGGTAGGCGGTGACTTACCCTCTCTTATTGGTGAGGATTTCGCTCAGGAGCTTATTGATTACACCGACAAAATTTATCTTGAATTCGGTGCAGATGAGCACATTGAGGGTATCGGCAACGATGCCGAGGTTAAGGAAATCAGAAAGAATGCCATTCAGGCAGGTCTTAAGCTTGTTGACTGCCCTATCCGTCATTTAGGTACTGAAAAAGCGCAGACACTTTACCTTGAAATTGAAAATCATCTTCGCAAAGAAAATGTTGATATGATGTTCGGTTATGAATGCAATGATATTCTTATTGAAGATGGCGTTTGCAAGGGTGTTTTCATAAGTAAAGGCGATGAGCATTTACAGATTGATGCTGATAAAATCGTTGTTGCCACAGGCAGAAGAGGTGCAGACTGGCTTGAAAAGCTTTGCAATGAGCACGGCATTGAGCATCAGGCAGGCACTGTTGATATCGGTGTTCGTGTTGAGGTAAGAAACGAGGTTATGGAAAAGGTTAACAGGGTGCTTTATGAATCAAAGCTTATCGGCTACCCAAAGCCCTTCAAAAACAAGGTTCGAACCTTCTGCCAGAATCCCGGTGGATTTGTGAGCCAGGAAAACTATGACAACGACCTTGCTGTTGTTAACGGACATTCTTACAAAGAGAAAAAATCCAACAACACAAACGTTGCAATTCTTTGCTCACATAACTTTAACCATCCCTTCAACCAGCCTATCGAATATGCTCAGAAGGTTGGCGAGCTTACAAATATGCTTGGTGCAGGTCATATTCTTGTTCAGCGCTATGGGGATATTCTTGATGGTAAAAGAACCTGGCCAAAGGAATTGGCGCAGTCAAACCTTCGCCCATCTCTCCCTGATGCAGTTGCAGGCGATATTACCGCCGCAATGCCTTACAGAGCAATGACAAATATTATAAACTTCATTCAGGCGGTAGACCACGTTGTTCCCGGCTTTGCTTCAACAGAAACACTCCTTTACTCCCCCGAATTAAAGTTTTACAGTAACAAAATCAAAATGGATACCGAGCTTAACACAAGCGTTAAAGGTCTTCATTGCCTTGGTGACTCCTCAGGTTGGACAAGAGGTCTTATGATGGCATCCGTTATGGGCGTTCTTATGGGACGGCAGATAGCTTGTGGCAAATAAGTCGCCAGCAAATAGTAAAGATGTTGCGAAGCTCTGGCGACTGGCGACTGGTGACTGGCGACTGGTATCTATTTGCTGAACATAAATAAATCACATATTTTTGCAAATGCTATAATATACTTATATTGAGCATTGTGAGGTGTGTGTATGGTATTATCTGTGAGAACGAAGAGCTTAATTAAAAATCTTGCAATTCCTTTACTTGTTGGGGCGTTGGCGGGATTTCTGACCAATGCAGATGTTAAGGAATTTATGACAACTGCAAGGCAACCGTTTTTTACTCCACCCGGGTGGGTATTCCCTGTTGCGTGGACCATACTTTATGCTTTAATGGGTTTTTCTGCATACATTATTGAAAACACAAGCACTCCGCGTAAGAACAGGGCGTTAACTGTATATTACATTCAGTTGTTCTTTAATTTTGTCTGGAGCTTCATTTTCTTTTCTGCCAACAATTATTTATTTGCTTTTGTGTGGATAATTATTCTGTGGGCTCTTATTATTGCAACAATTCTTGAATTTAAAATGATAAAGATGCGTGCGGCATATTTTCTTATCCCCTATCTTATCTGGGTAACCTTTGCGGCGGTATTGAATTTCAGTGTGTATTTATTGAACAGATAAAAAAGCATCGAACCTTTAAAAATATAGGTTCGATGCTTTCTTTTAATTTATTGTGAAAAGCTGTGTTTCGGTATCGTAATCAGATGTCCAGATATTTATCTGATAATCTGTGAAGAGTGATGGTATTGTTATGGATTTATCGGCAATTTCATCGGCAAGCTGGGTCAACGCATAAGTATCAAGCTTACAACGAATCATACATAAATCATCATACTCTGTGGAAATAAATTTCCAATCAAATTTTTTGCCACCCTTTTCAAAGCCGAAGCAAACGAAATTGTTCTCAAAATTGTGATTTAATGAATTATAAGCTTCTTCATCCGCAAAATAGATATCAATCCAGATAAATTCATCTGCGGTTGTTACCTGCACCTTTTCAACACCTTCATTAAGGCTTGAAACCACTGCAGGAGTTACGGGATATTCTTTATTGAAGCCTTCAACTGTTTTGGGGTAGGTTCCCACAACAGTTCTGCCAACGCCCTCCTTGGACTGATGCTCAAGATAAACGTTGAATTTAAGCACCTCAAGAATATTTTTATAATTAACTGTAAGCTCATCTGTAAGCGCAACCGCATTCACAATATCATCAATCTCGGTAAGGGTATATTCTGCGCTTTTACCATCGGAAAGGAATCTAAAATCACCGGGGCAAGAAACCTGAGTGCCGTTATTGATATAAAAGCAGAACATTGGCACAACATCAATTGTAAAATCATTTGAAGCATAATGGGCATCTAAAAGTGCCTCTTTATCTTCAAATTCAACAATTATTTTTACACTGCTTTTGTTATAATCTGCAGATACATTTTTGATTGTATCAACTCGTTTTTTCAAGCCCTCAAGAGAAATAGAATCATCCTTTTCAACAACCTGTGCTTCAGTTGTTGCTACTGTTGTTTTCTCCGTTGTGGTTGCCTCAAGCTCCTTGGTCTTTTTACTTATTGCGGAAGAAAGGCTGAATATTGCCACAAGTGCAATTGCCACAACTATTACAAACAAGCCTAACAAGAAGGGATTTTTTTGAATCTTGTAGGATAGGCTGTTTTTATTCATCTCGTCCATCATTTACCTCCGTTGGAACTGCGTTTTCTTTGGCTTTTTCTGCTGCTTCACGCTCTTCCTTTTCCTGCTTTTCTGCCTCTCTGCCTGCTTTTTCGGCGGCTTTTTCAATCTCGCGCTTTGCCTTACGCTCTTCGCGTATTTCTTTTCTTGTTGCCTGAGGTGCAGGTGGCATATCAGTAAGCTTCATAAAGTCGATTTTTGCCATACGTGTTTTGGGAAGGGCATCAAGAATTGTTACTGCGCTTGGTCTTGAGAAGCGTTCAAGCTTACTGTCGCAATATTCTTTAATAAGCTTACATACCTCATCGGGATTATCCGTAGGCTGATAAAGTGAAACAAAAAGCTTGATAATGGGCTTTGTATCAATATAGCCCTGAACCGCGCAAGCCTCGTTGATATAATCAAGCTTGAGAACCTCTTGCTCAATATCGTTCGGATAAACATTATAGCCTGAAATAACAATCATTCTCTTCTTTCTGCCTGTGAAGAAAACAAAGCCATCCTCATCCATATAGCCAAGGTCACCTGTCAGAACCCAACGATTACCCTTTTTATCTTCATAAACGCCACTTTCCTCACTACCGAGATAGCCTGCCATAACAGTTGAGCCGGTTACAACAATTTCACCGATAGTATTGGGAGGAAGCTTTTTATATTTTTCGTTCCAGATTTCAACGGTCATACCGTCAAGAGGCTTGCCGATTGAATTCTCTTTATATGCGCCCTTGATGTTTGCGGTACAAACAGAGCTTACCTCTGTAAGACCATAACCGCGATAAAGCTTGCCTCTTGCGTGGTATTTTTCAAGCTTTGAGTTAAAGGAATTGAGGAAGGTATCGCTTATAATATCGCCACCTGCCCATAAAAGACGAAGCTTTGAAAGATGGGGTCCCTCAAAATTATTGGCTTCATACATTTTTTTGAACATATTGGGAACGCCGACAATATAGGTGATATTATGCTTTTTGATAAGCTTATTTGCTTTATCTGCAGAGAAATTCATCATAGGAATACAGGTGAAGCCCGCACACATACTGAAATGCATTACAACGCCTAAACCAAAAGCGTGGAAAAGAGGTAACACTGCAAGGGAGCATTCAGTACCGGGAGCGTGAGGAGCATCAAAAAAGCTTAATTTATAGGCAAGCTCATTAAGGTTTTTTGAGGTAAGCTGAATTGTTTTGCTCTTTCCCGTTGTTCCGCCACCGTGAAGGTAAACTGCAATATCATCACCATTATTTTCAACCTTAGGGGCTACCTTGTTCAAATGGCAGATTGTATGGTAAGAGGCGGTATTTGAGGAAGGTGTATCCTTGCCCTTGATTTTTGAATAAACCTTAAGTGCAGGGCGCATAAGAGTTGAAGCATAGTCCGCGGGTGAGCAGACAATAACAAGCTTATTTCTCTTTCTGAGCATACTCACATATTTTTCCATTAACACATCAAGAATGAAAATTGCCTTTGAATGAGATGCTTTTAAAATCCCCTCAAGAACATCAGGAGGTGTTAAGGGATGAACAATATTTGCAATAACGCCGATTCGGTTTGCTGCATAGAATGCTGCAAAGCTCTGAACTGTGTTAGGGAGAAAAATTGTGATAACATCTCCCCTTTTAATGTTTTTACTGTTAAGGAAGCCTGCAATTGCTTCAATATCTCTCATAAACTTTTTTCTGCTTATAAGGTTACCGAAGCTTTCAGACACATCATAAACACCAAAATCCTTGGTGCAATCTCTGAAAAACTCAAAACAGTTTCTGTTTTCGGGTTTAATCATAATAGAAATTTCCTTTCAAAATTCATACAAATCTTATTTATTTTAATATTTTACTTTAATATTGTCAAGTTTTAAGACTTAATTACATCCTTGTTAACATTTTTTATGTTTCTGCATAAAATTAAACTAATACCCCTCAACAAAAATTCTGATGCTTTTTTATAGAAAAGTGAATGAAAATTCACTATTTTTGCCTTTTTTTAGTATGTTTTTTGGTTAAAATTGTAGAAAAAAGACGACTAAATGCAATAAAAATCGAACATAAAAAAGCCCCATTTTTATTTAATGTTACAATAATGAAAAAACTGTTAATTTTTTATTGCAATTTGAAAAACCCTGGTATAAAATATCACTCATAAAAATAGTATAATTATTCAGTTCTAAGGAACTATTAAGGAGTTGTCCCTATGAGTTACATCCAGAATGTTATTGATGATGTTGCAAAAAAACACGCAAATGAGCCTGAGTTCGTTCAGACTGTTACTGAAGTTCTCGCTTCTCTTGCTCCTGTTGTTGAACAGCATCCCGAGTATGAAAAAGCAGCTTTGCTTGAAAGAATGGTTGAGCCCGAAAGAGTTATTTCCTTCCGTGTTACCTGGGTTGATGATAACGGTAAGGTTAATGTTAACACAGGCTACCGCGTTCAGTTCAACGGTGCTATCGGACCTTACAAGGGTGGCCTTCGTTTCCATCCCTCTGTTTACTCCGGTATTATGAAATTCCTTGCCTTCGAGCAGACCTTTAAAAACAGCCTTACAGGTCTTCCCATCGGTGGCGGTAAGGGTGGTTCTGACTTTGACCCCCGTGGCAAGAGCGATATGGAAATTCTTCGCTTCTGCCAGGCTTTTATGACAGAGCTTTACAGACACATCGGTCCTGACGTTGACGTTCCCGCAGGTGACATCGGTGTTGGTGGCAGAGAAATCGGTTACCTTTACGGTCAGTACAGAAGAATTCGTGGTGCTTTTGAGAACGGTGTTCTTACAGGTAAGGGTCTCTCCTACGGTGGTTCTCTTATCCGTCCTGAAGCAACAGGCTACGGTGCTACATACTATGCAGTTGAAGTATTCAAGCATTTCGGTGAAGAAATAAAAGGTAAAACATTTGCTCTCTCAGGCTTCGGTAATGTTGCCTGGGGTGCAGCTAAGAAAATTGCTGAGCTTGGCGGTAAGGCAGTTACAATTTCAGGTCCTGACGGATATGTTTACGATAAGGACGGTATTGTTACAGAAGAAAAAATCAACTATCTTCTTGAAATGCGTGCATCAGGTCGCGACAAGGCTCAGGATTATGCAGATAAATTCGGTGCAGAATTCTTCCCCGGTCAGAAGCCCTGGGGCGTAAAGGTTGATGTTGCAATGCCTTGCGCAACCCAGAACGAAATCAATATGGATGAGGCTAAGAAGCTTGTTGAAAACGGTGTTGAGTACTACATCGAGGTTGCTAATATGCCCACAACAAACGATGCTCTTGAATACCTTAAAGAAAATGTTAAGGTTGTTGCTCCCTCCAAGGCAGTTAACGCAGGTGGTGTTGCAGTTTCCGCTCTTGAAATGAGCCAGAACTCAATGAGATATTCCTGGACTGCAGAAGAGGTTGATGCAAAGCTCAAGCAGATTATGAAAAATATTCACGATAGCTCAGCTGAAGCTTCTGAAGCTTACGGTCTCGGCTATGACCTTGTTGCAGGTGCAAACATTGCAGGCTTTATCAAGGTTGCAGATGCTATGATGGCACAGGGACTTATCTAAATAATATCAAACGCGGTTAAGATGCTGAAACATCTTAACCGCGTTATTTTTTTCAAATCCGCAAAATTAGTCACGAATTTTAATTCTTTAAAGAAATTTGATGAAATCGGGTGAATTACGAACCGAAGCTGTGCTAAGCACTGCAAGGTGGGTAAACGCCCGAGTTCGCAAATTTAGTCACAAGTTTTAATTCTTTAAAGAAATTTGATGAAATCGGGTGAATTACGAACCGAAGCTGTGCTAAGCACTGCGAGGTGAGTAAACGCCCGAGTTCGCAAATTTATTAAAGAATTTCGACTGTTCCGTCTTCGTAAACCTTGATTTTATCGCCTGTTTTAACTGTGTTGAGGAATTCTTCACCAAGGCAGTCGATTGTGGGCATAGGAGTATCTGTCCATACAGAGCCGAGAATTGCGCCTGCGGCTGCAAGAGAGTCGATATGCTCTGAGAAAAGCATACAAGCAGGGCATTTGCCTAAAACCTTTGCACAGTAAAGAACCATACCACCGGTTGTTGAGCCGATTGTCTGAGGAAGGCAAAGTGCTGAACCACCCATAGGCTTTTCAAAAATATCAGCATTATTCTGGTCACCGCATTTTGCAGTTTTATCTTCAGGCTTATCGAACTGAAGAGCATTCTGGAATGAAGCGAGTGTGTTGAAGCCACCGTGTGAAACAAGTGCTACTGCTTCTGCTGTGCCCGGTACAACGGGACGACCTTTAAATGTTTTCATTTTATTTTGCCCCCTTTGTGATTATGTCAAGAATCTCTTCGCTTGTGTAGTAACGAGATGTTGTGTAAGTACGGAGTTTATTTGAGTTAGTAATAACTCTGCCCATCTTTGCAAGAGGGTTGTTCATATACATAAGAGGACAAATGTAGCTGAGAGTTACGCCTGTTACAGCAAGCTTTGCGGCATATTCAGTTTTGTTGAATTCATCACAAACTGCAGGAGCTGCGGTAAATACTGTGGGGAGTGTAACCTTCTTTTTACCGCTCTTTTTAAGACCCTCGCAAACATTATCTGTCCACTCCTTGAGCTGCTGAAGAGAAAGATGAGGACAACCGATAAAGCAAAGCTGAGGAGCTTTATCCTTCTTTTTCCACATAATTGGATATGACTTGTAAACTCTTTCAAGCTCAGCATCATCAATAACATAAATCTGTGCATTTTCTGCAATAAGGCTATCGCCCATTTCAACTGCTTCGGGAGTGAGGCCTTCAATATGATAAAGACCAACCGCACCGTTGGATGCTGTTGCAGCACCAAAGTCCTTAAGATATGCCTTTGCAGCATCGTCAAGCTCTGTGCCGATCCAATCTGTGAGACCCTTAACATAAGGAACATCTTCCATAACCTTCATACCGATTGCAGAGCCGAGAATCTGTGCCTCAGGTTTCTTTTTACATTTAACCTCAACAACCCAGGTTGCTTTTCTGCCTTCATCTGTAACAAGACCAAAATAAGGCACGCAACCAACGATTGAACCGAAAAGCTCAATAATACCTGAATTACGGTTGCAACGAGCACCAAGAACAGAGTTTGCATAAACAACTGCACTTGATTCTGCCCATGAAAGAATATCACCCTTCTTGGGAACATTGCCGACCTGGTCCATATAGCAGGTGCAGGTATAAGCATCATCGCTTAAAAGTCCAAGCTTTCTGAGCTGCTCATCATAGCTATCCTGCTTTGTGTACATAAATTTGTTGAACACAAGATTTTTAGCAAAGTTTGAGGGAACCTTGGGGTCAACAGGCTTGGGGTCAACAGAGAATTTCTGAGTTGATTTGATGCCTGCGTTGATAAGCTGATCCATAAGGTCATAAACAGGGCTCATAACCTTAAGACCGAAGCTTGTTACAAGGTGACCCTTTTCGCTTGTAACGGGAATCATTTTTGTTGCGCCAAATGCTTCACCGTACATAACAAGGGTCTTCATAACCTTTGCCATTACTTCCCCTTTTTCACCGTTAAGTATAGCGGCCTGTTCAGGAGTTAATTCCATTTTGTAGTCCATTAGATTCATCCTTTCTAAAGTTACTAATTTATACCCTTTCATTGTAACACAAAACATATAAAAAGCAAACATTTTTTGTTAAAATAATAACTATTTCAACAAAAAATAAAGAAAAAGGCTTTCACACAAGGTAAAAGCCTTAATTTCTCTTAAATAACCACAAAATCCTTTGCAGAAACAAGTATTCCGTTAACCTCAACAACTGATGGATTATAGTTTACATAAACCACCTTGCTGTAATCATAAGTGATTTTATAAACACCTGATACCACCTGCTCGTGAGAGGTAATTTTCATATCCATAAGAGGTAACATTCTTTTAACGGAAGAATAGAATTTCGCAGTCTGGGTTGCATACACACCGTAATCAAGAACCGCACAATTATCGTGAGTAAATATAAACGATGGTGACGCACCGTATTCAACCGCCTTGAGAACTGCATCCTCACTGTTTTCAAAAAGATTAATGGGCTCTGAGCCATAAACAACGCTTCCGTGAAGAACAATCTGCAAAAGAGGCACTGCTTTTACCCCTGCATATTCAGAAAGCGAGGCACTTTGAGTTACTGAGAAAACTGCATCTGCCTGATTCATAAGGTAAACTGCAGGTTCAGAGAGCATAACGCCACCACTGATACCTAAGGATTGAGTTTTTTCCTTAAGATTTTCCAAAGCGAGCTGTCGGTTAACACCACCCACAACATCTGTAAACAAAAGATAGGACAAATCATTGATACAAACATTTCCCGATTCAAGCTTTGAGGTTGCTTTATAGGTGCCGGAAATATTGGAATAAGCATAATTATATGTGCCTATTCTTGAATTCACATAATCCTTAGCAAGATATTCTCTGAACTCTTTATATATATCGGTTTTATTGCTTGCATTCTTTGAGGGAGTTATTGCTAAATTCACATCATACCAAACAGTGCTGTTTTTATCTGATGCCACAGTGCAAAGCTTATTATATTCATTCTCGCCACCTAAAACAGAGCTTATATCCGTCCCCTTTTTAGCTCCTGAATTCAATCCGTTTTTACCTGCTCCCGCGAAACGTAGTGCCACACTTCTGACACCTCTTGATTTAAGAAGCGCTATCATCTCAGAAGCGTTTTCAAAGGTGGTATAAACACTGTTCTTTTTTCCGTTTTCACTACCTATTGCAGTAATGAAGAATGGATAATCAACAAACACATCGCTCATTTCAGAGGGCAGATAGCCTCTTTTTACAAGGTCATCTCTCACCAGGGAGGATATTGTGTTGTAGTCAGCTTCACCCGAAGCTGTTATATAGTAGGTCTGGGAAACAACACCATCGTATGATGAGCCCTTTATAAGCTTACCGTCAACCTTGGCATAGGGAGTAACTATAAAAGTATTATAAAGATTTCCGCCGATGCCTTTATTGTGCTTTACAGTAAGGGAAGAAATGGCATCACCATCTTCAATAATCGTTGTTACCATAACCCCGTTTTTAGTCATTGCAAAGCAAGGCAGGGTTGCACCCTGAGAATACTCCTCAAAGGTAATATCACTACCATAAATATCAAGTGTATGAGAATAGGGCTCTTCTGCTTCAGTGGTTAAATCAATCTGAGCACCACAGCCATCGGGAACAGTATAGAAGCATTCGTCCTTCGGGTTGTTTTCAGAAAAAAGTCCCGGAAGAATACTGATTTTCTCGATGCAGTAGCCATCCTTTAAGGTGACTTGCTTTGTATCAATCTCAACCTTAATGCCACCGTTACTTTCACTGAATTTAACAGGGATTTTTTCCGAAACCTCCCCTGCTCTGTCAGCCATAAAGGAAAATGTGAGCGTAACGGAATTTTTCTTTTTATCACTGATTTCAAAAACACCGTTTTTAACACTGTTTATGGAGCTGTTTTCAATATAGGAATTACCGATTTTATCTCTGACAGTTAAGGAAAGCACACAAGCAAGCTTATTTTTTGCCGCATCCTTTGAATGAGAATTAAAAACGGTTTTCCCTGAAGCATCGGTTATAGCAACTGCCGATGTTTTTTCATTGATATAAAGTGTGCCTGAATCGGTTTTAACAAATGCTTTGTAACCGTTTCCGAAATCATAGCCCTTTTGCTCACCCTGGCACAAATTCATCTGAATAATGCCCTTAGTCTGCAAACGGGGAATAATAAAAGCACCACACAATATTCCTATAATTAAAAAAACAGAAATCACAGGAATAATTATTTTAATTTTATTGCGTTTTTTCTTAGCCATAAAACACCAATCCGTAAAAATTTCTTTGAATATAATAACACAAACACAGACTTTATGCAACTAAAACAAATGCTTAAACATAAGTTTAAGTGAAAATAAAATTTTAATAAAATGTAAATTAACTAATAATACTTATAAATATAAAAAATACTCTTGTAAAATTCTGATTTTTGGTATAGAATAGGAGTGATATTTTGCAACATTATATGTTGTATCATAAAAGAAAGCAAAGGATGAAAAACAAATGGCAAACAACGAAATCAAAACCAATGCCGAAATTTATCGTGAGCAACGCAAGGAGCGCCTTGCAAAAGCCCAGAAAAAGAAAACAGGCAAAGGTGACAAGATTATAAGAATTCTTGTTAAAACAATTTGTATTTTACTTATCGTAGGTGTTGTGCTTTACGGCGCAGGCAACATACTTACAAAGGTTTTCTGCCTTCCCCAAAAGGTTCTTACTGTTGCTACATACGAGGATGAAAAAATCAATGTGGCAGAATACAACTACTACTACATGAGCCTTTACAACCAGATTGCAACAACAACTCAGCAGATTGATTCATACTATGGTTCAGGCTATGGTGCATACTATACCGGCTTTGACCTTACTATAGACCCTGCTGAACAGGAGTATATCGGCGAGGATGCTCCCGAAGGTGTTGAAACATGGGCTGATTATTTCAGACTTATGGCTCCCGAAAAAGCTTTTATTCAGAGAGAGATTTATAAAACTGCTATGAGCGAGGATGCTAAAAAAGCAGGCTTCGAGCTTACAGAGGAACAGCAGGAAGAAATGACCACTACTGTTGATGAAGCAATTAATGACCTTATAGAGAAAGCTGAAGAAAATGATTTCTCTGTTGACAATTATATTGCAAAGGCTTGCGGTGAGGGTCTCACCGAGAAATCTTACAGAGAGTTCCTCGAAAGAGACAGCACTGTTCAGTATTATCTCGAATGGTATGAAACAAACATCACAGAAACTACTACTGATGCTGATGTTAAAGCATATTACAAGGAAAACAGAATTGACTTCGACTTAGTTGATGCTCGCCTTTTCGCATTCTCTTATGCTGAGGTTAAAGACAGCGAAGACAATGAAGACCCCTCATACACAAAGTCACAGGCAAAGAAGCTTGCTGAAGAATTCAAGGGCAAGGTTACTGATGAGGAAAGCTTTATTAAATTAGCTAAAGAATATGCTCTCCCCTCTCAGAAGGAATCCTTCGCGGAGGACAGTGCAACACTTGCAGAAAATCTTACAAGTTCCTCAATCAGCTCTGAAACAATTTCTAAATGGCTCTTTGATACTGCTCGTAAAACAGGCGACATCACTGTTATTAACGACGAAGATTCTGAAACATACTATGTTGCTTACATCATCAACCCTGCTGCTCCCGATAAAAACACTGCAGGTGCAGATGTTAGACACATTCTTGTTCAGGCTGAAACCACAAAAGAAGACTCTGAGGGTAAAACCATTGACCTTTCCGATGACGAAATCGAAAAGAATTTTGCAGAAGCAAAAAAAGAAGCAGAAAAGATTCTTAAGGAATGGAAAAACGGCGAAGCTACTGAAGCCAGCTTTGCAACACTTGCAACTGAGAAAACAGATGATACAGGTTCTGCCGAAACAGGCGGTCTTTATGAAGACATCACTTCAACAAGCAGCTATGTTCCCGAATTCCTTGATTGGGCTCTTGACTCACACAAGGTTGGTGACACAGGCATAATCAAAACAGACTATGGTTACCACGTTATGTACTTTGTTGGTGCAGACAAAACAGCAAAATGGGAAAGCGATGTTCGTGCTGCTATTGCATCAGAAAAGTTCAATGATTACTCAACTGAGCTTTATGATGCAATTTCAGAAAAAATCAAGAAAAACGAGTTCATCATCGATATGTTTGTAAAAACAAATGAAAAAGCACTTACTAACAATGCCACCTATTATGCATCAAGTGCTTCCTCCTCTTCATCAATCACGTATTAATTAAATTAACAAACAGTGTCTTTGGAGTTAATCCAAAGACACTGTTTTGTTATTTAAGAAAAAGTTATCGGCATTTTCATAAAATAATTTTTTTAGAAAAGCCTCACCAAAACCTTTATTTATTAATTTTTTAAATAGTATTGGTATTTTTTCTATACCCCACAAATCAGTATGAACGGTACAACCATCAAAATCACTTCCGAAAGCTATGATATCTTCACAGCCTGAATTTAAAAAATAATCAAGCTGGCGACAAATGGCATCAACACCACAAGCATTTTCATCCTCTATAAACTCTCTGCAAAAATTCAAGCCAATCAAGCCTTTTCGCTCTTTGATTATTTTAATCTGCTCCGGAGTCAGATTTCGTTTTCTGCCATATTCATTGTTAACAATATCTGCATTGGAATGGCTTGCTACAAAAGGCTTTTTTGAAATTTCTGCAAATTCAAAAAAGCTTTGGCGATTAAGGTGAGAAACATCAAGTGTTATACCAAGCCTTTCGGCTTCTTTTACAAACTCTTTTCCGAATTTTGTAAATCCGCCCTCTGAAAACGCACCGCAAGCAATTTCGTTTGGTGCATTCCAGGTTAATGTTATAAGCCCCACCCCTCTTTCATAAAGGTGATGCAGTCCCTCGATAGTGCCACAACAGGCAGAACCGCCTTCGACTGACAATATCGCCTTTATAGGTGTATTTTCATCAGAACTGTATAAAGATATCATCTCACCGTTCTTTTCAAGTTCTTTATAAAAATAATCAGCGGTTTTATCAAAATATTTTACCGCAGCTTTTCCTCGGAACTGGTCAGGAATCCAGATTGCAAACACCTGTGTATATTTATCAAGCGCCTTCGCCCTTTCCAAATCGATGTGCAAAGCATTTTTTCTTAATGATAAATTATTATTACTGCATTCCCCTATTGTATCACAATGCAAATCAAAATATCTCATAGACACCTCAGAAGGCATTTTTTATATGATTTAGCTTAATAAGCTCCTTGTCGTCTATTAAAACCTCAATAATATCATAACGGGTTTCCTTCACATTCTTCGCCCATCTGTTTAAATATACTGAGGCACAGCTTTTAATATTCTCCTGCTTACGAGTATCCACTGCTGAAGCAGGCGGAAGCATACCGCCTACCTGACGGGTTTTCACCTCGATAAAACACAGAACCCCGTTTTTCTCTGCAATCAAATCAATTTCACCTGTATATGATTTGAAGTTGGCGGCTTTTATATTATATTTTTCATATCTGAGATATTTAGCCGCCAGATGCTCACCATAAGCACCGATTAAGCTACTGTTCATACATTCTCACCTAAAATATTTTTGAGAAAAGTTCTTCTGTGTATTTCAGAAACACCGTATTGCTCTATCATTTCATAATGAAGCTTTGTACCATAGCCCTTGTGCTTTTCAAACTGATACTGAGGATACTTTTCTGCCATTTGGAGCATAAATCTGTCTCGGCTTACCTTTGCTATAATTGAAGCCGCCGCAACGGACATACATTTACTATCGCCCTTTACAATAGCAACCTCTTTAACGCCTGTATTAGGGTATCTGTTACCATCAATAAATGCAAGGTCGGGCTTGATATTGAGACCATCAACCGCCCTTTTCATAGCAAGAAATGTTGCATTGAGTATATTGATTTCATCAATTTCCTTTTCAGTTGCAATACCAACAGACCAACAAACTGCATCTCTGATTATATCATCATAAACTAAATCGCGTTTTTTTTCAGAAAGCTTTTTTGAGTCGTTGAGAATTTCGTGAGTATAGTTTTCAGGTAAAATAACCGCACCTGCAAAAACAGGACCTGCAAGAGGTCCGCGCCCTGCTTCATCCACACCGCAAACCACCGTAAAGCCATCATTATGAGCTTGTATTTCATAAGAATAATCCAACATAATAATTCTCCTAAAAGAAAAATAAAAGCCGAAGCATAGTTGCTTCGACTTATATTTTAATACAATTATTCGGGTAATTCAAGGGTTAATCGACCAAGTTTTCCACCTCTGTATTCATCAAGAAGCATTATTGATGCTCTTTCGGTATCAATTTCGCCCCCTGAAATAAGCATACCTCTTTTTCTGCCAATCATTTCAAGAATTTCATAATCCTCTTTATCCTCAAAGCCTGTTAGCTTGAAACGCTCGCTTATGCGGTCACAATAGCCATTTTTAAGCACATTAATAAGCCTCATAGCAAGAACCTCGCTATCAAGAATCTCATCCTTAACAGAGCCTATAAATGCCAATTTATCACCTACAGCCTTATCATCAAACTTCGGCCATAAAACTCCAGGGGTATCAAGAAGCTCAACCCCATTACCCACTGCAAACCAACTGTTTGAACGGGTAACACCGGGCTTATCGGCAACCTTTGCACGATTGCGACCTGCCATCTTATTTATAAAGGAGGATTTGCCTGTGTTGGGTATGCCCACAACCATTACGCGCAAGGGCTTGCCCACCATACCCTTTTCGGTGTTCCTCTGAATTTTATCCTTCAGAACATCACGAACAAGAGGCAAATAAGCATTCAAGCCTTTACCGCTTCGGCAATCAACGGGAATAGCATACATTCCGTTGCTTTTATAATATTCAACCCATTTTGCGGTTGCTTTTTCATCTGCAACATCACATTTATTAAGAAGAATAATTCTTGGCTTATTGCCTATCATTTCCTTAAGCTCAGGGTTTGAAGAGCTCATTGGTATTCTTGCATCAACGATTTCTGTCACTAAATCCACAAACGGCAGGCTCTCTTTAATAAGCCTGCGCGTTTTAGCCATATGACCCGGAAACCATTGAACAGTTTGCTTCTGGTAATCACTCATAATCGTATATATCAAAATCTCCGAAAGGCAAAATTCTGACTACTGCTTTGCCTAAAACATATCTTTCATCCAACGAACCGATAAGATTTGAACGACTATCGGTTGAACCGTTTCTGTTATCGCCCATACAGAAAATGTGACCCTCGGGAACTGTATAGGGAAAATCGATATCATCAAGCTTCTGAAGAATAAAGTCTTCACGGGTGTAGGGCTCTTTAAGTGCCACACCATCAACATAAACTGTGCTTGTTGCGTAATCTATATCAACTGTTTCGCCACCCTTGGCAATAACACGCTTAATGAGAGGCTCATCAAAATAGTTGGGCTCTGTGATTACGACAATATCGCCACGCTCATAGCTTTGTTTATTAACAGTCAGGAGCCAGTCACCGTGCTGAAGAGTATCAGTCATAGAGGTGCCATCAACCCCAACCAAGCGGAACACAAAAGTAAAAACAACTGCTATAATAATGAACGCGGACATTACAATAGAAACTAAATCGTAAACAGAAATATGAAAACCGCTTTTTCCTTTTTTTGAAGCCTTTTTATCAGGCTTTGTTGTTTCATCTGTGTTTATATCAATAATTCTTTCATCGTTATTCATATTATTCAACCTTCCAATCGCCTAAAGGGAAAAATCTGAACAAAACCTTTCCTACAATAAGCCTTTCATCAACACAACCAACTCTTGTTGAGCGACTATCAAGAGAATTACCTCTGTTATCACCGAGAACAAAAACTGTTCCTTCGGGAACGGTTATGGGAAAAGCAATATCAAACTGCTGAGATGTGAGCTCGTTGGTGTATTCCTCTTCAGTTCCGTTTACTGTTACAACACCGGTTGTAAAATTAATATCAACAGTATCTCCGCCAACGGCAACAATACGCTTAACAATGGGTTCTTTAAGACCATCAGTGCTTGAAATAACAACAATATCGCCTCTCTGGGCTTCGTAGCCAACTGTTGAAACAATAACCTTATCGTTGTTCTGAAGAGTGGGCTTCATAGATGAACCTTCAACATTTACAACTCTGAAAGCAAAGGTGAAAAGAAGTGTTATTACCACGAGAGCAGAAATGATTGCCTGAAACACTTCAAAAACATTCATTTTGTTTTCACGGACTTTTTTCGTTTTCACAAGCTTATCTTCATTTAATGTAATGTTATACTCTTCGGTTTTGCGCATAGTGCTCACCTCTCAATAAAAATACGATAACCCTATTAAAGAAATCAAGGGCAGATTATACATCTGCCCCGTTTTTTCGACTATTATCAGCCGATTTTTTCCTTAACCTTAGAAGCCTTACCAACTCTATCACGAAGATAATAAAGTTTTGCACGGCGAACTTTACCGTAACGAACAACTTTAACAGATGCAACGTTGGGAGAGTGAACAGGGAAAACTCTTTCAACACCTACGCCGTAAGAAACACGACGAACTGTGAATGTTTCGCTGATACCACTACCATTTTTTGCAATAACTGTACCTTCGAAAGCCTGAAGTCTTTCTCTCTGACCTTCACGGATTTTAACGTCGATTCTGACTGTGTCACCAACGTTAAACTCGGGCTTCTCAGCCTTAAGGCTGTCCTGTGCAATAAGTTTTAATGCGTCCATAATAAACCTCCGAATTTTTTCAAGCGTTCTTATTATATAGCTATTGCAACTATAAACAGCGGACCGCCAGCTTTAATGTTGCCATTAACTGCCGTTGTCTCGAAACAACGCACACATAGACTCGATAATAATATCACAATAATAAAAAAAAATCAACTGTTTTTTTAAATTTTTTAAAACAGTTGATTTTAAGTTAATTTATATAATTATACCGCAGGAATGAAAATCATTTTCAGGTTTTCCGTTGTATCGCCTGAAAGATTATTTTCTTCTGCAATTGCCTTTACTGTTGTATTATAACGCCTTGCAATTGACCAGAGGCTTTCCGCCTCTTCAGGAAAATAAACTGTGATAGCATTTGGGCTGCGTTCAACCTGATTTTCGCTTTCGGTTATATCTGTTACCGCATCAATATAAATTTTACCGAAAGCGGTTGCGGTAACACCTATTTCTGCACGAACATCAATTCCGCTACTACCCTTTTCAATGCAATCTAATGACAAAACATTAAGGTGGGGTTCACAAAAGATATCGGTTTCTTCATAATCTGCCTTTCTTTCATATTTAACATCAAGTATTTTATTGATATTTGAAATTGCTCCCGAGGAATCCTTTATCAATGCAGATATTGTAAGGCTACCGCACAAGCAAAGCATTTCGTTTTCTTTTTTTACCGTGATATTTGATAATTCACAGGTTGAACCGAGGACCTTGCTTATACCCTCGCCATTCACCTGAAAATCGTTTCTGAAAATATAGGTATCGCGGATTTCATCAAGAGGTGTGAAAAATACATAGGATTGCTTCTTTAAATCAATGCTGCCGCCTACTGCATAGGCATCGCTTATAACAACAAGCTCTTTTTCCTCCCACATACAAATTGATGCATCAATACCCAAGGCGATATCAAAAGCAGTTCCGTTTCCGTCCTGCTCATTCTTCTGAATAACATCAACTGCATTTACATTTAAAGCAACATTTCCCGTAAAGCGCTCTTCCATACCCTCAAACTCAAGAATCTGATTAATAGGAAGACTGTGCCTTATACGCTCTGTGCAGGCTTTATCGGAAGCATTTACATAGCATATTTCAATTATGGCATCGCCCTTCACCATAATTTTATTACTGATTTTTTTAATTTCGCTGCAGCTTGCACTTGCACGGGCACTAATTATAAAGGCACAAGGTACGGGAATTGAAATTGAATCGCTCATTGAAAATGACCTTGTTTTTTTGCACCCTAACGACATTGCTCTTACGGGCATACATTTTTCTTCAATGCAGGTGTTTTCCTCCAAAGAAATTATTTCTTCTGTTTCCTCAAGAAAGGCAGAAATTTTTATAACAAGTCCCGCTTTGATTTCTGCCCGCTTGGTGCTTGTGGCACGGCAATTAACATAAGAAACTGTTATTTCGGAATTAATATCTGTTGCATCATTGAAAACTGTGTTTTCACAATGGCGGGTAAAGGGTCTTGACTGAGAAAAGGAATAAATCCCGCCATCCTCTGCGGTGTAAATCATTCTTAGCTCACATTCACCGTCAATTGTTACTCTCTCTCCCACCGCCTTGCAGGAATTAACCTTTGGCTGAGCAGTGGATTTGATAATTCTCAGAATCTCAGGCATATATTCAGGCAAGGAAAAATCCGCCTCAACACATTCCTCGATTGAATTATCTTTAATGGTTTGCAATAATTTATAGTTCTCTCTTTTTAAGGCTATGTCCATAAAAATTAACTCCCTTCATATACCTTCTGTGAAAGTATATGATTATTGGAGTTAAGGTATGATAGATTTTGAAAATTCGGAATGCGGAATAAATTAAGTTAGGAGTTAGGAGTGTGGAGTGAGGAGTGAGGAGTGGTGGGGAAGCTTCGCTTCCAAACATTATATAAGCTTCGCGTTACTTTTACATTGTTGTATGGCACAGGCAAGCCAGTGCCTTACGGTTTTGTTGGTTTAAGTGAATATGTCAGATAGGGTCGTAACTGTAAGGTATAGGCTCGCCTATACCGCAAAATAAACTACGATAATGCATTTTCATAAGAACCTGTCTGCGCGACACTCCCCACTCCTAACTCCTAACTTAAAAAGAGTCAGAACAATTTTCAGTTTGTTCTGACTCTTTATTTTATTCTGCTGTTTATTCTGCTGTTTCTTCTGTTGTATCCTCAACAGGCTCTTCATAGAGAAGAGTGTAGAGCATCTGCTTATTCTGTTCAAGGTCAATGGAAATGCTTGAGCCGTCCCACTGAGTTGAATACCACCAAGTGCCGTCAAAAGGAATCTGCTGAGAAACAATAAGCTCGTCCGAATTTGCGCCTGACTTTACAAGGCAACCTGAAAGACTGAAAATAAGGCTCCAGAAATCAGTTGTTGAAAGAGTTGTTTCAATATATGGTGCAACATCACCTGCAGTTGAAATGAGACCGAAAATGCCAACGGGATTAATCTGAGACTTAACCTTTGTTGCAATGGCGCTCAGCACCTTTCTCTGTCGCTGAGTTCTCATAAAATCCGAATCAAGCTTACGAATACGGGAATACCAAAGAGTCTGATAGCCGTCAAGGTGAACATTTTCACCACTTTCAACTGTATCGGGCTTTTCCTCTTTTCCGTATGAATGGCGGTTGTTTATATAATCTGCTTCGTCTTCCGTTACCTCAATATCAACACCACCGAGGCCATCAACAAGCTCTGTAAACATTTCAAAATTAACTGTTGCATAATCATCAATTTTAATTCCGAAATTCTGCTCAATGGTCTGAATAAGAAGATTTGCACCACCCCAGGAATAAGCGGCATTGACCTTTGATTCGCGATTGCCGGGAATAGCCAGATGAGTATCACGAAGAATGGAGCAAAGTGTTATTCTGCCCGTTGCTTTATTTACAGAGGCAATCATAATACTGTCACTACGGGAAGAGCCACCGGTATCCTTATCAGAGCCGATGAGAAGAATGTTTCTTACATTTTTATCGCTTATAAGCTCAACACCTTCAACGTGCTCAATTTCCTCAGCCTTTGCAAACTTACCCACAACACCGTTTGCCATTGCAAACATAATTCCGCCGAAAGCTAATACAACTGCAAGAATAACTGCAACTATTACCTTGCCCTTTGAGCCCTTCTTTTTGGGTACAAGCTTACCCCTTCTTGCTTCAAAATCTGAAATTTCATCAGTATTCTGCAAGCTTTTTTTGCGACTCAAGGGAGGAGTTGCAGGTATTTCTACCGAGAAATCCTCATCGTTGTATTCATCGAGCTCCTGAGTCTGATGAATTGACCTGCTTTTGCTTATATAAATACCATCCTCTTCAGGCTCTTCTCTGCGTTTTTGACTGATGTATATATCCTCTTTAGCGGAATCACTGAAAACATCTTCAAATTCATCTTCCATATCTGAAGAGTTACTGTACACATCCTCATATTCATCCTTGTTCTTTACATAGCTCAAAAGCTCTATGTAATCGTCATTTATAGACATTTTTTTGTCTTCATTGGGGGTTAATTTATCTGCCAAGATGCTTCTCCTTTTTATGAACGGACAAATCCGTTCAATGTTTTATGTTTTTAAATCAGTTACCTAATTTAATATTTATTCCGCCATTACCATCACTACTTGGTGGTGTTGGAAGGTATGGGTGAATAGCATTAGCAAGCTTACTGATGGGCATTGACTGAAGGTAAACCTTACCGGGACCTGTAATAACAGTATGGAACATACCCGAGCCACCCAGAAACATATTTTTCAAGCCCTTAACTGCTTCAACGCTCATTGAACAGCTTTCGCTCATTGCGGCAAGATGACCTGTATTTACAACAATGCTCTCCCCTGCACCAAGGGTATATTCTTTGCAATTACCATCAATTTCAACAAACACCATACCGTTACCGGTAATTCTCTGCATAACAAAACCCTCGCCACCGAAGAAGCCTGCACCTGCTCTGTGCTGGAAGAAAACAGAAATATCAAGCCCTTTTTCCATAGCAAGAAAGCCTTTTTTCTGAACAACAATACCATTACCCGATGTTACCTCGAAGGGTATAATTCCACCGGGGAAGCTTGATGAAAAGGCAATCATACCTGTTCCGCTTACAGAGGTGAATTCATTGAGAAAAATTGATTCGCCTGAAAACAATCTGCCTAAAGCCTTTTTCACTCCACCCCCTGCATTTGTTTCCATCTTCATATTGGGACTCATCCAGCTCATAGAGCCGGTTTCTGTGCAAAGGGTCTGACCCTGCTCAGGATAGCAAATTACAACGGGCAAGCTACCGCCTTCAATTTCATATTTCAACATAGAATTACCTCCTTTGATGTTTTATTTATTAGATTATATATTTTTTTCTCTGCTTTTTCAAGTATATAAGCATAAAAACACTCTTTGCCTCAAATTGCAAAGAGTGTTTAATGATAATTTAGTTTACCTTAACAATCCAACCAAGCTTATCCTCGCGCTTGCCCCACTGAATACCTGTGAGTTCATCGTAAAGGAACTGAGCAACGGGTCCGATTTTTGAATCGTTGATTACAATGTGCTCGTCGCCATCGATATATTCACCAACAGGTGAAATAACTGCAGCAGTACCTGTACCGAAGGATTCCTGAAGCTTACCGTTTTTGTGAGCTTCCTTAACCTCGTCAATAGAGATTTTTCTTTCCTCTACCTTGTAACCGTTTGCTTTAAGCACCTCAATACAGGATGCTCTTGTAACACCGGGAAGAATGTTGCCATCCTCAAGAGAGGGTGTGATAACTGTATCATCAATAACGAAGAAAACGTTCATTGCGCCAACCTCGTCAATATACTTTCTTTCAACACCATCGAGCCAGAGAACCTGAGCATAGCCCATTTTATCTGCCTTTTCCTGACCGATAAGAGAAGCAGCATAGTTACCGCCTGCCTTAGCCATACCTGTACCGCCCTTTACACAACGAACATATTCGCGTTCAATGTAAATCTTAACGGGGTCCATACCATTTGCATAATATGAGCCAACAGGTGAAAGAATTATTGCAAAAATATAGCTATGTGAAGCGTGAACGCCAAGGAAGGCATCAGTTGCAATAATGAAGGGACGGATATAAAGTGATGTTCCGTCATTATGAGGAACCCAATCCTTATCAACATCAACAACAGTCTTGATAGCCTCAAGAACCATATCGGGATCAAGTCTGGGAACGCAAAGACGGTCGCAGGTGTTGTTCATTCTTTCGATATTTTTCTGAGGACGGAAAAGCTGAATACTACCGTCTGCAGTTCTGTATGCTTTAAGACCTTCAAAAAGCTCCTGTGCATAGTGGAAAACCATTGATGATGGGTCAAGAGAGAGAGGACCATAGGGTACAACTCTGCCATCGTGCCAGCCCTGACCTTCATCATAGTTCATAATAAACATATGGTCTGTAAAGATTTTACCGAAGCCAAGCTTGCTCTCATCCTGAGGCTTTGCCTTGGGAGCGGTTGTTCTTTCAATTTTGAAATTATAACTCATTGAAAATAACCTCTTTTCAATACTTAATAATTATTGATTAATAGTCGTAACCGAGCTTAAGCGCGGTTTTGTTTACTTCAAGAAGATTCTGACGACGAGCTGAAACAACCTTTGCGAGAGGTGCATCAATACCATCGAAGCCAAGCTCTTCTACTTCTTTAAGAAGCTTACCTGTAATAATCATATTAGCAAGAGTGCTGATCCCCTGCTCATTTGCAAGCTGAGTTGCAGGAATATAGAAAACCTCAACGTCTGTTCTTTCAACCTTTCTTGTAATAAGAGTTGAATCAACGAAGATTTTACCACCTGAAACAACTTCATTTTCATATTTATCAAGTGAAGGAAGGTTCATAGCAACAAGAACATCGGGCTTGCCGACAATGGGAGAGCCGATGGGCTCATCGCTTACGATAACGCTACAGTTTGCAGTACCGCCACGCATTTCAGGACCATAAGAAGGAAGCCAGGAAACCTGCTTATTTTCAAGAAGACCCTTGTATGCAACGAATTTACCTGCAAAAAGAATACCCTGACCGCCGAAACCGGCAAAAAGAATGTTACATGCTTTACTCATTATTTTGCCTCCTCTGCGTAGATATCTTTATAAACACCCAAAGGATAATAAGGAAGCATATTTTCCTCAAGCCATTCGAGCGCCTTTGCGGGTGTCATACCCCAGTTTGTAGGACAAGTTGAAACAACCTCAACAAGAGAGAAGCCCTTGCCATCAAGCTGATTCTGAAATGCCTTTTTAATAGCAGCCTTTGCTTTTCTGACATTTGTGGGGTTATTTACGGAAACTCTTTCAAGGTATGCAGCGCCGTCAACATTCTGAAGAAGCTCGCAAACCTTAACGGGATAACCTACTGTTTCAACATCTCTTCCGTAGGGAGAGGTCTGAGTAACCTGACCGGGAAGAGTTGTGGGAGCCATCTGACCGCCTGTCATACCATAAATTGCATTGTTTACGAAAATAACTGTGATATTCTCGCGTCTTGCAGCGGCGTGAACAGTTTCTGCAGTACCGATAGCGGCAAGGTCACCGTCACCCTGATATGTGAAAACAACATTGTTTTCGGGGTCTGCTCTTTTAACACCTGTTGCAACTGCGGGCGCTCTGCCGTGAGGTGCCTGAATAAAGTCACAGGTGAAATAATCATAAGCCATAACGGAGCAACCAACGGGAGCAACACCGATTGTTCTGCCTTCAATACCGAGCTCATCAATAACCTCGGCAACAAGTCTGTGAATAATACCATGAGTACAACCGGGACAATAGTGAAGCGGTGCATCAGTTAATGTTTTCGGTTTTTCGAATACTACCATTATTTGTTACCTCCTTCATTGATTTCTTCAATTTTTGCAAGCACTTCTTCGGGAGCGGGAATCATACCGCCTGTGCGATTGCAAAGATATACGGGCTTCTTGCATTCTGTTGCAAGCTTAACATCTTCAATCATCTGCCCCATATTCATTTCAACACAAAGGAATGCTTTGCATTTATCTGCCGCAGCTCTGAGAACCTTCTCAGGGAATGGCCAGAGAGTAATAGGACGAATCATACCAACCTTGATGCCCTTTGCACGTGCTTCAACAATAGCGTTTTTAGCAACACGAGCTGTAATACCGAAGGAAACAACACAAATATCTGCATCATCCATAAGATATTCTTCAAAAAGGACTTCGTTCTCTTCTACTGTTTTATATCTTGCATAACGCTCGAAGTTGGTTTTTTCAAGCTCTTCGGGTTTAAGATAAAGAGAGTTAACAATATTATGCTTTCTCTCCCCTTTTGTACCTGTAAGTGCCCAGGGTTTATCGAATGTATTGGGTGCTGTATCAGGAAGCTCAACAGGCTCCATCATCTGACCGAGAGTACCGTCTGCAAGAATCATTGCAGGCATTCTGTATTTATCTGCAAGGTCAAATGCAGTGCTTGTAAGGTCTGCCATTTCCTGAACTGATGCAGGTGCAAGAACAATTTTCTTGAAGTCACCGTGGCTACCACCCTTAACTGCCTGGAAATAGTCAGACTGAGAGGGCTGAATACCACCAAGACCGGGGCCACCACGCTGAACATTAACAATAAGTGCAGGAACATCTGAGCCTGCTATGTAAGAAATACCCTCGCTCTTAAGAGAAACTCCGGGGCTTGATGATGATGTCATAACGCGTTTGCCTGTTGCAGCAACGCCAAGAACCATATTAATAGCAGCAATTTCACTTTCTGCCTGAAGGAATACGCCACCTACCTTGGGCATTCTTTTTGCCATATAAGCGGCAATTTCTGTCTGAGGTGTAATGGGGTAACCGAAATAATGCATACAACCTGCTCTGATTGCAGCCTCGGCAATAGCCTCATTACCCTTCATTAAAACTTTCTCACCCATTTATTTCACCTTACCTTTCAACAGTTATAGCACAGTCAGGGCACATTGTTGCACAGAAAGCGCAACCAATACACTTGCTTTCATCAATGCAATGTGCAGGATGATGTCCTTTTGCGTTAAGCTTTGCAGAGTCGAGCTCCACAATTTTCTTGGGACAAGCAGTTACGCACAAACCGCAACCCTTGCAAACATTTTCTGCGAATGTTACTTTTGCCATTTTTCTGCCTCCTAAATTATCTTTTTTTGTAAAGTCAGCGGAAACAGATTTTCAACCTTTCCGTTGAGATTATTTACTAATTTTTCTGTGACAGTTGTCATTTTAACAGGTAATCCCGTTAATTCTGACAATTTTTCGGCACTGTCAACCGAATTTATAACATCCTCTTCTGTGGTAAGCTCACCAAGATTGGAGTTATTAACAATTGCTGTGAATTTAACCTTACACGCAGCTTCAATTTCCTGCATTATTTCATACGCCGACTCTGCATCGGGAGTCAAGGGACGATATTTATTGAAAACGAAAAGCATTTCATAATCATTTTCTTCTTTTATAGCGTCTGCATATCTTCCCAGTGCATAAGCGCCACGGTCATCACCGCCAATATCCATTATCGCCTTTTCTTCGCGTTTGTCAAGAAGAGAATAAACATCCTGAGGTAAAGCGGGTAAATCCACATTTGAATTTGCAAATGCAGATGAAATAAGCCTGATGCCTGCATTGTTCAGTTCTTCAAGACTATCGCGAGTTCTGAAATAGGGATTAACTATATCAAGGTCGGCAATGACTACATTTTCACCAAGGCTTTTAAGATACAAAGCATAGTTTACTGCGATATTTGTTTTACCACTGCCATAATGCCCTGCGAAAAGGGTCATTCGTTTACTTTGCATCTAATCACCTCTTTAATTATAACTTATTACGCTGTATTTTTCCACTTGTTGTTTTTGGAAGCTCGTCACGGAAAACAACAATTCTCGGGTATTTATAAGGAGCTGTTTTCTCCTTAACATACTGCTGAATTTCCTTTTTGAGCTCTTCTGTGCCCTCTTTACCGGGAACAAGAACGATGCTTGCCTTAACAACCTGTCCTCTTACTTCGTCCGGTGCGGCAGAAACGCCACATTCAAGAACATAGGGAAGCTCCATAATAACACTTTCAATTTCGAATGGTCCGATACGATAGCCCGATGATTTAATAACATCATCCACACGACCTACATACCAATAGAAGCCATCCTCATCCATCCATGCAACATCACCTGTATGATAATAACCATCGTGCCAGACCTCTTTTGTTTTCTCTTCATCATTATAATAGCCTTTGAAGAGACCGCAGGGAGCACCGTCCTTAACACTAACAACGATTTCACCGTTTTCACCAACATTTACTTTATTGCCTTCTGCATCAACAAGGCAAACATCATAAATAGGAGCAGGCTTACCCATTGAACCGATTTTATGAGGTGCACCAGTCATATTACCGATAATCATAGTGCTTTCGGTCTGACCGAAGCCCTCAAGAATCTGAAGACCTGTTGCCTTTTCAAATTGGCGGTAAACCTCGGGGTTAAGCGCCTCACCTGCAGTTGTCATATGCTTAACAGATGAGAAATCATATTTGGAAATATCCTGCTTAATCATCATTCTGAGCATTGTGGGTGGTGCACAGAAGGTTGTGATATTGTGTTTAGCAAACATCGGAAGAATATCTGCCGCATCAAAGCGGTCAAAGTCATATACGAAAAGAGCTGCTTCACAGAGCCACTGTCCGTAGAATTTACCCCACATAGACTTTGCCCAGCCTGTATCTGAAATTGTGAAATGAAGACCATCAGGGTCAACATTGTGCCAGAACTTTGCAGTATGGAAATGACCGAGAGCATAGGTATAGCTATGAGCGGCGATTTTGGGATAGCCTGTTGTTCCTGATGTGAAGAACATAAGCATTAAATCATCCCCACCGGGAGCATCTGCAGTTCTTTCATAATGTGAGCTGAAGAGCTTGCTCTCTTCATCATAGTTTCTCCAACCGTCACGCTCTTCGCCAACTGCGATTTTGATTTTCAAATCGGGGCATTTTTCTGCCGCTAAATCAACCTGATTTGCAACATCGCCATCAGTTGTGCAAAGAATTGCTTTAACACCAGCCGCCTGAAAACGATATTCCAAATCGTGCTCCTGAAGCTGGTTAGGAGCAGGAATACCGATAGCACCAAGTTTATTAAGACCGAGCATTGCAAACCAATACTGATAGTGACGCTTGAGAATAAGCATAACTCTGTCGCCTTTTTTGATACCGAGGGATTTGAAATAGTTAGCCGCCTGAGCAGAGCCCTTTTTCATATCCTTGAAGGAAAATCTTCTTTCGGTCTTATCTCTTGCAATATGAAGCATAGCAAGCTTTTCAGGCTCTCTGTCTGCAAGCGCATCAATAAGGTCAAATGCAAAGTTGAAATTTTCTGTATTTTTAAACTTAATTGATGTGGGTGTGCCCTTTTCGTTACGCTCAACATCAATAAATTTATGATAAATTCTTTCCTTTTTATCTTCCTTAATCTTTTCGGGTGCTTTGTATTCCTCTGTCTTCACGTGCTGAAGCTCAGGAATGGGCTCACCTGAGGGATTAAGAACGATAGCATAGAAGGTACAGTCCTTACCGTCAACTGCAATCATACCGTGAGGTGTAAGAGAATCGTAATAGATACTGTCGCCGGGTCCAAGGATTTCAGAGTGCTCGCCAACCTGAACCTTCAATTTACCTTCAACAACAATGTCAAGCTCCTGACCATCGTGAGAGGTAAGCTCAATATCCTTATTCTGATTTTCCTCGCTGTATGTAGCTTCAACAAAAAGAGGCTCGGCAATTTTGTTTTTGAATTTGGAAGCAAGGTTGAAATAAGTCATACCGTGAGCCTTTTCAATCTTCTGCCCTTTGCCTGCTTTTGTGAAAACATAGTTTGTAAGCTTGGGTGTGCTACCCTCGATAATGCTTGAAACATCAACATTAAAAGCGAGAGCGCAACGATAAATGAAAGCGAAGTTAAGGTCGCTTTCGCCGTTTTCACAAGCAAGGTATTCACTTTCGCTTACACCTGTTTTAGCAGCCATTTCTGCTGCAGTGTAGCCTTCAATTTCGCGCAACTCTCGAATACGCGCCGCCATCTCCTTGATTTTAAAATCAAGTCCGGTGATTTTGTCCATTCTTTAATCCTCCTGAATTTCGGTAGGGACACAATAAAAAACTCGTCCCAAAGATATTCTTTGAGACGAGTAAAAATTAAAATTTATACCCGCGGTACCACTCAAATTGCAGTTAAAAACTGCCTCTCTCGAGGTCAATCAACCTCTATGCCTTTACGCAGCAATCACGGAGAGGTTCTACTAAGCGAAAGCCTTTCTTCCTCCCGGCTCGGAAACTACAAACATCAATCTCTCAACCTATGGCTTGCACCAACCGCCACTTCTCTGAAAGGTGAAATAATTGCGCCCTTTTCTTCAACGCCTTTATATTCAATTTCCTCAAAGATACCATAATATAAGGTAAATGTCAAGTTTTTTATTAAATTTCATAGCTACCAGTCGCCAGTCGCCAGCTTCCAGCATATTAAAGTAATGCGATACTTATCATCCCTGTTTCATCTTTGATGAAATAGGGAGAGGGTAAGGAACACGACCGCGTCCTGTGGACGATGAAGGGAGTGGGAGTTGGCGTAGCGGTCAAAATTCTGCGAAGCGAATAGCGAACAAAGAATTTTGGGCACCGCAAGAGGACTTACCGTAACTTACCCTCAGAATAAAGTTTCAAGCGTGGATTTATTATATGTTTTGGTGGTGGGTTGCCCCGTCACCTCTTATCTTTGTAAAAGTATCGCGATTTATCAAAGCTTCAAGCGCAGAGAAATCGATGAAGCAGAGTTATTTACGAACCGAAGCTGTACAAAGGTACTGCGAGGTGAGTAAATGCTCTGATTCGCGATTTATCAAAGCTTATTCCTTATAATCTTTCCGCTGATTGTCTTAGGTAATTCATCTCTGAACACAACAATTCTCGGATATTTATAAGGTGCAGTATTGCTCTTAACATACTGCTGAATTTCCTTTTTAAGCTCCTCTGTTCCCTCTGTGCCGGGAGTAAGAACAATGCTTGCTTTAACAACCTGACCTCTTACCTCATCGGGTGCGGCAGAAACGCCACATTCAAGAACATAGGGAAGCTCCATAATAACATTTTCGATTTCAAAGGGTCCGATACGGTAGCCTGATGATTTGATAACATCATCAACTCTGCCCACATACCATAAATAACCGTCCTCATCGCGCCAAGCGGTATCACCTGTATGGTAAAGCCCGTCGTGATAAACCTCTTTGGTTGCTTCTTCATTATTGTAATAGCCGAGGAAGAGACCACAAGGTACAGATGAGTCAGTGTGGATAACGATTTCACCTGTTTCACCATCTGCAACAGGCTTTCCGTCGGGGTCAACAATATCAACATCGTAAAGAGGTGTGGGCTTACCCATAGAACCAATCTTTATGTTAGTGCCATTGAGAGTAGCGATAGAAAGAGTTGTTTCTGTCTGACCGAAGCCCTCGTGAATTCTGAGACCTGTTGATTTTTCAAACTGCTTGAAAACCTCGGGATTAAGTGCCTCACCTGCTGTTGTTGCGTGAACGATTGAGGATAAATCGTACTGTGAGATATCCTGCTTTATAAGCATTCTGTACATTGTGGGTGGTGCACAGAAGGTTGTGATGTTATACTTTGCAAACATAGGAAGAATCTTTGAAGCATCAAAGCGCTCAAAGTCATATACGAAAACTGTACCCTCACAAAGCCACTGACCGTAGAGCTTACCCCAGAGAGCCTTACCCCAACCTGTTTCGGAAATTGTGAAGTGAATACCGTCTCTCTGAACACAATGCCAATATTTAGCTGTGATAAAATGACCGAGAGGATATTTGTGGCTATGAGTTGCAATTTTGGGATAGCCTGTTGTACCTGAGGTAAAGAGCATAAGCATCGGGTCATCACCACAGGGTGCATCCTCACCACGAACAAAGCGACGACTGAACAATTCATATTCCTCATCAAAGCAATGCCAACCATCTTTTTTTCCGTTAGCAACGATTTTTGTTTTAAGTGTGGGGCAATTTTTCTGTGCCTCGTCAACATAATCTGTTGCAACGCCATCGGCAGTAACAACAACTGCAGAAACACCTGCTGCATTGAAGCGATATTCATAATCGTGAGTAACAAGCTGATTTGTTGCAGGAATTGCAATTGCGCCTAATTTATGAAGACCGAGAATTGAAATCCAGAACTGATAGTTTCTCTTGAGAACAAGGAGAACTCTGTCACCCTTCTTGATTCCGAGAGACTTGAAATAGTTAGCAGCCTGAGAGGATGCCTCCTTCAAATCCTTGAATGTGAAACGGCGTTCTGTTAAATCATCTGAAATATGAAGCATTGCAAGCTTTTCGGGATACTGTCTGCCGAGCTCATCAACAATATCAAATGCAAAATTGAATTTATCTTCGTTTTCAAAGGAGATGCCTGTGCATACACCATTTTCATCCTCTGTTGTTTTGATAAACTTATCACAGAGAAGAGGGAAGCTTTTGGGTGCTCTGCCAACATTAACGGTGCTCATATGAGTATCTGCAACTGCTTCATCCTCTGCCATAACCATTGCTAAGAAGAGGCAATCCTCACCATTAACAGCAATCATACCGTGAGGTGTTGAGCTCTTATAATAGATGCTGTCGCCCTCGTGAAGAATTTCTGTATGGTCGCCAACCTGAACCTTAAGAGAGCCCTTGATAACAAGGTCAAATTCTTGACCTGAGTGAGTTGTTACCTCAATGGGCTTTGACTGAAGCTCACTTCTGTATTCATATTTAACCCAATAGGGATTTGCAAGCTTATTTTTAAACTTTGGTGCAAGGTTCTGAATCAAAATACCTTCTTCGTTGGCAGTTGTCTGACCTTTACCTCTGCGGGTTACATTATAGGTTGAAAGCCTTGCGCTCTGACCTTCAAGAAGGTCTGTGATTTCAACATCAAAGGCAAGGGCGCATTTGTGAATAAATGTAAAGGGAAGGTCATCCTCGCCTTTAACAAAGGATAAATACTCTTCAAGAGTTACCTCAGCCTTTTCTGCCATTTCAGCATTTGAAAAGCCATAAATCTCGCGAAGCTCCTCAATACGCTGTGCAACCTCTACGAGCTTGTTTGTAACTGAATTGTTTTGCATAATAATTCCTTCTTTCAAAAAGTATTATCAAAAATTCACAAATAAAAACGCCTCAAAAAACCTTTTGGTTCTTTGAGACGAAAATAAATTCCGCGGTACCACTCAAATTGCAATATAAATTGCCACTCAGGAGTCCATCAACCCCGTTGCACTAACGCAGCATACTCGGAAGGCGCCTACACAAAAAAATCTTTCGGACCTTCAGCTCGGAAGTGATAGGTTTTGAAAAATCAAGCTATCGGCTCACAGCAACCGCCGACTCTCTGTAAACTGTAAATTTCAACCGTCTTCGTCACAGCTTTTATTTGTGATATTTTCAATTTGGAAGAATTTTAACACTTTGGTTGGGATATGTCAAGTATTTTTTAAAATTTTTTAGTCGCCAGTCGCCAGCAAATAGCTGATAGCAGATAGACAATAGCAACCGTAAGGTACAGGCTTGCCTGTACCTTACAGTTTGAGTTTTTAATTCCGAATTCCGAATTTTCAAAAAAACTGTTGACAAATAAAAAAAACAGTGTTATATTTTTATACAATATTTTTCAAATGCGATGAAGGAATTACGAAATTTTGGTTTGACTCTTCAGAGAGCTGACGGTTGGTGCAAGTCAGTGCGTTGCAAAAATTCGGTCTCGTTCCGGAGCAGAGCTCCCCAACCGATTACTCGTGTAAGGAGCTACGGCAGCCCCGTTACCATGGCTACAGGCTTTAATATGAGTCCTAATGAGTGACCGGCTCTTGTCGGTAACCGGGGTGGTACCGCGGATTTTTTGTAAATTCGTCCCTGAGATAAGGTTTTTATCTCAGGGACTTTTTTATTTGGTAAATCGCAAGCGATATTTAATTATACGCTCCTGCGTCGCTAGAACCTTCCGTCACGAAAAATCAAGATTTTCCGTGCCACCTTCCTTCGCAAGGAAGGCTAAATCAATTGCAATAATTATACATATATATTACTGAAAGGATGAACATAATGAAAAAAATTATTATTTCAGACATCACACTTAAAAAGATTTCAGAGGACAGAGCAGTTTCCTTACTATTCAGAGAAAAATCAGCAATTGCAAGCTGTGCTGATAAAATCGGTGCTGATGTAATTGAGCTTCCTGCAGTAAAATCTCCCGCCGAGGATAAAATTATTTATAAAACAATTGCACAGAATGTGCAGAATGCAGTTTTAGCTATTCCTGTTGGCTTCAGCAATGAAGATATTGCTATTGCGTGGAAATGCATCAAGGATGCCAAGTCTCCCCGCCTTCAGATTGAGCTTCCTGTTTCCACTATTCAGATGGAATACACATACCACGTAAAGCAGGCAAAAATGCTTGAAAAGATTTCCGCACTTATCAAAGAAGCAAAGGCATTCTGCTCTGATGTTGAGTTTTCTGCACTTGATGCTACAAGAGCGGATGAGGACTTCCTTATTTCTGCAGTAAAAGAAGCTGAAGCTTGTGGTGCAACACTTGTTACAATCTGCGATGATGCAGGTGCTTCAACTCCCGATAATATTGCAGAATTGGTTGCAAAGGTAAAAGAAGCGGTAAGCATTCCTGTTTTTGTTCAGGTATCTGATAAAATAAATATGGCAGTTGCATCTGCTTTTTCTGCTATTAAATGCGGTGCAGATGGTCTTAAATGCGCAATGGCAGGTAACAATGCACTTCTTACAGGTGAAATTTCCGATGCAATTAACGCTTGCGGTACACAGCTTGATGCTGAAATCAAATTAAACAACACAAAAATTCACGCAAGCATTGAGGATATGTTATCAAGCATCAACCACGAGGCTTATGAAAACAATAAATCCGTAAGTGAGGGAAAGAAAATTCTCCTTGACTCTGATTGCACAATTGACCAGGTTGCTCAGGCGGCTTCTGTATTAGGCTATGAGCTTTCTGATTCTGATGTCGGTAATGTGCACAAGGCAGTTAAGCACGTTTGCGACAAAAAAGGCGCAGTGGGCTACAAGGAATTTGAAGCAATTATAGCAAGCTCTGCTATGCAGGCTCCTTCCACTTACCACTTTGAAAAATACACAACCACAAGCAGTAATGTTTCAACATCAATGTCACAGGTTACTTTAAAATGTAATGATGAAATTATTTGTGGTGTAAGCAACGGTGACGGTCCTATTGACTCTGTTTTCCGTGCTATTGAGCAGTGCATTGGTCACCATTACGAGCTTGATGATTTCCAGGTGCAGTCCGTAACAGAGGGTAAAGAGGCTCTCGGCTCTGCCCTTGTAAGACTTCGCAACAACGGAAAGCTTTATTCAGGCAACGGTACATCAACTGACATTGTTGCTGCAAGCATCAGAGCATATATCAATGCATTGAACAAAATCGTATTTGAGGAGGCATAAAATGAAAATTGTATTTTCGACTAAAAATGTAAGTCGTGCAACATTTCTTGACACCTGTCGTTATGCCTTTGATTATGGTTTTGAGGGCTTTGAAATTTATGATGCCATAAAGGAAAGAAGCAGTCATCACGACAGTATTTTAAGACGCGAGCGTATTGCAGATGCTAAAAGAAAGCTTGTAAACAGAAATCTTACTGTTTCTGCTCTTCGTCTGCCCTCCCCTCTTGAAAGCGAGGAAGCTACTGCAGAGCTTGTTGAAAAATACGTGGATTTAGCGGCGGCATCGGGTATTGAAAACATTATTGTTCACACATATACCGAAACCTCCTTTGATTTATTGGATGCAAAAATGGCAGGTGCAATAAAACGCGCTCAGGCAAGTGACATTAATATATTATTTGAAACTGTCGGCTACCTTGCAAGAACTGAAAATGTAATTGAGATTATTAACCACTTTGCTTCTGCTGCTATCGGTGTATCGTGGAATGTGAGAAGAACATTTTTCGATGCAGGAGAAACTGCCGAAACCACAATAAAAAATCTTGGCGCATACATCAAATATGTTCGCCTTGGTGATATGAAGGACGGCAGAACCGTTTTAATCGGTGAAGGCGATTTAGATGTTGAAAAATTATTGAACGCTCTTTCTTCACTTAATTACGAGGGCTTTATCTGTGCTGCCTGGAATGAAGAAATAAGCGATGCTGATATAGTTCTCACCCATTTTACAAACTATATTTCCTCATTAGGTCGCGAAAAGAAAGCTTACGACCGCGCATATTATAACCGTGACAAAACAGGCACATTCCCTTGGAAAAAGTATGATGTTATTGATGCAACCTTTTCCGATGTGCTTGACACAATGGCAGAAAAATACCCTGACCAGTATGCGTTCAAATACCCCACTCTTGACTACACAAGAACCTACGAACAGTTCCGCCGTGATGTTGATGAATGTGCAGCAGCCTTGATTTCTCTCGGTGTAAAGGCGGGCGACCACGTTGCAATATGGGCAACAAATGTACCTCAGTGGTTCCTCACCTTCTGGGCAACAACAAAAATCGGTGCAGTTCTTGTTACTGTTAACACTGCATATAAAATTCACGAAATTGAATATTTGCTCAAGCAATCAGATACACATACCCTTGTTATGATTGAATATTGCAAGGACATCAACTACAAGGAAATTATAGAGGAGCTTTGCCCTGAGCTTAAAAGCCTTGAGCCCGGCTCACCCTTATATTCAAAAAACCTCCCCTTCCTTCGTAATGTTGTTTCTGTTGGCTTTGATATGGACGGTTGCCTTAACTGGGAGCAGATGCTTTCCCGTTCTTCACTTGTTCCTCGTGAAGAGGTTCGCAGACGCGCTTCCCTTGTTAAGCCCGATGATGTTTGCAATATGCAGTACACATCAGGCACAACAGGCTTCCCCAAGGGTGTTATGCTCACACATCGCAATATCATCAACAATGGTAAAACAATCGGCGACAGAATGGATTTATCTACTGCAGACCGAATGATGATTCAGGTGCCTATGTTCCACTGCTTCGGTATGGTGCTTTCTATGACATCTATGATGACACACGGCGGAACACTTTGCCCCATCCCCTATTTCTCACCCAAGTCATCACTTGCTTGTGTAAACGATGAAAGAATTACCTGCTTCAACGGTGTTCCCACAATGTTTATTGCTATGTTCGGTCACGCTGATTTTGCAAAAACAGATTTCTCGTATATGAGAACAGGTATTATGGCAGGTGCAAACTGCCCTGCAGACCTTATGCGCCGTGCATCCGTTGAAATGAATATGAGAGAAATCATTTCCGTTTACGGTCAGACAGAGGCCGCCCCCGGCTGCACTATGGGTGAGGTAAACGAGGACCTTGACCACCGTGTTGAGACTGTTGGCAGCGCATTCCCCGGTGTTGAATGCAAAATCATTGACCCCGAAACAGGACTTGAGCTTCCCGATGGTCAGAGTGGTGAATTTGTTGCCCGAGGCTTTAATATTATGAAGGGCTATTACAAAATGCCCGAGGCTACCGCTCAGGCAATTGACAGCGAGGGCTGGCTTCACTCAGGTGATATCTGTATGAGAACTCCTGACGGCTACTACAAGGTTACAGGCAGACTTAAGGATATGATTATTCGTGGCGGTGAAAACCTCTATCCTCGCGAAATTGAAGAATTTTACCTTACCAACCCCAAGGTTCGCGATGTTCAGGTTGTTGGTGTTCCCGATGAACAGTATGGTGAGGAATGCTGTGCCTGGGTTATTCTTCACAAGGGCGAAACAGCAGACGAAAAGGAAATGAAGGAATATGGCTACGCATCTATCGCAAAGCACAAGGTTCCCAGATATTTCTTATTTGTAAATGAATTCCCAATGAACGCCGCAGGTAAAATACTCAAATACAAAATGCGTGAGGAATCTCTTGACAGATACAATAGTCAAAAACAAGGCGTTTAATTAAACTGCAAATTGACAAATAAACAAAAGGTCGGACTATGCACAGTAACTGTGTCTGTCCGACTTTTATAGTTAGGAGTTAGTAGTTAGGATTGAGGAATGAAGGGTCTGCGACGCAATTATATTAATAAAACAAACCTTGTATAATATATTGCCGAATTTTTAAAATACAAAATATTTTCGGTTTGAGATAAAAGTAGTGGTTAGCGAAGCTTAAAATGTTTGGAAGCGAAGCTTCCCCGACACTCCTCACTCCCCACTCCTCACTCCTCACTATAAGAAGGTATTTATTATGTATAACAAATTTAAAATTATAGATTCTCACTGTCATATATTCCCTGACAAAATAGCCCGGAAGGCTACTGACAGTATTGATATATTTTATCAGATAAGTGAAACGGGAGTTATAAACGGTTGTGGCTTTGTTGGCACTGTAAAAGCACTTATAAATCAATGCGATGCAGTTGGTGTTGAAAAATGCCTTGTGACCTCTGTTGCAACCACACCTCACCACGCACAGAGCATTAACTCATTTATTGCAAGTGAGGTTGAGCTTTTCCCCGACAGATTTATCGGTTTTGGCTCGCTTCACCCTGAAAGCGAAGCTTTGGAAGAGGATGCAGAGCACCTTATTGAGCTTGGGTTAAAGGGTGTTAAGCTCCATCCCGATATTCAGAATTTCAAGGTTGACGACCCAAAGGTTATAAGAATTTTTGAAATCTGCAACGAGAAAAAGCTGCCTGTTCTTTTACACACAGGTGACTCAAGATATGATAATTCAAATCCTGACAGAGTTGAAAGAATTTTAAAAATGTTCCCCGATTTAATTATAATCGGTGCACATTTCGGCGGTTGGTCAATATGGGACAAGGCTCCTGAAATTTTATGCAAATATAAAAATTTCTATGTTGACACCTGCTCAAGCTTCTATGCCCTTTCAAAAAAACGCGCAAGGGAAATTATTGACCTTTACGGAGCAGACAAAGTTATTTTCGGAACAGATTTTCCTATGTGGAAGCAGGAAGAGGAATTGAAGTTTTTGTTTGATTTGGGGTTATCTGAAGAAGAGTTAGAAAGCATTTTATATGATAACTTAGCTAAAATTCTTAAAATTTAATAACGAAAAGAGGATTCGGAACATTACTGCTCTGAATCCTCTTCTTTATTTTTTGCATTAAAAATTTTATTTAACTGTTCTTTAACAAACTCTTCTGATAACTCAACATTTATATTCTGTATAGCCATAGACCATTCAATACACTTATGAACAATTTCCATATTTCCGTCTTCACGTTCAATTTCACTATTCATAATAAATTTAAGCAACGCTACTATTGCGCGTTCATCTGCTGACAAAGTTTTATAGTCATATATTTCCCCTGTATAAATTTCCTCGGCTTCCTGCTGAGCCTTAATAAGCTTTTCTCTCATAACAAGGTCAATACCTGTTTTAATACACTCA
>JAFSDL010000022.1 GCA_017436285.1 Clostridia bacterium
AAACGCCTGAGCACCAATTTCTGTCACATCGGGGAGATTGATAGATGCCAATTGGGTAACGAGTTCCTGATCTACAATTTTTCCGGCTTCATCATATATGTCGCCGGGACCAAAAGCAACACCGTCCCAGTTGGTAGTACCTGGAATCGTGGTCACGCCCTTGAGGGTGAGATGGATACTGCCGTCTGCAACGCCCTCGGTGTCGCAGATGGCACGGCGGATGGCGGTAATCATCTCGGCAGGGGCATCGGGTGCAAGGGCAACTTCAATATCCGTCTCGCCTGCTGCAAGCTGCTGTGCTACTACAGCTTTGAGTTCCTCAGCGGTCATAGTTAATCCACAAACTGCACAAACGCCATCAATATATTTATGACCTTCTGTCTTTGAAACAATTTCAATTGTTTTAGTTCCTAATAGTTCATTTTGGAATGTTGCCGTATATTTAACCCTACCATCCTGTATACAAGTCAGTTCTGCAAGAGTTTCACTTGTTGTATTAACAGTTTCAGTTGCAACCTTTTCACCGCAAAGGGTACACATAGCTGTTGCTGTGCAGGTGGAGTATTTGTTACCCCATCTGTAATATACCTTTACATTATCGGCACACTCTGTGCCTGTTACCTCACCGTATTTTGCAACGAGTACAGTTAAGTCATTTTCATCCAGCTTACCGTCACCGTTAATATCAGAAGCATATTTTTTATATGTAGCAAGCTTTTCGGGATTTTCTATAGCGTGCTTTATTGCTTTAATGTCTGCTTCTTCAAATGCAATGCCGTTTAAGTCATAGTCACCGACTGCATAAACATCAACAGTTGTAAAGCCGTTTATGAAAAGGTGGAGAAGGTATGCATCAATAACATCAAGATATCCGTCACCGTCAAGGTCATATTTCACTATATCATCATAGCTTGCAGTTTCTATTTGTTCGTGGTCATCTGCAAGAGCTTTATTAACAAGTGCCTGATAGTCGGTTACATCAACTGTTCCGTCACCGTTTGTATCACCAACATTTGCAACGGAGTAGTTGCCTGTTTCGCCTACTGTTACAACCTTGTAAAGTTCATTATCTGTTATAATTGGGAGTGAGCCTTCTGTATTGCTCATCTGTCCCCAAATCTGCACGGTGTTACCTTGCTGAAGAAGGTATGCAACCTCACCACTTGCAAATTGTTCAGGTGTTTTTGCCATCGTATTTGTATAAACTTGATTTGATGTGTCTCGTTTACCATAGAAACCAATACCATCCGCTTCACACCAATAAATATTGGTAAATACGCAGGTGTTACTATCTGTATTCTGATAACCAACAATTGCACCTGCATTTGTTCCTGTTATATCACCTACATAGGTACAGTTAGCAATATCAAAATATTGTGTTCCGTTCCAACCTTCACCAATTAAACCACCTGCATTTGTTCCACTGATATCTGCATATACAGCACAATTTTCTATTTTTGAATACATCTCGTCCGAATGTTTGCCACCGAAGTAGCCTGCTAAACCGCCTGCATTGCCATTAGAGTTAGTAACATCTACATAAGAAATAACATTTTGGATAGTTGTGCGATAAGCACTTCCTACAACGGCGCCGATATTACCGGTGGTGTTAGCTGTAACTGTCCCATAAAGAATAACATTGCGGAAAACTGAGTAGTTAAAACTGCTGAACAAACCACTAGACTGATTCAATGTAATACTATGTCCGTTACCATCAAAAACAGAGGCATTTTGTATGCCATCGAGTAAATTGATTGGCATCCATTGCTTGCTGTCAGGTATTATTAAATCTGATGTAAGAACAGCATTAAACTTAGTTAACGAGCCATAATTGACTTGTTCTGCTAACCAAAACAGATTACCGACATTACCGATTTCGTAATAGCCGTCTGCGTTCAGCACTGCAGGCTGGTAAACGTCGCAAGTTAAGCAGAAGCCATTGTCATCAAATTTGTGGGTACATTCATATCCGCAGACAGTGCATTTTCCTGTTATATCAAACGCACATCCATCATAGCAACGGGTTCCCATACGCATCGTATAGCTCTTGCCGCCAACCCAGTTATATGTATTACCTGGATTTGCGTTTGCGATATCATCGCCTGCCAATTCAAAAGCAATGCACTCGCCCTCGGAAGTGGTTACCCCGACCTGAATTGTCTTACCCTCAAAAGCAGCATCATCACACTTCCAGGTATCCATATTTGCTAGCGGAAGTGCCAGGGCATAAGCAATATAGCTCTTGCCGGGCTCAAGGGTATAATCATTTAATAAATTGGTGGTAATAGAATCGTAGGTACTGTAAGCGGAATTGCTGTAAAAGAGTTCCGGGTATCTATTCTCCGCTTTTATTTCAATATCGCAAAATTTAGCTGCAGCGGGTACGGAGTTTCCGTCAGCATCTACCACACGAAGCGTCACGCTTTCAAGGGACAATGCTTTCTCGTGGGTATTGGTAATAATAAAGCGGAAGGTTGCGGGAATGTGGTCAAAGGACATAGAGGTGGTGCCATTTTCAATTATAGATTCTCCGTACATCAGCATATCGTCGCTTAAAAAGCTCGGATCACCGCTGGCTGTCTGCGTGAAGACGTTTGCCACAGAGCCGAATCCCTCAGCTATAAATCCATCATTTATGTAGTTATCAAATCCGTGGGTAGCAGTGATGTATGTTCCGTCCTCATAATCGGAAGAAAGAGGGAACTCTGCCCAATGCAGGTCAGAAGATTTCGAATAATCGCTGTGAGCCTGAATGTTGGAGGTTTCATAACTAACAACGCCATCGGGATCAACCAATGTAACGTCAAGGGTATCCCCGTAGCCCCATTGGAAGATCAGGTTGCCTTTGCCGGCTTCATCGCTCCACGAAGTACCTGCAGCAGAAGTATAGGAAGTGATCGGATTTATGAAAACGGCGCCAAATTCGCTGTCATCACTGTCAAAGCCGTATCCCTCAATAACGGGGATAGTAGACTCCACCGCACCTGCGGTTATACTCACCATAGGCACATAGCTCATTACAAGAGCAAGGCAAAGTGCTATGCTCAATATCTTTCTTAATGTTCTGTTAGTTTTTGTCTTCATAGTATCTTCCTTTCGGACAATTTCCCGTTATCACTTATGCCTCACCTACAAAATAAAGAGGGAACATACTTGTAAGTGTGTTTAAATCATCATAGGAAACCTTACCGTCTGCATTTAAGTCACAAGCGTATTTCTCGTGCGTTGCAAGGGTTTCGGGATTTCCCATTGCCTCTGCCATTGCAAGAATATCAGCCTCTTCAAAAGCAACACCATTCAAATCGTAATCACCAACTGCATATACATCAACAGTTGTAAAGCCGTTTATGAAAAGGTGGAGAAAGTATGCATCAATAACATCAAGATATCCGTCACCGTCAAGGTCATATTTCACTATATCATCATAGCTTGCAGTTTCAATCTGTTCGTGGTCATCTGCAAGTGCTTTATTAACAAGTGCCTGATAGTCCTCTACATCAACTGTTCCGTCACCGTTAGTGTCACCAACATTTGCAACTGAATAGTTACCCATATCGCCCACTGTTACAACCTTGTAAAGCTCATTATCTGTTATAATTGGGAGTGAGCCTTCTGTATTGCTCATTTGTCCCCATGCTTCGCCTAAGAGATATGCAACCTCGCCGCTTGCGAACTGCTCGGCAGTTTTAAAGGTTGTTCCGTCAATACTATCTGTTTCTTCGGTTGCAAGATAATAACAATTTTGGGTAGTAGCACCCATAGGTTCATAATTCTCGCTTGTAATTCCACCTGCATATTCTTGTGCTATTACTGAGCCTGTGTTATAGCAACCGGATATTTTAGCCTGATTTTGTCCTGAAATTCCGCCTGCATATCTATTAGCTTCGATGGTTCCGGTGTTATAACAATTTACAACTGAAGCCTTTGATTGAGTCAAATTTCCGATTATACCACCTGCATACAAATTAGCTTTTACAAATGCATCACTTGAAGAACCAACCACTTCACCATAGGATAACCCGGCAATAGCACCTACATAATTCTTTCCGTAGAAGAACGAATTTTCTATCCGTATATTTTTCGCATTTGCATCCGAACCGATACAACCGAACATGCCCACATTATCTACGGTTTCATCATTGAAATACAAGCCGGAAACTGTTTTATTATTACCATTAAAAACACCCAAATATCTGGTTACATATGTATTACCAATGGGTGTCCAATCATATACACTTTCATTTCCAACAGCAGTATAAGCACCGTTTTCACTGATTTTACCGGGATTAACTACAATATCCCTTGTTAGAACAGCATTTATTGAAGGCTCTCCGCTGTTAACCCTATTAGAAAACCAAAAAAGCTTACCCGGGTTATCTATTTCATAATAGTTTTCGCTGTTAAGCTCAGGGGCTTCAAAGCTACCGCAATAAATACAGAACCCTTTTTCATAGCTACAACCGCCGTTGCTTGCAACTTTAACATTTCTTAAGCTTATAGCTTGTGAAGCATCAATGGGTTCTGTTGTGCAAACCTCACCCAAGCTATAGAAATTTTTATTTTCTCCAAGATAATCCTCTGCAGTTGTACCCTCTGCATTAAAGCCTAAATAACCGGTAAAAGTACCGCCATTTATCGTGCAAAGGGTGTTAAATTCCAAATCAACATATTGGCAACATCCTGTTCCCACTGAATCTTCAATTATCACATTAGCATTAAAAATAAGATTTTCAGAAGAAACACAATCAATATTTTGACCATTAAGATCCAAAGTAACCGAATTATTAAAATAAATGCTGTCACCCCATGTACAGCAGTATCCGATAAGCTTTATAATACTGCCTTCGGGTGCGATACCAACTGCCTCATATAATTCGCGATAGTATTCTTTTGTTGTACCATTAATTACAATAACACTGTAATACTGATAACCGCAAACTGTACATTTCCCATCATCATCGTATTCCTGGTGCTCATGTTCTGATCCACAAATATCACAATAGCCATCATTCCAAATATGATCTCCACAAACAGCACCACATACACAAGCACCATTCTCCCAAAGGTGATTATTTAAATCCACTTCGCCTTTTATATACTTATCACAAAGGTTACAATATTGTCCCTGACAAGTGGCATAATCGCTTAAATCATGGTTGTTTTCATCAATTTCACCATAATATGTGTAACAAAGCTCACACTGCTGCCCCCTACAAGTTGCCGTGCCGCCCTGATGCTTTGACGAATCCACTTCTCCGTAATACTCACCGCAAATATCGCATTTTTGACCTTTGCAAGTAACCTCACCGCCTTGGTGCTCGTGAGATTTAGTAAGAGTAACAGAATAACTGATAATACCGTCTTCTTCATCATCTCCACTATCATAATCACTTAAAACGAAATAATACACCTCTCCTGCCGTATATGTATGCACAAGGCGAAAATCATATCCACCCTCATAATCATCTGCACCAACAATAAAAACCATTTCACTATTATAGAGGCTTACATACGGATCGGTGGATGAATCAGATTCCAATACATATTCTGCGTCACTTTCAGGAATGAACTTCAAGGTTACAGAATCAACACCGTTAACAGTCAAAGTCTCCCCTTCTGTAATTACAATTTCTTCAGCACTTACTCTAAAGCTTAAAATCGGCACATAGCTCATTACAAGAGCAAGGCAAAGTGCTATACTCAATATCTTTTTTACTGTTTTAGTTGCTTTCATTATATTTGCTCCTTTCGGATTCAGTTGATAAAAGCTATATCAAACCTCAAAAGAACAGATTAAAAATGTAGCTTATTATTTTCAAAACGAACTCTAAAAGTCTAAAATATTGATTTGCATCGTAATTTTCTTCTGCATTATCTATTTTTGCTTCAATTTCTGCTATATCATCTTCAATTTCTGCGGCAGACTCAGGGTTTGAGGCTTTGATTTCTTCAAGGTCCGCCTTCATTTCGGCAATAAGCTCTGCATACTCTTCTCCCTGATGTGTTTTTTCAAACTCTGCTATTTTCTCTTCAATTTCTGTGTAATCGGGCTTTATAAATGTACCGTCTTCTATACCTTCCTCCAGCTCGTCACACATTTCATTGAAATCCTCTGCGAGACCGTCAAGAATATATTGCTCATCCTCAGAATAGTTGTTTCTGAGCCACATTCCGTCAAGATGCTCATTTAACATTTCTGTATACTTTTCTCTTGCATATTCAATGGCAGCGTCATTCAGATTGTCGTTATCCATTATTTTTTGGAAACGCTCATAGGATTCATCATATCCACTGTAATCGGCTTTTTTCGCACCACAGCTACACTCATCACTCTCAGAAAATGAATGGTTGTGTGAATCTACTATTTTTATTCTGCCTTCGCCGTCAGGGTTGCCATATTGCTCTGAGGTTATTCTTCCGTCAAGAGTTTCGGTAAAATATTTTATAAGCATTTCAGAATCACAGGGCAGACCCTCTTGTTGAATAACTCTTGCACTATCGAGCATTGTTAGTCCGTCTCCGCCCTGAAGAAGCACGTAAGCACTGCCCGCTAATGTGTATTTTTCATCAAGGTCAACAGTCTTGCCGTCTATAAGTACATTCTGAACACGACGTTCTTTAGTTTCATCGATTTCGATAAAATTATCAAGCTGGTCGGTGACAACAGGTGTTTCTAAATAAGTATGCAATTCAAATGTTACACCTGAAACCTGGAAAAAGCTACCTAGTGATTCGGGACACTTACGAGCACCATGCTCAAGCACATCAATAAGCTGTTGTCCCGTAACCTCAAGAACACACATATCATTATTGAATGCGTTAACATCCATAAGCATTTTTCTTGTTACATTTCCCGCTTCAATTTCTGCGCGGATACCGCCACCATTGGCTATTGCAACATCCGCACCTGTTACAGAACGATAAGCATCGGCAACAAAATCGCCTGCGTTAGTTTCTCTCTTACGCACTGCCCAGGTTCTATCGAAATCATAAGCGATAAGATGTGCTTCAGAGGTGCCGATTTCTTCATATAGATGTTCTATATCTTCGTTATAACTATCAACCTTGTTTTTAACAGAGCTGTAAGCAAATCTTGCATCTGTTGATAATTCGCCGATATTTATATTATCGGGATTAACAAGCTCAAATTCAGCACCGTTTCCGCTTATTGTCAACACACCGAAATTTGCAAATTTCGTACCGGTTGAAGTAAGAATTACATCTTCGTTATTTTCATTTTTATAAACAGCACTTTCTATTGTTTCATGAGAATGAGCGTCAATATAATAGTCAATACCGCTTGTGTTTGCGATAATATCGGTTGATTTCCAACCATCAGTTGTTTCAAGAATTCCGGTGTGACCTGCAGCAACAACTATATCTGCACCATCGAGGATTGCGTTATCAACACTCGCCTGAACATTTTCATAAAGTATCTCATTTGTCATTGCATCGGGATATACAGGGAAACCATAAATGAAATTACCGTTTTCATCCTTAAAATACTCGGGAGATGCTTTTGTGGTGGTTTCAGGGGTTGAAATTCCAATAAAAGCAACCTGATAATCGCCAAAATCTTCTATTTTATATGGTGCAAATACGGATGAAACGTCAGAAAGGTAATAAAAGTTTGAGCTTATATAATCATAATCTGCCTTATTCTGTGCAAGGTCAAGAAATATCTCCATACCATAGTCAAACTCATGGTTACCGGGTACGGCATAGTCGTAGCCAACAGCATTCATAATATCAACAACAGCTTCGCCCTTAGTCATAGAACCTATAACCTCACCTTGTATTGCATCACCTGCATCAACGGTTACAACATTCTTTCCCTGAGCTATAAGCTCCGCTCTGTATGCGGCAAGAACGGGATAATCGTCAATTGCACAGTGAACATCGTTTGTGTAAAGAATAACTGTTTCAACTTCCTGTGCACTGACAGACACAGAAATAATCGTCAACAGCATTGACAACACAAGTAATACACTTAAAAGCTTTGTAGTTCTTTTCATAATATTTCCTCCTTGAAATGTATTTATATTATTTACTTGCTTTTTATATTATGGAGCATTTGTTCAAAGGTTTCCTCTGTTGTTTTATCAACATATTCTTTAAACTCTTTGAAAATTCGTTCTCCGATATGTTTATAATCATAGCTTAAAGCTTTTTGGATTTTTGTTTTTCGTAAAGCTTCGGGTACACCGTAGATAATAAGGATTTTATCAAGAGCTCCCGAAATTCTTGTTTCAAGTGGTATATGTTCATCCAAAGACATAAGCGTTGCATACTCTATGCCCGAAACAAGTATTTCCGCTTCCTTGAACTGTTCATCCGTCCAACCCTTGCAATATTCTTTATAAACCTCTTTAGAGCGTTCTGTATCATTTTCACGAATTATTTTTAGTGTGACAGGGCTCTGATAGGAAGAAATGAAGAAATCCTTTGCAACAGGATTACTTTCACAAGCTGATGCCATTGTCATAAGCTCAAGGCAAACTGCCATTACAGAGCTTATTCCTTCCTTGGTTTCATCATCAATAAGCTTCCTTTGAAACTTACAAAGGTCTGCTACGAGTACACTTAAAAGATGCTCTTTTGTGGGGTAGTAATATGTAAGGTTACCTGTGCTCATTCCAAGCTCTTTGGCTATTATATTCGGTGATGTTACAGAATAACCATTCTGAAAAAACAGCCTTGTTGCAGTTTTAATTATTTCGTGCTTTGTAACACTTGATTTTTTCAATGCCATATCCTTCTCCTTGATAACTTTAGTACTTGTGCTAATGCCCTCTGCTGACATTTTAGCGCAAGTGCGAAAACAATTCAATATTTTTTTCAAAATTCGTTTAATTTTTAACATTTTTTATTTATAAAGATAAAAAAGGATCTGTAAAAAACCGACAAGTTTTTTACAGCTCCCTAAATTTTCATTATTTAAAGAATGCCATAAGGAGTGTTCCGGCAATCATCAATAATAATCCGGAAAAAGCTTTTTTGGAAAGCCTTTCACGGAACACAAGATAAGAAAACGCAACAGTTACCACGATGCTGAGCTTGTCAATAGGAACAACAACGCTGACCATACCGTGTGCTATGGCATGATAGTAGCAAAGCCACGATGCACCTGTTGCGATACCTGAAAGAGAGATTAACAAAAGCTCTTTTTTATCGATGGTCTTAAGCCCTTTTTGCTTTCCCTTTGCAAATACGATAATCCACGCCATAATGAGAACAACAGCGGTACGGATTGCTGTTCCGAGATTTGATTCCACTCCTGATATTCCTACCTTGGCGAGTATTGACGTTAATGCGGCAAAGACAGCGGCGAGAACAGCATATATCATCCACAAATGTCCCTGCACATGTTGCTCAGTTTTTTTCTTTTCCACCATCAAAAGGATTCCGATACCGAGAATTGCGGTAGCAATAAGCTTTATCACAAGGTTTGAAGTTTCACCAAAGCAGATTATCGCCAGCAAAACCGTAAGTATGGTGCTCGATTTATCAATAGGAACAACCTTATTGATATCTCCTATGGAAAGTGCCTTGAAATAGCATATCCATGACGCGCCGGTAGCAAGACCCGAAAGGACAAGGAATAAAAGGGAAGTTGATTTTATGTCGGTTATTGTTCCGAAAGAACCCGCAACAAGCACCATAATCCACGAAAAAACAAAAACAACAATGGTACGCAAAGCTGTTGCAAGATCAGAATCAGTCTTTTTAATGCCGCATTTAGCGAGAATGGACGTTAGTCCCGCAAAGACAGCGGAAAAGACAGCTGTAATAATCCAAAGCATATATGTATTCACCCTCCGCTTGATAGCAAATAACTTTGGTTTCATTATATTGCAAATTTTTCCATTTTTCAACAAAAAGTCGTAAACAAGTCCGGATTCTCTCCGGTTGCCTCTTTCTTGTCTGCTGCAGAGCAAAATTGGTTTCGCCATACAGGTTACATCATATAAAGGCAGTATAAAACATTTGCCACGGGCATAACATTCATAGGGTGATTTTTTTGAAAAAGGATTTACTACTATGGAATTTTGCGGGCTTTGTTTTCACCTCTTTAGGCGGAACAATCCTTCATTTTCTTTATGATTGGACCAATAAAAGCGTTTTAACTGCCCCCTTTTCGGCGGTAAATGAATCCACCTGGGAGCATATGAAATTATTATTCTTCCCTATGTTCATTTTTGCACTTATTCAAAGTAGTTTTTTCAAAGATTTCAGCAATTTCTGGTGCATTAAGCTTATAGGAATTTTATCAGGTCTTATTTTAATACCTGTACTTTTCTACACCATTAACGGAATTTTCGGTAAAACTCCCGACTTTATAAATATAGCTATATTTTTTATTGTAGCAGCAACAGTTTTTATTATTGAATCTTATTTATTCAAAAGCTATCATTGTTGCAAATCCCCATATATTGCTTTTTTGATTATCTGTTTTATCGGTCTTTTATTTATACTTTTCACATTTTTAGCGCCCCATATTCCGCTTTTCCAAGACCCTATTACCAATACTTATGGATTTAAAAAATAAATTAACAACATCTGCAACAGTATTTACGTGCTGTTGCAGATGTTGTTATATAATATCAAGCTGATTATACTCATTGATATAAATATCAACAATTTGTTTCAATTCTTCCTGATTTGGTTCACTTTTATCATAAATTCCAACTACATTATAACCATTTGCTTTAGCGGTTTTTGCCGCATATAAGGCATCTTCAAAAACCCAAGTGGTCTCTTTATCTGTTCCTAATTCACCCAGAACAACATCGTAAACCTTAGGCTCGGTTTTAGAGGCACCGACTGTATAAGTAGAGTAAATTGCAGAAAAATAGTGAAGCATATTGAATTTTTCCATTACCGCTTCAAGTGCAGGCTCACCTGTTGCGGTGGCAATTCCCATTTTAATACCCTTGGCTTTCAGCTTTTCAAGAAAATCTACTATATCGTTTTTAGGCTGGGTTTCAACCATATATCTGCTTTTGATATAGTCAAAAAGGTGTGCCAAAAGCTCTTCATAGGTTTTATCAAGCTTAAATCTTTCAATTGCAAGAAGGAAGGTTTCCCGAAGAAAAAGACCCTTGAATGCTTCTTTATCAGCCTCTGTAAGCTCAATGCCCAGGTGGTTAAAAAAGTTGTCCTTGTAGCCCTTCCACACATGCATTGAGTCAAACAATGTTCCGTCAAAATCAAAAATTGCGCCTGTTATATTAATCTGCTTGTTTGTCATTCTTTTTGTTTTTCCTTTTTTCGAATTTCACTTGCAATAGCTGCTGTCATAATAAGAATTACACCTACAAGTTCATATAAGGTTGGCAACTGCATAAATACAAGTGATGAAAGAATTATTGCAGATGCAGGGTCAATATAGCTCAAAATTGCAACAGTCTGACTTTTCAGCTTTTTCATAGCACCGAAGTAAATCAGATAGGCAAAGCCTGTATGCACAACACCAACAATCACTAAAAGCATCACAGATGTTGGATTCAGATTTATATTTTCCGTTGTAAATAAAGCATAGGGCAAAACCACAAGACCTGCAACAATCAACTGAACGAAGGTTCTTTCATAGGATTCTACCTCGCCCATAAATTTATTCATAATCATAACAGATGCATAAAGCATTGCCGCACCAAGTCCGCAAAGCACACCTGTAAATTTAGAGCTATTATCCTGAAAAAGCCCCGAAACCAACGCAACGCCTATTAAGGCAATAAAAACACATACAATCTGCTTGAGCTTCAATTTTTCCTTGAAAACAAAAGCAGATGCAATAACAACAATTATAGGTGCAGTGTAATAGCAAACTGTTGCAACGGGAATGCCCGTAAATCTATACGCCTCAAAAAGCAGAATCCAATTAAAGCCGATTGCAATTCCCGATGCCAACAAAACAGGAAGCTTTGATTTAATAGCCTTAAAATCAATTTTTCGCCCTGATATAAGCATAACGCTTAAAATCACCAACGCGCCCACAATACCTCTGAAGGAAGCGATAACCCCCGAGGGCATTCCTATATATTTTACAAATATGCCTATGGTGCCGAAAATCACCATAGACAATATCATTGATATTTTTTCTTTCATATTACCACTTGTTTTCTACATATTCACAAAATGTAAAAAGGTCTTTTATTTGTAGCTTTGTTCCGTCATCAAGGGTTACATCCCCGTTCCAGATACCAAAAACCTGATGGCAATTCATTCTGCCCACCTTAAAATCCACATCGCTGTGATTATCAAGGGTAGGCACCATTGTCATATTGAATCTGCCATCCTCTGAAATTATTTTCCAGGGCTCTAAAAATCTGTTTTTCGGGAATTTTTCAACATCAACCGCACCGATTTTATGAACCTTACCGTCATAGAAAATGCAGGTTTCGGTAGCATAGCTTTCGTCACCTATTGCCCAGGTGATTTCAAAGCCAAAAAGATGCTTTTCACCGTTTTCATCAGTTATGTACTGATTACCGCTACCCCAATACCATACCATTTCGTGAGGGGTATTCACCCTGCCCCAGTCAACAGTACAAAAAGCATTTTTCTTTGAAAATTCATAGGTATAATCCCCAACAGAAAATCTACCCTCGCAGGGCATACACATCTGCTTTGTGGTCATAAAATATTTGGTATCGTCTCCGTCAAAGGGCAAAACAGTTGTTATGTTTTCAAGACCTTCCATAATTTCCATAGAAGCATTAACCTCAACGGGTAAGCCTTTGAAAGAGCCCTTAAAATAAAGGGCTCTTTCATTTTCTTTGGTATGAAAATCAAATTCGGTTTTTCCTATTTTATCCTTAAAGCGATTAGGAACATCAATAACAGGTGGTGACACGTGCTTATTTGCACCTACAAAATATTGAATCGCATCGCAGATAACCTCACCTGTTTTCAGATTAACAAGCTTTGCGGCAACATAACCACCGATATTTATATTTGCAAAGCTTATGAGCACCTGCATTTCATCACCAACGTGGATTGTATAAAAATCCCATTCCTTGCGACTGATTATGCCTTTTTTAACAAAATCTCTGTTATACTCAAAAACATTTTTTCTTGCCCAACCCTTGCAGAGAAGCCTTCCTTCAGGTGAGAGAAGGGGTGTTTTCTCAGTATATTCAACTTGCTTGGATTTTAGTTTCCATTCCGTAAACGGCACATAGGTTCTTTTCAACTCGTTGCTCATTTTTTCACCCTTTTCTTATTATGCTCTTGAGTATAGCACAAAAATTTATAATATACAATAAACTCAAATTTCTTATTTTTATTTTGAAAATATATTTACTTTTTTTAACACGTTGATATAATGTAGGCGATAATTATTTTCAAATCCAAGGGGTGAATGAAATTGAAAGTAATAACAAACAAACCTATACCTAAACAATTTGAAGATAGCTTCAATCAGCTTATTAAAAATGATGATGCTCTTTTTATTGTAGTGGGCGACCTTAACCTTAAAGGACGTTATGCTGAATCTATGATGGTATTCACGGCTGATAAAATTATAGCCTTTGATGAATGCTATGATAACGGCAGTTTTTCAGTTGATTATGCTGATATTGAAACTGCTCAGGTAAAGCGTCTTTATGGTAATGCTGTTTTTAAAGTGAAATTTAAAACCGGAAAGAAAAAAATGCTGTTACGTTTTTCCTATGCGGCGGCTGAGGTTGCTGATGCGGCGGCTGTATTTGTAAACGCTCTCAACGAGGGTAAGGATTTGACAGAAGAATTGGAAACGGTTAAATCTGTTTATCATAAGCAACGCTGTTTTTGCCCAAAATGTGGCAGAAAGCTCCCAAACCCCGAAGCTGAGTGCATAAACTGTTCAGGAAAAGGAAAGCTTATTTCAAAATTTGGAAAATATGTTATTCCCGAAAAAAAATCGTTATTTATATGTATGCTCCTTTCAGTTGTGGCAACAGGACTTTCCCTTGTTCCACCATACATAACAAAAATAATGGTAGATGATGTTATTCCCGGTAGAGATTCAGCTATGCTTATAAAGGTTTTAGCGATACTTCTTGGAATATATATTCTTCAATACGTAATGAACGGTTTCCGTTCATACAGGCTCCGCCTTGCAGGAGACAGAATAACCCTCAACCTGAAAAAAGATATTTATGAAAAGGCGCAGTATCTTCCCTTAAGCTTTTATGATAAAATTTCAACAGGTTCGGTAATTAACCGAGTAAATTCCGATGCGAGTGTTATTCAGGCTTTCATTATGAAGATAACTCAGGAAGCGGTTGTTCAGGCTTTTACTCTTGTTGGTCTTGTTATTATAATGTTCGGTATGAGCTGGAAGCTTGCTTTGTTTTCTCTTATCCCCGTTCCTGTAGTAGTTGTTGCAGGTAGGCTTTTCGGTAAAATAATCGGTCCTAAATATATGAGACTTTGGAGAAGAAGTGCTTCTATTTCCACTGTTCTTGCTAACTCCATTCCGGGGGTTCGAGTAATAAAAGCTTTCACCAATGAAAAGGAAACAATTAATAAGTTTGCCCGCTACTGCGATGAATGGTATAAGGAAGATAAAAAGGTGGCAGTTCCTGCGGCAGTTTTCCCGTCACTTATTACTTTCCTTGTAACCTGCGGTTCAATTGTGGTATGGTTCCTGGGTGGTAATATGGTAATTAACGGAAGTGAAGAAATATCTCTCGGTCTTCTTGTTTCCTTTGTTTCTTATGCGAGTATGTTCTATACTCCTATTAACTTCTTTGCAAATATGAGCGATACTTATCAGAATACCCTCGCATCTGCAGAAAAAATTCTTGATATTATTGATGCCGAACCCGAACACAATTTCGGCGAGGGCAACACTCTTCAAAGAATGGACGGCAAAATTGAATTCAAAAATGTAAACTTTGCTTTTGACCGTTCCAAAAAGGTTCTTTCCAACATTAATCTTACCATTGAGCCGGGTGATATAGTTGGTATTGTCGGCACAACCGGCTCAGGTAAATCTACGCTCATAAATCTATTGATGAGATACTACGATGATTATGATGGAGAAATTCTCATTGACGGAGAGAACATAAAAAATATTGATATGAAATATTATCGTGACTCCATCGGTTATGTTCAGCAAGAACCTCTTATGTTCCGCGATACAATTTTCAATAACATTGCTTTTGGTAGCGGAAGAGTTCACGTTGAACAGGTTATCCACGCCGCAGAGGTAGCAAATGCACACGGCTTTATTTCAAAGCTACCTGATGCCTATGATACTATGCTGGGTGAAAGAGGTGTTGGTCTTTCAGGCGGTGAACGTCAACGTGTTTCTATCGCCCGCGCGATTCTCAAAAACCCGAGCATTCTGATTTTTGATGAAGCAACCGCCGCAGTTGACTCGGAAACAGAGCATCTTATTCAGGGCGCAATTGAAAGGCTCATAAGCGGAAGAACCACACTTATGATTGCTCACAGACTTTCCACTTTGCGAAAAGCCAATAAAATTGTTGTTGTGGATAAAGGTGAAATCATAGAATGCGGAACTCCCGAAGAACTTCTAAAAATGAAAGGCAAATATTATAAGCTTGTAGAAATTCAATCTATGGGTGAACAGCTTCAGAAGAAAAAAGCTGAAGAAAACTTTGAGTGAGGTGATGTGAATGCCAAGATATATTGAAGGTCCTGAAGTGCGTCTTACAGAAAATGATAAAATCTTTGTAGATGCCGAATTTTACACAGGTGAAAAATTTTACGAACTTGAGCTTCACCGCATGTTCCCTATAACAGGTCTTACCAAATACATAGCTCTTATGGATTCCGAAGGCAATGAAATTGCAGTTATCCGCGATATTAATGACCTTATGCCCGAATCAAGAGAGGTTGTTGAAAACTGCCTGAGAGAATACTATATGATTCCCCGCATCACAAAGTTCATCAAAATGAGCGAAAAATTCAAAATATGGATGTGGACTGCAGAAACTGACAAAGGTATTTGCACCTTTGAAATCCGCAACCACCTTACAGCAATCAAACCGCTTTATGATGGCAGGGTTCTTATCAAGGATGCAAATGACAACCGATATGAAATTCCCGACGTAAATGTACTTGATAAACATAGCAAAAAATTGATATTACCTAAACTTTAATTCAATTACTATAAAAGTTGAAAGGAATAAAATATATGAAACTTATAATTGCAATTGTTAATAATGACGACAGCGCTGTTGTTTCTTCCTCACTTACAAAGGAAGGCTTCACCGTTACAAAGCTTTCTACAACAGGCGGATTTTTAATGGTAGGAAACACAACCTTCCTCATTGGTGCAGAAGATGATACCGTTGCAAAAGCTAAAGAAATAATTAAAAATTGTTCTCAGAAAAGAACAAGAACTACCACAACAACAAATGGCTTCGGAACAGGTCTTCGTGAAGATGATTTTGAAAAAGAGGTTTCCGTAGGCGGAGCAATCGTTTTCACGCTTGATGTTGAAGATGTTGATAAGTATTAATGCATAAAAAATTAACCATCGGAACTCCGATGGTTAATTTTTTATGCATTCTTTTCATTTGCTGCAGTTTGTGCACGCGTACGCTCCAAATCGAGATACATTCTATCTCTTGTCTTTTGGTCAATATTATAGAAGAACATAGGAACAAGGCTTAAAAAGTCAAATATCAACTGAGGACCAAAGGCAGCAATAAACATTTTCCACATTGTATCCTCCGTCTGAACTGCTGTAAGACCTGATTCAAAGCCTGCCCATCTTGCCAGAAGCATTGTGTTAATCTTTGTAAGAGCAATACCCCTTACCTTGTTTATATATCCTGTCAAAAGATTAACCGTTGCCTCAACACGATAGCCATTCTGCCATTCACAATAGTCAAGAACCTCGTAATTGATTTCTTGTTCAATGATTTTCTTTGTTCCGTAGAATACCATTTCAAGACTGTTACCCAACATCATTGCAATTGTCATAGGCAATTTTTTCTTATAGAAACCGTTAGTCTTTCCGCCTATAAGACCCACAAGGAAGAATGACAGTTCAGATGTGATTATAGAACCTCTTTGGAACAACCACAAGGTTTTAGTTGAAAAGCGTTTTCTGAATTTTGTTGCCCAGGGATAGCTGGCGTAAGAAATAGGCATGCCGGGAATACCTGCTATGGTGGACATCATATTGAATTTCAGAACACTGTCGTAATAAAGAGATTGTGATGTTCCCACATTGATACCGTCAACAAAGCCTGATAACGTATAAATCAACAAAGGTTTATTTCTGAAAACGGAGAACATACCTTTAACAACCTGCGGTGGTTTCTCAGATTGAGGAACTCGTTCCTTACTTACAAACACCCACATTACCGCAGGAACAGTTGCAATTACCCACCAGAATGATTTCATTGATGCAAAAACCTTGGTAAGATTTATATGTATCTTTCCGTTGGCAACAAGGTCAAATAGAATTCCTGCCAATTGTTCAGGAAACCGCCTGAACAAATCACTTGCAAAACGGGATGAAACCAATAATGCGGTTCTCTCATTAGGGTTAGGGGTGAAAACATTATCAATATATCCGCCACCACCGAAAAACGCACCAACAGTTTCGCTGATATATGAAAGTATCATATAGAAAATAAGCCTTTGTGCTGCATTCATACCCTGAGCATCTGCAATCAGGGGCATAATGCAGGTTGTTATACCGACTAAAATGCTTGGAATAAGTGCTAAATACTGAAAGGGCTTGAACTTACCCCAACGGGTACGCATTTTATCAATAATAACCGCAGAAAGAGGGTCGTTAATCAAATCGTAAATACCAAGTGTAACTGCGGCATTACCATGAGCCTCTGCATCAAGACCGAAAATCTTATACAAAAATAATTCCGATGATGTATCGTATTTACCCAAGGTTAATTCTGCCGTGGCAGTTTTAAGTATGTAAGTAACTCTTTCTTTAGTTGAACAGAATTTTCTGTTCATATAAGCAGGTAAATCGGTTTCAAGAACATATTCACGAGTCTGGGTTTCAACAGTTTTGTTCATTTCGTCACTCATTGTTTAACCTCCTCACCGTTAAGCTCCGCTTCCTTCTGAAGCTGCATTTCAGTTAATCTGCGGTACATTTCCTGACGAATTTCCGCCTGGGGAACTCCATCCTCAACCATTTTGAAATATTCATCAATTGGAATTCCGCCAACAACACAATCTTCATATTTAACCTCAATACCCTGCTTGAAAATTGCAATATCAATACCGAAATTCACACCAAGAAGCAAGAAATATACGAATGGTGCAATAACAAAATCTATATTAAAGTAAGGATTTTCAGGTACAGCCATTAAAAGAACAGTTGCACCACCGCAAAGCACTAACATTAAAATATCAAATATGTAGTTTCTTAGTTTGCCATGCTTTCCGCAAGCCATTGTCAAGCAACCGAAATGCACCAACATAAAAACCACAGATAAAACAAGCATAAGAATAGCTGCTGCTAAAAAGATTAATGCAGTTTTTCCGTCTGCAGCATTCAAAAGTCCTAAAATTCCATCAAAATTAAAGCTCTCAAGCATATCTGTCAGCGAAAATAATGTAAACAATCCTTTAAATGCTACAAAAGGTTCTTTAAACTCACCCTTGAGCCAGGGCACAACAATTGCCACTATGGGAATAAGACTTGTGAAAATGCGAGCAATTGCAAGCTTTGAACCTACAAAAGCAGCTTTCATTCTGTTAATTTTTTTTTGAAAATGATAATGCTGAACCTCCGCTTTATCTGCATCCTGCATTAAGCGTTCCTGAATATCATAAATAACGATATTGCAATTGCAATGGGGACAATGTTGTTTCCAATCCACCATTCGCAAATGCTCACCGCATTTGGGACAATTTGCCATTCTGTTCACCCCTGAATATTTATATACTTATAATACATTTTATTTGGGTATAAGTCAATATTTTTGTTAACAATTAACAAATTTAGAGTTGCTTCAGCTTCTTACCATCAGAAAAAGCATTTCCAACCTTTTCGCCTAATTTCAGATAAGCATTGTGATAGGGGTCAAAGGTTATGGGTTGAAGTTTCTCGGGGTCTATAAGTCCATCTTCACCTAAAATACTCTCATCAGCACTTATATTCACAATTTCACCAATGCAGATACCATCTTCATTGAATTTGAGAAGATTGCATTCAACAGTCATTGGAAATTCATTTATAACCGGAGCATTCACAAATTCGGATTTTACCGTTGTGAGTCCTGCTTTTGCCATTTTTTCAGGCTCGTTGTTGCCTGAAACAACCCCGACATAGTCAGCCTCAACAACGTGCTTAGCATCTGCAATACTAACAGTAAAAGCCTTGCTTTCTTTTATATTTTTTGTTGTTTTATGAGCGTGAGAAAGGCAAACCATAATCTGTTTATGTTCATATATTCCGCCCCAAGCGGCATTCATACAGTTAGGTTTGCCATTCTCATCATAAGCCGCAACAATAAATACGGGCATAGGGTAAACATCACTTTGAGCACCAAAATTTTTACGCATAAAATGTTCCTTCTTTCTGTTATTTCACAACTTCATACTGCCAATCTATAATTCCGCCGAACTCTTTAACATTTGTATAGCCCAAATCAGCAAGAGCTTGAGCTGCAATTTTGCTTCGCCTTCCGCTACGGCAATATACCAGAATAAGTTGGTCTTTATCCGGCAGTTCTTTTTCTGCACGTTCTGCTATTTCATATTCAGGAATAAGAATTGCACCTTCAATATGACCTTCTTTGAACTCTTCTTCGGTTCTGGCATCAATAATTATATAATTAGTTTCGGTGTCCATTAATTTTTTTGCCTGTTCACCCGAAATCTGCTCATAACCGAGTAAATTATTTGTTGAGTTTGCCGTTGTATTGGTAGTTGTATTTTTAGTTTCTTCAGTATTAGCATTACCCGAACAACTGCTGAATAAAGTCAATGAAATAATGAGCACAAATATCAGTCCTTTTAATTTTTTAAAACTCATATAGTTTCCCCGATTCTTTGGTTCTGTATTCGTGCTTTTCGTAATAACCTATAAGTTCTCCGTTTTCATCACGCAAGGCAACCATATAAACATCTTTATTTTCTTTCGGGTTATTATAGGTGTAAATTATATTATTATCAGCACTTTCCTTAAACCATAAAACTACTTTATCTATCAGTTCATTTGATTTTTCGTTATGGCAATTTTTTAGATTTTGACCTGTAAGGTCTTTGTGATAGCGTTCTATAGCAACAGGGTTCATATAGACAATTGTATGCTCCAAATTGCAAATTACAATTGGTGATCTGTCCTGCTCTAAAACGCTTTTAAAAAGTTTATTTAATAACATATTTTCCCTCAAAATCAGTTCACTTTGAATTTCATTGGTCTTTCCGTTGTTGATACAAGAAGATTAACAGCTTTGGTAACAACAAATTTAATTGGTTTATGCTTTTTGATAAAGTCGGGTGAAGTTGCATTTTTCAAAATAAACTCTGGAAAACTTGGTGTTCCTTTAATCTGAATTTTGACTGTATTGCCCGAAAAATCAAAAATCATATATTGAGTTGAAAGCGTATTAATGGGCTTCACGACTGCATTTATTTTTCCGTTTTCTGAATAAGCATATGCCCATATTTTATAAGGGTAGCCTTTAATCTGACATTCGCTAAATCGCGGTTCGCCATCAAGACCGCAGTTGATTACAACCTCATCCCCCTCTTCTTTCCATTTAACAGTAAAAACATCTTCTGTTAACTCAAAAGAAACCTCATCGAAGTTGGTTTTGGGCCTTTTAGCAAAGCTTGAAGTCAATGAGCGAGGGATAACACTTGCAGGGAACATTAAATTAGCAAGAACATTAGAAAAAGCGGTCATATAAAACACTTTTCCTGTTGGCACATTGAGTTTTTCTTCACATTTTTTGGGAATGAGTCTTCTGTTTTCAAGATATTCTTTCAGTTTTTCATCCCATTCATCTGTGGTTTCATTTTCAAAGGCTTTAGCGAGAACATATTCAATTGCGCCTTGGTTTCCACCCTCATCAATGCAGGCATTCATTGTGGCAACAACTGCATTGTATTGAGGAAAATATGAAATAATCTGCCCAAACATTCCCGTCATACTGAAAACGCCGTTCTCAATCCAGAAAAGATAGCCGTAACCTGCCTCTTTATTCTTGCGATTGAAATCAACTTGTATTTTGGTAGCTTCCTTTGTCCAGAATTCAGGGATTATCTGCTCACCATTATATTTACCGCCATCTGCATAGCATTGGCAGATTTTTGCAAGATCACGGAGTTTAAGGTAACAGCCTGTGCCACCGATACATTCGCCGATTTCATTGGTTTCCCACTTGGGAATATCAATTCCTAAAGGTTCAAAAAGTCGTGGTGTTAAATATTCAATAAGATTCTGACCTGAAAACTTATGTACTAAAGCTGCCACAACATGAGCATCGTTATTACTGTATAAAAAGCCTTTTTCCTTTCTGAATGGCGCTTTCATAAACATTTCCATATAATTGCCTGTCATATCCTGCAGGAAACTAAACTTTTTATTGCTGCTCATTGTTAGAACAGAACGAACAGTAAGATTTTTCCATTCATCACCTTTACAACATTCATATTCGGGAAACAAATCAATTATTTTATCATCAAGGGAGAAAAGACCTTCTTGAATTGCAAAGCCTGCCGCAGTTGAAACAATTGACTTTGTAACGGAAAACAAGGTGTGAGGCATATCCTTCGAATAAGGATAGTTATATTCCTCAAAAATTGTTTCTCCATTTTGCATTATAATAAGACCGTGGTTTTCAACTCCACAGTTTTCAAGTCTTTTATAATATTTAAGTATCCACTCAGATGAAAGCTTTGATTTTGTAAGCATAAGAACACCTCAGATGTTTAATAGCTTCATTATACATTATAAAAAATCATAATTCAACAAAAAGAAAAATCCTTGAAAGCAGAAAACACTTTCAAGGAATTTTTTATAATTATTTTATTGTTTCGCTGTTATTGAGAACCGATGTGCTGTATAAAAACAAAACATCCTGGGAATTGAATTCAATATAATTCTCCAATAAATTCGGGTGTATATATCGAATATCAACAAGGGTGATTTTTTTATATCCTTCAACCAGAAGTGGTGCAATTGAACTGCCGAAGGAATCCCTGAAAATTATCAGTTCTTTATTAGTTTTTGCATTTTCATTTTCAATGGTAACCAAGGAAAGCGGGCCACCTAAAAACATTTCATAAGGGTCTTTGCCATTGGCTTTTTCCATATCATAAACAGAAATCTCTTTCCCATTCTGAAAATCATACACTTGGCATTTTTTAAAAGTCTCATTTGTAAGATACTTTATTTTTTCCGCCTCAAGAGGTAAAGCAGATTGACCATAATAAACTCCGTAAAAATCAACATCAAGAGCTTTTTCTTGGTAGTCTGCCTTAACATCCGTACCCATTTCATTTCCGATTTTCTCTGCAACATCAATAAGCTCCTCTTCTCTCCAATGGGTATCAGTTTTATAAAAATCGGAAAGCTTCAGCTCTTTTGTTATATCAATATATGTGAGAAAACCGGTATTTTCTCTTAATAAAGAAATCATTTTCTCATAGTCAATTGAAAGATAGCCGTTTTCCCTGCCAAGAAAATAGTTTTTATCGGGAATTATTGAAAGATAATTCTTTGTGGTTGAATTTTTGAGATATTTCTCATAAACATATTGAAATCTATCCCCTGCTCTTTCAACTGATGCTTCATTCAGAGGGTATTCAATTTTACTTGCAAAGCCATCAACAACATATATATCGTTATTTGCGCTCTGCTTAAAAATATTAAGATTTACCATCGCTTTAAGAGTTCTGAATTTATCTCTCAACGGAAACTGGTCAAGGGTATAATTTTCAAAATTGCTCATAAAATCTCCCGAAACTACGGTTTTAAAGCTTAATTCGGGAAACTGCGAAAGCTTACGGCGTTCGCTTAAGGAAAATTCATCCTCAGGCTTCAGCCAGGCAAAAACAGAAACACTCAGAAAGAAGGCAACCATAACAAAAGTTATGACTATATGTTTAGTTTTCTCTGTCATAGAAACCTCCTAAAATCTGAAATACAAGAACGGATTAAACGAGCCGTCCACAAGATAAGCTGTCATAACCGCTAAAAGAACAACAAGTCCTATTGGCTCTAAAACCCATATAAACTTTGAAATTTTCTTATTTCCAAAAAGATTTTCAACACTTCTTTTAACAATTGGTGTTGCCCCGATTATGCCAATAACAAGAGTTACTGCAAAACTTTTTAAATAATAGAAAAACTCTGTTGAAGCGAGAGGAATTCCACCTGCGCCAAACATACCACCGATGTAAGCAAACGCTTCTTTCATATCTGTGGCATTGAAAATAACAAAGCTTATGCCCACCGCAACAAGTGTATAAATTCTGCTTAGAACCTTTGATTTATCAAGATATTTTAAAAGGAATACCTTTTCCGCAATAAGAAGAATTGCAAAAAACAAGCCCCATATTATAAAGTTCCAATCCGCACCGTGCCAGAAGCCTGTAAGGAACCACACAACAAAAATATTAAAAAACCATCTTGGCTTTGAAACCCTGTTACCACCTAAAGGAATATAAACATAGTCTCTGAACCAAGTACCCAAGGACATATGCCATCTTCTCCAGAATTCTGTTGCACTTTTTGAAATATAAGGGTAATTAAAGTTTTCGTTAAATCTGAACCCGAATATTCTGCCCAAGCCTATTGCCATATCGGAATAACCCGAAAAGTCAAAATATACGTGAAGCCCGAATGCAACTGCATAAAGCCAATAGAACAGAACGGATTTATCATCAGATGCCTTGAAAATATCACAAAGCTCACCCAAGGTATTGGCGATGAGAATTTTTTTACCAAGACCTAAAACAAATCTTCTTATACCCTTTGAAAAATTCTCAAAGGAATGTGTTCTTTCTTTTAATTGCTTTGCAATGTCTGAATATCTTACAATTGGGCCTGCGATAAGCTGGGGGAACATTGTGATATAGGCTGCAAGATTTATAATATTCTTCTGCGCCTTAGCATCCTTACGGTAAACATCAATTGTATAGCTTAAAATCTGAAAAGTGTAAAAACTGATACCAATAGGAAGAGCAATTCTCAAAAGAGGTACAGACAACCCCGTAACAGCATTAAAGTTTTCAATAAAAAAATCAGCATATTTAAAATAGGCAAGAAAACCTAAATTTGCCACAACTGATATTCCAAGGAAAAGCTTTGACGCTTTTTTTTGAGAGAAAGCCTCAATCAGAATGCCGGAAAAATACCCGATTATGATTGAGGCTATCATTAAAACTACATATTTAGGCTCGCCCCAACCATAAAAAACAAGGCTCGAAATCATAAGAACCGTGTTTTTCAACTTTTTAGGTGCGATAAAATAGAGTATCAGTACACTTGGCAGAAAATAATAAAGAAAAGGAATACTTGAAAAAAGCATATTAATCCTCTTTCTGCTTTGTACTAAATTTTAAAATTCAAATCACTTATGCGAGAGATTCTTCAACATTAAGAGTTGCGCTTTCGCCATAAACTGTTGCAAGCTTTGTTTTGAAGCTTTCAATTGCTTCTGCATTACCAAATGCAGCAACAACATATTCCTCTGCAACTGTGTAGATAATAAGAGTGTCGGGGAAACCGCACATCCACTGTGTGCTCTTGATGCTATCCTTAAGAGAATCAACAAGAGTTGTTACATTAGCTGCATCTGCAAGGTGGTATGCAGTTGCTGAGAATGTATTTGCATTCATAGCATGTGTAATTGTTGCAACCTTATCAACAAGCTTGAGTGAATCTTCTGTAATATGAAGAGTTGCAACTGCATTTTCAACATCAGAAATATTGAATTCGCCTGCAGCGCCATCAACAGGAGCACCAAAATCGCCACCCATAACGGGGAATTTTTCTTCTTCAGGGAATGTTGACCAAACGCCATCAAGAAGAGCAACGGGTGATTCAATTGTTACTTTGTTTTCATCCTCTTTGGGTGTGTTAGCACCGCAAGCTGCAAAAGCTACTACCATTACTACTGCCAATACTGCGCATAAAATTCTTTTTTTCATTTTTAAAACTCCTTCTTGATTATTTCTTTTTTATGATTTTCTTTTCTGTTTTGGCATTGTATTCAATTTCAAACACATCTTCATTGAATGCATTTGAAATTTTAATTTCAGCCTTGTTTACTTTTTCCTTTTCAACAACCCACTGAATTGATACCTGACCATTCACAGAACAAGTCTCGCCCGAAGAAAGAGCTACACCTGTTTTTTTATCAAACACGCTTATTTCCCCTTGGGAAACCTTTATTTCCGACTTTAAAAAAGCCATTGTTTCAAGATTAATAAACACAAATTCATCTAAAACGCTTCTTTCGGAGGCAAGACCGATACCATATTCATCTAAAACAATAGCTTCCTCGGCAATTTTTTCACCGTTTGCATAAAGCCTAACCTTAGCAGACTCTGTTCTGACAAATACCGCGCCAACAATAACAAGAACCAAACAAGCAGCAATCAAAGAAATCTGTTTATACACTAAGCTATGCTTTTCAGGTTCTATTTTTTGCTCATAGGTTGCCATTACACGCTTTTTAAGATCTTCTGATGGTGCAATGCTTTGATATTTTTCAACATCTTCCTTGTTAAACACGATCAATCCTCCCTTTCCATCAGATTTTTCAGCAAATCTCTGCCTCGGGAAAGTCTCATTTTAACTGCCGAAACGGAAATACCCAACATAAATGAAATTTCATCAATGGAATAACCCTCAAGATAGTGAAGAACTATAACCGCCTTATATCTTTCTGAAAGCTTTCCTAAAACCTCAAGAACACCGCTGTTTTCGGTTTCTTCCTCAGTTTTCAGATGATGAATCTCATCAAGAGATAAATGATTACGATGCTTTTTCTTTCTCAATATATCGCGACAGTGATTAACCGTAACCTTAACAAACCACGCCTCTTCGTGTACGTTATCCTTAAACCTATGAGGCGTTGAAATGTATTTCGCAAAAACATCATGAACTGCATCCTCGGCATCGTGAGCGCTTTGTAAATGAGAAAGAGCAAGTCTATATAAAAGACCCGAATATTTATCGTACATTATCTCAAAATCAGATTTCCCGACTTGGGACAAGCTCAAACTTTTCCCTCCCTTACTATGTAAACGTATAAAAAGCTAAAAAAGTCACATTTATTTTTAATTTTTTTGTTTTTTATAAAATTAATCCCGAAAGTGTTTCATTTCGGGAAATTTTATTTTATATATCAATTTCAATTCCTACGGGACAGTGGTCACTACCCATAATTTCATTAAGTATGAAGCTATCCTTCACTTTATCTACAATTCTATTTGAAACAACAAAATAGTCTATACGCCAACCAACGTTCTTTGCCCTTGCGCCATACATATAGCTCCACCAGGAATATTGCACCTTATCAGGATAAAGCTTTCTGAATGTATCTGTAAACCCTGCTTCAAGAAGCTCTGTGAATTTGCCTCTCTCCTCATCTGAAAAGCCTGCACTGAAATGGTTGGTTTTGGGATTCTTAAGGTCAATTTCTTCGTGAGCAACATTAAGGTCACCGCAATAAACCACAGGCTTTTTGCTGTCAAGAGCCTTCATATATTCTCTTAAAGCATCCTCCCACTCCATTCTGTAGGAAAGCCTTGCGAGCTCTCTTTGAGCATTGGGAGTATAAACACAAAGAAGATAAAAATCCTCATATTCAAGGGTTATTGCTCTGCCCTCGTGGTCGTGCTCTTCAATACCAAGACCATAGCTGACGCTTAAAGGCTCTTTTTTTGCAAAAATTGCAGTACCGGAATAGCCCTTTTTTTCTGCACTATACCAATATTGATGATAGTCAGGTGTGAGGAATTCTGCCTGACCCGGTTGCATTTTAGTTTCCTGAATGCAGAAAAAATCTGCATCCGTTTCTTTGAAAAATTCTTCAAAGCCTTTTCCCAGACAAGCTCTGAAGCCATTAACATTCCAAGATATAAATTTCATTGCTTTTCTCCTGTTATTTTGATAATCAAATTATAGCATTATTTTTTTGTTATATCAACTCAATAAAATCACTAAATCCATTGCAATTTATTCTAAAACTGTTAAAATATAAATAATTCAAATTGAAAGTTGGTGTTTTTGTGATAACAAAAGCAGAATGGAAAAATATACGAGGCTCACAGCCTCAGCCCGACCAGATTATGCTCTCTATTAAAGGTGATGCTTCCAGTTCAATGACTGTTCGTTGGAGAACAGATACAACAATTGAAGCTGGCTTTGCTCTTTACAGAGAAAAGGGCACAGAAGAATGGATGAGGGCAGATGCTCTCAAGCACCCCTTCACAACAGATATGGATGAAAGCCATTTCTTTTTTGCAGATATGACGGGGCTTAAGCCTGATACAAAATATGAATACACCTGCGGTAACGATACATACAGAAGTGAGACCTACACCTTTAAAACCGCTAAAGAAAATGCAGAAAAATTCTCATTTTTATGCCTTTCCGATATCCAGGGTGGCGATGCATTCCCCCCTGCAGATTATACTATTCTCAGAGAAAGTGTAAAAAAATTCCTTTCAGAGCATCCTGAATGTGATTTCATTCTCACTGCAGGTGATAACACTAACTGCGGTCAGACAGATATTCAATGGACAGGTATGCTTGAGGGCTTCAAGGGTATCAGCGAGAGTATGCCTGTAATGTTCTGTATGGGTAACCACGACGATATGGGCTTCAGCAGTTATTTTACAAAGGAAGATAAATATTATTCCGAATATGCCGAATACTTTACAAATCAGCTCTGGGGCAGCTACGAGCATAATGGGCCCACTGAAAGACCCATCGCAAACCACGCCTTTGATTATGGTAATGTTCATTTTTCAATTATCGGCACAAGCGGTTACGAGGAAATGAACGAGTGGCTTATTGAACAGGCAGAAAAAACAGATAAAAAATGGAAATTTGCTGTTCACCATTTCCCAATCTGCTTTGCAGGTCCCGGAATTGAAATTGATGACTCATACCCATCTCTCCGTGATGGTATGGATAAATATGATATTGTATTTTCAGGTCACGAGCATTCCTTTGCCCGTTCATACCCAAGAAGAAAAGAGGGTCTTTTCACCAAACCATCCGAGGGTACTGTTCACTATAATTTAGGCTCAAGCCACAGAAATCCTCCCGGAACAAGAGTTGTTCCAAAGGTATGGAATGCAAAAACCTATTGCCACGAGGAAGAGCTTTCAATGTTCACAATTGTTGATATTGATGGTGACAAATGCACTCTCACAGCCTATGTTGAGGATGACAGAATCATTGATATTGCTACAATTGATAAGGATAAAGACCTTATAACACCCGTTGACCCTGCACCCGTTTACAATCAGACCCGCCTTAAATTCAAAGGCTATGATTTAGGACTTTGCGTAAGAGAAACCCTTCCCCAGAATGTTGACGGCAATTGGTACATTCCTATCGGTCAGATTATCAGCTTTATTGGTGGCGATGTGGAAAGAACACAGGGCAAAATCAAAATAGGTGTTTACGGCAGAACTGCAGAGTTTACAGAAAACTCGACTAAAGTCATTACTGATGCAGGTGAATATGAAATGGAAGCACCTTGTTTAAGACTTGAGCAAGGTCAGCTCTATGCACCAATGCACGGCTTCTGCAAGCACATCCGTATGACACCTTATTATTATGAATACAATAACTTTATTGATATTCTCTCTAACACAGAGCACGTGCCGATACCTGTTCAGCCGTAACGAAAACAATGCAGTCCTATTCTCATATAAAAGATATGGACTGCATTTTCTTAGGATGATTAAATGTCTATAAATAAAGATTTAGAAAATTACATAAAAGCGGAAATTCTTCCGCAATACGAAAAAAATGACAGCGGTCACTCCCTTGAGCATATTAATTATGTTCTCAGAAGGTGTTTTAAATTTGCAGAGCAATTTCCGAATATTGATTGCAATATACTTTATACTATTGCGACCTTTCACGATATTGCTCACCATATTGATAAGAAAAATCACGAAAAGCTTTCTGCAGAGATTTTTTGTGATGATAAAAAAATGAAAGAGTTTTTCACGGAAGAAGAACGAATTATTATAAAGGAAGCCATTGAAGACCACAGAGCTTCTGCAAACTCCGAACCACGAAGTGCCTATGGTAAAATCATTTCATCTGCCGACCGTTCAACATACATTGATGATTTTCTTCGCCGTACTCACGCCTACACCTTAAAGCATTTTCCTGACTGCACAGAGGAAGATATGCTCAAAAGAGCCTATGACCACACACAGCAGAAATACGGCAAGGGTGGTTATGCAAAGCATTATGTTAAGGACGAGGAATACGAGAATTTCAGAAATGAAATAAATCTGCTATTGCAGGATGAAGAAAAGTTCAAACAAAAATATTTTAAAATAAACAATTTGATTTAAATATGGTGATTTTATGCAAGATGTATTTTGTGAGCTTAAATTAACAAATGTTGCTGCCTCTCTTTGCAATGCCTTAAATGTTGAAAAGCCAAACGAGGCAAACGAGCCTTTGGAAGCTCTTGTTAAGCTTTGCGAGGGCAAGGGTGTTGACAGGGTTTTAATGTATAACCCCGATGCAGTTGCGCTCTGGATTTTTGAAAAATATGCTCCCCTTTTTACTCCCGTTATGCTCAACACAAGTGTTACTCTCCCTTTACAAAGTGTAATGCCCTCTGTTACCCCTGTTTGCTTCGGAACAATGTACACCGGTGCAACACCTGATGTGCACGGAATTCAGTCATACACAAAGCCCGTTATTAAAACTGACTCGGTTTTTGATGCACTTATAAGAGCAGGAAAAAAGCCCTGCATTGTTTCAACAGGTAACGACAGTATGTCAAAAATTTTTCTTGAAAGAGAAATGGATTATTTCATTGTTGAAGCACCTGACGAAGCAAATGAAAAGGCGATTGAGTTAATCAAGGAAGATAAATATGATTTTATCGCTGTTTACAACGGAAACTATGACGGAACAATGCATCGCTACGGTCCTGAAAGCGAGGAATCAATTAACGCCTTAAAGCATAATATCAATGCATTTGAAACACTTGCTGATGCAGTTAAAGAGAATTGGCAGAATCATAAAACTCTTATTGGCTTTGCTCCCGACCACGGATGCCACGAAATTGACGGTGGCTGTGGCAGTCACGGACTTTATATGCCTGAGGATATGAATATTGTTCATTTTTACGGAATAATATAAAACCATATAAATAAAAGCAGTTCCCGAGAGGTTTGCCCCTCGGGAACTGCTTTTTCAATCAAACAACAGATTCAGTATATCATATATCATTTGCTTTGTCAATAATTTAACAAAAGTTTTGTTGTTCAAAGTGACAAATTCTCTGTTTTAAATAAACAAAAACTGTGAACTTTATACAAAATTACATATTGCAAAACCTGGATTTCCGTGCTATTATATAGACAAAGAAAGGGTGAGTCCAATGTACAACTAAAAACCTGATTTCAATAGAAAGTGTGGTTCCGATGTACAAATAAAAAACCTAATCTTAAAATTTAAAAGAAAGGAAAGGTAAACTCCAATGTTCCGGTGAAAGACCTACGGTTCGGGGAAAAAGAGTTCACAGGAAAAGAACCGAAAGACTGAAAGCTTCATATAATGAAAATTATTTCAAACAAAAGGGTTTCTCACTTACGAGAATTAATATAGATACGTATAAAAAAGAGTGTGTTTGGAAATAGGGTTCGTAAAAGATGAGGTCAGAGGTCTTAAGCAATGAAAGAGAGGTAAATAAAAAGATGTTAGATATTAAAATAGAACAGAAATAACCCTCGACGGGGATGTGACGAGAAAGCATCGGTCGAGGGTTATTTCAATTTTATTTTAATTATTTGTTTCATCGCATAGGCGATGTTTTTTTATTATACGCTTATTGATATATTTTCTATTTTGGAGTTTATGCATCAACTGCGCAAAAGTTTATAACACAAATATAAATTATTTCATTCTATGGCACAGGCAAGCCAGTGCCTTACGGGTGTATTGTTTTAAGTAATTTTGTCCGGTAGAGTAATAACCGTAAGGTATAGGCTTGCCTATACCCAAGGATACAGTTGATTGGTGCATTTCTATATTCTGAACCACAAAATATGCAAATTCATTTTTTCAACTTTTTATTTCTGCTATAACTTGCTGATTACTGTTAATTATGATATATTTAATTTATTACAAGGCAAAAGGAGTTTGTTCTTATGAAAGCAAAAATCACCCTTGCAAAAGAATTTCGCATCGGCGAAATTGATAAAAGGATTTACGGTTCTTTTATTGAGCATTTAGGCAGAGCGGTTTATGGCGGTATTTATGAGCCGGACCATCCTACTGCTGACGAAAACGGATTCCGTCAGGATGTTATCGATTTAGTTAAAAAGCTCAATGTTCCCGTTGTCCGTTACCCCGGTGGCAACTTTGTTTCAGGCTACAATTGGGAGGATGGCGTTGGTCCTGTTGAAAATCGCCCTAAAAAACTTGATTTGGCTTGGGGCACAACTGAACCCAACCTTTTCGGCACAAACGAATTTCTTGCTTGGTGCAAAAAGGCAAATGCTGAATGTATGATGGCAGTAAATCTCGGCACAAGAGGACCCGATGAAGCAAGAAACATTGTTGAATACTGCAACCATAAAAAAGGCTCATATTGGTCTGATTTAAGAATTTCTCACGGAGTTAAGGACCCTCATAATATTAAGCTCTGGTGCCTTGGCAACGAAATGGATGGTGGCTGGCAGATGGGTGCAAAAACTGCCACCGAATATGGCAGAGTTGCTCTTGAAGCTTCGAAAATGATGAAATGGACCGACCCCACCATTGAAACCGTTCTTTGCGGTTCCTCAGGAAGATACCATCCCACCTTTGGGCAATGGGAGGTTGATAGCCTTGATATTGCTTATGACAGCGTTGACTATGTTTCGCTTCACCAATACTACGGAAATCACGCAGATGATACACCAAGCTTTCTTGCAAAAAGCTTAGAGCTTGAGGAATTCATACATACTGTTATCTGCATTTGCGATTATCTTAAGGCAAAGCGCCGTTCAAAGAAGCAAATTAACCTTTCCTTTGATGAATGGAATGTGTGGTATCATTCTCACAATCGCCCCTTTGAGAAATGGAGTGTTGCACCTCCCCTTCTTGAAGATATTTATAATTTTGAGGATGCGCTTCTTGTGGGCTCAATGCTTATAACTCTTCTTCGCCATTGTGACAGAATTAAAATCGCCTGCCTTGCACAGCTTGTGAATGTTATTGCTCCAATTTTCACGCAAACAGGTGGTGGAATATTCCGGCAAACAATTTTCTTCCCCTTTATGCATCTTTCAAATTACGGCAGAGGCTCTGCCCTCCTTCCTCTTATTGACTGCGAAAAATATGATTGCAAGGATTTCACAGATGTTCCCTATATTGAATCAATTGCAACCTTTAACGAGGAAAATGAGGAAATGACAATTTTCTGTGTCAATAAAAATCTTGAAGAAAATATTATTTTGGATGTAAATCTTCTGGATTTTGATGGCTACAAGCCCGTTGAATTCATTTCAATGGATGGTCACGCGAAAAATGAGGTCAATTCCTTTGATAACACATCTGTTAAGCCTCATAACAATCCCTTACCCGAAATTGATAATTCAATTCTTACAGCAGAGCTTAAGGCTTTCAGTTGGAATGTTATCAGACTAAAGAAAGGATGAGAACAGTGAACAAAACACTCACTCCCGAAAAGCTCCAGAAAAAAGCATTGAAGAAGCAAAAAGAAATTGCAAAATGGGAAAAAGAAAAGGCGAGACCTAAAAGAAATTATTATTTTGCATACCTTGTTTTCATTATCACTCTCATTTATGCAACTGATGAAATTGCTTCTCAGATAGGCACATTGATGAAAACCGAAATTGCAAACGATTTATTTGCAAAATTCGGTCAGAGCTCAGTTGCACTGCTTGATATTCTTTCAATTTTAGTTGTGCCCTTTCAGGCAATAGGTCTTTTATACAGACCCTTTGCAGACCGCTTGGGCAGAAAGAAATTCCTTATTATCAATACCTTCGGTATGAGCTTTGCAATGCTTGTTATCTTCCTCTCAAATAATATTTTCCTTTATTTTATCGGTGCGGTTCTTGTTCAGTTCTTCATCCCTCACGATATGCACGTGGTTTACATTATGGAATCCTCTCCCTCAAAGCACAGAGCAAGAATTTACAGTACAATTAAATTCTTTGCCAATATGAGCGTTATGCTTGTTCCCGTTTTGAGAAGACTTCTTATGTCTGAGGCTTCCGAATGGCGAAATGTTTATATGATTCCTGCTATTGTGGGACTTGTAACAAGCTTTATCGCTATTATGCTTGCAAGAGAAACTGACGCATTTATTGATTCTCGACTTAAGCATCTTCGCAAAACCGATGAAGAGCTTTTACAGGAAAAGCTTGAAAAGAAAACCAACGATGCACAAGGCGGTCTTATTCCTGCTTTCAAATTTGCTATGAAGCACAAGCAGCTCCGTTGGCTTTTCATTACCGCAACCCTTGCAAACTTCGGCTTTATCGGTTCAATTAACTATCAGGTTATTATGTCCTATGGTTATGCGGAAAGCTTATACAACTCCTTCACAGAAGAGGTTATGGACCTTGTGAGCGTTGGCCCTGTTACAACTGCACTTTTCCTTTTCCCTGTCGGTTGCTCTCTTGCTCAGGTTATTATGGGCTTTATTTGTGACTCCAAGGGCAGAAAGCTTGCCGCACTCGTTACCGCCTTTGATTGCCTTGTTTGCTTTGTGGGCTTCTGGTTAGGTGCAAAATACAACTGGTCTCCTGCAATTGTAGGTCTTCTCTGCGGTGGCTTTGTTGGTAGCTTCTATTCAACAAATGATGTTCTTATTATGATGATTGGTGAATCCTCACCAACAAATCTGCGTTCCTCAACAATGGCTGCAGAATTCCTGCCCGTTGGTATGGGTGTTGGTCTTTCATATATGATAAGCCTTCCCCTTGCGGCAATTTTAGGAAATCAATATATGGGCATTATTTCAATCTGCCTTCTTGTTCCCGGATTTATTGCCGCCCTCATTACTATGGCGAAGAAAACTGCTGATACAAAGGGCATTGACCTTGATACTGTAACCGGTTTAGAATGGGATTAAGGGTGGCTTTGCCACCTCGATATAAATCCTTCGGATTTGCGATATATCTGATTTTTATACACTCTCTGAAAATCTTGATTTTCAGAGAGTGTATTTCCTTTTTATTTGGAAAAACTTATTTCTGAGGTGAAATATAAATGGCTAAAAAAGGAATGAAGCGTCCTCAGAGGACACATACAGGGGAAAGGAACACTGTTCCACCCGTACCTGAAATTCAGGGGAAAGCTAAAGCCGGTAAAATAAAGGCAAGTCCTGTCAACAGCACTGACCTTGGCAGAGATAATTTAGAAAACGATAATACTGCGGCAGATTTGCAGGACAATTAATATGGAATCAATATGGCAAAAAACAACAGAGCTACCCTCATTCCCACCTCTTGAAAAAGATATTAAAACCGATGTTCTTGTTATTGGTGGTGGTCTTGCGGGTATTCTTACTGCCCTTAAATTACGAGAAAAGGGCGTTGACTGTATTGTTGTTGAAAAGGACAGAATATGCCAAAGGGTAACGGGGAACACAACTGCTAAAATCACAAGTCAACACGGCTTTTGTTGCAGTAAAATTCTCAAAAGCAATGGCTTTGAAAGTGCAAAAGCATATCTTCACGCCAACCAACAGGCAATTTTTGAATATGAAAAGCTATGCCGGAATATTGACTGCGATTTTGAGAAAAAGGATAATTTCGTTTATGCTACTGATGGCATGAATTTAATTGACGATGAGCTGAAAGCCTTATGGAAAATGGGCTTTAATGCAGAATTTCAGGATAAGCTTCCTATACCTGTTAATCAGATCGGTGCAATTAAATTCAAAAATCAAGCTCAATTTAATCCTCTGAAATTCGTAAATGCAATAGCAAAGGATTTAAACATTTATGAAAACACCTTTGTTAAAAAGCTTGACGGAACCTCTGCCATAACAGAAAAAAGCAAAATAACCTTTAAAAAGGCTGTTATTGCTACTCATTTCCCTATCATCAATAATCACGGGCTTTTCTTTATGAAAATGTATCAGCATCGCTCCTACGTTATTGCTTTGGAAAATGCACCACAGATTAACGGAATGTATGTTGATGAATATGAAAAAGGTATGTCCTTCAGAAATTACGGAAATCTTTTGCTTTTAGGCGGTGGCGGTCACAAAACCGGCAAGGATGGTGGTAATTGGGCAGAGCTTCGGAAATTCGCAAATGCAAATTACCCCGAGGCCAAAGAGGTTGCCTTCTGGGCAACTCAGGACTGCAAAACTCTTGACCACATCCCCTACATCGGACCATATTTTAAGGATGCCAAAAATCTATTTGTGGCAACAGGCTTCAACAAGTGGGGTATGACTAATTCTATGGTAAGCGCAATGATTTTAAGCGACCTGATAACAGAAAAAGAAAACCCATACGCCAAAGCCTTTGACCCATCCAGAAGCATTCTAAAACCGCAACTCTTTGTAAACGGATTTGAAAGCATAAAAAACCTTCTGACACCAACAACCAAAAGATGCCCTCATCTTGGTTGCGCTTTAAAATGGAACAAGGCAGAGCACACCTGGGACTGCCCCTGTCACGGTTCAAGATTTACAGATAAAGGAAAGCTATTGGAAAACCCTGCAAATGATGATTTAAAATAATGTTGTCTTCGGACAGCATTATTTTTGTTTATATGCAGTTCACCATTATTTTTGCAATTTGTTCTATAATTTTTGTGACCAAAAGTGTTTCCCGATTGTATTTAGAGTGAAAGGAGAACGATATGAGTACTGATATTGACTTTCGAACAAAATACAAGGAATACGGTGAAATGCTTTACAGAATTGCTTTTGTTTATCTTGGGAATCCTGATGATACAGAGGATATTTTGCAAGAGGTTTTTATTGCGCTTCTTTATAACTCCCCTGAATTCAAATCAAAGGAGCACGAAAAGGCGTGGCTTATAAGAATTACGCAGAATAAATGCATTAATTTTCTTAAAAGCACATCAAGAAAAAATATTCCTATTGATGAACTGAAGCTTCCTACATACAGCGAAAACCAAGAAGAGAAAATTGATATTATAAAAAATATTCTTTCCTTGCCACCTAAATATAAAACCACCGTAATTCTTTATTATTACAATGATTACTCTGTGGATGAAATTGCAAAAATACTGAAAATTAGTAAATCAGCAGTTAAAATGCGACTCAAACGCGCCAGAGAAATCTTAAAAATTGAATTGGAGGATTACCACTATGAAGAAAAATGATATTAAAAACACTTTAAATGAAATCAAGCCCACTCCCTATCTTGAAACCCGACTTGAAGCAAGGGTAAAAGACTTTGAGCCTGTACCCAAAAGAAGCAGAAGGCTTGCAGCTTCAACCTTTGCTATGTGTGCATTGGTTCTGACTTTAGGGTTATTTGCAGGAACAAAGCTTATTAAAACAGATTCCCGACCAATTGAAAAAACAAGTGCAACTCTTGAAACCCATCAGGCGCAAATGAACACAGAAAAGGTAGTAAGCACCACCGAAGCAAATCTTGTAGTTTTTGAAAGCCACCCCGATGAATTTTATCAATATACGGAAGAAATCAATACAGAGGGTATCACGCTTACTGTATCGGGTGAAGATATTACCGAGGGTAATTATATTAAATTCTATCCTGAAAAAAATTATGTTGACCTGCCTTTAGAAGCAATTTTTGAAAAACTGGGAGGTAAATTCACCTGGATTAATAATGCTACTGCATCTTTGGAAATAAACGGAAAGACTTATAATTATAGTGCTGAATTTGCAAATATGCATTTAAGGAATGATGATAAATATATAAATTTCCGCTCCGATAAATATATTAAAACCGAGCACAGAAAAGTAAACGGAAAGCATATAATCGATAACGAATCTCTTGAAATGCTTTTAAAGCATTTCGGTTATGAAATTACAGTTGATTTTGATAATAAAACAATTGAAATTAAATAATTAAAAATAAATATCGCAATATGTAAATATTTTCTTTACATATTGCGATATTTTAGTTATAATATTTATTTGAAAAATTATGTAATCAGGTGGTTAATATGCGTTAATACAAAAACTAAACATATTTATTAAATAAACCACTATTGAAAGGAAAATATATATGCTTCAGTTTGAAGAATTACGACTTGAGCTCCTCTCTTATGAGGACAAATTAAAGGACCTTGCAGATGCTCTCGGTCTTCAGAAAATGAAGGATGAGGTAGCAGAGCTTGAAGCAGAAAGTGCTAAGGACGGTTTCTGGGATGATATTGCCCGTTCACAGAAAATCACTCAGCATATGGCAGGCCTCAAAAACAAAATCGGTGCTTATGATGAGCTTTGCGGTGTTTTTGATGACACCTTAACTCTTATTGAGCTTGCAAACGAGGAAGAGGACGAAAGCCTTTTTGATGAATGTCGCCAGGGTGTTGACGGATTTGTTACAGCTCTTGATGCTATGACTCTTTCAACTCTTCTTACAGGTGAATATGATAAAAACAACGCTATTCTTACCTTCCACGCAGGTGCAGGCGGAACAGAGGCTCAGGACTGGGCTCAGATGCTTTTCCGTATGTATAACCGTTGGGGTGAGCGCCACGGCTTCAAGGTTTCAACACTTGACTATCTTGATGGTGACGAAGCAGGTCTTAAATCTGCTGTTATTCTTATTGAGGGCGAAAACGCTTACGGATATATGAAGAGTGAAAGCGGTATTCACAGACTTGTTCGTGTTTCACCCTTTGATGCATCAGGCAGACGCCACACATCCTTTGCTTCTCTCGAGGTTATGCCCGAAATTGATGATAGCATCGATGTTGAAATTGCACCCGAGGATATCAAAATGGACGTTTATCGTTCATCAGGTGCAGGCGGTCAGAAGGTTAACAAAACCTCCTCTGCAGTTCGTCTTACTCATATTCCCACAGGTATTGTTTGCTCCTGTCAGGTTGAAAGAAGCCAGCATCAGAACCGCGAGGTTGCTATGCGTATGCTTAAATCCAAGCTTATTGAAATCAAAGAGCGCGAGCACCTTGACAAAATCAGTGATATCAAGGGCGTTCAGAAGGAAATTGCATGGGGTAGCCAGATTCGTTCATACGTATTTATGCCCTACACACTTGCAAAGGACCACAGAACAAGCTTTGAAAACGGTAATATCAATGCAGTTATGGATGGTGACCTTGACGGATTCATCAACGCATATCTCAAAATGCAAGCAAACAAAGAATAATTATAATTATGAACATTAAAGATACTTCATTAAAAAAGCATTATGAATGGAACGGGAAAATTGAAGTTATTGCTCGTTGCCCCGTTGAAACAAGAGAAGATATGGCTTTGGCATACACCCCCGGTGTTGCCGAGGCTTGTCTTGTTATTAAAGATGATGTCAATAAATCCTTTGAGCTTACAAGAAGAAATAATCTTGTGGCAGTAGTAACAGACGGAACTGCAGTTTTAGGTCTTGGTGATATCGGTCCTGAGGCGGGTATGCCTGTTATGGAGGGCAAATGCGCTCTCTTTAAAAAATTTGCAGATGTTGATGCCTTTCCCCTTTGCATTAAGTCAAAGGATGTTGATGAAATCGTAAGAACAATTTATCTTCTTTCAGGTAGCTTCGGCGGAATTAACCTTGAAGATATTGCCGCTCCGAGATGCTTTGAAATTGAAAAGAAGCTTAAAGGAATTTGTGACATACCCATATTTCACGATGACCAGCACGGTACCGCAGTTGTTGTTTTAGCAGGTGTTCTCAATGCGCTTAAGGTGGTTAAGAAGGATATAAAAAATATAAAAATCGTTGTTAACGGGCTTGGTGCTGCAGGCACTGCAATTTCTAAAATGCTCATTGCAGCAGGGGCACAGAATATGGTGCTTGTTGACAGACGAGGCATTATTGATGAAAACGATGAGCTTTTAGGTGAGGAAAGACAAAAGCTTGCAAAAATCACAAATCCTGAAAAGCTTACAGGCGGTCTGGATGTTGCAATTAAAAATGCAGATGTTTTTGTTGGTGTTTCTGCTCCCAATATTCTTTCTCAGGAAATGGTTAAAGCAATGAACACCGATGCAATTGTTTTTGCAATGGCTAATCCCACCCCCGAAATTATGCCTGATAAAGCAAAGGAAGCAGGGGCGAGAGTTGTTGGAACAGGTCGTTCAGATTTCCCCAACCAGATTAACAATGTTCTCGTTTTCCCCGGTATTTTCAGAGGTGCTCTTGATTGCGGAGCAACAGCAATAACCGAAGAAATGAAGCTTGCCGCTGCTTATGCTTTAGCAAACCACATTCCCGAAAATGAGCTTAACGAAGAAAACATAATTCCTTCTGCCCTTGACAGAAGCGTTGCTTTTGAAATCGCAGAGGCAGTAAAAAGAGCTGCAATCTTAAACAATAATATTCGATAATAAAAATTGACTGTACCACCTTTTATTTGGCGATACAGTCTTTTTTATTGGATTTCTTGTTCAAGTGATGCAAATTCGGGTGCAGAAAAAAACTCGGTTAGTGACACCCCTAAACCATCACAGAGTAATTTCAATGTCACTATTCCCGGATTTTGACTTTTTCCATACAAAATATTTTTTATTGAAGACGGTGGCACAGCAGACTCTGTAGCAAGTTTATTTATTGTCATTCTTTTTTCTTCGCACAACTGAAGAATACGATTTTTTACAGCAATATAAGTATTCATTGGGTTCCTCCGGTTAATTGTTATGTCTTAATTTTAGACAAAAACCGTTGACAATATAGGCTATATATGATACTATATAGGCTATAAATAGACTGTTTTATATAAATAGTTTGTTCAAAAATTTACTTGGAGGTAGTTTTATGAATAAATTTACACAAGAGCAAGAAACAGAAATTCTCAGATGTGCCCGTAACCTTACTGCTGCAATACTAACAGAAGAAGATGAAATAACAAGACTCCAATCAATGCCCTTACCTCAAAAACCTGCTGAACCTGCTATGTGGGAAATAGACCCACCGCTCACTATACAACCGATTTATCCCCCCAAACCTAAAACAAGTTATACTTATACCGATTTTATAAAGGACTTTTTGCAAGAAAAAAACCTAACTAAAACCAAGCTGATACTTTTAATAATTATATTGAACGGTCTCTTGATTCTTTTATTACCCGTTGCTTTTCTTTTTACATTCAGCGAATATAAAAAGAAACAAAACGAATTAAATGGTGAGCTTGCTAAAAATCCGGAATATGTTGAAGCTGTAGCAGAAGCTGAAAGAATTGCCGAAGAAAAAAACAAAGAAGCTTATGAAGAATATTTAAAAGAAAAAGACCGACTTGAAAAATTGAACAAAGAAGAAATTGAGGAATATAATAACAAAATTATTCCTCAATATAACACAGATTTAGCACTTTGGAAAAATCAACAAGCCCGTAAAATTGAAATAATTACTAACGACCTTAAACTAAACAAGGAAACATTAGATAATCTTTACACCGAAACCCGTTTAGTTTCAGCAACTTACAGAGAACTCTGGATTCTTGATTGGCTTTATAAGGATATGAGCACCTCTGACCACGATATAAGATATGCTACCGAGCTTCTTGACCGCGACAGACAACGCCTTGCAACAGAAAGAGCAGGACAAGTTACTGTGGACGCAATTAATTCAATGACAAATGATATGCGACAAGGCTTTACCGCAATCTACGATGCTATTGAAACAGGTAATGAAATTCAACAATCCACTCTTGCAACGCTTTCAAAAACACGCAGAGATATGAATATAGGTAACATTATCGAAACAATTCAACACCACAACACAAACAAAAAACTTGATAAGGTTTTTGAAGACTAACAAATTAAATAACCCTCACCATTCAGCTTCAATTGAATGATGAGGGTTATTCTTATGCCTCATTAAAGTATTTAACTATATATTCAACAACTGCACCAAACATCGGATGACTGTGGGAATGTGCACCATCCCAGTTTTCCCAAAGGGTTGTTGCGCCATTCTTTTTCATTGTGTAGAAGGTGTTTTCCTTTTCGCTTGTGAGAAGCTTGAAGGCTAAATCCTTATGACCATTTTCGCAAAGGGTTCTGATAAGAATATCTGTGCCGAAAATACCTGAATCAAACTCGCCAAGCTTTTCGTATTTATCAACAATTGCTTTGAGAGTTTTTTCGTTACCCAAGCCTAAATCATAACCATAAGCATCTGCTGCTTCTGTTGACTTATAGAAGGTGCAGGTTTTCTTGTCATAATATTTATCAAGAAAAGCCTTTTTAACCTTTTCGTAACGAGCCTTTAACTCTTTATTAGGCTTGCCGATAACATCTGCAATTTCCATTGTCATTTTAAGAGTCTTAAGGTAGAAATAAGTGTTTACAAAGGGCTCAGGAATAAGGTTTCTGTCCTTGGGTGAGCACCAGTCACCTAAGCACCAGCCCCCCTTTTCCTCGCGGACTACCAAGCCCTTTTCACTGTGACCTTCAAGGTAATCAAGATAACTGAGCATATTGGGGTAATATGCTTCAAGAAGCTTCTTATCACCATAATGCTTGTAGAATGCATAAGGCACGATTACCATTGCGCCACCCCAACCACCGGGACCGCCACCACCACCATAGAATGGTGCGGTATGCTGAACGTGTCCGTTGAAAATATCCTGACAGTCTGCAATATCACGAATCCACTTGCGATACATACTTTCTGCATCAAAGCAGGTCATAACCACGTTTGCAGTTAACTGACCATCACCTGTGTAGCCGAGTCTTTCTCTATGAGGGCAGTCTGAGGGAATGCATCCGTGAATATTACTGTTCTGAGTTCTGATATACGCATCAAAAATCCATTGTAATGTTTTGTTTGAGGATTTGAATTTAACGATAGGCTTCAAATCCGTATGAACAACTCTGTATTCCTTAACCTCTACCCTGCCAAGCACATCAAAATATCTTGCGCCGTGCCAGGTGAATTGGGGATGATATTCCTTGCACTTATTATCATAAATAAATGTATCCTTCTGCATACGGAATTCGCCACCTGCAGAATGGAAGGCTAAACCACCATTCTCATCAAGCTCTTCTGCATAGCGGATGGTACAGCTTTCGCTTGTATAAGCATCCTCAATAAAGCTTATAACGGGATAACCTGAAATATTTTCGCCTACATCATAAATTGCATAGTCGCCATTTCTATAAATGCATTTGGGCTTTAATTTTCTCACAATTCTGTCGGGAGTGAAATCTGCTTCATTAAGAACGGAAACAGGAGCAGAGATAATTTCAGGAGTGTTCCAATTTTCAGTTGAATAATCTGTATCGGAAAAATCATAGTAGCCTATTCTTGCATCCTGATCCTCACCATAATAAACGCTTGCTCTCTGAACATAGGATTTAATATATTTTAGGTTGCTATCACTTTTTGCAATAACCTTATCACCTTGAGCAAGTTTGAAGCAAAGTTTGAGATTTCCGTTACCGTAGCATTTAACACCTTCATTGGGGCATTCGTGCTGAGCATACCAACCGCCACCAATATGGAAAACAATTGTGTTTTTGCCCTTTTTTAAAAACCTTGAAACATCAATTCTTTCATAAAGAATTCTGTATGTCATTCTGTCAAATATGGGGTAAGCCATACTTGCAGTATCCATAAATTCAAAGTTAGTCCAGGCAGGTGAAAGCACCTTATCGGTAATGCTTTTTCCGTTGATATAAATATTACAGTAGCCAAGACCTGTAACAAAAAGCTCTGCAGGGATTTTCTTATCTAAATCAAAATCGCAACGGACAACAACTGCTTCCGTATCAGGAAACTCAACCCAATCCGCACCCTCAAAAACAAGGCTGAGATTATATTTTATATATCTTTTACCGTCTTTTTCAAATGCAATATTTTCATACGGGAATCCATTTTTGGTGAAGAAATCAACAACCTCTGCTCTGCTTTCAGCAATAATACTTTTTGCACCTTTTCCGATAGCAAGTGCCTTAAGCTCCTTTAAAATATTACTGCCTATTCTGAATTTTCTGTAATCCTTGCTTACTGCAATTTTGGAAATTTCAAATTCACCGTTACCGTTATCATAAAGGCTACCGCATCCTAAAAGGTCATCACCTATTGCACAAACAATGTGGTATCCCTTTTCATCACGGTTATCTTTAACAAATATCGGCTTTTCACCCTCTTCACCGCAGAAAACCTGACGGCGAAGAGAGATGATATTTTTAAATAATTTATCAGAAAAATCAATTTTTTCGTATCTTTTCTGCATAATACACCTTATTTATCTTTCTTTTGAGGGGCTATTACAAAGTTGAATGCAAGCTCCTTAGAAGCATCAATGCTGTACTCGGGAAGAGTTGCAGGACCACAGCTACCTGTACCCGTACCCTTTGTGAATCCGTTAAGGGTTACAAAGGTTGTTTTCTGGTCAAAAATATCTTCTCTGTGGTCTGCCTTCTGAAGAAGGGTCTGAGTATAGTTATGAACATTGAAATCAAATCTCTTGTCAGAGTAAATGAGGATTTCCTCACCCTTTTCATTCTTTAATTTAAGATATGAAACATCTGAGTGGTTTGAATTATCCTGAGGACGAATATATGGCTCGTGCTCATCTGCTACCCTTGCAGTATAAAGACCGATAGGTGCGTGTGCATTAAAGTCATTGTAATTTTCCTTTTCGCCTCTGCCGAAGTATTCAATTTCATTGAATTTTTTATCTGCCTCAAAGGTAAGACCGAGAGCAGCAATATCATAGAAATTCTCTTTACTATCTTTATCGGGAGCCATTGCAACCTCAATATCAACAACACCATTTGCACCGATAATGTAAAGAATATTTGCATTGAAGAGAATATCCTCTTTACCGTGAACAGTAATATACTGGCTCACAGATGCCACACCTGATTTAACCTCTGCGCTCATATCCTCAAGAACGATTTTGGGGTCAACAAGGTTATGCTTTTCCCAATCCTCAATAATCCAACGGTCGTTATCTACATAAGCTCTTGAAAGGTTAAGCAGGAAGCCTCTGTGAGATGCAGGCTCTTTATTAAGCACCTGAACTCCGTTTGCTTTATAGGAAACCATTTCACCTGTTTCCTCAGAGAATTCAATCGAACCGTTTTCAAATTTAACAGTAAGCTTTTCACCATCGGAAGCAATTGAAACCTTGCCCATTTCAAGCGATGGCTGAATAAAGGGTGCTTCTGAAAGTGTTAACTGCTCACTTGCAATTTCAAAATCCCCGTCAAGATATGTAAGGTTAAGATATGTGTTTTTGTCATAATTAACCTTGGGTAAATCAAGCTTATATGTCGCATCCTTTTCAGGTGCAATATCTGTTGAGAAGCTACCGCATTTTAGAGTTACGCCATTTTCCTGAAGCTCCCAATAAACCTCAATATTGGAGGAAGAAAGGAAGCGGTTAGTGTTTACAATAGTAAGCTTATTGCCTGAAAGCCTTCTTACTCTTAAGGGTCTGTAGCAATTTTTCATTTCATAAGCACCTGTGTGAGGTGTGCGGTCAGGGTAGAAAAGACCGTCAACACAGAAGCAACCGTCGTGAAGAAGCTCACCGTGGTCACCACCGTAGGTGTACTGATATTTATATTTATCTGAACCATTGTGAAGCACGGAATGGTCAGCCCATTCCCAGATACAACCGCCCATAAAGATATCATCAGAGAAGAAAATCTGCATATATTCCTCTAATGCACCGGGGCCAACACCCATAGCGTGACAATATTCGCAAAGATAGAAGGGAACTTCGTTATATTGTTTGCCACGTTTTCTGTCACGGATTTTTTTGAGGTCATCCTGATGAGTATACATTTCAGAGAACACATCATAATGATAGCGCTTTGTTCTTGAAACACCCTCATAGTGAACAGGAATATCTGTACCTAATTCCTTGAGCATTTCATAGCATTTATCGTGGCATTTATAACCGTGAGATTCATTACCCAAGCTCCACATAACAACTGAACAATGGGTACGGTCGCGGAAATACATTCTCTTTACTCTATCCATATAACGAGGAGCCCATTTTAATTTATGACTGATTTCGCCACCCTCACAGCCTAAATCCCAGATACCGTGAGTTTCAATATCTGCTTCATCAACGCAGTAAAGACCGTAATGGTCGCAAAGCTCAAGGAAGAAGGGGTCGGGAGGATAGTGAGAGGTTCGAACACAGTTCACATTAAATTCCTTCATAAGCTCAACATCTTTTATTAAGTCCTCGAAGCTCATTGCATAGCCCTTGGTTTCGTGGGTATCGTGGTGGTTTACACCCTTGAGCTTAATCTTTTTACCGTTGAAATAGAAAACTGCATCCTTAATTTCAATATTTTTAAAGCCGATGTACTGACGGATTGTCATAACCTCTTTTTTGCCCTTGTAAAGAGTAATATAAAGCTCATAAAGGCGAGGAATTTCTGCACTCCACTCCTCAACATCAAGAGCTTTAAAGGTAATTGCATTTTTATCTGCACCCTCAACAATCTCTTCTGCAAGAAGCTTTTTGCCGTCATAAAGCTCTGCCTTAATGGTTGCATTTTCAAGTGCACCCGCAATTTCAGTTTCAAGCTCAAGATTGTATTTTTTGCCCTTTTTCTTTGCTATTGCCTGAAAATCATTGATATAGGTTTTTTCATAAGCGTAAAGAAGAACATCACGGAAAATTCCGTTTTCTCTGAACATATCCTGAGCCTCAAGGTATGAGCCTGTGCACCATTTATAAACAACAACAATAACCTCGTTGTCGCCTTCATTGAGGAATTTGGTAATATCAAATTCATAGGAGTTGTGAGCAGCCTCACCATATCCCACAAATTTACCGTTAATGTATAAATCAAGGCAAGGGGTAACACCTAAGAAGGTGAGAATATACTCTTTGTTTAAATCTGCAATATTGATAAATTTTCGATATATACCGCAGGAAAAATCCTCGGGAAGCTCAGGGGGCTTAACGCCCTCGCCCTTGGGAAGACCTAATGCCCTTGGGTCAAAGCTATAAGGACAGTTAATGTATGCAGGCTCCTCATAGCCTGTTCTCTGCCATGTGGAAGGAACATTAATTTTGTCAAATTTAACCTTATTGGTATCAATGCTTTCGGGAAGCTTTGATTTTTTCTTATAATATTTAAACTCCCATTCACCTGAAAGAACAGTTACAATATCGCTGTTATAGCGCTCTGCTTTATAGTCTGCTTTTTTGGCATCCTTCTTCTTTGAATGGGGAATTGCATAAGCTCTGGGAGCCAATCTGCCCAATTCCATTGTTTTAAAGCTACAATGGTTGATTTTGTCTATAATATACTTCATTTTTAATTCCTCCGTTGGAAAAAATGTACAATTTCATATTACCATAATTACATTTTCTTTTCAATTATTTTAAAAAATATATTCTAAAAAATAATACTATATGTTAAAATAGAAGAGCAGCTCCTACCTCTCTGGCGAAGAGAGGGGGACCGCGCCGAAGCTTGTCTTTGGCGTGGTGGAGAGTTCTAGCTTTAGCGTATAATAAAATCCTTTACCTTATACTAATTGGAGTAATTAATGGACTTTCAAGAAGAAAAAATAACCGCCACAGTTGAGGAAATCACCTTTCAGAATGACACTAACGGTTTTACCGTTATGGATGTTTCAATGGATGATGATTATTTCACTGCAGTGGGAGTTATGCCCGGTGTAAGTGCAGGTGAAACTGTTACACTTACAGGAAGCTTTATAATACATCAATCATTCGGCAGGCAATTCAAGGTGACTGCCTTTACTCGTTGTATGCCCGAAACAACTGAGCAGATTTATAAATACCTCGCTTCAGGTGTTATTCGCGGAATCGGTCCTAAAAAGGCTATGAGCATTGTGGAAAAATTCGGTGAACAGACTCTTGAAATTCTTGATACATCTCCCGAAAGGCTTGCTTCAATCAAAGGTATTTCCCAAGAGCAAGCCCGAAGCATCGGCGAGGAATTCAAAAAGCAGTACGCTATGCGAGCTGTTATGTTAGGTCTTGAAAAATATGGCTTCTCCCCTACCGAATGTATCAGAATTTTCAGAAAACTTGGTATCAACGCAGTTTCAAAGGTTGAAGAAAACCCATATATACTTTGCGGTTTAGGAATAGGCATCACCTTTGAAAGAGCCGAAATGATTGAAGAAAAGCTCCCACAGAAGCCCTTACCCGATTACAGAATTGGTGAAGGAATTATCCACGTTGTAAGGCACAACGCCAACGCTCAAGGGCACACCTGCATCCCCAGAGAAAAGCTTTTAAAGCCCTGCTCGGATTTACTTTCTGTAACTCAGGATGAAATTGATATTGCCATTGACAAGCTTGTAAATACAGGTCGATTAAAAATGCATCTGATAGATGGAAATGAATTTGTTTTCCTTCCCTCTTCATATACCGCAGAAAAGAAAATTGCCGACAGAGTTGATATAATTGCAAATTTCCCGCCACAAGGCGCACCAAGGCTTGCAGACTGGATTGACACAATTGAAAAAATCAACAACATAAAATATGAAGAGCAACAGAGAATAGCAATTGCCACTGCCGCTAAAAAAGGCTTGCTTGTTTTAACAGGTGGCCCGGGTACAGGTAAAACCACCACTATTAAGGGCATTATTAATATTTTTGAATATCAGAACCTTGACATTGCCCTTGCAGCCCCCACAGGTAGAGCTGCAAAAAGAATGAGCGAGGTAACGGGTATGGAGGCAAAAACCATTCACCGACTTTTAGAGGTTGAATGGGATGAGGATGACAAGCCCTATTTTCGCAGAAACATTGAAAACCCTCTTGATTGCAACGCACTTATTCTTGATGAGCTTTCAATGATTGATATTCACCTTTTTGCCCATCTTCTTGAAGCGTTGCCCCTCGGTTGTCGGCTTATACTTGTTGGCGACTCTGACCAATTACCCCCTGTGGGCTCAGGCAATGTGCTTCACGATTTGATTCTTTCAGAAAAGCTTCCTGTTGTTTGTCTTACTCAGGTTTTCCGTCAGGCAATGGAAAGCAAAATAATCACCAACGCCCACAAAATTGTTAACGGTGAAATGCCCGATTTAACCAATGACGGCAAGGATTTTTTCCATTTGGAAAGACCTAATCCGTATCTGTCTGCACAAACGGTTGTCAGCCTTTGCAGTGAAAGGCTTCCCAATGCTTACGGATGGGATGCTTTTTCTGATATTCAGGTTATCTGCCCATCCAAAAAAGGAGAAACAGGAACACAAAACCTTAACAGACTTTTGCAGAATGCCTTAAACCCGCCTGATAAAGCAAAGGGTGAAATTACTATCGCAGGTCAGGTTTTCCGCACAGGCGACAAGATTATGCAGGTGAAAAACAATTATAATATTGAATGGGAAAGCAAGGATGACAAGGGACACGGAATATTCAACGGTGATATCGGAATCCTGAAAAATATTGATGCCAAATCAGGAACAATTGAAGTGGATTTTGACGGAAGAGAAGCCACCATCCCTGCAGAAAGCTTAACAGAAATTGAGCTTGCTTATGCGGTTACAGTGCATAAAAGTCAAGGCAGCGAGTTCAAAGCAGTTGTTCTTCCTGCAATTTCCCTTGTCCCCAATTTAGCATACAGGAACCTTCTCTACACCGCAGTTACAAGGGCAAAGGATATGCTTGTAACAGTTGGCTCTGCAGAGCAAATATACTATATGACCTCTAACGACAAAAAAGCAAAGCGCTATTCGGCACTAAAAGCGTTTTTGAAAGAAAAGGATATTTAGACGCTACCAGTCGCCGGCGGTTAGCCAATAGCAAATAGATACCAGATACCAGATGCCAGAGCTTCGCAAGGAGTAAAGACATTGCGAAGCCTATCATCCCTGTGCGTAAGCATAGGGAGGGGGACCGTTCTTGAATAAGAGAAAATATAGAGTGAGTGTATTTCGTGTAATACACTCACTTTTGCTTTGTGTTTAATCGGAACGGTGGTGGGTAGCCCCGTAAAGATTACCCTTTGTTGTTGAGCGCAACCGTAGGGAACGGTCTTGACCGTTCCGCAAAATAAGTCGTTACAAAAACTTGTGGTCGGGTCAAGACCCGACCCTACCAATACTCCCCTCATCAACGATGTAAAGAGGGTGCGTGACTACCCACCACCATTCCGCCCGAACTGTATCAGTTTAAAAACACAACACCCGAATTTCACACAATGTTATGATTTACCCAACTAAGAACGGTCCCCCTCCCTATTTGCCTTTAGGGCAAACAGGGATGATAGGCTTCGCGATACTTTTGCTTTATTCAGGAAACAAATTCAACAAAAGTTTATCGGACAGTCACAAATTTCAAATAAATTTGTGACTGTCCGACTTGTTAATTAATATTTATCTGTTATTGACTTTGTATTTGAATATGCACTATAGGTTTTGCTCTTATATGCTTTTACCTTGTAATAGTATTTTGTGCCTTTTTCTGCAGTGGCATCCCTCAATGTAACATTATCTGCACCTTTTTCAGTTGAGATAAGC
>JAFSDL010000023.1 GCA_017436285.1 Clostridia bacterium
CAGCTATATTCAGGTTCCCAAGTCTATTGCAGACGGCATTATCAGCAAGAGAGCAAAGGCTTAATTAAATTTTTTAATAAAAGTAGTAAAAACTACTTGAAATTATTCAGATTTTCTGATACAATAGTAGTGTATTTAAATACACAAATTTCTAAGGAGGAATATTCCAATGGCAAAAGCAAAATTTGAACGTACCAAGCCCCATGTAAACATTGGTACAATTGGTCACGTTGACCATGGTAAGACAACAACAACAGCTGCTATCACAAAGTACCTCGCTATGAAGGGACAGGCTCAGTTCGAAGCTTACGATATGATCGATAAGGCTCCCGAAGAAAGAGAACGTGGTATCACAATCAACACAGCTCACGTTGAGTACGAAACAGACGCTCGTCACTATGCTCACGTTGACTGCCCCGGCCATGCTGACTATATCAAAAACATGATCACAGGTGCTGCACAGATGGACGGTGCTATCCTTGTTATCGCTGCTACTGATGGTCCTATGGCTCAGACAAAAGAACACCTTCTTCTTGCTCGTCAGGTTGGCGTTCCCTACATCGTTGTATTCCTTAACAAATGCGACCTCGTAGACGACCCCGAACTCCTTGAGCTCGTTGAAATGGAAGTTCGTGAAACTCTTGATTCTTACGAATTCCCCGGCGACGATACACCCATCATCAAGGGTTCTGCTTTCCAGGCTCTTGATTCAGCTTCAAACGATATCAACGATCCCGTATATGCTCCCATCATCGAGCTTATGGATGCTGTTGATAGCTATATCCCCACTCCCGACCGTATGGCAGACCTTCCCTTCCTTATGCCCGTTGAAGACGTATTCACAATCACAGGTCGTGGTACTGTTGCAACAGGTAGAGTTGAACGTGGTCAGCTTAAAGTTGGTGACGAACTCGAAATCGTTGGTCTTAAAGAAGAAAGCAGCAAGACTGTTTGTACAGGTGTTGAAATGTTCCACAAGATCGTTGACGAAGCTATTGCTGGTGATAACATCGGTGCTCTTCTTCGTGGTGTTGACAGAAAAGGTATTGAACGTGGTCAGGTTCTTTGCAAACCCGGTTCAATCAAACCCCACACAAAATTCAAAGGTCAGGTTTACGTTCTTTCTAAAGATGAAGGCGGCCGTCATACACCTTTCTTCAACAACTACAGACCTCAGTTCTTCTTCAGAACAACTGACGTTACAGGTACTATCTTCCTTCCCGAAGGCACAGAAATGTGTATGCCTGGCGACAACGTTGAAATGACTGTTGAACTTATCACTCCTATCGCTATCGAAACAGGTCTTCGTTTCGCTATCCGTGAAGGTGGTAGAACAGTTGGTTCAGGTGCAGTTACAGAAGTTATTGAATAATTTCACAATTCAGAGAGAGTGGCGAAAGTCACTCTCTTTTTTTCTTTATTGCTAATAAAGGCGTAATAGGGCGATTTTGCTCACGCTCGACGTATCTTCATACGCCTTCGGTTCGCAAAAACACCCTCTTACACCTTTCTTAACAATAAATACCCTAAATGCGTAATAGCAATTGATTATTAGCTGCCAGCGAACTATTGACTTTTCCTCTTCTAAAGTGTAAAATAAATCCATATTATTTAATATTCAGGAGGCAGTTATGGCAGAATTCTTTTTAAATGAATTCATAGTTAATGTTGACGTTGCTATTTATCAGTTTGTTGACAGTATTATGAATCCCGTTTTGGATGTTATTATGACATTTATAACACATCTTGGTGACACACCCGGTATTGTTTGGTGGGTCATTGCAGCAATTTTAGTTATTCCAAGAAAAACAAGAAAGCTCGGTATTCTTCTCATTGGCGGTCTTGCAGTTGCATCTCTTATCAATAATGTTGCACTTAAGAACCTTATTGAAAGACCCCGTCCCTATAACCTCGATGCTGAGGTTTGGACTAATGCTGGATATGAATATATCTGGCCCAACCTTATCAAGCAGAGTAGCAGCTGGTCATTCCCCTCAGGTCACACATCAACCTCAATCGGTGCAGCGTTTGCAATGCTCCTCGGTTGTCTGAAGAACAAGAAATTCCTTGCAATTGGCATTCCCACATTAATTCTTTCATTCCTTATCGGTTTCTCAAGAATTTATGTTCATGTTCACTATCCCACAGATGTTATTGCGGGTGCAGTAGTTGGTATTGTTGGCGGATTGATTGCATATCTTCTTTTTGCAAAGCTTCTTTTCCCAAAGGTAGTTCCTGTTATTGAAAAGAAACTCAACAAAAAAATTATGGATTAAAAAAATGGCTTTGGTTTTGCAACCAAAGCCATTTTTTAATTTTGTTCTGATCTTTGTTTTTTAAATCCCTTGTTTATGATGGAGTTGAGTACAACATTTAGCGTAAAAAGTGCAATGCCAACAAATATACCGTATTGCACAGAGCCTGAAATAAAGCCAACGGTTGTATTACTGATTGATGAAACACATAGTGTAAAGAGAATTGCTGCCAAAGCAAAGCATAGAGTTGAAAGAACACACATTGTAATATTAAACCCGGCTCTGAGCTTAGGTGCTCTTAAAAGTACAAAAATGAAATTTAAAACACCGAAAACAACTGCAAGATAAAGTAGTAATATTGCAATCATCAGCATTCCTGTAGGTGCGCCTATAAAGTCTGATGATATAAGGGTTACAAGAGAACCCCAATTAAGAGAAAGTAGAGTGTTTAAGGTGAAATCCACCAAGGTCATATTGACGGACTCTGCATAAACAAAGGGTAAATTAATACTGTAATTTGCCAAAGGTAAAATCAAAGCAATCAACGGAACAAAGGTGAAAATAAATCGAATTATCCTCATTTTACTTCCGAATAATGCGCTTTTGAAGTTTCTTGTAAATCTATTGAATTTTGACCAGGCAAGTGCAGCTTTTTCAGCATCTTCGTTAAGGCGTCCCTCCCAATCAAAATTGGGAATGTTAACACCGCAAGTGGGACATTCGGCTTTTACATGCCAAATGTTAAGATGCCTTCCGCATTTAGGACAAAAAGCCATAAATGTACCTCCAATCAAAAGATTCTAATTAATAATCAAGAACACGAAGAATTGACTTAACGTCAATGGGGAGTTTAGCGATAGCATTGCGGGCTTCTTTTTCTCTGATTACGGGAGTTACAAAAGCAATTTCATTTTTCTCTGCGTTATCTCTGTGGAGAATAAGAGGGGAATCGAAGGTTTTATTGATTTCATTGAATGCTGTTATGTAGTCTTCGGTTTCTGCCCTTACATAAAGCGCCGTGCTCTGAAGAACAGGGTCAATAACATAATTCTCTTCTGTGGGACCCCAACCAAATGCTTTTCTTTTAGCGGTGTGCTTTGCGCAGTCGATAACATCTGCAACAACAGCACTTGCTGTGGGTAATTTACCTGCGCCTTTACCGTAAAAAACAACATCACCAATAGCATCACCACGAACAAGGATTGCATTGAAAACATCGTCAACAGACGCCAACTGACTATGGTTCTGAATAAGACAGGGACCAACAGTTGCACTTATACTGTTTTCGTCAAGCTTTTGTGCACGGCCGATAAGCTTGATAACACCACCCCAGTTTTTAGCATATTCAACATCTTCGGGAGTTATGTTTGTTATGCCTTCTGTTTCAACAAAATCGGGATATACGTGTTTGCCAAAGCAAAGTGAAGCGAGAATACAGATTTTTCTCGCAGCATCGTGACCGAGTATATCTGCGGAAGGGTCGCGTTCTGCATAGCCGTTATCCTGAGCTAATTTGAGAGCGTCCTCAAACGCCATACCATCAACAATCATTTTTGTTAAAATGAAGTTTGTTGTACCATTGAGAATACCTGCTATTTCACCTATTTCATTTGCAGCAAGGCATTGGCTGATAGGTCTGATAATGGGGATACCGCCACCAACACTTGCTTCAAAAAGGAAATTGACATTGTTTTCCTTTGCTATTTCAAGAAGCTCGTAGCCCTTTGCGGCAACAAGCTCCTTATTGGATGAAACAACACTTTTTCCTGCCATAAGACTTTTTGAAACATATTCGTAAGCGGGTTCTGTACCGCCCATACATTCAACAACTATGCTGACAGAAGGGTCATTAAGGATATCATTGAAATCTTTTGTGAAATATTTTTCAAGTTCGTGACCACTAAAATCCCTTATATCAAGGATATGCTTAACCTCAAGAGATGCTTGTCCGCTTTTAGCCACAATACTTTTTTGGTTTTTTAGCAACAGTTCTGCAACACCTGAACCGATTGTGCCGAATCCCATAATTGCAATTTGCATTCGGATACCTCCGTGATTTATGTAAAATAGAATATATACCAATACATTTTAGCATAATATTCCGAGATAATAAAGAGCAAAATTGAAAAAATATAAAAAATATTAAAAAAATATAAAAATAGTAATCTTTTTATTGTATTATTATTCTTAATAGTTTAAAATAAAAACAATCACACAGTATGGGAGGGCTTGTTATGGATGCTGTTATTCAAAAACGCAAGGCTTTTATCATTAACTTTATTTATGTAGCTATTTTTGTGGGCTTATATTACTTTGTCATTAACTATGCCTTTGGATATATTTTCCCATTCGTTTTTGCTACGGCGCTTTCTGTTTTTCTTCAGAAACCGATTAAGGCTATTACTGAAAAGCTTCATATCAAGGCTCATAGCGCGGTTTCAATTATTTTGGTGCTTCTTATAGTTGTTATAATTGTGGGCACTGTTGCGGCACTTCTTTTTGTTTTAGGAAGTGAGTTAAAAGAGTTTTTCACATATATGTTCAGTAACATTTCCTCTGTATCTGATTTGATTGAAGAAGCGGAAAAGTTTTCTATGGATTTGCTTTCAAGGCTTCCGGTGGGAGTTTCTGATACCTTGGGTAGCTATGTTGCAGATTTTTTTGATAAAATAGGTACCGAAAGTCTGGGTATAGATATGGGTGTATTATCTGCGCCCATAAGTGGTGCATGGCATGTGGTAAAAGGAATTCCATCATTGTTTTTGACTCTTCTTGTTACTGTTGTTTCATGTGTGTTTATGACATCGGACTATGAACTGATTAAAAAAATGGTTTTAGGTTTTCTGAGGACTGAAAATCGTGAAAAGCTTATTAATACAAAACGCACCATAACCAAAGGTGTTGCAAAGCTTTTTAAAGCATATGCAACTATTATGCTTATAACATTTACAGAAATGTTTATAGGTCTCTCTTTTATGAAACTTATAGGTGTTTACAAGGGCGGTTATATTGCAATTATTGCTTTTGTTACCTGTATTGTAGACATTATACCTGTTCTTGGTACAGGTACTGTTTTACTCCCTTGGGCAGTATATAGTTTTGTTACGGGAAATGTCGGACTCGGTATCGGACTTGTTGTTCTCTATGGGGTTATAACTGTTTTAAGGCAAATTGTTGAGCCTAAGCTCGTGGCAAATCAAGTTGGTCTTCCGGCAATTGTTACTATTGCCGCTATGTTCATTGGTGCAAGGCTTTTTGGAGCCTTTGGTATTATTATTTTACCATTGACTGTTATCATTCTTAAATTAATGTATGATGAGGGCGTAATAGGGAACAGGCATTTAGTTGTGCAGGAAAAAGTCTGCGAGGGAATTTCTTCGGAGGGCGAAACGGTTGAATAATTATTTTGATATACATTCCCATGTGTTGTGGGGGATGGATGATGGTGCTCAGGATTTGCAGACCAGTGTTGAATTGTGTGACATTGCTGCAGATTCCGGCACAGGCACCCTTTTTCTGACTCCTCATTTAATGTATTGGGAAAATGCAGAATATTTATATGATAAAAGAGAATATAAATTTGAGAGACTTTTAGAAATTCTTGAAGAAGAGGAGATTCCGCTTGATATCAAAAAAGGCTTTGAAATTCTTTGTGATGATGATATCTTTGATATAAAATATTTTAAACCCTATACCCTATGTGGTTCAAGATACGCTCTTATTGAATTTGATTTCTTTAAACCTACATATGAGGATGTTAATTCCTGGTGTGATTACCTGAAAGCTTTTGGTATTGTTCCTGTTATTGCTCATCCTGAAAGATATGAGTTTTTTTTGAATGATTATTCAGCCATAGATAAACTTTCTGAAAAGGGGAATCTTTTCCAAATTAACAGTGGCTCTGCTGCAGGAATGTTCGGTGATGAGGTTCGGGATTTTGCTGTCAGAATGATTAATTATGGCTTTGCGGATTTTGTGGGTTCGGATGCTCATGATATGAGAATAAGAAATACTGATATGGAATTCTGTTTTGAAAATTATCCCGATGTTATAAATGAAGAGGTTATGAGGAGAGCTCTTCTTTTGAATCCTCTTAAAATAATTAACGATGAACAAATTAAGGTTAACAGATTGGGTTATTTTGCCGAAATATAAAAAAAAAACCTAATTTTCTAAAAAAGAAAAATAAATTTGTCTATGTATGGTACTATGATAACAACAATAGGATGAAAGGAGGCAAAATCAATGTTAGATTCTATTTGGCAGCTTCTCGCTAACTATGGTCTTGATACAGGTGAAATTGCTGATGGTATCGGTTCACTCTTCTCAATTACTGAGACAACTGATGCAGAAGGTAATGTCGTTACAGAGTACGGCGGTTCTTTAGCAGCTCTTGCTGATTTCCCCATCATCGGTATGGTGCTTCAGGCATTTGCTAGCTTCACACCCTCAGTTGAAGAAACAATAGCATAAGCTTTTCCCTACACTAAGATTAGTGTGAATTATTGCAATAGTTTTCACAGAGGAAGTGCGGTTTTCCGCACTTTCTTTTTTGCATTAATCTATTGCATTTGTATACAGAAACTTGTATAATTGTATATACTATTATATTATTTATGCGCAGGCGAGGTCTGTTATGGAAAAAAAAGCAAATAAAAAAGGTATGGCAGCGGTTATCACTCTTGCTGTGGTTATCATTATCGGGGTTGTTGCATTAACTGTTGTTTTGGCGGATATGATAAAAGAAAAGGGTGGTGTTGAATTTAAAGATGATACCACCCGCTATACTCTTGCAGGAGTTACAAATAATAACGAAGAGAAAAGTACTCTTATTAATTGGGATGAAACTGTAGATAGTACTGAAGGCGATACTGCAGTTAATTCTACAGTTGATGCTATGGCTTCAGAAAATGTTGTTTCTCAAACCTCAAATTCCAATATTGATGCGGGGGATGTAGTAACTACTCCGGCTACTACAAAAAAATCCGATGAATATGACCCGGTTGCAGAATACGAAAATTTAACTAAGAATGGTGATAATGTTCTTTCTGACCACCACAACAATAAATACATCAAGCTTGTATCGGAAAAATTTGATGTTGATAAGGAACTCCTTGTTGCAATTTATTCCGAGCCTGATACAGGAAATAATTTTGTTCTTGAATTCGATGGTAGAAGAGATAATGAGGGTAACGTTATAAAAAGCCCTGATACTCTTAAGAAGGTTTATCAGATTGATAAAAATAAAAACATTGCAGTTGCAACAGGTAAAACAACAGGGAATATCGGCGTATCTTATGCAGAAGGAACACTTTGCTTTAATATGATTAAAACAATTGTTATGCCACAATATCCCGAGTATTTCACAGGTGTAGAAAAATAAGCTTGTTTTTTAGCAAAAATCACTTGTAATATAGTGACAAAAAAACTTTGAAAATTTCTTAAAAAAATACCAAAAAACTCTTGCATTATTGAAATAGTTGTGATATTATGATAGGGCGCGCGAAGGGCGTGTCCCTATCTTTTTATGCCCTGACGCGAGCAGATATGCGATGACGCGGGAGGTGGCTGCCCACTGAGGCAGGGAATTTCCGCCGAGTATGTCCGATTTTAAACCGGGCGATTAAATACCGAATACAAGCTTGTTTGCCGTTCTTAACTGTGGCTACAAGTCTGTATCGGAGCGTGAGTTCATCCCGGAATGTCCATTCCGGTTTTTAAACGGAGAGGGCGATAAGCCCGGGTGAGTTGTTGAAACTTGCGCAGCCCGCCAATAATTTTAGGAGGCGTTAAAAATGGCAGTTAAGGAAAAAATCAGAATCAGACTCAAAGGTTACGACCACAATCTCGTTGACAAGGCAGCAGAAAAGATTGTTGAAACAGCAAAGCGTACAGGCGCTCAGGTTTCCGGCCCTATTCCGCTCCCCACAGAAAAAGAGGTTATCACAGTGCTTCGCGCAGTTCACAAGTATAAAGATTCTCGTGAGCAGTTCGAACAGCACACACACAAGAGACTCATTGACATTCTCAGACCCTCAAACAAAACTGTTGAGGCTCTCACAGGTCTTGAGCTCCCCGCTGGCGTTGATTTTGAGATTAAGCTTTAATCCGATATAAAGCTTGATTTTGAATATACCTATTATATATAGGTCGCAGGTCATGTTGAGGAAACTCAACCAATAATCTGAAGGAGGAAAACAAAATGAAAAAAGGTCTTATCGGAAAAAAGATCGGCATGACTCAGATTTTCGATGAAAACGGAAAAATGATTCCCGTAACAGTAATCGAAGCTGGTCCTTGCGTAGTTGTTCAGAAGAAGACAACTGAAAACGACGGCTATGAAGCTGTTCAGGTTGGCTACGGTGACGTTAAAGCCAACAAAGTGACAAAGCCTATGGGTGGTCACTTCAAGAAAGCGGACGTTGCTCCCAAGAAGGTACTCAAAGAGTTCAGACTCGCTGATACTTCCGCTGTAAACGTTGGCGATATTCTCAAAGCAGATATTTTTGCTGCAGGTGAGTATGTTGACGTTGTAGGCAAGAGCAAAGGTAAAGGTACAGCTGGTGTTATCAAGCGCTGGAACTTCGGCAGACTCAGAGAGTCTCATGGTACAGGTCCTGTTGCAAGACACGGCGGTTCTTTAGGTGTTATTGACCCCGCTCGTATTTTCAAAGGCAAAAAGATGGCAGGTCACCTCGGTTCAGAGCGTGTAACTGTTCAAAACCTCAGCGTAGTTAAGGTTGATGTTGAAAACAACCTTATTGCTATCAAAGGCTCCGTTCCCGGTCCTAAAGGTGGCATCGTTGTTATCGCTGACAGTGTAAAGAAAGCTTAAGGAAGGAGTGTAACAGATGAGTAAATTATCAGTACTTGATATGGCAGGTAAAAAAGCAGGCAGCATCGAGCTTAACGATTCTATCTTCGCTATTGAGCCCAATATGTCCGCTATGCACCTTGTTGTAGTTGGTTACTTAGCAAATCAGCGTCAGGGCACTCAGTCCACAAAAACTCGTTCCGAAGTTAGCGGCGGCGGTAAAAAACCGTGGCGTCAGAAAGGAACAGGTCGTGCAAGACAGGGTTCAACAAGAGCTCCTCAGTGGTATCACGGTGGTATCGCTCTCGGTCCCAAGCCTCGCACATACGGCATCTCCATCAACAAGAAGGTTAGAAGACTCGCTATGAAGTCTGCTCTTTCTTCAAAGGTTGCTGCTGATGAAATGATCGTTCTTGATTCCATCAAGCTTGATGCAATCAAAACAAAAGCAATGGCAGAAATGCTTGCTGCTATTAAAGCAGGTAAGAAGGTTCTCGTAGTTCTTCCCGAAAATAACGAGGTTATCTACAAGAGCATCAGAAACATTGAGGGTGCAAAGGTTTCTACCGTTAATACTCTTAATGTATACGATATCCTTAACTGCGATTCACTCGTAGTTCTTAAGGACTCCGTTACTAAGATTGAGGAGGTATATGCATAATGAAACTCGCACAGGACATTATCATTAAGCCTATTATCACAGAAGCTTCTATGATGGGCGTTGCTTTCAAGAAATATACCTTTAAAGTTGCAGCAGACGCAAACAAGGTTGAAATTGCAAAAGCAGTTGAAGAGCTTTTCGGCGTTAAGGTTGCTAAGGTAAACACACTTACCGTTAACGGTAAGATGAGAAGATACGGTAGATTCGAAGGCTACAAGGCTTCTTGGAAGAAAGCTATCGTAACTCTTACAGAAGATTCAAAAACAATTGAATTCTTCGATGGCATTATGTAATCTGATTTAAACTATTTATAATTATACCCGATGGTATAGTATGGAGTTGACATTCTCCGCAAAACCATTATAGGAGTGTGAATAATATGTCTATAAAAGTTTTTAAGCCGACAACAAACGCAAGACGTAATATGTCGGTAACAGATTACTCAGAACTTTCAAAGGTTGCACCTGAAAAGAGCCTCTTAAAGTCTCTTAAAAAGAATTCAGGTCGTAATAGCTACGGTAGAATCACTGTTCGTCATCGTGGTGGCGGAAACCGTAGAAAGTACAGAGTAATCGATTTCAAGAGAACAAAGTTTGATGTAAAAGCAACAGTTAAAACTCTTGAATACGATCCCAACCGTTCAGCACACATCGCTCTTCTTGAGTATGCAGATGGTGAGAAGGCTTATATCCTTGCTCCCGTTGGTCTCAAGGTAGGCGACACAGTTGTTGCAGGTCCTTCAGCGGATATCAAGCCCGGTAACGCGCTTCCTCTTACAAACATCCCTGTTGGTACATTCATTCACAACGTAGAACTTTACCCCGGTAAAGGTGGTCAGCTTGCAAGAGCAGCAGGTAACGCAGCTCAGCTTATGGCTAAAGAAGGCGTTTACGCTCTTCTCAGACTTCCCTCCGGTGAACTTCGTAACGTTCCCGTACAGTGCATGGCTACTGTAGGTCAGGTTGGTAACCTCGACCACGAAAACGTTAAAATCGGTAAAGCAGGTCGTACACGTCATATGGGTATCCGTCCCACAGTTCGTGGTTCTGTTATGAACCCCAATGACCACCCCCACGGTGGTGGTGAAGGTAAATCACCCATCGGTCGTCCCGGTCCTGTTACTCCTTGGGGTAAACCCGCTCTCGGTTATAAGACAAGAGCTAAGAAGAACCGCTCCGATAAGCTTATCGTGAAGCGTCGTAACGGCAAATAAGCCGGAAAGGAGCATTACTAATGAGCAGAAGCATTAAAAAAGGACCTTACGTACAGCCCAAGCTCTACGAAAGAGTTCAGAAAATGAATGAAAACGGTGAAAAAATCGTTCTCAAAACTTGGAGCAGAAGTTCAACAATCTTCCCTGATTTCGTTGGTCATACTTTTGCAGTTCATGATGGCCGTAAGCACGTTCCGGTTTATGTAACTGAGGATATGATTGGTCACAAACTTGGTGAATTCGCTCCCACAAGAACCTACAAAGGTCATGCGGGATCAAAAACTTCAAATAACGGTAAATAATTGGTCGAAAGGAGTGTGTAACAATGGAGGCAACAGCAAAAGCTACTTATATAAGAATAGCTCCCCGTAAGGTTCAGATAGTTCTTGACCTTATTCGCAACAAGCCTGCAGATGAAGCAATGGCAATTCTCAAGCACACACCTAAGGCTGCTTGTGAGCCGCTTGAGAAGCTTCTTAAATCCGCTATCGCAAATGCGGAAAACAAAAATATGGACGTAAACTCACTTTACGTTGCACAGTGCTGGGTATGCCAGGGTCCCACTCTCAAGAGAATCAGACCCCGTGCAAGAGGCAGCGCTAACAGAATCAACAAAAAGACATCACACATCACCCTTGTACTCAAGGATGCAGAATAAGCGAGAGGAGGAAATATAATGGGCCAGAAAATCAATCCTACTGGATTAAGAATAGGCGTTATCAAAGATTGGGAATCTCGCTGGTTTGCTAAGAAGGGTGAGTTCGGTGATATTCTTGTTGAAGACAACAAGATTCGTGAATTCCTTCTTGAACTCCTTGCTCCCGCAGGTGTTCCTAAGGTTGAAATCGAGCGCGATCCTAAAAGAGTTCGCATCAACATTCACTGCGCAAAGCCCGGTATCGTAATCGGTCGTGGCGGTGCAGAAATTGAAAAACTTAAAGAAACAGTTAAGAAAATGCTTGGCGGTGACAAGGATGTATTCATCAACATCACTGAAATCAAGCAGCCCGACCTCAACGCTCAGCTCGTTGCAGAAAGCATCGCAGCTCAGCTTGAGAAACGTGTATCTTTCCGTCGTGCTCTCAAGCAGTCAATCGGCCGCACAATGAAAGCAGGCGCAAAGGGTATCAAAGCTCAGGTTTCCGGTAGACTTGGTGGTGCAGAAATCGCTCGTACAGAGCAGTACCACGAAGGAACTATTCCGCTTCAGACAATTCGTGCTGACATCGACTACGGTTTTGCAGAAGCAAAAACAACTTACGGTCGTATCGGCGTTAAGATTTGGATCTACAAAGGCGAAGTTCTCCACGAGTCCCGCAAAACCAAAAGGGAAGGAGGAGCCAAATAATGTTATTACCTAAAAGAGTTAAATACCGTAGAGTTCAGAGAGGCCGTCTTAAAGGCGTTGCTCACAGAGGTAACAAGGTTAACTATGGTGATTTCGGTCTTCAGGCTCTCGAACCCGCATGGATTACATCTAACCAGATTGAAGCAGCCCGTATTGCTATGACAAGATATATCAAGCGTGGCGGTAAAGTTTGGATTAAGATTTTCCCTGATAAACCTATTACAGAAAAACCCGCTGAAACTCGAATGGGTTC
>JAFSDL010000024.1 GCA_017436285.1 Clostridia bacterium
ATTTTCCCAATCAGGAGCATCCATACGATAAGAGGAAATATAAGCCTTATATAATTTACTCATATTACTTAACAATCTTGTGGAATACTTTTTTACCCTTTTTGATGATTACATAGCCCTTTTCAAAGTCTGAGAGGGGAATGATATACATAGGGTCAGTAACCTTAGCATCATCAACACTTACGCCACCCTGTTGAATAAGGCGTCTTGCTTCACCACGAGAGGGGCAAAGATTTGCCTTGCACAATGCATCAATAATACCAAGACCATCTGCAGTGAAATCATCTGCGCTAAGCTCTGTTGAGGGCATATTGTCTGCATTACCTGAACCACCGAAAACTGCTTTTGCAGCATCCTGAGCCTTTGTTGCTTCTTCCTCACCGTGAACGAGATTTGTAAGCTCAAAAGCAAGGATTTCTTTTGCTTTATTAAGCTGAGAGCCTTCCCATTTATCCATTTCATCAATCTGCTCGAGGGGAAGGAAGGTGAGCATTCTGATGCATTTGAGAACATCATCGTCTGCAACGTTTCTCCAATACTGATAGAATTCGTAGGGAGATGTTTTGTTGGGGTCAAGCCATACAGCATTGCCTGCAGTTTTACCCATTTTCTTGCCCTGTGAGTCTGTGAGAAGGGTGATTGTCATAGCGTGAGCATCCTCGCCTAATTTACGGCGTATAAGCTCTGTACCGCCAAGCATATTACTCCACTGGTCATTACCACCGAACTGCATATTACAGCCATAGTGCTTGAAGAGATAGTAGAAGTCATAGCTCTGCATAATCATATAGTTGAACTCAAGGAAGGAAAGACCGTTTTCCATTCTCTGCTTGTAGCATTCTGCACGAAGCATATTGTTAACAGAGAAGCAAGCACCAACCTCACGAAGAAGCTCAACATAGTTAAGGTTAAGAAGCCAGTCTGCATTGTTTACCATCTGAGCCTTGCCCTCGCCAAACTCAATGAAGCGTTCCATCTGACGCTTGAAGCACTCTGCGTTGTGGTCAATATCCTCTTTGGTAAGCATTTTTCTCATATCGCTTCTGCCTGAGGGGTCACCAATCATAGTTGTACCGCCACCAATGAGAGCGATGGGCTTGTTGCCTGCCATCTGCAATCTCTTCATAAGTGTGAGAGCCATAAAGTGACCTGCTGTGAGGCTGTCTGCAGTACAGTCAAAGCCGATGTAGAATTTTGCCTTACCTGCATTTATCATTTCGCGGATTTCACTTTCGTTTGTAACCTGTGCAATAAGTCCGCGAGCGACTAATTCTTCATAAATTCCCATTTGAAAAAACTCCTATGTAAATAATGTTTATATATATTTTCATACAAATTAAAGTATATTATATTAAACGAAGAAAGTCAACATTATAATTAGGAATTCGAAATTCGAAATTCGAAATGTCGGGTCTGCGACGCGATTATAATTATAAGCAAACCGCAACTTTTTCTTCTGAATTTATAATCATAAGAAACAATTGATAGAGCGGAAAAATGTTGTGGTTAGCGAAGCTTCCCATTCATTTCGAATTCCGAATTCCGAATTTTATATTGACATCATATAAAAAATGGAATATTATAATAGTACGAAACTTCAGGGCGGGGTGCAATTCCCCACCGGCAGTAAAGTCTGCGAGTCTTATGACTGAACAGGTGAAATTCCTGTACCGACGGTATAGTCCGGATGAGAGAAGATTTCAGATGATTTGTTCATAATTGAAACCTTTAATTTTCGCCCTGAGTCTTTCGGGGCGATTTTTTTATTGAAAGGTGTGTTTTTATGAAAAACAAATCAAATCTCACAAGCAAACAGAAGCTTCAAAGACTCACAACTGCAGGTGTTTTAGCGGCACTTTCTCTTGTTCTTATGGTAACCATAAGGTTTCCGATTTTTCCCTCTGCAGCCTTCTATGAAATGGAATTTGCAGATGTGCCTATATTGGTTTGTTCTGCAGTTTTAGGGCCCGTATATGCCCTTGTGAGCCTTTTTGTTGTTTGCCTTGTGCAAACCCTTACCGTAAGCGCTTCAAGCGGTATAATCGGCTTTCTGATGCATTTCCTGTCATCAGGATTAATGATATTAACCCTTTATTTCATAAAAAAGAAAATAAGCGGTATCAAGGGTGCAATTGTTTCAGGCATCTGTGGTGTTATTGTTGTTGTGCTTGTTATGATACCGATGAATATCTGGTTAACATCTGTGTTTATGAATCTCGATTTTAGTGCATTTATAAAAGGCTTTTTAGGTGTGTGCGTTGCATTTAATCTGATTAAAGCAGGCGGTAATGTGCTTGTATATAACATTATTGCACCTGTGGTTCTGAAGGAGTACAGGAAGTTATTTAAATAATTTAAAGTCGCCAGTCACCAGTCTCCAGTCGCCGGAATTGTAACAACTGTTGTATTCTTCTCAATTTATTTCAGATAAAATATTAAGAGGAAATAAGTTGCTGTTACAAAAACTGGTAGCTGGCAGCTGGCGACTGGCAACTATTTTTATAAACTCCCTTGACAAAACCCTATAAAATTAATACAATTTATAGGTTAAATCTTCAAGTTGCATTTCGGAGGTTATTATGGTTTTTGAAAGACTTAAGAAAATAATCTGTGAGTATATTGAAATTGAGGATAATGAATTTGTTGCAGAATTATCATTTGTTGAAGATTTCGGTTTTGATGAACTGGATATGGCTGATTTATCAATGGATGTTGAAGATACTTTTGAGATTGAGGTAACCGAAGAGGCTCTTGAACAACTGGAAACAGTCGGTGATTTGGTAAAATTTATTGAAAATAATATAAGATAATAAAGAGGAAGAAAAAATGGCAGAACAGAAAAAAATGGTTGAAGCAATCACCTCTATGGAGGTTGATTTTGCTCAATGGTACACAGATGTAGTTAAAAAAGCAGACCTTGTTGACTATTCAAGCGTTAAGGGTTGTATGATTATTCGTCCCTATGGCTATGCTATCTGGGAAAATATTCAGAAAATTCTTGATACAAGATTTAAAGAATTAGGTCACGAAAATGTTTATATGCCTATGTTTATTCCCGAAAGCCTTTTGCAGAAGGAAAAGGACCACGTTGAAGGCTTTGCACCTGAGGTTGCCTGGGTAACACACGGCGGTAGCGAGGAGCTTGAAGAAAAGCTTTGTGTAAGACCTACCTCTGAAACACTTTTCTGTGAGCATTATGCAAAAATTATTCAGTCACACAGAGATTTGCCCAAGCTTTATAATCAGTGGTGCAGTGTTGTTCGTTGGGAAAAAACAACCCGTCCCTTCCTCAGAACAAGAGAGTTCTTGTGGCAGGAGGGTCACACGGTTCATGCAACTGCAGAGGAAGCAATTGCTGAAACTGAGCAGATGCTTAATGTTTATGCAGATTTCTGCGAAAAATCACTTTGTATGCCTGTTGTTAGAGGTAAAAAGACTGATAGCGATAAATTTGCAGGTGCAGAAGCAACCTATGCTATTGAAGCACTTATGCACGATGGTAAGGCTCTTCAGGCTGCAACATCTCACTATTTCGGTGATGGCTTTGCAAGAGCATTCAATATGACATATCAGAACAAGGAAAACAAGCTTACTTATGTTCATCAGACGTCCTGGGGATGCACAACCCGTCTTATCGGTGCGCTTATTATGTCACACGGTGACGATAACGGTCTTGTTCTTCCTCCCGATGTTGCTCCCATTCAGGTTGTTATTCTTCCCATTGCTCAGCATAAGCCCGGTGTTCTTGATAAGGCATCTGAGCTTCGTGACAGACTTTCCAAGAGCTTCAGAGTTAAGGTTGACTCTTCTGATAACTCTCCCGGTTGGAAGTTTGCAGAATATGAGATGAAGGGTGTTCCTGTTCGTCTTGAAATCGGTCCGAAGGACATTGAAAATAACCAGTGTGTTCTTGTCAGACGTGATAACAGAGAAAAGCTCTTTGTTTCTCTTGATAATCTTGAAGAAAGCCTCAACGCAGTGCTTAAGGATTATGCAGAGGGTATTTATAACAAGGCTCTTGCAAACCTTGAAAAACGCACATTTGCTTGCACAACAATTGATGAAATCAATGCAAAGCTCACTGAAAACGGAGATGGCTTTGTTAAAGCTATGTGGTGCGGTGAAGAAGAATGCCAGGATAAGGTTAAGGAGCTTACAGGCGTTGGCTCACGTTGTATTCCCTTCAATCAGGAAAGCCTTTCTGATACCTGTGTTTGCTGTGGCAAGCCTGCAAAGCAGATGGTATATTGGGGAAAAGCTTATTAAGTTGCAAGTTAAAAGTGGCAAGTGGCAAGTTAATGGGAAGCTTCGCTTCCAAACATTATAATTCCCACGCTCACAAAAAATTTATATTTGATTTTAAAGGCTCGGAACGGTAGTTCCGGGTCTTTTTTTGTAAAAAATTCGAAAGTGGGTTGCAAAAAAAATTCTGTGATTTATAATATAAACAGAACAAATGTTTGTGTGCGGAACGATATGTAAGTGTAACGCGAAGCCTTATCCCTCTTTTTTCGTGTAACGAAAAAGGAGGGGGGACCACCCTTGGCTTTTATATATATTACTTATAAATAAATTTCGTGGTGTTTGTATTTTATATTGATATGTTGCATCGGGGTGGTGGGTGGTACAAAGCTATGGAAGAAATAAAAGAGTACCACCCACCATTCCGTCAGAACTGTTATCAAAGATAAAGTAATCTACTCGTAATTTCTATAAATGAGGCTTTACCTATTGAGGAATGGTCCCCCCTCCTTTTTGCTGAAGCAAAAAAGAGGGATAGGCTTCGCAAAAATTAAGAGAAAGAAATCGTAAGGTACAGGCTTGCCTGTACCACAGAATAACTAAAAAGGAGGAGTTAAGTGAAGGAAAAAAATAGCTTTATTGTCTATTATGAATGGGAGGAAATGTTTGGCTATATGTCTGATAAGCAAACTGCAGATATGCTGAGGGCAATGTTCGGTTATGCAAAAAGAGGGGATCTGCCTGAATTTTCAAACCCATTGTTAAATTCAAATTTCTGTGTTATGAAATATGCTATTGATAGGAATAACGAGAAATACAAATCTAAATGTGATAAGAATAAAGAAAACGCAAAATTAAGATGGGAAAAGGAAAAATGCAATGGCATAAAAAATATGCGAACGCATAAAATTTATGCCGATAATGATAATGTAAATGATAATGAAAATGATAATGTAAATGAAAATGAAAATGATAATGTAAATGAAAATGAAAATGATAATGTAAATGAAAATGAAAAGTATAATATATCAATATCTTCATCACCTGCGGTGACGGATAGTAAGCCTTCAAGCACCTATTCTGAAGATTTTTTGGAGTTCTGGAGTGCTTATCCTAAAAAGGTTGGCAAGGGTGCGGCATATAAAATATTCAACAAGCTTAAATTAACTAAAAAAGAAAAATCCGCTATTCTTACTGCTCTTGACTGGCAGAAGAAAAGCGACCAATGGGTAAGGGATAACGGTCAGTTTATACCATATCCTTCAACCTATCTTAATCAAAGGCGTTGGGAGGATGAGCCACAGAGCCTGTTCTGTGGTGATATAACCGACCCCGACAGATACAAAGAGGATGAAGAGGATTATTTTGATTTCGGAGGTGCTTATGGAGAATAATGTTTGTTCAGTTTGCGGTAAGGAAAAGGAAAGCAGATTAATACCATACATTAATAAGGTGATGTATATTGACTGCCAATGTGAAACAGAATTAAAGAAAAAAATTGAAACGGAAAAAAGAGAAAAAGCCATTAATACTTACATAAGAAAAAGAATTAAAAAAAGCGGTGTTTTGTTAAGAGAGGAAAACGCATTTTTTGATAATCTTATTGTTGATGAAAATAACAGCAAAGCAGTTGACGGAGCAAAATATATCTGTTCGTTAATGTTAAACGGCGATACATCTCAAGATAAAAACGGTTTAATTTTATCGGGCAACAGAGGAAGCGGTAAAACATATATCGGGGCTTCAATTATTAATGAGTATAACAGAAATGAGAAATTTAACGAGTATGTTATTAATGAAATTATCAAGGCACATGATAACGGATTTATTGAAGATTTGGGAATTGAAATCAATTCAAATTGCCGATTTATAAAGGAAAAGGATGCAATAGCTCTGTCTGAAAAATATAATTACAGAGAAAATACATCACCTATCGATGAATTTAAAAATGCAAAAATTCTTGTTGTGGATGATGTGGGCTCTTCCTATGGTGACAGCAAAAGAATTATGTCAATTTTATTCGATTTGTTTGATTATCGCTATAGTCAACAGCTTTCAACAATAATTACAACTAACCTTTCAAAAGAGGAATTACACGCTTATTTAGGGGAAAGAACCTTTGACAGACTTCGTTGCTGTTGCCATTACATAAAATTAGCTTCACCAACAAGTCGAAGAAAATAAAGCAGATAGTAAATAGCGGATAGCTAACAGCTATTTGCTATCAGCTATCCGCTAAATAATTATGAATTCACAAGGTCGCTCATATTGTATATTCCGTTTTCTTTTCCATTTAGGAATGCTGCAGCATTAACTGCACCCTGAGCGAAAATTGCTTTTGAACGGGCACTGTGAGAAAGCGTAACAATTTCGTCATTACCTGCGAAAATAACCTGGTGCTCACCAACAATTGTTCCGCCACGAACTGAGTGAATACCGATTTCATTTGAATGGCGTTTTTCTCTTTTTGAGAAGCGGTCATATTCAAAATATGCATCAGGCATCATTTCCTTGACTGCGTTGCCAAGCATTATTGCAGTTCCGCTTGGTGCATCAATCTTCTGATTGTGGTGTGCTTCAATAATTTCAACATCAAAATCAGAGCCGAGAATTTTAGCGGCAACCTTTGAAAGCTCACAAAGAAGGCTTACTCCTAATGACATATTATATGAGAAGAAAACTGCAATTTTCTCTGAAGCCTTTTCAACCTCTTTAATCTGCTCATCGGTAAGACCTGTTGTTGCTAAAACTACTGCAGTATTGGTACTAATTGCAAAGCTGAGCATATCTGAAAGCAAGGCAGGGTTTGAAAAGTCGATAATAACATCTGCCTTGACATTAACCTCGCCATAATTCTGAAAAACAGGGAAGCCCAGGCTACTGTCATCAACAATATCAATACCTGCAACAATTTCGCAATCTTTTCTTGTGTTAACAACAGAAATAACATTTCTGCCCATTTTGCCACAGCAACCGCTTAAAAGTATTCTTGTCATTTTGAACATCCTTAAAATTATTTATTTAAACCTATACTATCCCTCTTTTTTTCGAAGAAAAAAGGAGGGGGGACCGCGTCAGCGGTGGGTGGTACAACCTCAACATTAAAGTAAAAGTATTGCAACCACGATACCGCGTTAGCGGTGGGTGGTACAAAATTATATCATATTATGCTTAACTAAAACATCTCTCAGAAGCTTCTCATTAGCTTCGTTAAGAGGGGAAAGAGGCATTCTGCATCTGCCCACATCAATACCCATCATACACATTGCCGCTTTAACGGGTATGGGGTTAACATCGCAGAAAAGAGCATTGCACAAGTCAATATATTTTAACTGTAATTTTGCACTTTCCTTAGTTTTACCCTCAATACCAAGCATAGCAATATCGTGAGCAAGCCTTGGTGCGATGTTTGAAAGAACAGAAATAACACCCTTTGCGCCCAAGGCAGTGAAAGCGGTAATCTGGTCATCATTACCCGAATAGAAATTAAGGCTATCACCACAAAGAGCAACTGTTTTAGCGAATTGAGAAATATCACCGCTTGCTTCCTTAGCACCGTTTATAAGCGGGAGCTTTGATAACTCAAGATATGTTTCAGGCTTGATGTTAACGCCTGTTCTTGAAGGCACATTGTAAAGAATAATGGGTGTTGAAACTCTCTTTTCAATATATGTGTAGGACTCGATAAGTCCGTCCTGAGATGCTTTGTTGTAATAGGGGGTTACCATTAAAAGTCCGTCAACGCCACAGGCTTCAGCATCGTTTGAAAGCTTGACTGCGTGAACAGTATCATTACTGCCTGTTCCTGCAATAACGGGAATTTTGCCATTTGTAACTCGGACTGCAGTGCGGATTGCTTCAACGTGCTCATCATAAACAAGAGTTGATTTTTCACCTGTTGTACCGCAAACAACAATTGCATCTGTTCCGTTCTGAATCTGGTTTTCGATTATTTCCTCAAAGAGTGGGAAATTGATTTTTAAATCCTCGTCTTTAAATGGTGTTACAATAGCAACGCCTGCACCTGTGAAAATAGGCTTTTTCATAGCGAAAACCTCCGGAAAAAATATTTAGGAAAATCTCCTATGTATTATTAATCCATATAGCCTTCTGCACAGAGAAGCTCAGCAAGAAGAACTGCGCCACCTGCAGCACCACGAAGAGTGTTGTGTGCAAGGCATACGAATTTATAATCATACTGTGTATCCTCACGAAGACGACCGATGGAAACAGCCATACCGTTTTCAAGGTTTCTGTGAAGCTTTGTCTGAGGCATATTGTCCTCTTCAAAATAATGTAGGAACTGCTTGGGTGCAGAGGGAAGCTCTAATTCCTGAGCTCTGCCCTTGAAGCTCTTCCACATTTCAATCATATCTTCCTTTTCAGGCTTGTTCTCAAATCTTACAAACACTGCGCCCATGTGACCATCAGAAACAGGAACACGGATGCACTGTGCAGTGAAATGAGGCTCTGTTGCGGAAACGATTTCGTCACCAACAATTTTACCCCAGAGCTTAAGAGGCTCTTTTTCGCTCTTTTCTTCCTCGCCACCAATGAAGGGAATTACGTTATCAACCATTTCAGGCCATCTTTCAAAGGTTTTACCTGCACCTGAAATTGCCTGATATGTGCAAACAACAACATCCTTAACAGTGTATTTCTCGTGAAGGGGGAAGAGTGCGGGAACATAGCTCTGAAGTGAGCAGTTTGATTTAACTGCAATAAAGCCACGCTTTGTGCCAAGGCGCTTTCTCTGAGAATGAATAACCTCGATATGCTCGGGGTTAAGCTCAGGAACAACCATAGGAACGTCAGGAGTCATTCTGTGAGCACTGTTGTTGGAAACAACAGGGCATTCTGCCTTTGCATATTTTTCCTCAAGCTCTTTTGTTTCTGCCTTTGAAAGATTAACTGCGCAGAACACAAAATCAACCTCAGAAGCGATTTTTTCAATATCCTTTTCTGCATCAAGAACAGTCATATCAAGATATTTTGCAGGTGTGGGCTCTTCCATACACCATCTGTCGCCGAGGGCTTCCTTGTAGCTCTGACCTGCAGAACGGGAGGATGCAGCAAGAACTGTTACATCATACCAGGGGTGGTCTGCAAGTAAAAGAGCAAATCTCTGGCCAACCATACCTGTTGCGCCGATAATACCAACTTTGTATTTTTTCATCTTTCTAACCTCCATATAAAAAAACACTTGTAAATACTTAATAAATGAATTATAATATTTCAACGATTTAATATATTAACATAAAGTTATAAGTTAAGTCAATGTTTTTGAGCATTAATTTTATTATATAATACTGCAAATAAAGGAATAATTATGAACAAATCTGATTTTTTCTACCATTTACCTGAGGAGCTTATTGCTCAGCATCCTCTTGAGCCTCGTGACAGCTCAAGAATGATGGTGCTTTCTAAGGAAAATACTACTATCGAGCATAAGCATTTTTATGATATCTGCGATTATTTCAATGCAGGGGACTGCCTTATTCTTAACAATACCCGCGTTCTTCCCGCAAGAGTTTACGGAACAAAAAAGGAAACAGGTGCAGTTGTTGAATTTTTGTTGTTGAAGCAGATTGAAAATGATTTATGGGAAACTCTTGCAGGTCCCGGTAAAAGAGCAAAAGAGGGCACAGAGTTCACCTTTGGTAATGGCATCTTAACCGCTAAGGTTGAATCTGTTCTCGAAAACGGCAACAGAGTTGTTCGTTTCTTTTATGATAAAAATGACAATATTTATAACATTCTTGATAAAATCGGACAAATGCCTTTGCCTCATTATATAACAGAAGAGCTTAAGGATAAAGAGCGGTATCAGACTGTTTATTCAAAGGAGCTTGGTTCTGCCGCAGCACCAACTGCAGGGCTTCATTTCACTGAGAAAATCCTCGAAAGGTTAAAGAATAAGGGTGTTAATATCGGCTATGTGACCCTTCACGTTGGTTTAGGTACATTTCGTCCTGTTAAGGCTGAGAAAATCGAAGACCATCAGATGCACTCTGAGCACTACCATTTACCAAAGGAAACAGCCGATTTGATTAACAAAACCAAGAAAAACGGAGGCAGAGTAATTGCAGTTGGTACAACAAGCTGCAGAACACTTGAAAGCGTCGGCACATTCTGTGGTGAAATCAGAGAGGACGACAGAAACACAGATATTTTCATTTATCCCGGTTATAAATTCAAGTGCATTGACGGACTTTTAACTAATTTCCATTTACCCGAAAGCACTTTGATTATGCTCGTTTCTGCTTTCTATGGCTACGATAAAACACTGACTGCTTACAAAACCGCGGTTGAGGAAAAATACAGATTTTTCTCATTCGGTGATTGTATGTTGATATGTTAACAGTTATTTTATTGACTTTAAGAAAAAATATGTTAAGATAATATTAGAAATCTACTTTGTTGGTGAGTATTATGGAGAATTGGGACCCTGATTTTACTAAAGTTACCTCTGAAGAAGCGAGCAGAATAGCCAATGCTGAAATCAGTGGTTTTATTGACGATACTGAAATTGATTGGGATAATTTAGAGTCATTTTTGCAGTAAATTAAAAGCGCAGGAGTGAAAAGCTCTTGCGTTTATTTATATAGGAGTTAATGTATGTTTAAGCTTATTAAAACAGAAGGAACTGCAAGGCGTGGTGAGTTCACAACAGTCCACGGTACTGTGCAGACACCTGCATTTCAGAATGTTGCAACCTGTGGCGCAATCAAGGGTGGCTTATCCGCCTATGATTTAAAGGATATTAAATGTCAGGTTCAGCTTTGCAATACCTACCATCTTCATTTAAGACCCGGCGATAAGCTTGTTAAGGAGCTTGGCGGTATTCATAAATTCACAGGCTGGGATGGTCCCATTCTTACCGATAGTGGCGGATTTCAGGTTTTCTCTCTTGCAAAGTTACGCAAAATCAAGGAAGAGGGTGTAACCTTCAACTCTCATATTGACGGAAGAAAAATCTTTATGGGTCCCGAGGAGAGTATGCAGATTCAGTCAAATCTCGGTTCAACTATTGCTATGGCGTTTGATGAATGTGTGAAAAATCCCGCAGAGTATAAATATGCAAAGGAATCCATTGCAAGAACAACAAGGTGGTTAATCCGTTGCAAAAATGAAATGGAAAGGCTTAATTCACTTTCTGATACTATTAACCCAAATCAGCTTCTTTTCGGTATCAATCAGGGTGCAACCTTTGATGACTTAAGAGTTGAGCATATGAAGGAAATTGCAGAATTAGACCTTGATGGTTACGCTATCGGTGGTCTTGCGGTAGGCGAGCCCAAGGAGGATATGTACCGCATTATTTCCGCAGTTGAGCCCTTTGCACCAAAGAACAAAATCCGTTATCTTATGGGCGTTGGTACACCGGGTAATATTATTGAGGGTGTAAGCAGGGGAGTTGACCTTTTCGATTGCGTTATGCCAAGCAGAAACGCCCGTCACGGTCATCTTTTCACATGGGATGGTATAATCAACCTTAATAATGCTAAATATGCTAAGGTTGATACACCTATTGACCCTCAGTGCAATTGTCCCACCTGTCAGAAGCATTCGAGAGCGTATCTTCATCATCTGTTCAAGGCTAAGGAAATTCTTGCAATGCGCCTTGCGGTTACTCACAACCTTTATTTCTATAATAATCTTATGGAAAGAATACGTGATGAGCTTGATAAGGGCACATTTAATGATTTCAAGAACAAATATGTTGATTTGTTAGACACAAGAATATAAATAAATTGAAAATTTTGTAAAAAAGGCTTGTATATTTCTTTAATCAAAGGTATAATATGCAGGTATGAAAATTTTGGAGGATTTTATTTATGGATTTTATTACATTATCTTTTTTAACTAACCTTTTAGGTGGCGGTGCATCTGCTGAAGGCGCTGAAGGCGCAACAGGCGGTAGCCCCATGTCACTTATTCTTATGGTGGGCTTATTCGCAGTTATGTACTTTGTTATGATTCGCCCTCAGAAGAAAAAACAAAAAGAAGAACAACAGATGCGCGATACTATTCAGATTGGTGATGAAATCACAACAATCGGTGGTATTATGGGTAGAGTTGTTACTGTTAAGGAAGATAGCATTGTTCTTGAAACAGGCGCAGACAGAGTTAAATTGAAATTCCAGAGATGGGCTATTCAGACTAATAACACTGCTAATGAGCGTATGGCTGCTGAAAGACAGGCTGCTGCAGATGCTAAGAAGGCACAGAGCGAAAAGGCTGCTATCGATAAGGCTGTTAACGGCAAATCCAAGAAAACCAAAAAGGTTGAAAATGTTGGTGCTGCTGACGAAATGAAGGCCGAAGAAGAAGCTAAAATGGCAGAAGAAAAAACAGAAGAATAAGAATATATAAAAATTTCTCCGCATATCTTGTACAAAAAGGTATGCGGAGGTTTTTTTATGCCTGAAAATAAAAAATATAACAATAAGCTTAAAGTTATTAAGCCTTATATAATTGGCGTTTTAAAGGGCTTTGCGGTATTTTCAATATTGTTTTTATTCACGGCATTATTAATGTATAAATTTAATATTGATAACAAAGCGTTATACTATTTAATTTATCTTTTTATTGCCTTAGGTGGATTTATCAGTGCAATTTCGGTTTATAAAAGGGTGAGAGGAAGAGGCTTTTTAACAGGTGTTATTGCTTCGTTACCATATTCCTTGCTGGTTTTCCTTTTAATTAGCTTAATAATGGGATTTAATATGTCAGGTAACATTCTTATTGTGTTTTTGTTAACCCTTTCCGGTGGCTTTTTAGGTGGTGTTACTGCAGCGAATACTAAAATATAGGAGAAGTAGATTTTGAAAGCAGGCTTTGTTTTAAATAGCAGGAATTTTAAAAAAATCAAATTTGATTATAGCATAGTAATTCTTTCAACAATTTTTCTGTGCGGTGTTATAATTGGCATATTTTTAATTCATAATTGTGATGATGACCTGAAGAATATGCTTTTTAATATTTTGGAAAATTATATTTCAACCAAAAGCAACAGCGGGTTTATTGCTATATTTTCATTTGAGCTTGTTTTGTTGCTCACATTTGTTATGCTTGAATTTATTTTTGGTTTATCTGCAGTGGGGTCACCGTTTGCAGTGTTGATTTTAGCATTTTTCGGTATTTTTTCAGGTGCAGGTGCATCCTGCATAATTTTAAATTGGGGTTTAAAGGGGGTTTTCTATTTACTTTTAGTAATTTTGCCTTGTTATGCAATAACAGCAGCAATTTTAGTAAAATGCTGCTGCCTGAGTATAAGAATTTCTTCAATTTTATTGAACTGCATATTGCAAAGGGACACAATCAAGCGAAGCTTTTGCGATTTTAGGGAATATACCTTAAATTATCTGATATTAATTGTTCCCATTTTGATTGGTGTTGTTATAAGCACAGTGCTATTCAAGGTATTTTGCACATTTTTAATCGTCGCCTGATTCCTCGGGTAAATCAAGAACAGGTCTTTTAGGTGCTTTTACTGCGCTTAAAGGGTTTGAAGCGGCAGCCTTTTGCAATTGTTCATCCATTATATGCGTATAAATCTGTGTTGTGCTGAGACTTTCGTGGCCAAGCATTTCTTTGATAGCAAGAACATCAACATTTCCGTGTTGATACATAAGAGTGGCAGCCGTATGCCTTAATTTGTGAGTAGATAAATCTCTATCCTGAAGACCTGCTTTTTCAAGTGTGCTTTTAACAATAAACTGCACTGTTTTAGGGCTTATACGACTCTTCTGGCGACTGATGAAAAGCGCATCCTTATCCTTTGCCTTAACACCATCAACAGGGCGAAAGGGGAGATAGGCGTTAATAGCATCAATACAGGCATCATTAAGATATATTGTTCTTTCCTTGTTACCTTTACCTGTAACTACCATTGTGTTATTTGAGCGGATATCACTTAAATTTAATGAAACAAGCTCAGATAAACGCATACCACAGTTTAAAAACAAGGTAAGAATACAGTAATCACGTTCTTTGAATTTACCGTCAACTGCTTTTAAAAGGTTAAGGCTCTCGTCAAGGGTTAAATACTTGGGGAGAGTTTTTTTGATTTTAGGTGAATCTAATTCCTGCAGAGGATTTTCTGCAAGCAACCTTTTCTGAACGGTAAGGTATTTATAAAACATACGAAGGGTAGTGGCTTTTCTTGCTCTTGTTTTCTCATTATTATCACGTTCATCCTTGCAATAAACAAGAAACATATATGCATCATTCAGGGTTACTGAAGCTACCTCATCAATGCTTAAATCATTGATTTTAATTTCCTCAAAGGGTACATCATCAGGAACAAGCCCGCGAATTTGCTTGAGAAACCTGAAAAAAGTGTATAAATCGTTTGCATATTCCTTAACAGTTAAATCAGAACGATTTTTAATTACACTGTTATAATTAAGATATTCATATATAAAGGATGGGAAGATATGAGCAAAATCTTCTTTCTTCAAAGCAAAAACCTTCTTTATAAAAATTTAAGAATAACAATCAGCCGATAAAATCAACCCTCATAAAAAGCAGGAGAGAGGAATTTCACCAACAAAACCATTATATACTCATCTCTTTTTCTTGTCAACCACTTATACAAAATTAAAGTTTTGTATAAGTGAGAGGAGAAGAAATGGCATAAAAAGATTAAAATAAGCTTCGCTGATGTTTTTGGAATATTAGCGCTCAGGACCTTTTGGTCGCTTATTTTGTATGCCTTTTCTTTATTAGTGCCTATATTTATTGTTCTTTATATTTTTTCATACAAATTAAAATTGCGGATGCTACTACAACCATTGTTATTGTGTAACCTAATTTTGCTACTGCATTTTTTTCTGAATTTTTCATTTTATTAAAATTCCTTTCAGATTTTTACTTTTTATAAAAAATAACTCCTTGATAGATTTAATAGAAATTTTTCAATTGATACTTTACTCATTCTGAAAAAACTGATTAAACGGGATTTTTTGATTTTTTCTTTAATTTAATAAAAACGGTGTTTATTTAGTAAGTTTTTTCTGTTAATTGAATAATTCCGCCAAAATCAGTTAATCTACGGGATTTGTTATAAACAGGCTTAATATTATAAAGGTCTAAAAAGCTTACAATGGATTTATAATCTCTATGACTGCTCAAATCCCCACTGAAATACATTTTATCATTTGCTATTTTACAGGAAGCTCCACCGATAAAGCCATAGTGCTTGTCAGAAAGGTAAATATCGCCACTTGAAATTAATAAAACATCATATTGATATTTTTTTAACAAACGGGCGAGACCTTTGTCCTCGGTAATTACGGCGGTTTCATTTACAATACATAAATTGCATTTTGAATAGCCTTGCTTTGTATTGATGATCTCAATATTATTTTTCTGTGTAAATTCCTTAATTTCAGTTGCAGTATAGCTTGAATTACATATAATGTGTCTGCCGGTGAAAGCAACATTCAATGCTATATCATTGGGGTATGGTGAACAGATTTTATTCTTATAATAAACAGGTGTTACACCTATACTTTTCAGTTCCTCCTCCCCTATTGAGTCATCATTTAAAAGGATTTGTCCGTCGCCAAAATTAAAGGCTAAAATATCTGAATGACTGTTAATCTCGTCTTCTAATAAGGGATTTGCCTTAAGGGTAAAGCATTCAATTCCAAGCTCATTTAACTCTTTTATTTCATCTGTATATTTTTTACCAATTAAGCAATGCTTAACAACTTTCTGAGGCAGATTCGGGATTTTTATATGCCTAATCATATATTATCAACCGCACATTCAAAGGCTTCTCTTACATTTCGAACACCGAATATTTCTATGTCCTCAAAATCAGATTTTGATAGCTTTTTCAGGTTCTGCCTTGGAACAATACATTTTTTAAAGCCAAGTCTTTGGCATTCTCTTATGCGTTGCTCGCAGTTATTAACTGTTCTGATTTCGCCACCAAGACCAATTTCACCGAATACAATTGTAGAGCTGTCAATTACAACATCCTTAAGGCTTGAAATAAGTGATAATGCAACTGCCAAATCGCTTGCAGGCTCGTCCGCACGAAGTCCACCAACTATATTAACATAGCAATCCATATTTGCAAAAAAGTACCCGGAGCGTTTTTCTAAAATCGCGATAAGCATCGCCATTCGGTTATAATCAAAGCCTGTTGCCATTCTTCTTGGGTTTCCGTAGCCTGAGCTTGTAGCAAGACCCTGAACCTCTGCTAAAATGGGTCTGGAGCCTTCAATAAGGCAAGTTACGCACGTACCCGATATATTTAAGGGTCTTCCTGAAATCATCGCTAAAGATGGATTTTCGATTTCTGAAAGGCCCTTGTCAGTCATTTCAAAAACACCGATTTCATTTGTAGAGCCAAAACGATTTTTCACAGCTCTGAGAATTCTGTATGAGAGATTTCTTTCACCCTCAAAATATAGAACAGTATCAACAATATGCTCCAGAACCTTTGGTCCTGCAATGTTACCGTCTTTATTTACGTGACCCACAAGAATTATTGAAGCATCATAGTTTTTTGCAGTTCGCATAAATAAATTGGTGCATTCACGCACCTGAGTTATACTGCCTGCAGTTGAGCTAATTTCAGAAATGCTCATAGTCTGAATAGAGTCTATCATAACAATATCGGGCTTTTCGGTTTTTATGTATTCACATATAAGCTCTGCATCGGTTTCACACATTATTGCCAAATCTTCACTTGTTACACCAAGCCTTTTTGCTCTCATTTTAATCTGATATGCAGATTCTTCACCTGAAACATATAAAACAGAAAGCTTATTGGCAAGAATTTCGCAAATCTGCAAAAGGATGGTTGATTTACCGATACCGGGGTCACCTGAGAGTAACACAAGCGAGCCCTTAACAAGACCGCCGCCTAAAACTCTGTTTAACTCCCCTATTCCCGTGTTATAACGAAGCTCTGTGCTTGAATCAATTTTAGATAATGAAAGAACCTTATTTGCATAGCTTGTGTTTTTATTAATTATACCTTTTTTAGATGTTTCGGTTATGATTTGCTCCTCATTCATTGTGTCCCATTCGTTGCAGGATGGACATTTACCATACCATTTGGGAGATTCATAACCGCATTGGTTACATATAAAAACTGTTTTAGTTTTTGCCATAATTCTCAACCTTTACAAATATAATTCTGTATTCCCATTGCTATGCAAAATGCAATTTTCTTTTGATATTCCGGAGTATTTAATAGCTTTGTTTCTTCATAATTTGATAAAAAGCCACATTCCACCAATACAGCAGGCTTAACAGCATTATACATCAGATATACGGAGGTTCCGCATTCCTTAATTTGCCTTGTATTGTCTTTTTGAAGGGTGTTTACAATGCTATCCTGAATAGATTGGGCAAGTAATGAGCTTTCCTCCTTAGTTTTGGGAGAATAAAACACCTGTGTGCCACTGTATTTTTCTACTGAGTATTTGTTCTGATGAATACTGATAAACAGTGCATTGTCTGTTTCTTGCATTATCTTCATTCTGTTATGTAAATCTGAGGATTTTCTTTCTCTTATTGTCTGAAGTCCTTCATCCTCGATTGAAGCATCGTTTTCGCGGGTCATAATAGTCTTAAATCCGAAAAACGTCAGATATTCCTTAAGGTATTTGGAGATTGAAAGATTAATATCCTTTTCTACTGTGCCGTCTTCAGCAACTGCACCACCATCAAAGCCACCGTGACCTGCATCTATAATGATTATAGGTTGATTGGTGGTCGGATTTTTACTTGTGGAAACACTGCTGTTAATTGAAAAAGAGTAAATAAAAATTACAGAACAAATAAAAAGCGGAATCAGAACAATTAAAAGCTTTTTCATTATAATCACCGCTTAATTATATGAAAAAATTTTTTAGTTTACTCAATAATTATATTCTAAAACAAGCTTTTTTTCAATATATAAATAAAATAATCACCCTTAATCAAGTACGATTAAAGGTGATTTAAAGCTGTATTTTTAACTTAAGCGTATTTAGAAATCATTTGCTTTCTGTCAATTTTGCCATTGAAGGTCTTAATGATTTCATCAATAACCTCAATCTTCTTGGGAAGCTTGTAGGGCTCGAGGTTTTCTGTAATCAGCTTGCGGATTTCTGCCTCGTCAAGCTCCTTACCTTCTTCAAGAACAACTAACAATTTCAATGAAATGTTATCACCCTTGATTGTGGGAATAAGAAGACATTCATCAACACATTCTGCGCGCATAACAACCTCTTCAACCTCAACGGGAGCAACCTTTAAGCCACCAAGGTTAATTGTATCATTGCTACGACCAACAAGAATGATTTCGCCGTTGGGAGCAAAATAACAGAGGTCACTCATAACAAGCATACCGTTTTTGATAGCCTGAGCAGTTAATTCGGGTTCATTCCAATAACCCTGCATAACAGATTTACTGCGGATTGCAATAAGACCGGGCTTTTCTGCAGAAGCATCCTTCATTTCGTTACCATCTTCATCAAGAATAACGATTTCGCTGTAAGAGTTGGGCTTACCAACGCTTGAAGCATACTGAGAGCCACCTGAAACACAGAATTCATCTGTGCAAACAACACCTGCTTCTGAGCATCCGAAACAGTTATACATGTATACATTTGGCATTAATTTGCGCATTTTTTCTTTATCTGTTTCGGGATATGCAGTTGAGCTTGAATAAACAAATCTTAACTGATCATTAAGAGCTGCAAAGTTCTTGCTCGCAAAAGCGAGAAGAAGATGAATTGCTGATGGTGGTAAATAAAGTGAAGTAACCTTATGGTCTTCAATTGTCTGGAAATACTGCTTGAAGTTTCTGAAGCCGTCAAGAAGGCAGGTTGTACTACCGACTGCCATTGCAATATGAACCTTTCTCAAAGCAGCAGCGTGGTTCATTGGTGTGGGAATAAGCCAGATGTTATCTGACTGAATATTAGTTGTTTCAATACCTGCAAGAGCAATATTAACCTGATTTCCGAAGGAAACCATAACACCCTTGGATTTACCGGTTGTTCCGGTTGTGAAAAGAATTTCTGCAAGGCTGTTTTCATCAGGGTCAGCTGCAACATAATCATCAGAGGTTGCTTCGATTTCCTTGATAATTTCTGCAAGGCTCCATGCTTCCTGAAGGTCATCTCTCTTCTCAAGAGTAACCATTTTTACTGCATCGAGCTCTTCTGCAATTTCAATAATTCTTTTACTGGGTGAGCTTTTTTCAACAGGCACAAAGGTTGCACCGAGAAGCTGAATGCCATACCAAAAATATACATAGGACATTATATGGTCTGCTTCAACAACTATTCTGTCCCCTGCTTTTATGCCTTTTGCCTCTAAAAACTTTGCAGTTTTTCTGTTGTATTCTGCAAGGTCCTTATAGTTGCATTTATCATTATTGATGATTAAAGCAATTTGTTCAGGGGTGGTTTTTGCGAATTCCTGAATTTTTAATGCAATTGATTTCATAATATAACCTCTGTAAATATATTAGCTTTTAGCAGCGTCTAATTTATTTTTTCTTGCTTCTTCCAATTCTGCAATTTTGTTAAGAAGCTTATCGTGAACGCCATCCCAATGCTTTTGAACCTTGGGGTCATCTCTGCGGTCCTTTAAATCATAGTTATCAATAAGATACTTGGAAAAAATTGTTGTGAATTTCTGACCACCATAGAAATTGGTGTGACCTTCATTATAGAAGTCTGTATTCAAATCCAAATCAATTGAGAATGTAGTTTCAGAGTTTTCATCATAGTAATGAACACACTCAAAGCCTTCTTCTTCTATGATTTTATAGATTTTGTTTGATATACCCATTTCAACATCAAGACGAACCTGAGGTGTATCAATAAACAAAACCTCAATGTCACTTGATGCTTGTAATTCCTTTATATAATCAAGGAACTCATAGAAATATGTTTCGATGTATGGATTTAAATCAACATAATAATCTGCATCATACGGATAAATCTCCTGTGGTCTGGGGCGCACAGTAGCATTATCAATAATGTTATAACCTAAATATTCGTGAGGCACGCTACTCCAGTTGTTTGCAATTGAATAATCATCATCAGCCCATTTACCGTGAAATTTGATAATGGGGAATAGATATGACAAATCAAGGCGTGAAGCGGATTTATCAACATCATCACGGATTTTCATGGTTTCAAAGCAACCTTTAATTCGATTTATGGAGAATGGGGTTAATGCATCAAGGAATCTACGAGCACGTATATCCATATCATTGATGTTACATTCCTCTAAAGTAAAAGGTCTGATATCTAAAATCAACAAGTCAACATCCTGAAACCTGAGTGCTTCGTCAACAGCATATTTATATAGCCAGGCAGGGAAAGCATCGGTTGAAAGCGGATAAACTGTAATACCATATTCTTCATAAGCCTGTGAAGGAATCCAATATCTGTCAACACCGCTTGTACCTAATATAACTGCATCAACAGTATCCTTAGGGAAGTTTCTGTAAGTGCAATAACGCTGATTATAGTTGTATGTGTTATCCATATCAAATAAATCGCATAGTGCAAGAACCATAACTGCAACTGCCATAAAGAATGCTATGCTTCGAATAAATTGTTTTTTGGTCATTTACAGAAATCCTCCTTTCTTAGAAATTACCGTAAATGAAGCTGCTTGAGTTATAATCGGGTCCGTAAACGCCAAAAATAAGAATAAAAGCAACAAATGCTAAAACTAATGCCCAACGGAAAACAATATTCTGTTTAGCAAGAGTTTCTCTGATTTTCATTCCGTTTTCCTGAAGTACACCAACAACCAATAAAATCAAAACGGAGAAAATGATAAGTGACATTTCCTTTTGGCTAACGCCCATTTTATAAATTTCACCATTGAAACCTAAAAGGAAATCAAAGTCAACAGAAGTAAATAAGGCTTTAATCATTAAGCCTGCATCGTGAAGGCTTGGTGCCTTAACAATGATTCTTGAAATAAAAAGAAGAACAGTTGTTCTTAAAATCTGGAAAACCCTATAGCTGAATGCTTCGGTATTGATATGCAATTTTTCAATAAGCTTGTTGTAAACAGGAACCATTGCAACGCTTGCTGAAATTAATGTCGCATTATATAAACCGTTAACAACATACTGTGATGTTACGCCGTGCCATATACCTATAAGGAAGAAAACAACCATTGGTGCCGCAACGGAAGGAACCATTTTACCTGCATAAGAACCGTGTTTTTTACGCATTTTCTTACTCAAATTGGAGACAGGTCTGCAAAGCATAACAGGATAGAAAACATATTCTCTCATCCACGCACCAAGCGACATATGCCAACGCTTCCAGAAATCTCCCAGAGAGGTTGAGAAGAATGGTCTTTCGAAGTTTAAGGGGAGCTCGATTCCCATCATCTGAGCAGCACCGCGGGTAATGTCGGTACCACCGGAGAAGTCACCGTAAATCTGGAATGAGTATGCAATAACACCAAACAGAATTTGTGAGCCGTTGTATTCCCCTGCTGCAAAACTGCTTGAAAAAACAGTTGACGCAATGGCAGAAACTCTATCGGCAATAACAAGCTTTTTGAAAAGGCCCCATAAAATAAGAAGGGCACCGTTTTTCAAGTTATCATACTCTAATTTATGTGGCTGTTGAAGCTGAATGCCAACATCAGCGAATCTGTTCAACGGACCTTGAACAACCGATGGGAAGAAGGAAACGAACAAAGCAAACTTACCCAGGTGCTTCTCTGCGGCATATTTACCGCGTCCGATATCAATAAGATAACCGATACTGTTAAAAGTATAGTAAGAAAGACCTAACGGAACGATTAAGTTCACAAAGGGCACAGATGCATCCCAACGGAAAAGCATAAACATATCGTTTACGGAACCTAATAACAGATTCAAGTATTTAAGAGACGCAAGAGTACCTAAATTGATTAAAACAGTAATAACCTGAACTGTATGAATTTTTTTAGCTACCTCTTTTTTTAATTCTCTCTTTTTATCAACGGTTAAATCTTCACCGAGAGCCTCAATCTTCTTTTGATTTTTGTTGCGCATGCTTTGCATTAACAATCCTGAAAAATAAGTGAATAGAGTTGTTGCAACAATAAAGAAAACATTTTCCACGCCGCTATAAAGGTAAAAAGCATAGCTCGATACCAAGAGAACAAACCATTGGAATTTTTTGGGAACAACGTAATAAGCAAATATTACAAACGCCAAAAAGAAAAAGAATCTGAATGATGTAAATGGCATATAAATCTCCTCAAATAACAGTAAAAAATATAGTCATATTACAGAATAACAAAGCTTATCTGACCAAGGTCAGTTAAGCTTTGCATCCTAAGATTACATTTCGTCAATAAGGCGTTCAACCAAAGCAAGAATTGCTTTTGCACTGTTGAAATTTTCAGGTTCCATATCATCAACAGTGATTGTGATATCATAAGCATCACATAATTCGCCAACGATTGATACGATATCGAAGCTATCAAGAATTTCGTTATCAATGAGCTTGTCCTCATTTTCAAAATCGATATCATCTCTGACAGATTTAAGAATCTCTAAAAGCTTTTCCATAAATAATTTCTCCTAAAGTTATTTTGGTTAACACATAGTTTAACGAATACAATATAACATAATTTTCGACTTATGTCAACAAATAAGCATTATTAAAACATACAATAAATTACTTGAATTCCAGTAAATTTTTAGTAAGTAATTTATGCCTTACGATTCTGTGAAGGGGTGTTTCCTCCCCTACCATACTGAATAAAGCGTTACAAAACGAAACAGGATTGACGGTAAAATCATTACCGGCAGGTAAAATAAAGGACATATTAATTATGTTATTATCAAAGGAACAATTAAAATCGGTTAAATGCTCACAAACATTGATTTCTTTTATACCGCCTTTTTTGGTTTTCTTTTCTATAATAATTTCGCCTTTTTCAACCGTTTCCTTGATTTTGGAATAAAAAAGCTTTGAGTCAGCAACATCCGGTACGGAAACAGTATATTTAGCCTTGTTGATAGCAAGATTTTTTTCAATGGGCTCTGCTACCTCTAAGAACTCAATACCGGGAACTGTTACACGATTCAATTCAGATAAAACCCTTTCATTTGTGTAGCTGTCATCAGTTAAACGAATATCAAGCACCTCTCTCAATCCCTCAACTCCTAAAGGAAGAGGCAACCCAAAAACAAGATAGGGATGAGGGTTGAAGCCCTCGGTGTACCAAAGAGGTATATCAGTTCTGCGGAAGGCTCTGATAAGACAACGGGTTAAATCAAGGTGGGAGATATATTTTGAAGCGTCCTTTTTAGTGAACCATATTCTTATTGAGCGCATCACATTTACCTCCATTTAACGAGTTTGAACCGCAAGAAGCACATTGCTGACGACAATGACCTGTTGTCTGGGCTTTTTTTGCCTTTTCATTTTCTGCAATAAGAAAAGATTTTTTAATACCAGAGTTAATATGGTCCCAAGGTAAAATCTCCTCATAGCTTCTTCTGCGGTTAGCATAAAATTGGGTTGAAATACCACATTCATCAAATGCCTTCATCCAACCATCGTAATTGAATTTGTCATCCCAGCTGTCAAAGGTACAGCCGTTATTGTAAGCAGCCTCGATAACATTACAAAGCTTTCTGTCACCACGGGCAAAAACACCCTCAAGGAAGGTTAAATCTGTATTATGGAAGCGGAAAGTGATTTTTTTTGTGGTACAGGTTTCAAGAAGAAGCTGTTGCTTTCTGTGAAGCTCTTCTTTAGTGTCCTGAGGCTCCCATTGAAAAGGTGTGCAGGGCTTGGGAACAAATGATGAAACACCTGCACTCACACTCACCCCCTTGCCCTTCGGCTTATCAGGGTTATTATAAAACTCATTAACCACCTTTTGAGAAAGCTCATTTATACCGATAACATCTGCATCAGTTTCTGTGGGAAGACCAACCATAAAATACAGCTTAACTGCAGTCCAACCACCTGTAAATGCTTTTCTGCAGGTGGAAAGAATTTCATCTTCGGTAATGTTTTTGTTGATAACATTTCTCATTCTCTGGGTACCTGCTTCTGCAGCAAAGGTAAGACCCGAACGACGAACAAGGGCAAGCTTTTCTTTAAGCTCGTCCGAGAAATTATCAATTCTCAATGAGGGCAATGCAATATTGATTTTCTGCGGACTTGCCCAACCCAATAATTCTTCAAGAAGCTCGGTAATTTTTGTATAGTCGCTACTTGAAAGTGAACAAAGTGAAAGCTCGTCATAGCCTGTTGTGCAGGCAAGGCGTTGGCTTTGTTTGCTTATGGTTTCAACGCTTTTTTCACGAATCGGTCTGTACCAGAAGCCTGCCTGACAGAAGCGGCAGCCTCTTATACAGCCTCTGAATATTTCGTGAACAACTCTGTCGTGAACAACCTCAACAAAAGGAACAACAAAATTTTCGGGATAGAATATATTATCTAAATCAGAAACAACTCTTTTATTAACCCTTTCAGGTGCGCCACACCGGGCGGTAACGGATTTAATTGTTCCGTCATCGTTATATTCAACATCATACAAGGAAGGAACATATATGCCCTCAATTTTTGAAGCGGCAATCAAAAACTCTTTTCTTGGTTTGCCTTGTTTTTTATAATCATTAAGTAAGTCGAGGAATTCGAGCATCATTTCCTCGCCCTCACCTATCTGAAAAGCATCAATAAAATCTGCTAAAGGCTCAGGATTACAAACACAAGGACCACCTGCAACAATAATGGGTAAATCAAGAGTATCTCCCCTATCCTGTGAACGAAGAGGAATTTTGCCCAAATCGAGCATATTGAGAACATTGGTAAAAGACAATTCGTACTGAAGAGTGAAGCCTACTGCATCAAAATCAGTCAATGCATCTCTGCTTTCAAGTCCGAAAAGCGGAATATCGCGCTCGCGCATTATTTTTTCCATATCGGTATCTGGGGCAAAAACTCTCTCTCCCCAATAATTTTCACGTGAATTAATAAGACTGTATAAAATCTTTATTCCAAGATGGGACATACCGATTTCGTAGGTATCAGGAAAGCAAAAGGCGAAGCGGATATCAACTGTTTTCTTATCCTTTACAACTGAGTTCAATTCACCACCTGTATATCTCGCAGGCTTTTGGACCAATGGTAAAATTCTTTCAATTTTTTCTTTCAACATAGCAATATACTCCAAAAAAATTATGAAGATATTTTACTATATTTTCAACTAATAATCAAGTAAGATTTACTTTTTTAATATTAAACTGAAAATCATATAAAAGCTGATAAATAATAAAGAAAAATTGTTTTTAAATTTAATAAAAACTAAAACCGCTAAAGCTGAAAAAACTATGGTAATAATCACAGATATACAAGTTATTATGATATTGCTTGTTCTGTTAGTGAAATATTTTAAAAAGAAATAATATAAAGCATTACCACCATCAAAATTATAAAACGGAATCAGATTAAAAATGCCTAAAGCCAAATTTATATTTGTAAAAAAAAGAAATAACCTGTATTTTATTAAAACATAAAGCACATAGAATATACCGCTTAAAAATAAATTGAATATAGGGGCAGACAGATGTATTATGATTTCGGCATTATTACTTGTGGTTGCATTACTTTCTCTTAAAATATCAGCACCGAAAAGAGTAAAAGAAACCTTTTTCGGTGCTACTGAAAACATATTAATAAAAATCAAGTGAATTACTTCATGAGCAAGAGCAAAAACGAAAACAAAAATATAGCTTATATCTGTTGTTAAAAATAATAGAAGCAAGGCAAAAAAACTAAAGCTGATTCTGAACTCAGTATTTCTTATTTTAAACCGCATTAACAGCCCCCTTGAGAGCATTTTCAGGGTTATATGAAATGTTGTTAAATCTCAATTCAAAATGCAAATGCGGACCTGTTGAGCTACCGGTTGAGCCAACAGTTGCAATAACCTCACCTGCTCTTATTTTCTGCCCTTCAGAAACATTCAACTTTTCACAATGACAATAAACGGTCATAATATTGTTATCGTGTTGTATTTTGATGTAATTCCCGTTCCATTGATCATAGTCGGCTTCAATAACTCTTCCGTCAAAAGCAGAATAAATATTTTCACCTTTTTCGGCTGCTATATCAATACCCGCGTGAAAGCGTAAATCGCCACTTATGGGATGAGTTCTTATACCAAACTCCGATGTAGTTTTTCCCTTTAGAGGCAAAACCATTTTTTGACTAAGCTTATAATCATCAACGGAAACATTTTCGGGTATTTCTTCACTTGATGAAACCTCAATATCTCTGCCACCGGTTGCAATAATTTCAGCACTTAGGGAGGGCTCTTCAAGGGGAACATAAACTGTTTCGGACTCTTTTGCTTCTGTTTCATTGGTGTTTTTCTCGGTTTTCTTATCAGTCACAATTGAAAAAACTGATTTTGCTTCATCAACACTCAGATTTTCTTCGAGCTTTTCTGAAAAGCTTCTCTGAATTTGGGTAAACAGCTTATTGTTGCCGGTTTTCAAGGCGAAAAGAATGCCAAACAGAACAAGACATACTATAAACTGCAAAAGTAAAGCTTTTGATAAATAATCCTTATTATTTTTATTCATAAAAAATCACCTGCAAAAATATATGCAGGTGATATCTTTTTTATTCCTCGGACTGAAGCTCCTCCCATTCTGAATACATTGCCTCAAGATTTGTTCTTAATTCATTCAGAATATTAGTATGTTCAAGAAGCTTTTCATAGCTTGCAGAAATTTCAGGCGTTGAAATTTTTTCTTCAAGAACAGATATACTGTTTTCGGTCTCTTCAATTTCAACCTCTAATTTAGCTATTCTTGTTTTTCTTTTGCGCTCGTTGCTTGCTTTTTCCTTGCGAAGCTTATAATCATTAACAACAGGCTTTTTCGTGGCTTCTTCAGCCTTTTCAACTGTCATATTCTGTCTATAAGCAAGATAATTATCGTAATTGCCGTCAATGTTTACTGCGCCATCGTGAGTTAAATACACAGTTTTTGTGGCAAGCTTGTTGATAAAGTATCTGTCGTGAGACACAACAAGCATTGTTCCGTCAAAATCAAGGAGCGCATTTTCAAGAACCTCTCTTGATGTAATATCAAGGTGGTTAGTGGGCTCGTCAAGAATAAGAAAATTTGGTTTTGAAAGCATTATTTTGAGAAGTGAGATTTTTGCTCTTTCGCCACCACTTAACAGAGAGACCTTTTTAAACACATCCTCACCACAGAACAAAAACATAGCAAGTGCAGAGCGGATTTCCGTTTCTGTCATAAAACGGTACATATCCCATACCTCGTCAAGAACGGTTTTATCTGAATGAAGCTTGTCAATATTCTGGTCAAAATAGCCGATTTTAACGTTAGAGCCAAAACGGAAGGTGCCATAATCCTGAGTGACTTCTTTGTTGATAATCTTTAAAAATGTTGATTTACCACAACCATTGGGACCTAATAAAAATACCCGGTCCTCTCTGTAAACAGATAAATCAAAATTACTGAACAGCCTTTTATCAGGAAAGCTTTTTGAAAGACCCTTAACCTTGACTACCTCGTCCCCTGTTCTGACATCTGTTTTAAAGCTGAAATGAACGCTTTTCAAGGCTTTATCAGGAACTACAAGGTCTGCCTTAAGCCTTTCAATCTGCTTTTCTTTGCTTGCGATTGTTATATAGTTACGAGCCTGATTAAATCGCTTCTGCTGCTCGATTATGCCTTCAATTCTCTTGATTTCAGTTATGGTTTTCTCATACTCACGCTCGATAGTCAGCTCTCTTTCTGCCTTAAGCTTCTGAAATACTGTATAATTACCCATTGTAAGAGTAAGCTTTTTATGAGAAATTTCCATTGTTGAGGTTGTTATTTTATCAAGGAAATATCTGTCGTGAGATACAACAATAACTGCACCCTTGTATTTTATCAGAAAGTCCTCAAGCCAGTTAATTGCATCAACATCAAGGTTATTTGTGGGCTCGTCCAGCAATAACAGATTTGTGTTTGACAAGAGCAGCTTACATAACGAAAGCTTTGAGCGTTGACCACCGCTTAAGGAGTTGACCTTTAAATCCAAATCATTTTCAGAAAAGCCGAGTCCGATTAATGCGGATCTTGTTTTTGCCTTATAAACAAGTCCGTCACGGCGTTCAATTTCTTCAGTCAGCTTAACCTGTCTCTCAATAAGCTCTATACTGCTTTCATTTAAAAGCCTTTCGTTAATTTCTTCAAGCTCAATTTCCATTTCTGCAACATCATTGAATACAGTGAGAGCTTCGTTATAAAGAGTCTGATTATCATCACATTCAAGGTACTGCTCCATATAACCTATGCGAACATCCTTACCGCGAACAATTCCGCCCTCGTTGGCTGAATACTCACCTATTATAAGCTTGAAAAGCGAGGTTTTACCGCATCCGTTTGCACCGATTAAACCGATTTTATCGTTTTCCTCAACTTTAAAAGCGGCGCCTTTGAATAAGACGCCGTCAAGAAAACCGAATGTTAAGTTTTGTGCCGTTAATAGAGACATAAAACCACCAAAATACAATTAAATTATTATAATGTGCTAACCAATACCTCAAAATTACCATTGAGAACAGTTTTACCTGCATTTGCAGGAACAAAAATACTGTCACCTGATGCAATTTCAACAACGGTGCCGTTGCATTTAACAGTGCCCTCGCCCTTTGTTACAAGAAGTGAAACAAAGCTTTCGTTGTCAACATCAAAGGTATATTCTCCGTCAACCTCAAGTGTTGACATTTTAAAGAATTCGCAAGAGCAAAGCTCCTGAGAAACTGCGCCCTCAAGAGTGATTTTTTCACCATCTGCATCTCCCGAACGGGTTGGCGGCACAGTATCCGTTACATCAAGTGCTTTTTCAACGTGCAGCTCGCGAGGCTTACCGCCAACAAGTCTGCCATAGTCATAAACGCGATATGTTGTATTGCAGTTCTGCTGAACCTCTGCAAGAAGAATACCGCCACCAATTGCATGAAGTGTTCCTGCATTAATGAAGAAAACATCACCCTTCTTCACATTAACCTTATTAACATAGTCAAGGAAAGTGTTATCTTCAATTGATTTTTTGAATTCATCACGGGTTAATTCTTTATTGAAGCCATAAATAAGCTGAGCACCCTCGTCACAATCAAGAATATACCAGGCCTCTGTTTTGCCATAGCTGTTTTCATATTTTTTTGCATATTCATCATCAGGATGAACCTGAACAGATAAATCTGCTTTTGCATCAATAAACTTTATCAAGAGAGGGAATTCTTCATACTTCTCACCTTTATTGCCGAGAAAAGCTTTGTTTTCTTTAACAAGCTCTGTAAAGGACTTGCCTTCAAACTCGCCATTTACAACAATATTGTCCCCGTCATTTCTTGCACAAAGCATCCAAGCCTCTGCAATATTATTAAGCTCTGATTTAAAGCCATAATCATTTTTTAAACGATTACCGCCCCAAACGATTTCTTTAAAAACAGGTTGTAATTTTATCGGATAGCTCATATTTATTCCTCCGTTTTATTTTGTTGATTTGTGCCCGCTTCAACGGCAACAACATTTTTAATTTCTTTCTTTTCTATAAACGGAACAGATGATGATTTAATATCAATTCTGTCATAGTATTCTTTAAATCTTATGGTAAATCTTATTTTCCTTTTACATTTCTTACAAAGGAAAATTGCCCTGAAGGACTGATTTATAACACGCCAGTCCGATATTCTTTCGCAGGTTGAACCGCATACATCACAAAGGCTTACCATTTTTGTTTTATCAATAAGAGGGCTATTGATATCTGTAATAACCTTTGGCTTGAATGTGATTTTTGAATAGAAGGAATTATCGCACACAAGAGTGTAGGATTTCAACATATTCTCATTGAAAATCTTTTTGAACAAATCCGCAGTAAGCTTGCTGTCGTCCAAGGCTCTGTGAAGTGAATAGTCATCAAAGTTAATGCCAAGCTTTTCTGCAGCAGCAGAAAGACCAATCTGGTCTGCTTTGGAAATATTCATAAATGCCTGAGCATATTTCTGTAAATTAACATAGTTACTCAAAAAAGGAATAAAGGAAATTCCGTTGAAATACTTGAAATTTTCAATAAGAACTCTGATATCGGTATCACCCCAGGTGAGAATAACATTCTCCTCATGGGAAACCCATTTTCTGAAATTGGACATAGCCTGAGAGAAAGGTGTGCCACTGCTTATATCATCATTAGTGATATTTGTAAGCTCCTTAACCCTTGCGTGTAGCTTTTTACCTAACTGGGCTTTTATGAAAACAGAGTATGTGTCAACAATATCGAGATTACTGTTAAGCTTAACAGCACCAATCTCAATAATTTCATTCATAAAGCCTTTTTTCTTTTTGCAATAAGTGTTATTCCACTCAAGGTCCATTATGATATAATTCACGGTAAAAAAACTCCTACATCCAAAAAAACTGAACCTTGACCGCCTGAAAAGACGGTCAAGTCAATAAACAATAATTATTTCAAGCCCTCTGCATCATATAAGAATGCAGTTTCAAGAAGAATCTCTGCACCTGCCTTAAGAGCCTCGGGAACGAGCATCTCCGGGGTATCAAGCCTTGTATGATAGTATCTTGGTGGTGTGGGGTCCATAGCGGCAAAGCCTGTTGCCTTAATGCCCTTCTGAGTAAATGCAGCCGCATCACAAGCACCAAGATAAATCGAAGCATAAGGGATATCAAAGCCACAGTTAAGAGCCGCCTGCTTAACAAGAGCCTTAACCTGCTTATCGTGCTTTAAGGTACCGCTTAAATCTCTGTCGTAAACTGCCATATCCTTAAGGTCACGCATTGTGTCACAAGCAACAACAATTGTTTCGATTTCCTTAAGCTCATTTTCGTGAGCCTTAGCATAAGCCTTTGCACCACGAAGACCTGCTTCCTCTGAGCCTGAAAGAATAACTCGAACCTCTGTGTTTCCAAAACGAACATCCGCTTCATCCATTAATTTGAGAACAGACATAACTGAAAGGCAGCCTGAAAGGTTATCATTTGCACCGGGAACGCTTTTGGTGTAGCTCTGGAAGAAAAGAAAGCCTATGTAGGGCACAATGAAAACACAAAGAACTATACCAACAATAAAGAAGAAGTTTGCCTGTGCCTCTGAGTTAGCGCCATGAAGACCTATTGTAAGGTGCTTGATAAGGCTCGCTGCACAACAGGCAATCAAGCCAACGACTGCAGGAATAAGGAAAAGCTTCATTCCTGTGCCGCCAAGCTTATAGTTGAGAATCCATTCATACTGAGAGTCAGAGTGACCAACGAAAATAATTCTCTTTTTTGTTTCCCCTGTTGGCTTACGGGTTGCGATAAGGTTATGTGATGTGTGACCCTTGAAAAGCGGGTCAATGAATCTTCTGTACATTAAAAACTCAAGTACAAGAGGAATAAATCCGAGAACTGTAAGCAAAAATGCTACAAGTGGATAATTGAAATAAAGAATTGTTGCAATTATTGCCATAGCAACAGTAAAGGGAATAAAGCCCATAAATGCCTGACGATGAACAATAAACTCCTCAAAGGAAACATTATCTGACCATTTCTTTAAATCCTCACCCATTGATTGTTGGGCCGCAAACTCCTCCTTGCTTCCGGGAGCACGTGGTCCGATTTTTTCACAGATTTCAGTGATTTTTTTCACCATATAGTCTGTATTGGCGTCAAGGTTAATTTTTGCCGCATCAAGTTTACTTAAAACCGTTTTCATTGAAATCACCTTCAATTTCCAAAATACACAGTTAATATAACATATAAAATGACCATTTACAACAGTTAATGTGAAATTAAATCTATTGATTTTATGTAATTTATACTGTAAAATACAATTATTATCACAAGGTGGTGTTTTCAATGGTAAATGATTCAAAAGTATTATTTTATAAATCTGCTGCGAGGGAATGGCTTCAGGCGATGCCCTTGGGTAACGGTTTTCTTGGTGCTATGGTCTATGGCAGAACCGATACAGAGACAATTGCAATGAACTCTGACACCCTCTGGACAGGCTTCCCCCGTCCCTCTCAGGTAAAGGAAGGTGCAAATGAGGCTTTTATCAAGGCGAGAGATTTAGCATTAAAGGGCGAATACAGAAAGGCACAGGACATTATTGAGGACAAGGTTCTTGCCCATTGCTCTCAGGCATATATGCCTCTTTGCCACATTAAATATAAATTCAAAAACACCTGTCTTTTAAAGGATTATGAAAGACAGCTTGATTTAGAAACAGGTATTAATACTGTTACATATTCCCGAGGAAACGCAAAATTTAAAAGAGAAGCCTTTGTTTCTGCTCCTGAGGATGCATATATTGAGAATATTTCTTGTAATAAAAACGCTCTTAGTTTTGAAATATCTCTTACTACTCAGTTAAAGGGTACATCATTTTGTGAAAATGGTGTAATTATTCTTGATGGCAGAGCACCATCGGATTCACCATATAACCAGGATACATACGCACGTCTTGATGCGCCTCAATATCCCGATGACCCTGCTCTTCAGGGAACTCATTTCCGTTGCGCATTAAAGGTTGCAACAGATGGTAAGGTTGAATATAAAACTAAATCAATTGTTATTTCAAATGCTAAAAATGCAACTGTTGTATTCTGTACTGAAAACTCTTTTAATGGTTATGATAAACATCCCGTTTTAGAGGGTAAGGAATTCAAGAACGCTTGTCTTAAAAAACTCGGTAAAGTTAATGAGAATGATTTTGAGGGTATGAAAACTGCTCATATTGACGATTTCTCAAGCTATTTCAATAGAGTAAGTCTCAATATCGGTTCTGACAAAAAAGGCGATATTCCTACAGATAAACGTCTTATAAAGCATAATAAAGGCGAAAGCGATATTGCTCTTTATGCCCTTATCTTCAATTTCGGCAGATATTTGGTTATTTCGGGCTCAAGGGCCGGCTCGCAGGCAACAAACCTCCAGGGCATCTGGAACGATAAGGTTGCTCCCCCCTGGAGCTCAAACTACACAGTTAATATTAACACAGAAATGAACTATTGGCCCGTTCTCCCCTGTAATCTTGCAGAATTCAATCAGCCTGTTATTGATTTGGTTAAGGATTTATCTGTTAAGGGTGAAAGAACCGCCAAAGAGATTTATGGTGCAAGAGGCTTCTGCGCTCACCACAATGTTGATATATGGCGCTATTGCGATCCTGCCGCAGGTGATGCTCAATGGGGCTTCTGGAATATGTCGGGCGCTTGGTTCTGTCAGCACGTTTTCAATCACTATTTATATACCAATGATAAGGCATACCTGAAAGAAACTGCATACCCGATTATGAAAAAATGTATTCAGTTTATTCTTGATTTGCTTGTTGAAGATAAAGACGGTTATCTTATTATGGCACCCTCAACCTCTCCTGAAAATGAATTCCTTATTGATGGTGTTGCAATGAGTCTCAGCGAAACCACAACAATGACAATGAGCCTTGTTAAAGAGGTGTTCGCAAACACAGTCAAGGCTGCAGATATTCTCGGTGAAAATGACGAGGATATTGAGGCTGTGAGAAAGGCTTTACCGAGACTGTTACCATTTAAAATCGGTAGCAGAGGTGAGCTTCTTGAATGGTACAAGGAGCTTAAGGAGCACGAGCCTGACCACAGACATAAATCTCACCTTTACGGACTTCACCCAGGTAACCTTATCACTCCTGATGAAACACCTGATTTGGTAAAGGCTTGCATCCGTTCTCTTGAGCTTCGTGGTGATAACGGAACAGGCTGGAGCTTAGGCTGGAAAATCAATATGTGGGCTCGCCTTTGGGATGGTGACCACGCATTGAAGCTTCTTGATATGCAGTTACGCCCGGTTCCTGCAGTAAGGAATGTAAGATATCGCGGTGGCGGTACTTACCCCAACCTCTTTGATGCTCATCCCCCATTCCAGATTGATGGTAACTACGGTTGCACCGCAGGTATTGCAGAAATGCTTCTCCAGTCAAGAGAAGGCAAAATCTTCCTTCTCCCTGCTCTTCCAAGCACTTGGGAAAACGGTAAGGTAACAGGACTTAAGGCAATCGGCAACATCACAGTAGATATCGAATGGAAAAACGGTAAAATGGTCAACTACAACCTTGACGGTAACACTGACGGTATTGAAATATATTGCCAAGGCAAAAGAATATAAACATAAACAAAGGAGTGGCGTAAAAACCACTCCTTGCTTTTTTATTAATATTTATCTTTAATTGTCAAGCCCTTTGTGTTGTAATAGCTGTTTGTTGTGCCCTTAAATGCCCTGACTGTATACTTATAAGTTGTACCCTTCTTTGCGGTTTTATCGGTATAATACAAGGTTGTGCTATCATTAACAGTTCCGATTTTCTTCCAATCTCCCGAGCCTGTTTTTCTGTATACATAATACCCTTCTGCACCGGTTACCTTACCCCATGTAAGCTTAACACCCTTTGTTGTTGAGGTTACAGATTTCAATGCAGGTACTGCAAGATAACGAAGGTAGATACCATCAGAAGAAATTGAAGATTTACCTGTACCGTCATAAGCTTTTACTGTATAAACATAAACCTTACCCTTTGATACCTTCGTATCTTTATAGGAAACGGTTGAACCATTCTTGATAGTTGCAACTCTCGTCCAGGCGTCTGCACCATAAAGCTTGCGGTAAACATAGTAGCCATCCGCACCACTTACCTTACTCCAAGTGATTTTTAAACCACCTGTTGCATTAGCGATTTTTTTAAGCTTGGGTGTTTCAACATATTTTACACTTAAGCCTGTTTTATTGTAGCCACTCAGCCCTGCTTCATTTTTTGCTTTTACTGTGTAGTAATATGTTGTGCCCGATTTTGCGGTTTTATCTGTAAAATAGCTGTTCTTTGTGGAATCAAGATATTCAAAGCTACCACCCTTGACCTTGCGATAAACTCTGTATGCATCTGCACCTTTAACTCTGCGCCAGGTAATTTTAACGCCATCGGTTGTGTTGTAAACCTTTTTCAGAACAATATTATCGCATTTAAGCTGAGGTATTGTCTCTGATTTGAAATATTTATAGCAATATGAACATCTTTGATATTTATGACCGGCTCTGTAAACGGTTGCCTCCTGACTGACAACCCATTCTGTATTATTATGCTTACATTCAATTTCAAATTTGAAGCTATTAGCATCAGCGTAATTCTGCGCTTCGGTATTTTTATCACCAATTATTTTGAAATTTGAAATTCGGGAATGCTCAAGACCATAATAGGTAGAGTAATAACCAAAAGCACGAGTGCCGATTTCAGTAACATTTTCACCAATTCTTACTGATTTCAGATTTTCGCAATGATAAAAAGCCTCATCACCAACATTTTTTACACCATTACCCAACTCCACAGTTGATAAATTCAGGCATTTCTTGAAGGCAGATTTGCCAATGCTTTCAACATTATCGTGCAATTTTACTGAATTAATATTTATTTGATAAAAGGCATAATTATTAATTTTTGTAACACTTTTCGGAATAACAACATCTGTTACCAAAGAATTACCAACATATAAATTGGCAGAGCAGGATAACATAGCGCTCCTGAAATCAATATTGCACCAGGTTGTTAAATCGGGAATAAAAACCTCTGAAAGCTTAGTACATGATGAAAGTGCACTTGTTCCTATTGTTCTGATAGTTTGGGGAAGAATAAGAATTGTTAAACCATAGCAATCATAAAAAGCACTGTCGGCGATTGCTTTAGTGCCTGCCTTTACCTCAAACGGACCTGTTAATGCCTTAACTCTGATAAGGTGGCTACCAATATAAAGACCTTCACCATCCCAATTCGCCTCATTGTTATAGTAAGCTGTACCGCTTATCAACCCTGAGCCGATTTTCGTAACAGAATCAGGAATAAATATTTCTGCAAGGGCTTCACAATATACTAAAGCACCGGATTCCAATTTTGTTACTGAATCAGGTATTTGGATTGAGGTGAGGCTTGTGCAATAGGCAAATGCATAGCTATTTATATCTGTAACACCATCAGGAATATCAATTGTAGCTAATTTACTACAACCATAAAATGCATAAGAGTCAATTATTTTAAGATTATTACTTAATTTAACTGATGTAAGCCCTGTGCAACCCTTGAACGCATCCTCCCCGATTTCTGTTACTGAATCGGGCATTGTGTAGGTTGAGCCACTTTTGTTAATAGGATAATCTATCAATAATGATTTATCTGCATTAAACAATACTCCGTCAACAGAGCTGTATGTGTTGTTATCTTCTGCCACAGTATATGCCATAAGATTCAAACAACCACGGAAAGCAGCTTCGCCTATGCTTTCAACATTTTCGGAAAGATATACAGATTCAAGCTTTTCACAATTCTCAAAGGCTTGCCTGCCGATAGATGATACTTCTTCAGGTATTTCAATTGTAACAATGTTCGTGCAACCCAGGAAAGAGTAATCACCTATTGATTTTACATTTTTACCGATTTTTACTGACTCAAAGCTTGAGCATTTATAAAAAACATAGCTATTGATTTTTGTTGCGGTATCCGGAACAACCAAGTCCTTGATTTCACTGCCGTTCAGGTATAGTTTCGCACCGTTGTTCAATGGATTTGAGGTATTGTAAATAAAGGTTGACTCACACCAAGCCTTTAAATCAGTAATATTAACCTCTTTGATGCTTTGGCATTTTTCAAATGAACGATACCCCCATTTTTTCAAGGAAGCAGGTACATATATTTCAGAAACAGAAGTACAACCCAAAAACGCGCCTTCCCCTATTTCTGTTAAACCATCAGGAAGCTTGATTGATGTCAGATTGCTACACTCTGCAAAGGTCCAATTACCGATTGCAGATATTCCCTGCGGTATTTCCAATGAATTGATTCCCGAGCAATAACGGAATGCGCTGTTACCTATATAAGTAACTCCTTCGGGAATAGAAAGAGAACTGAGCTTGCTACAATTATAAAAGGCGTTGTTTCCGATATATGTTACACCATCAGGTATATTTATTGATGTAAGTGACTTGCAATTACTGAAGGCATAATTTCCTATTGTTTCAACAGAATCGGGAAGCTTTATTGTCTTTATATGACTAAAGCTTAATCTTCCGCTATTTATACTTGTAACACCATCAGGTACAACAACATCCTCAACTAAAGCATCATTCAGATATAAGCTGCCACCCGTGGGCGTGCCACCTTCAATATTAAACCATGCATTTAAATCGCTTATATAAACCTTACTGACATCGGAAAGAGTAAAAGCACCGGTGCCAATTCTTTTAACACTTGCAGGAATTCTTACTGAGGTCATAAACTCACAATTATAAAAAGCCTGGTCTGCAACAAGCGTTGTGCCATCCTTAATACTACAAGAGCCTTCAAACTCAATATTCAGTCTTATAAGGAATTTACCGATATAAAGTGCGCCGTTTTTCCAGTTGCTTTGATTGGAGTAATAACCTGTACCTCGAAAAGCTCTATACCCAATATGCTCAACACTGTCAGGAATATTGATTAAAACAAGATTAGGACAGCCTGAAAAAGCATATTCTGCAATAACCTTGGTTCCATCCTTTATTGTATAAGCACCTGTTAATTGATTAGCTTTGATAAGATATTCACCATAATAGAGAACCTCATTCTCCCAATTTAATGAATCATTATAAAAGCCGGTGTTGTTAAATGCGTTTTCTTCTATACGGGTAATACCCTTCGGTAGCTTGATTTCATTAAGACTTGTGCAATTGCGAAAAGCAGTCTGACCGATTACCCTTAAGCCTGCAGGCAATATAACATTTTTAAGGCTACAGCAATCATAAAAGATGCTTGCACTCAGAGTGGTTATGCCATTACCCAAATCAACAGAAACAAGATTTTTGCACTTGTTGAATACACGATAACCTGTGCTTGTAACACTATCAGGAATAACAACTGACGTAATATTGTTACACCCCTCAAAAGCATAGCCCTTAATCTGAGTTACGGGAAGACCATTATATGTTTCAGGAATAATAATTTCCCCTGTTGCAGTTGGTTTACAATCAGCAACTGAATAACCTACTGTTTCCTGATAACCGCCACCAGAAGTAACCTTTTCAAATGTCAGATATTCTGTGTCGGTAGCAGCAACATTAACAGGTGCAACCGTTAACACGCCTGCAACAATAACTAAAGCCAAAAAAAGACTGATTATTTTTTTCATACACTTGCCTCTTTTCATTGTTAAATGCAAATTTTAAAATATCTTTAAATTTATATTACCATATTCAGTCCATCTTTTCAATTTAAATTCTATAGTTAAATGTAACAATATATTTTGTAGCTGTTTGTAAATTAAAAACCGCACCCAAAATTTGAGTACGGTTGAAAATATCAAATTATGTATTATTTTATTTTGCTAAAACTTCACCAATGATGTTGTAAAGTGCTTCAAGCTCTTCCTTGGTTAAAGAAATACCCTTACCCATTTTTTCGTGGTCGGGTGCCCAGTCACGAATGTCGTATTTGGGCTTGCCACCATTCCATGAAATAAGGTTAAGCTCTCTTGTCCAGCCCTTACCTGTTTCTGAAATTTCACCTAAATTTTCCTGAATTTCGTATTTGAATTCTGCCATTATTCTTTTCTCCTTTTTAATAATTATTGAATATTGAATTTTTCTTTAACTGCCTGAGTGAAAGCATACATCTGCTCAATTTCAAGCCTTCTGCTTTCTGTAAGCTCTGCGGGGTTTCTTGTTCTTGTATTGATACCGATATCAACACCATCAAGGCTTACATAGTATTTTGCATTTACAGGGTAGCACTGACACTCTGTAACAGAAAAATAACCAATCATATCCTGCAAGAACTTTGCCTTCTCTTCATCGCCATCTTTATGAGCCTTAAAAAGCTCAACATAAAGCTCGGGGTGGAAATTAGCCATAACACCCGAGTAGCCTAAAGCCCCCATTTTAATGCTTTCAGAAAGAGTTGCAGCATTAGCATTGAAAAGCTTAACAGATGTTCCGTTAATAATATCAAGCTTTTCCTTAAGCTCAGCAAGGCAGCAACATGTATCCTTAATAAACTGATATTTTCCGCTTTCAACCATTTTCTTCAAAACATATGGTGAAATTTTGCGTTTATAGGGATAGGGACATTCATAAACGCCTAAAGGAATTTCGGGAAGCTGTGATGTTACATATTCCATATTTTTTAAATAAACATCATCATCCTCGTCCTCTTTTGCAAATCTGTTGGAAATGAAAACATAAGCATCAATGCCACATTCAATAAATGCCTTTGCTTCCTTAATCTGAGTATCTAAATCATTTGCAGTATGACCTGAGGCCACAATAGACATACCCTCAGGCTTGTTTGCCATAATGAATTTTAAAAGCTCAAGGCGTTCCTCAAAGCTTAAAAAGAAAATTTCACTGCTCTGGCAGATAGCAAAAATACCGTCAACGCCTTTTTTTGCATACCAGTCAATTAAAGCCTTAACACCGGCATAGTCAATTTTATTATCGTCAGTAAAGGGTGTTATCATCGTTGGATAAACGCCATTGTTGATTTCTTTCATAAGTATCACTTCCTAAATTTTTACATTAATTTAATAATACCACATATTTCTTTTAAAATAAATAGACTTTTTATATTTTTATTGATATAATGTTGTAAAAATTATTTAAATTTACGTTTTCGGGAGATAACAATGAATATAAGAAAATATCAGGAAAAAGATTTTGAAGCAACAAAATATGTTTGCCTTAACGATATGCTCGGTAAAGAGGGTTATGAAAAGGTTATTGAATATGTTGAGGTAATGTTCTGCAGATATTATCTTGAACAAGAACCCCAAAATTGCTTTGTTGCAGTTGATGAAAACGACAAGGTAATCGGCTATACATACGGCGCGGCTGATTATGACAATTATCAGAACAACTTTTCAGAATATATCAATGCAGTCGCAGAAATCGAAAACAGAAAATTCCTTAATGACGCGCTTACAGAAATGTTTGACCACGCAATTTATAAAAAGGACTACCCTGCTCACCTTCATATTGATATTCTTCCGGATTATCAGTCAAAGGGCATCGGTTCAAAGCTCATTAAAGCCTTCTGCGACAATCTCAGAGAGCAGAAGGTTAAAGGGGTTATGTTAATCGTCGGAACTGAAAACGAGGGCGCAAGGCGATTTTATGAGCGAAACGGATTCACGCTTCTTCAGGATATGCCCACCGGCGCAGCTTATGGTATGAAATTATAATAAAACAGATATAAAAAATGCAGTAGGTTCATCGCCTACTGCATTTTTGTGTGTTTAGTTATTTTGCGAGCCATTCTTCAGCTTTTGCTGCGGACATTCTCTTGATGTTTTCTTCCTTATATGGTGATTCCTCGCCACCATTTACATAAAGGAAGAATTTGCCGTCTGCAGTTTTATAAAGGCTTTCTTCGTAGCCTGCAGGGTCACCAAACTCACCAAAAGTATTCTTTTTTACAAGCTCTGCTGTGGCAGTATCGTACTCAACCTTACAAATAACTTTTTTCATAATTTTCACCTCGAAATTTAGTTTTGTTTCACACCAAAGGTATTATATATTAAAAAATAATAAATTTCAACAAGAAATATTAGACAATTTTCTCTTCCATAATGCTCTTATATGCAGGGCGGATTATCTTATCAACGCAGATAAGCTCTTCAATTCTGTGAGCACTCCAACCAACAATACGAGCAATTGCAAACATCGCTGTATAAAGCTCCTGAGGAATACCGAGCATATCATAAACAAAACCGCTATAGAAATCCACATTAGGACTTACACCCTTATAGATTTTTCTTTTCTGTGCGATAAGAATTGGTGCAAGCTCTTCAATATTTTCATAGAGCATCAAATCTCTTTCCCTGCCCTTTTCCTTTGCTAAATCCTCAACATAGCTTCTGAAAACTCTTTCACGAGGGTCAGAAAGTGAATAAATTGCATGACCCATACCATAAACAAGACCTTTTTTATCAAATGCTTGTTTATCAATGATTTTGGTAAGATACGCGCTTAATTTTTCCTTATCATCAAAATCAGGAACATTGGTTTTTATATCATCAATCATTTCCATTACCTTGATATTTGCACCACCGTGCTTCGGTCCCTTGAGAGAGGACATTGCAGCAGCAATTGTTGAATATGTATCAGAGCCTGAAGATGTAACAACGCGGGTTGTGAAGGTTGAGTTATTACCGCCACCGTGCTCCATATGAAGAATTAAAGCAGTATCAAGAACCTTTGCTTCGGTTTTGGTATATTTCTTATCAGGGCGAAGCATCATAAGAATATTTTCAGCAGTAGAAAGCTTAGGGTCGGGTCTGTGAATAATCATACTTTCCTGCTTTTCTGAGTAGTTGTATGCGTGGTAAGCATAAACCGCAAGAAGCGGAAAAGTGCTTATAAGCTGAATGCACTGTCTTAAAGCATTGGGAATTGTTGTATCAATAGCATTTTTATCATAAGAAGCAAGTGTGAGAATGCTTCTGGTCATTGAATTCATTATATCTGAGCTTGGCGCCTTCATAATTACATCACGAGTGAAGTTATTTGGAAGTGTTCTGCAGTCCCGAAGGTATTTTTTGAATTCTTTCAGCTCGCTTTTATCAGGCAATTCACCGAGTAAAAGAAGATAAGCAATTTTTTCAAAACCAAATTCATCGTCCCCAAGGTCATTAATCAAATCCTGAACTCTGTAGCCTCTGTACCAAAGCTCACCATCGCACTGAACCTTTTCTCCGTCAACCATTTTTGATGAAATGATTTTAGAAATGTTTGTAAGTCCTGTTACAACACCATTACCGTTAATATCTCGCAGACCTTTATTTACTTGATGTTCTGTATAAAGCTCCGGATCGATTTTATCATTTTTGCGACAGATTTCCTCTTTAATTGTTGTGTAATTATTCAATTTTTCAAAATTCATCAATTCACCTACTTATATCCTTCTGACTATAAATTAAATATACAAAATTTTTACAATTCAGTCAATAAACCGCAACAAACCTTAACGGAAAATTAATAAATAAAAGTCACCTGACTATATAATAACTATATAATAATCAAGCAACTTTTTTTATTATCTTAAGCTTTTATACAGCTCTTTTACCGTTGGATAAATAAGCCTGAATTTCCTGTATTTTTCCTCATAAAGAGCAACAAGCTCTTCTTCGGGAATAATATTTTCTTTGATTTCAACAAGCCTTTCTGCAGCCTCTGAAACAGATTCGTATTCCCCTGCACCAACCATTGCAAGAATTGCAGTTCCGTAGCCGGGACCTTCCTCTGCAACGGGTATGTTAAGCTTAATATTAAGAACATTTGCTAAAATTTTGCGCCAGAGCCTGCTTTTTGCTCCACCACCGCAAAGACAGCTTTCCTTTACAACAATACCGAGGGATTTTGCAATTTCGATATTATCTCTGATAGCGAAGCTAACGCCCTCTAAAACCGCTAAAAGCATATCGGAACGGGTTGTATCGGGTCTGAGACCGATAAACATACCTGTTGCATCAGTATCGTTTATGGGGCTTCTCTCACCCATAAGATATGGTAAAAAGAAAAGCTCGTTTTTGCCTAAAAGAGCTGTATCAATTTCACTTTCGAGAAGAGCATAATCCTTTTCGCATAATACTTTATCACATAACCATTTATGGCAGGAAGCGGCAGAAAGAATACAGCCCATTAAATGAAAGCCACCGTCTGCGTGAGCAAAGGAATGAAGTGCATTGTATTTATCAACACCAAATTTCTCTGATGAAACAAATATCGTTCCTGATGTACCGAGAGAAATGTTGCATTTACCCTCGCCTGTTGTGGCGGTTCCTATGGCTGCTGCGGCGTTATCGCCTGCACCCGCTACAACTATTGCCTTACTGCTTATTCCCAGTTCTGAGGCAATTTCAGGTAAAACTGTGCCAATTACATCATAGCTTTCAAAGAGCTTTGGCATCTGCTCTTCTTTAACAGAGCAGATATCAAGCATTTTCTTTGACCAGCACTTATTTTTAACATCTAAAAGAAGCATTCCTGAGGCATCTGAATAATCGCAAGCGTGAACACCAGTGAGTAGATAATTCAGGTAGTCCTTAGGAAGCATAATTTTACTGATTTTCTCAAAGTTATCGGGTTCATTTTCCTTAACCCAAAGAATTTTCGGTGCAGTAAAGCCTGCAAAGGCAATATTTGCAGTGTTTTCAGAAAGAACCTCCTTACCGATAACTGTGTTAAGATATTCTGTTTCCTTCCAGGTTCTGCCATCATTCCAGAGAATAACGGGACGAATTACATTATCATCTTTATCAAGTATAACAAGACCGTGCATCTGCCCTGCAACGCCTAAGCCTGCAACCTCTTCACCATTAATATCCTTAATAAGCTCGGGTAAGCCCAGCTTTAATGCAGACCACCAATCCTCGGCATTCTGCTCACTCCAGCCTGATTTGGGATAAGATACAGAATAATCCCTTGTAACAGAATTAATAACCTTACCATCAGCATCAGTTAGCAATAATTTTAATGAGGATGTGCCTAAATCCACACCGATAAAATATTTCATAAAAAGACCTCTTTTGTAATGCATTTGTTCTATTTTAACATATTTGTATAAAAATATCTACCATAAATACCATTGTATTTTTCTATTATTGAAAGTATAATTGTTTTATAAAGTTTTTTATTTGAAAGCGGTATTTTATGAATGATTTTTGCAATTTGGTTTTGAATATAAAGGATAACGATACTGTTGTTTTGGAAAAGGACAAACTTTATGATGTGCGTCAGGATGATTCCTTCATTTTAAAGGGATTTTTCTGTTCTAACACCGCAAAAAAGCACGAAAATCCTGACGGTACTCGTTTTTCTGCTATTTATTTAAACGGTAAAAAAAATATCACAATTGACGGGAACGGAGCAACCTTGCTTATCCACGGAAAAATGACACCCATTTTACTGAATAATTGCGAAAATATCACCATAAAAAACCTGACTATCGACTATGCTTGTCCCACAATGGCAGAATTCAAGGTGCTTTCAAACGAAAATGGTGCTTTTGTAATTGAAATCAATAAAGACTGCCTTTACAGAGTTGAGGGTAACAACCTAATATGGCAGGGTGAAAATGATTTGAATGGTGTTCCCTATTGGGAGGATTCCTATATCGGTAATCGCAGACATATTAAGCTTATTGACCCTGAAACAGATATTCCGAGAGATTTCAGGCGAGCTGATTTGAATTTTGAAGCAATTGAGGATTTAGGAAACAATCAATTAAAGGTAACTTTAGTTAAAAAGGATGCAGATTTCCCCGTTGGTGCGGTTTTACAGACAAGAAATATTGTAAGAGATCAGACCGGAAGCCTTTTCCAAAGATGCAAAAATCTTAATTTTGAGAATTTAAGAGTTAAGTTTATGCACGGCTTAGGTATGGTTTCGCAATTCTGCGAAAATGTTACATATAAAAGCTGTGACTTTACCCCTGCCGACCACAGAACAATCACAAGCACCGCAGATTTCTTTCAGTTTTCAGGTTGTAAGGGTGATATAATTATAGAAAACTGCAAGGCTAACGGCGCTCACGATGATTACATCAATGTTCATGGTACTCATTTAAGAATTATTGAGGCAGATTATGAAAACAACTCAATGATTGTTCGCTTTATGCACGATGAAAGCTGGGGCTTTCAGGCTTTTGAGGTTGGCGATGAGCTTGAGTTTATTAAATGGAACAATCTTCAGCCATATGCACAAACAAAAGTTAAAGCTTATAAAAAGCTGAATGATAGCGATATTTTATTATGCCTTGACAGAGCATTGCCTGAAATAGAAATCGGTAAGGATGTTGTTGAAAATGCAACCTGGACACCGAATTTGTATGTAAGGAACTGCGATTTCGGAAGAACAAGCGGACGAGGTATTCTATGCACAACTCGTGGTGAGGTTATAATTGAAAACAACAGATTTTATAAATTATGGGGTCCAGCTCTTCTGATGGAGGATGACTGCAATTTCTGGTTTGAATCAGGCTATTCAAAAAGGGTTGTTTTCAGAAACAATGTAATTGACACCTGTGACCACGGTACCACCTACCCCAATGCACCTGTTATTCGCTACACACCAAAAATAATGGATGAAAATTTCAAGGGCTATGTTCACGGAAGATTAATTGTTGAAAACAATGTATTTATAAATCCAATTTGCAAAAAACATTGCTTACACCTTGAATATCTTAATGAAGCAGAAATCAGAAATAATATTTTTGATGCAGATTTCATAATCAATATTAAAAATGTTGAGTCAATAATTGAAGAAAATAACACTATTAAAGGTAGTCCTTGAGGCTACCTTTTATTTTTTTGTTGACAAAGTTAAACAAGTGGTGTACTATTGTATTAACACAATAATACAAGGAGGCGATTTTATTGGCTTGGAAATTCACTTCAGATAAACCTGTGTATCTTCAGATTGCAGACAGATTAACAAAAGCTGTGCTATCGGGCGAATTTAAGCCCGGTGAACAAATACCGAGTGTGAGGCAGCTCGCTTTAGATGCTGCAGTTAATCCCAATACAGTTCAACACGCTTTCACAGAGCTTGAAAACAATGGCTTGATTATTTCAAGAAACACTGTTGGCAGATTTGTTACGGAAAACACTGCAATTATTGAAGAATGCAGAAACGAAATGGCAAAAAATATTGCCAAAGCTTTCATTAAAAATATGTCTCAACTTTCTATCTCTCCCGAGCAAGCAATTAAAATTATTGAGGAGGAAAAGCTATGAATGTTTTAGAGTTCAAAAATGTTTCAAAGGCATATACAAAGGGCGTATATGTTATTAACAATCTGAATTTAGAAATACCACAAGGCAAAATTATCGGTCTTTTAGGTCCTAACGGATGTGGTAAATCCACCTTAATCAAAATGGTTGCAGGTCTTTTACAACCATCAAATGGCGAAATTTTAGTTAATGGCACACCTGTTGGTGACGAAACCTGTGCTCTTATTTCCTACCTTCCCGAAAGAACATATTTCACCGCTTCAATGAAGGTAATTGATATAATTGATTACTTTGCAGATTTCTATAAGGATTTTGATAAGGTAAGAGCTTTGAATCTTTTAAAAGACCTTAATGTTGATACTAACGCAAGGTTGAAAAAGCTTTCTAAGGGTACAAAGGAAAAGGTTCAGCTTGTTCTTGTTATGAGTCGTCAGGCAAAGCTTTATCTTCTTGATGAGCCAATTGCGGGCGTTGACCCGGCAACAAGAGAATACATATTAAGCACAATTGTAAGTAACTATAACCCTGAAGCTACAATTATCATAACAACCCACCTTATAACTGATGTTGAGCCTGTTCTTGATGACTTTATTTTCATTAGCTACGGTGGTCAGATAGTTATGGGTGGCAATGCCGAGGAAGCAAGAAATGCCACAGGCAAATCCCTTGACGAGCTGTTTAAGGAGGTATTCAGATGCTGAAGAAATTACTAAAATATGATTTTAATGCAATATTCAAATATTGGTGGATTGGCGCATTAACAACATTGGCTCTTTCGTTTGTTGGCGCAGGTTGTGGCACAATTCTTGAAACAGAAAAGGAACTACCCCCAAGCGTTATAATTTTTGCAACTATCGGTATGGTTTTGGTTGTTTTAGGCATTTTTGCTTTTATAATCTTCGCTGAATTATTGGTTTATGTAAGATTTTATAAGCATTTGTTCACAGATGAGGGGTATCTCACCTTTACCCTACCCGTTAAACGCCATCAGATACTTTCTTCAAAGCTTATCAGTGGCTTTGTTTGCGGTTTATTGACATTTATCGTTGCAGCCGCTGATGCTGCTATAATCATTTTAACAACCTTCAGAAAAGATATTTTTTACGATGGCTGGTATTATGATTTAGTTACATTTCTTAAGGAAATGGTTGAAGAAAGTGGCATACCCTACTTGACAGCCTTCTTCGGTCAGCTTTTGATAATTTGCCTGCTTGTGCTTATATTAGGCGTTCTCTTTACATACCTTTGCATAACATTTGCAGGTGCGATTTCAAAAAAATCCAAATTAGCAAGTGCAATTCTTATTTATTATGGTGCAAGCTCTGTTTCAAGTATATTTATGTATATGTTCTATTTCTTCGGTGCAAGCTCTATTTTTAATTGGATTGACTCACTTTCAAGCAGCAACACGCAGGACAACATATTGTTAATTATAATGCTATTAGTAATTTTATTTATCACAATGCTTTGCACAGTTGCATACACCTTCAACTACCGTCTTTTAGACCGTAAGCTTAATTTGAATTAAGGAGGGAACAGAAATGAAAAAATATTTAGTATTATTTATTAGTGTTATTATCCTTTCATTAAGCTTATGTATCCCCTCTTTTGCTTCAAATAAGAGAGTTATAACCTTATCGGATGATTACAAATATATGTATTATAACGGTGCAACTTATGTGCGAGCAGATGCCTCGATGCTAAGATTCACTGATCGTGACCTATTTGAATTTGAAGAGAGCGAAAATGTTACAGATAGCATAGTTGAAAGCTCTGAAGGCGTATATACATATACTGCCTATGATAATTATCAGGATTATTATAAAATCATGCTGACCGAAGAACAGAACAAAGCCATTAAAATGGTGGAGGTTACAAATTCCAGCCACGATGAAGTTATCTTTTTTATAATTATTTATTTTTGTGATGGTTCTGAATTGCATTTAGATTTTATCCTAGAGGATTCAATTGATGACTATAATATGGTTATCAGCGGTAATACAAAGGAATACCAAATTGATTTTATGTGGCCTGATGACAATAACATCACTGTAGATAAAGATAAATTTTATATAGGAAATAAAACAACAATTAATTCTTGGGATTATGAATATAATTACTCTATTTATGCAAGCTCACCAACAGATAGCTTTGATGCCGAAATCGGTATGATACTGAAAATAGAAAACTCTTATTATTTTTATAGCTTCATCGAATCTGATATAAAATCATCACTTGATTTTTATAATATGAACAGTAACAAAAAAATAAAAGTTATAGAGCTTGCTGATGAAGAGTTAATTAACAAAATTAAAATTGGTGAAGAAAAGCGTTTGAACGATAAATTCGGTTACCTTTATAACGATGAATTAACGGAAACAGTATCAAAAATATTCTTTATTCTTGTTTTTGCAATATTCCCCCTTGCAATTGCTGTAACAACACTTGTTATTGCAATAAAAGCTAAAAAAGGCGTTTATAAAAAGCTTTTAATTGCAACAAGCGGACTTTCTCTCGCTTCCCTTGCAGTATTCATTTATATTGCATTTACACTCTTCAATAAATAAACCACAAGAAAAAGCAGTTGGTAGTCACTAAACTATCAACTGCTTTTATATTTATATCAGAAATTCCAATCAATAAACTTTCTGAATATCATAACAATTTGATTAATAAGATTTGAAAACTCAAGGTTCAGAGCAGAAAGGATATATGGCTCCGTGTATTCCCAATTCTCTTCCTTAATTGTAAGGTCTTCGTTATCAACAAAGTAACCGGGTTCAAGGAATGCCTTTGTTTTCATTTTTACCTTCATAATGTTTCTGCAGCACTCTCTCATAGCATTACCAAAGCCTATGGGGTCTGCATAATACTGCATCTGAATCGCTGCAACATGGGAGGGCATATTAAGGAACCAGACACCTGTAAGCATTGTGTCATTACCATTATAAATTGCGAGAACCGGGCTCATATGACCATTACCGATAAAGTTGTTTGAATAGTCAGAAACAACAAAGCCATCGAATCCCCACTCATTACGAAGTAAATCCTTCAGAAGCTCTGAACAACCACCACACCAATCAGTACCGATTCTGTTATATGCTGACATAACACCGTAGCAAGCAGATTTCTTAACGGGAATTTCAAATGCTTTAAGGTAAATTTCACGCATAGTCTGTTCATCTGCCCAGGTGAAAACACCTGCCCTGTTTGTTTCCTGATCATTCATAGCAAAATGCTTAATTGTTGTAACAAGACCTTGTCCCCAGGCACCGTTGATAATTTCGGCACCCATTGTACCTGAAAGCACCGGGTCCTCAGAGAAATATTCAAAGTTTCTGCCGCCCATGGGATTTCTGTGAATGTTAACACCGGGAGCATACCAGATATCAGTACCAATGCATCTTGCCTCAATACCTACACTATCGCCCATTTTGTTAGCGAGGTCTTTATTCCAAGTACATGCAATTGCAGTAGCACAAGGATAAGCAGTACCGCTATCAGTATAAGCAATACCATGAGCACCCTTAATGCTTGAAGGACCGTCGTTATCCCAGGTCTGAGGAACACCGAGCCTTTCAATTCCGTAGGTCTGATAACCACCGCGGGCAACAAGATTTGTCATCTCATCAAGTGTAAGCTGGTCGAGGAACATATCCATAAGCTCTTCGTTTTCATAAACATCCTGAAGAGTTATAACACCGGTTTCATAAGTTACGCCCATTAAAGGTGCAACCCCCTCTTCGGTAGCCTCGGGGTATTTATCTGCATTTTTTATTTCATCTGTTTTAACAAGATATCTTGATGCAGGATAAGTACCATTACGGTCTGCTCTTGAAAGAATTGTAAAGCCTGAATAAGCTTCATCAAAGAGATTATTTATTTCAGTTCCGGTAACATCATCATTTTTTATAACAATGTCTTCATTGACTGTATAAGTAAATGAATCAATATGCTCACGTACATTCTCACCGAGAATAATCTGATAATCGCCTTTTTCAAGTACCCAGGCTTCATTATTGAATCTATCATAAGAAGCCATATCGTTTATATCAAATTCAACTGTAACAACTTCGCTTTCAGAGGGTGCAAGAAGCTTTGTCTTTTCATACCCACCCAAAGCAATTGCACTCTTTTCTATTTTGCCGGTATAAGGCGCACTGTAATAAATCTGAACAGTGTCCTTACCGCTGACATCACCTGTGTTTGTAACATTTACATCAACAATTATTTTACCATTTTCAGTGCTTGTTGATACAATATCTTTAGTGAAGGTTGTGTAAGAGAGACCGTGACCGAAGGGATACTGAACCTTGTCTTTTGCAAAGGTTTCAAAATAACGATAGCCAACATAGATACCTTCCTGGTATTCAACATAATATTCTCCACCGTCATATTCAAAATTACCGAAATTCTGTGTTGACGGATGGTCATAAATACTGTAAGCAATGGTATCTGCAAGTCTGCCTGATGGGTTTACTTCACCCTTAAGCATCTGCCCCACAGCTCTCATACCAAATTCACCCGGAATCCAGATTAAAGCTGCAGACTTTATGCTTTCATATTCATCAAGGAAGCCCATTTCCATAACATTACCAATATTAAAAAGCACAATAACCTCAGAGAATGTTGAAGTAACCTTTTCAACCATTGCTTTTTCATTATCACTCAACCTGAGTGTTTCAGGGGCAAGGTCGGTATTTTCTGCACTCGTTCTGCCTATAACAATGATTGCAGTATCAGAAAAGGCTTTTGCGTTTTGCATAACCTCATCAGTAAGCTTTTCGGGGTCCATTTCATTGAGTGCGCTTTTTGTAAGCAAAAGCTGAGTGAGGTTATTAAATACCGTACTACCCGTTTTAAGAATTTCATTCGAACCGCAATACTCATCATAAAGCTCCATAAGCTCAGTATTATAAGTAATTCCTGCTTCGTCCAATGCCTCATAAAAATAAACAGGATTATGAGTAGTGATAGCACCTGAGCCTGCACCACCTAAAAGCGGAACAACTGATGCCGCACCAAAAACATTAACCTTTTTATCAGTAAGAGGTAAAGCATTATCTTCATTTTTAAGAAGAACTATGCCCTCCTGCTCGATTTCGACAGCAACCTGACTTGACATTGCAACAACATCAGCAGGAATGTTTCCGCTTACTGCAAACGCCGGAACCGCAAGTAAGGCTGTTAAAAATGACAGAACGAGAATTACCGCAGTTATCTTATTAAACTTTTTCATATTGCCATCTCCTTTTTATATAAAACAATAACTTTAATTACAATATAACAAAAAAATATATTAAAATCAATATTTTTTGTGGGAGTTGACAAAAGAAAAAAGCTTTCTTATTTTAAGAAAGCTTTAAGCCATAAGAAATGGGAGGGTCTGTGAAATTTCGGCTTCATAGTTGGATTTAAAGCAAATAAGTGCTTGTCCATTTCTCCCCCATCGGTTTCCAATCTATATGCATTAAAATAGATTTCACCATCACCTGACAGAATTTTCTCCTTTGGGAAGCTTACGGTTGCTTCATAGGAATTCTCTGTACGGGTTACTCTGCTCTCTACAAAGCAGTCCTCAACGAAATTAATTTCCAATATAGGCTCATTATTTTCGTCATCACCCTTGTTTTCCATAAGTGCACACATAAGCTTGTTTTCGGGGCTGATTTCAATTTCATAATAAAATCTTCTTTCGGGGTCAGAGCCTATAAGAACCTCACAGGCATCACCCTCTGAATGAATATCGTTATAATTACTGTGAGGGCAATAAAACTTAGTATTCTCAGCAACAAATTTAAAGATTAAAATACCGTCATTTTCGTTGATATCAACAGTTGTTTTATATGTTGCAGGAGAACCGTCCCTGCAATTTTTTAATTCATAAATCATTTCACTTTACCTGACTTTCAAAAATTCCGATACTTTCCCTGCCTGAAAGGTTGTTTGAAACATTACGGGCATTAAAATAAAGTCTGAATTTATTATCATAATATGTAAGGCAACAAGCATAAACATACTGTGCCATCCAATTACTGTTCCCGCATTTCTGAGGGACTAAAAAATATTTAACAAATTCAAAATCAATGCCATCATCTGATTTTAGAAGAACAATTGCAGAATGGCTTTTTCCTGCCTTTTCAAAAAGACCATTCTGAAGACCTATATAGCAATCCTTTAATTTATAAACCTTTAAGCAACCTGAACAAAGATTGAGATATTCAATATTTTTATCAGGCTTAATTATCGGTTCATCAATTGCAATATAACTTTTTGTAATACTGTCACTTTCAGCGTAACTGATATAACGAGGCTCACAGAAGCCACAATCCTTGATAAAGGTCTGCCCACAGGAATAATAGAGTCTGTTTTTACCGTTAATTTTCAGTAAAAACGGATTTGAAAGAGCCTGACCATTTTCATCAACCTCATAAGCTCTTGTGTTACCTAAAACTAAATATGGCTCAGACCAAGTAATTAAATCAACACTTTCTGTGCAGTAAATTTCTGATTTCCATTTGCCACCGAACATCGCAAATAGATTTTCGATAGGTGTTTTTGTTTTTTCATAAAAAAGATAATATGTTCCGTCAATGTAATTAACATTTGGGCGCATTGCATTTTTGACAATTCTTCTCTGCTTTTTAAAGCTGATACCATCAACACTATCATACATATAAACACCAAAAAAAGTGTGGCAGAACAAATGCCATTTACCATCGTGTGAAACATCGGGCGTTAAAACACTTGGGTCTGCAACAACAAAACTGTTAAGAGGATTTTTAATTATTGGATTATTTTCATATAATCTGAAATCCAGACTATTGAATTTTTCAAAAGTAATATTTTGCATAATGCACCTCTGAAAAAGCTTATTTTAACTTAAATCTTTGAGCATAACCACATTTTTGGCATAATTCTTCAACAGCTTTTCTGCAATCAAATCCATATTTAATTGCCTTTGCTCTTTCAGAATTTAGAATATCAGAAAGGTTATCGGTAAATATATTACCTAAATTTATAATACCATTACTGTCAAGGCAACAAGGAACAACCGTTCCGTCAGAAAGTATGCCGAAATGGTCACGCAGACCATAGCAAAAAATATCACTACCCTGCTCTTTAGCATTTAAATCAGGCCACTCGAAGCGTTCACCGTACTCAAGAAACATTTTCTCTTTGATTTTAAAGCCCTTTAAATTAACAGACCAGTCAGTATTAAATTTGTTTTTCAGAAAATCAATAATCTTTTCATTTCTTCCGTTATCATATCCGTTATTCCACAACCTGAAAACTACTATAACACCTTTTCTATTGGCTTTTTCAGAAAAATCAACAATGTTATTCAGATATTCCTCAAATTTTTCTTCTGTGCCCTCTTCAAAGCTATGTACAGAAATATTTACCTTATGAATTCCGGCTTCAAGGATTGCCTCACCCCGCTTATTAAGAAGCGTTCCGTTGGTTGTAATAATGGAGTTAAAGCCTCTTTTACCGGCAAACTTAAGAAAATCAGGTAATTCAGAATGACTCAAAGGCTCACCCATTAAATGATAATAAATAAATTTAGTATAACCCTCAATTTTATCAAGAACGGACAAAAACTCTTCCCTGCTCATTTTCTTAGGTGCACGACTGTGCCCGTGACAAAACGAGCAGTTCATATTACAAATATTCGTGATTTCAACATAAATTTTGTTATACATTTAATTTCACCTTAATTAAAAACTATCTGCATTATATAGTAAAAAACAGATTAATACAATAAATTGAATAAAAAACCTTTGCCGTTTTTTGCCAAAATGTTTCAAAAAAACAAAGAAAACCCTTGATATACAAGGGCTTTCTTTATTTTAATATTGTTTTAAGTTAATTTCTTAGCTGGTTTTAGTCTCTGCAGAACAGATCACGTGTATAAACCTTTTCCTGCACATCATCTAAACACGTATCGTAACGGTTGGCGATAATAGCGTTACAAGTTTTTTTGAAATTATCCAAATCATTAATTACCTGGCTTCCGAAAAAAGTAGAACCATCTTCCAAAGCAGGCTCATAAATTACCACAGTAGCGCCCTTGGCTTTTATGCGCTTCATAACGCCCTGAATAGAGCTTTGACGGAAATTGTCAGACCCAGATTTCATGGTCAATCGGTACACACCGATTACCACAACCTTTTCCTGACTCGGATCGTAGACATTTTTTGCGTTGCTGTAATAACCAGCCGTCTGCAGAACCTGGTCTGCAATAAAATCTTTACGAGTACGGTTGGCATCTACGATTGCTTGAATTAAATTTTCAGGTACATCCTGATAGTTTGCGAGCAATTGCTTGGTATCTTTTGGCAGGCAATAACCACCATAACCAAAAGAGGGATTATTATAATGGCTTCCAATACGTGGATCCAAACAAACACCATCAATAATATGGCGAGTATCAAGACCCTTTATTTCTGCATAGGTATCAAGTTCATTGAAAAAGGATACACGCATAGCAAGATATGTATTAGCGAACAACTTTACAGCCTCGGCTTCTGTAAATCCCATAAACATAGTGTCAATATTTTCTTTAATAGCACCTTCTTGTAAAAGCGCAGCAAAGGTATGAGCTGCCTCTACCATCTCGGGATCAGAAAGATCAGTGCCTACAATAATACGAGAAGGATAAAGATTGTCATACAGTGCCTTACTCTCCCGTAAAAACTCCGGACTGAACAAGATGTTTCGGCTACCGGTCTTTTCTCGAACAGAAGCAGTATATCCTACAGGGATAGTTGATTTGATAACCATAATAGCATTGGGGTTTTGGGCAATAACCATCTCAATTACATTATCTACATTAGAAGTATCGAAGTAATTCTTTTGGGAATCGTAATTGGTAGGTACGGCAATTATAACAAACTCTGCATCTGCATATGCTTTATGAGAATCTAAAGTGGCAGTTAAATCAAGTTCTTTTGTTGCCAGATATTCCTCAATCTCTTTATCTGCAATAGGGCTAAGACGATTATTGATCATCTCTACCTTTTCCGGAACAATATCCGTGGCGATTACAGTGTGATGCTGTGCTAACAGCACCGCCATTGAAAGTCCCACGTATCCGGTACCTGCAACTGCAATTTTCATAGAATAACTCCTCCTGGGTAGTACATTAACATTTTTTCTGAATTTTTAACGAGAGTGGTAGTGCTTTACATATAAAAGGATTTATACCACTGTGCAAATTGGCGCAGCCCTTGGCGCAGAGAGGTATTAGGTCTGAAACCGAAATCACGTTCTAAGGGATCAGTATCCGCATATGTCACCGGTACATCGCCCGGCTGCATAGGTACAAGCTCCTTATGTGACTCAAAATCATAATCCTCCGGTAATACGCCGGCGGTGACTAATTCCTGCTGTAGTATATCTACAAATTCTAAAAGATTTTCCGGATTAGAGTTACCGATATTATATACTCGGTAAGGTGGCATAGGCAATCCATCCTCACCTGTCACCTTTTCAGGAGCATTGCACATTACAAGCTTGACACCGGTAACAATATCATCAACATAGGTAAAATCGCGTTTGCAATTTCCATAGTTAAAGATTTTAATGCTTTCGCCATTTCTTAGCTTGTTAGTAAAACCAAAGTATGCCATGTCAGGACGGCCGGC
>JAFSDL010000025.1 GCA_017436285.1 Clostridia bacterium
AAAAGATGCAGAACGGACAAACCGAGTCCCGATAAGGCTTCAGGCTTATCGGGATTTGCCCGAAGGCGTACAAAGGTACGTCGAGTGGCGAGGTTTGTTCGTAGCATAAAACATTAATTTTTCCTGTTTTTTGAGTTTTGAGTATGTTTATGGGGTTCTTACAGCTTTTTTACTGTAGGAACCCCTTGGTATATATGGTTTTATGCGGTCTGCGCTTTTTTTACATCCCCGTTTTTCTTTTTTATTCTTTTTTCATAAACGAAGAAGCATATAAGGAAGGCAATAAAGGTTATTCCCCAGGAAATCGGATAAGAAATATATATATTCCAAAGCTCAGGCTTCAGAGGAAAGCCCGTATAAAGCCATAAAATTCTGAGACCACAGGTGCCGATAAGGGTAATTATCATCGGTTCAAGGGATTTTCCCATACCTCTTATATGGCAACCTGAAACATCCATAAGGCTACATAAGAAATAACTTGCCATCATTATATAAAGCCTTTGCTTGCCTATTTGAATAACATCGGCTTCGGTAGTGAAAATGCCGATTATCTCTTCAGGGAAAAGAATACCAACCGCACCTAAAATTATGCTCAAAGAGAAAGCAAAGCCTAAACAGGTGAAATAAACCTTTCTCAGATTCTCATATTTTTTTGCACCCATATTCTGGGAGGTGAAGGTCATTGCTGCCTGACTGAAGGCGTTGGTGCAGGTGTATATAATAGCATCTGCATTTTGTGCTGCAGTGTTTCCTGCCATAGCAACAGAGCCAAAGGTATTTATAGTGGACTGTATGAGCACATTTGAAAATGAAAAAAGACTGCTTTGTAAGCCTGCGGGCAAGCCGATTTTAATAATGCTTTTTAATTCGTTCTTATAAATTCTGATTTTCTTCAAATTAAGTCTGCAGGCATTTTCAATATGTGTAAGCCTTATAACAATAAGAATAGCAGAAATGTATTGAGCAACAATTGTAGCAATTGCAACACCTGCCACATTAAAATGAAATTCCACAACAAGAATAACGTTAAGAATAACATTTATTAATCCTGTAAAGCCCAGTATGAAAAGAGGGCGTTTTGTATCGCCTGTTGCTCGGACGATTGATGCACCGAAGTTATAAACAAGGGAGCCCGGTGCACCTAAAAAATATATTTTTAAATAAAGAGTTGCAAGGGGAAGAACGTTATCGGGTGTACCCATAAGCTGAAGAAATTTACCCGACATAAAAAATCCGAAAAGACCAACCGCAAAGCCTGAAGCCACACTTATAGCCATAGCGGTATGAACACTTTTATGAATTCTTTCATTAGAATTAGCACCAATATGCCTTGCAGTTACAACTCCTGCTCCTGTTGAAAGACCGATAAAAAGATTAATAATCAGATTTATCAGTGAGCTTGTTGAACCAACTGCCGCAAGGGACTCGCTACCTGCAAAGCGACCAACCACCATAACATCGGCAGCGTTATAAACAAGCTGGAGCACACCCGTTAACATAAGGGGAATTGAGAATATAAGAATTTTCTTGAAAAACGGACCTGTTGTCATATCAAGAATTCCGCGCTTATTCATAAGGTTACCTCGCAAAATTAAATTACAAAAGTATTATATACTATTCTCAGAAAAAATCATCATTTTTGTAAAAAAACATAAAGCTTTTGCAAATGTAAATTAAATTATCAAGGGGCTGTAAAAAAACGACAAGTTTTTTTACAGCATCTTTTCGGGGATAGGAAAAAAAGATGCAGAACGGACAAACCGAGTCCCGATAAGGCTTCAGGCTTATCGGGATTTGCCCGAAGGCGTACAAAGGTATGTCGAGTGGCGAGGTTTGTTCGTAGCATAAAACATTAATTTTTCTTGTTTTTTTGATTTTTGAATATGTTTATGGGGTTCTTACAGCTTTTTTACTGTAGGAACCCCTTGGTATATATGGTTTTATGCGGTCTGCGCTTTTTTTACATCCCCTTGAATAGGTTTGAAATGTTATTCGTCAGATCCCTTCGTTGGGAATTCTGCAGCAGGCTCGCTAACAGGTTCTTTAGCAGAGTTATCAACTACAGGCTCTGCAACAGACTCAGAAGCAGGCTGTTGAGGAGCATAGGGATTATTCCAATTTTGTTGATATGTAGGTGGTGTGAAAGGTTGTTGATTATAATTAACATTGTTAATCGGCATACCATCAGGTCTGTAAACAATGTTTTTTGGTTGCTGATAAAATGCTTGTTGATACTGCATCTGAAGGTCAATGAATTCATAATCAGGGATGTCGTTGGGTGTTATTTTGCCCATTGCCAATGCCTGAAGTCTGATTTCTGAGAAGAATTCTACAAATGTTGCCTGCATATATGGGTTGATATAGAAAATATTTAAAAGACCAAATGTGAAAATAGCAAGCAAATTCCAACCAATGAATGAAAAGCCCAAAACAAAGCAGTTCCATTTATTGCCATCCATAAGAATCCTGCTCAGGCGCTTTGCCTCGTCCTTGTCAATATCGGGGCGCACTGCAAGAATATATTCAACAGCCCAATATTCATAGGATTTTACAATACCCGGAATTACGAAAAGCAAAGACCATAGCATTACGGAAATATCTCTGAAGAACAGCACTTTACCAATATTGAAATTGGTTTTATCCTTTAAGTTCTGAAATACCTCGTGAATTTGAACAGGTTGATTTTTCCTTGATTTAAGAAAATATCTTATACCACCGCAACGGAATGAGCTGAAAATGAGATAACCTAAAACCGCTGCCACCGCAATTGTTGAGAATAATGCTATGAAAAACACAATAGCAAAGGGGTGTTGAATGAGGTCTTCAAGGAAGTTTTTATCAAAAAGGAAAAATTCTTCAAAGAAGGTGTTTGAGTATTCTTCGCTACCAAAAAGTGCGTCAAATGGGCTTGTTTCAGAGCTTGATGTGCTTGTGTTGAATGAAAAATTGAAATTTGTTGAGCCGGTTGTTCCTGTGAACGCCATTAAAAAAGCTACCAAAACACTATACCAATAATTCTTTTGGAATAGGTTTTTGCCTGCTTGTTTTAAATTTTTTATATTCATAAAAACACCTCCTGAAAGATTTTTTAATAATATAAATTGATTTAATCAATTGCTTTTATTCTGTAAACTGCAACTCCGTGAGGAGCGACTGTTGTCTGAATTTTATCTGTTAACGGGAATGTTTCTTTTTCCCAAAGGTTTGTTGCTTCATAAGAGGATTTTATGGGTAAATCAACAAATGGGTCGCTATGAAGCTTGGAAAGAGAAATTTCCATTTCCTTGGGCTTGCTTGATTTATTGAAAAGGCAAACTGCAAGCTCATGATTTTCCAAGGGCTTCACAAGAATATCACTTGCAATATCATAAGAAATCCTCTTTGCCTGAATACCGCGCTTATCCTGGTCAATAGCAATAAGCTCTTTGTTTTTAAGAATTTCAAGAACCTTGTTATCTTCGTCAACAGTTCCGTCAATATTAATGAATTTTCTGATATCGTTACCGAGAATAAGGGGCGCTGCCATCATACACCAAAGAGAGAAATGAGTTCTGTTTTCCTCCATATTAAGCTGACCAACGCCAACCTCAAGCATATCAGGGTCATTCCATGAGCCCGGCTGAGCGTATTTATAATGGCGCACATTCATTTCATAAATTGCAAGCATTGATGCCCAGAAGGGCTTGATATCGTGAGTTGTTCTCCAAAGGTTGCCTGCCTTTGCACCCCATTTCCAAGGCTGATTCATACCCCATTCGCATATTGAATAGCAAATAGGCTTTTCGGGTGTACCGTTTTTCTCTGCAAATTCCTTTGTTGCTCTCTGAAGCTCTCTGCCCATATTGGTATATTGGCGCTGAGCAGAATCCATACGGGATGCAACGGGGTTATAGAATTTTAATGTGTTGACACCTTTTTTAAGAGCTATAACAACCTGAAGTCTGCCATCGGGGGTGAAGCCCTTTGAAGAGGGGAAATAGCAGTCATATTCCTTTTCACCGTTAACAAGGCAAACCAGGAATTTTCTCTGCAATCCACCTTTTCTGAAGACGATTGTAAGGCTGTATTCACCATCCTCAGGTGCTTCAATTGTATCAAAAAGAAGCTCGCCTAAGCCACCACAAAGGTTAGAAACCATATAGCCACTTTCAACCTTTTCGTCAGCCACTACCTTTGCACCCTTTGAAACAATACCGTGCTCTGCCTGTATTTCGCAGAAATCCTCTTCACCGGGCTTGCCTAAGGTGATTTTAATAATTGCGGGTGCGATTGTGGGGATTGCTTCATTATGGCAGAAATCATATTTGAAATATTCAACGCCCCATTCTGCAAGGGTATCTGCGTCAACCCTTTCGTTGTAAAGGCTTGCAGGCAAATCCTCACAGGTGCCTGTGCCGTTTGAGGTGTAAAGACCAACCTTGAAGCCCAATTCATTGATTTCTTCAATAAGGGGCTTCATACCTCTTGGGAAGCGTGTTAAGTCGCCCTGAAGCTTGCCGTCGGGGGTTCTCATTGAGCTTTGCCAGCAGTCGTCAAGGTTGACATATTTGTAGCCTGCATCAAGAAGCCCTGTTTTCTTTAAAGCTTCTGCAGTATCTTTAATTAATTTTTCGTCAATAGAGTTTCTGAAGGTGTTCCAGCTACTCCAGCCCATAGGGGGAGTGAGGGCAACTCCGTTATTATATTTTTCAACATCTGCAACGTGAACCTGAGTTGCGGCAAAAGCCTTTTTTGCAACACAAACAGGGCAGATTTTTTTGCCTTTAAGGACTTTTCCGATAACGATACCTGTTCCTGCACCTGCAAGAATGGAGGCGGTTTTCTTTATATTCATAAATATCACCTTTTTGTTTTTTTTGTTATTTTAAAATTAAGTGAGTGATATTATTGCCTTTGGCAATAGTGTTATTGAAACTTGCAGTTTCAGTGTTATTTTATTCTCCAAAAAACTTGCGAAGCAAATAATACTATGCAAAGCATAATATCACTGCTTTAGCAATATCACTCGCCGTCAGGCGAATAAAACTGCCGAGTGTTCCTATGGACACTCGGCAAGGACGGCTAAAATTTTTTATTCAGCAGCTTCAACTGTTTCTTCAACGGGTGCTTCTGCAACTTCTTCTGCAGGTGCTTCTACTGCGGGAGCAGCTTCAACTGTTGCATTGTAAGCTTCAGCAAGCTTGTTGAGATATTTGATTTTATAAACACTGCTAACGAAGGGGAGAATTCTCCAAATCATTACGAACATACCGCCGTGCTTGAGAGTGATGTTGTAGTCCTTAGCCTTCTGGAACATTCTTTCAACCATCTGATAGTTCCAAACAAATGCATAAATGCCGAAGCTGAAAATATCAAGAAGGAAAACGAGGATGTAGTGCCCGCTTTCTTTATCATCACCATCGCAGATTTTGTTAAGGTCCTTAGTCCACTTGGTCCAGAAGAAAAGACCATAAATTCCGAGAGTTATAATGTTGAGGAAAATAAATTTACCTGTTTTTCTTTTTTTAATCATAATTATTGCCTCCAAATAGAGTTTTATTATCTTATAGTAAATAATACTATAATTGAAAAGCATTGTCAATAAGCATTTGTGTAAAAAACAAAGTCACCCTTCAACAAAAACTATTGCTGAAGGGTGATAAAAATCAGTTATTGAAAAGAGAAAGCTCGTCTTTTTTCTGTTCGTCTTTATATTTCTGAAGCCTTGCTTTAATTTTATCAGCAGGGTTAAGAAGGCTTGAAACAGAGCAATCGTGGTTAAGAGTGTCAATAATAAGTGAGCAATATTTACTCATATCAACCTCAAAGTACCAGGGCTTGCTGAGAAGCTCAGGGGTTCTGTAAACAAGGTTTGTTGTGAACACACCACTGATAATGCCTGATTCATAAGCTTTATCAAATTCCTGAAGACCGTTGCAGAAAAGACCGAAGCTTGTGCATACGAAAATGCGGTTTGCTTTAAGCTCTTTGAGCTTTGTTGCAACCTCAATCATTGAGTCGCCTGAGGAAATCATATCGTCAATGATAAGGCAATCCTTACCTTCAACATCGTCACCAAGGAATTCGTGAGCGAGAATTGGGTTTCTTCCGTTTACAACAACGGAATAGTCACGACGCTTGTAGAACATACCAAGGTCAATACCAAGAACAGTTGAATAGTAGATACAACGACCCATACCGCCTTCATCAGGGGAGATAACCATAAGATGGTCGTGGTCAATTCGGAGGTCTTTAAAGTTCTTTGTGAGAGCTTTAACCATCTGGTATGTAGGTGCAACATTTTCAAAGCCCTTGAGGGGGATTGCATTCTGAACTCTGGGGTCATGAGCATCAAAGGTGATGATGTTCTCAACGCCCATATCGATGCAAAGCTCCTGAAGAGCAATTGCACAGTCGAGAGACTCTCTTCTTGAACGCTTATGCTGTCTGCCTTCATAGAGCATAGGCATAATAACATTGATTCTTCTTGCTTTACCCTCAACTGCGGAAATTGCGCGCTTGAGGTTTGCATAGTGCTCGTCGGGAGAATAGTGGCATTCGTAACCGTACATATTGTAGGTTACACCGTGATTAAAGCAATCGCAGATAATGTAAATATCGTAACCACGAACTGTTTCGTGAAGAAGGCATTTACCTTCACCTGAACCGAATCTTGTAAAATCTGCATCAACAATGAATGTATCTCTCTGGTAACCGTAGAAAGCAATAGTCTGCTTGTGCTCGCTTTCGCGTTCCTCTCTCCAGGAAGTAAGATAACTGTTGATTTTTTCTGCAAGCTCCTCGCAACCGGGAGTAGCAATAATTCCCAAGGGACCTACAGGAATTGTGTTTGGAATACCGAATGCATCTGCCATCGCCAGAACCTCCATATGTTCTATAATATATTTATATTGTACTAATAATTCCCTCTGTTTTCAAGTCAAATCGACAAAATATAACATCAAAATTTATTGCCATATTATTCCTGCATTTTGTGAAAAGTCACAAAAAACAAAAATAATGATGGAATTGACTATAATTCCACCATTACAAGCTGAAATCTTCTTTTGAAAAATCACCCGAAAAAGAGATAACCTTCGGTTCTCTTTTTAAAGGGTCGTATCTGAATTTTTTGCATTTTGAAAAGGCTTGCATAATTCCGCCGATCTTACGACAAAGTACAGTTTCACCATCGCCAACACAAGAGCCATATTCACAAAAGGCGCACTGGGGCTCAATGCTTTTATTGAAAATTTTAAGAGCCATAACCTCGCCTCCGTATGTTAATTTGCTTTATAATTTTAACATACTTTTTTGCGGTTATCAACCTCTAAAATCAAAAGAATACACATAGTTAATAAAATTATTGAGGCACCGATACTGTGATAAAGGGTGAAAGAGGTGTTTTGTGAACCCAACACAACGGAAACCTCTGCGCATTGAGGGAATATTTTTAAAAGTAAAGAGCAGTAAATTGCACTTAAAGAAGCATTTATAAGCCTTGAGCATAATAAGTTTTTGATTTCTGTTTTACAAATAGTTGAATAGGTTGCACATTGGCAAATTACTGCAAAACCACCGAAGTCCAATATGCCTGCAATTACGGGAAGGGAAAGTCCCGATATAACCGCATTTTCGCATCCTGTTGTAACCTCGCCGACAGATTTTATGATTAAGGTGAGGGTGTCGGGAAGCTTAAGGGCTTGGCAAAGGGCTGCAAGAACGCAGAAGGTAAGCACCCAACCGCAAACAGAAAGCATAGCCTCGCTACCCTTTGAAACAGATTTCACGAATATGTTTTTGTTGGGGCTTTCTTGTGTTCTTTTTATTTCCCGTATTTCCCCATTACCGATAAAACGACACAAAAACCCCACTGTTAAAGATGCCGAAATACAAGAAAAATACATAATAAAGCCTGCTTTTGTGTTGTTCAGCATAAATGTACCCACTGCAGTTATTGCAAAGGCAGGGCTTGGGTTAATGCACCAGTAAAAAAGGCGCTCGGCATCATTTTCAGAAATTTTGTTGTCCTTATAAATTTCTGCAATTGTTTTAGCACCTATGGGATAACCGCCCAAAAGACCTAAAATAAAGGGAATAAAACCATAAGCACTCGTTCTGAACAAAAAATTAAATGGCTTTTCAACCAATTTACATAAAAATTCTGTAATATTGCTTTGAGATATGTAGGAGGAAAGCACCATAAAGGGAAAAAGAGCAGGAATCAGGCTGTTTCCTAAAACAAGAAAACCGTTTTTTATGCCATTTGCAGTGTCCCTCGGGTAAATTATAAGGCATACCCCGATTGCACACACAATAATTAAGGTTACAAGATTTTTAAGCAAAACCGAAGAAAATTTTTTCATAGCTTACACCCCAAAATATTTTATGATTATAAATCATAGAAATATAACAAGGGAGCGTGGTACTTTGGGATTTAATCCGTTAAAGAATATTAAGGATGAGGGCAACAATGCCGGTATTGAAATGTATGGCAATAAAAGAATGATTGTTCTTGATTGCGAATGTGTTGTGGATTTTTCTGAAAGCTGTATTGTTCTGAGCCTTGGTAATTTATATATGAAAATCCGTGGTGATAATCTGATGATTTCCACCTTTGCTTACGGTCAGACAGATATTACAGGGGAAATTGTCACTATTGAATTTGAGAGGGTTTGAAATGATATATATTTTAAGGCTTTTAAAGGGCTTTGTTGAGTTCTCTGCAGAGGGTGGATTTCCCGAAAGATTTATAAATCTTTGTAAAATCAGGGGTATCAGCCTTTGGGGTGTGAAAAATGATGGGGTAAAGGTAATCGCCTTTACGACTGAGCAGGAGTTTCAGGAGCTTAAAACGCCTGCAGAAAATTCGGGAATGATGTTAAAGGTTATAAAAAAGCACGGTTTAAAAAATTTTTCAAAGCGCCACAAATGGCGGTGTGGCGTGGTTTTTGGGGTAGTTATGGCTTTTTTGTTCTGGATTTTTATGTCGGGGTATGTATGGGAAATAGAAATATTGGAAACTCAGGGTGTAAATGTGGAAGCCTTTACAGAAAGCCTTGCGGACTTAGGAGTAAAAATAGGTGCGAGAAAGTCGGAAATTGATATAATTCAGGTGCAGAATAAATTGATGAATGAATATAGCGAGCTGCTTTGGGTATCCCTCAATATTTTTGGTGGTAAGGTTCAGGTGGAAATGAGCGAATTTGTGGAACAAAAGGAGATAACTGATACTAAAACACCCATTAATCTTGTAGCATCAAAAAAGGGTGAAATTGTGCTTGTAAAGGGCTATAACGGGGTTAATGCAGTTAAAGAGGGAGATAATGTAACGGAGGGCTCTCTTCTCATATCGGGTGTTGTGAAAAATTTTGACGGTTCGGAATATTTCACCCGTGCAAAGGGAGAGATTTTTGCAAAAACCAAAAACAATGAAAAGCTTGTTTGCAAGCTGAAAAATAAATCGGAAATCACCTGCGAAGCCGAAAGCAGATATTATCTTTATGCCTTTGCCTTGAAAATCCCTTTAGGGCTTAAAACCGATGGAGGATTTTTAACCGAAAGCAGAAAATTATTGAAAAGCGGAAAAACAGCCTTGCCCTTCGGTATAATCAGGGAGGATGATTTTAAAAGCATCGGTAAAGAGCTTGAATATTCTACCGAGGAAGCGAAGCTCTCGGCACTTTCTGAAGCTGTGAAAATCAAAAGAGAGAAATATAACCATACCGAGCTTGAAAAGGTTGAATATTCATTTGTTGAAGCTGAAAATAAAGTAGAAATCAATTCAAAAATCAATTGTGTTGAAGACATTGCAAAAGAAACGCCTATACTTACAGAGAATTGAAAAACTGTTTATTTTTCATATTTTATTTTAAATATTTTAGTAGACATTTACAAAAAATGTGTTATACTCTAAATGTAAAAATAGAATTATTTTAATAAAGAAGGTAATTAAGTCGGAACAGATAATTAATGTAGACCGAATGGAGCACGCAGTAAGCCTTTTCGGTAGCTTTGATGAAAATATTTTAATAATTGAAAAATCCTTTAATGTGGATGTAATCAGTCGCGGGTCTGATATAAAGGTCAATGGTGAGCCTGAAAATGTCAGTAAGGCAGTCAAGGCGATAAACGGACTTTTAATGCTTCTTAACCGAGGGGAAACCCTTAACGAGCAAAATGTCAGGTATGTCATCTCACTTGTAGATGACGGCAACGAGGACAAGCTTGTTACTATGAGTGGTGACTGTGTTTGCATTACAAGTAAGGGTAAGCCCGTCAAGCCCAAAACTCTCGGTCAGAAAAAATATGTTGAGTCTATAAAAAACAACACAATTGTTATTGGTGTCGGTCCTGCAGGTACAGGTAAAACATACCTTGCAGTTGCAATGGCGGTCAATGCCTTCAGAGCAAAAGAGGTCAACAGAATCATTCTCACTCGTCCTGCAGTTGAAGCAGGGGAAAAGTTAGGCTTCTTGCCCGGTGATTTGCAGAGCAAGGTTGACCCGTATCTCCGTCCGCTTTATGATGCGCTTTTTGATATGCTTGGCGCAGAGAATTTCAACAAATATCTTGAAAGAGGAAATATTGAGGTTGCACCTCTGGCATATATGAGAGGTCGAACTCTTGACGATAGCTTTATAATTCTCGACGAAGCTCAGAACACCACACCTGAGCAGATGAAAATGTTCTTAACCCGTATGGGCTTTAATTCCAAGGTTGTTGTTACAGGTGACGTTACACAGATTGACTTACCCGATGGTAAGCGCTCGGGTCTTGTTGAGGTAACAAAAATTCTTAAGAATATGGAGCAGATTGATATTGTTCGCTTTACAGGGCAGGATGTTGTAAGACATAAGCTTGTTCAGGATATAATCAGAGCCTATGAAAAATATGAGGAGGCAAAGAAAAGAAAATGAAAGAGAAAATCAAGGTAATTATCACAAATGACCAGAAGGAAGTTAAAATCCCCACAGGCGTAAGGCTTTTGGTGAGGCGTTGCTGTAATGCGGTTCTTACTTTTGAAGATTTTTCAGAGCCTGCAGAAATCAGCGTAACCTTTGTTGATGATGAGAGGATTCACGAAATTAACAAGGAGCACAGAAATATTGACAGCAGCACCGATGTTTTGTCATTCCCCTTAGGTGAAAATGGTGAGTATGACAGAAACCTTGACACAGGCGCTTGCCTTTTGGGTGATATTGTTATTTCTGTTCCCACTGCAGTGCGTCAGGCAAAAGCCTATGGTCACACTCTTCAGAGAGAAATCGGCTTCCTTACAGTTCACTCAATGCTTCACCTTTTGGGCTATGACCACGTGAATGGCGGTATTGAGGCGGTACATATGCGCGAAAAGGAAGAGCACGTTTTAACCGCCCTCGGTCTTAAACGCAACGAATCCTACTATATGGATTCCGGGGAGGAATAATATATGAAGGACGTTGAAGGCCTCCTGAGAAGCTTTTTATATGCTTTTAAGGGCTTCGGATGGATGGTGACTCACGAAAGAAATTTCCGTATTCACCTGACCTGCCTTGCATATATGTTCTATTATCTCTTCAGATATGACTTTTTTGTTGTTTCAAGAACGGAGCTTGCAGTTCTTCTGTTGGCTTCGGGCTTGGTTATCGGTGGGGAAATGATAAACACAGGTATTGAAATGGCGGATAACTCAATATCACAGGAAAAAAGGCACACTATTGCTGTTTCCAAGGATGTTGCGGCAGGTGCAGTTCTTGTTTTTACAATATTTGCGGTTCTTTGCGGAATTGCAATTCTCTGGCAACCGGATGCCTTTGAGGCACTTTTCAACCACTACTCAGAAAATCCGATTTATATACTTTGGTTTGCTTTGAGTGTGGTTGCGTTCAACCTATTTATTTTCAAATTTGATTTCAGGAAAAAGGAAAAAACTAAATGACAGAAAGAAAAACTGCTTTTATAGCAATTGTTGGCAGACCCAATGTGGGTAAATCTTCAATTCTTAATAATCTCTTAGGGCAGAAGGTGGCAATTGTTTCATCAAAGCCCCAGACAACAAGAACAAAAATTATGGGTGTTTTAACTGAAGATAATGTTCAGTTGGTTTTCACAGATACACCCGGCTTTCATAAGCCTAAAACAAAATTAGGTGAAAAAATGATTAAAGCCGTTGATGACAGCATCGGCGGTGTTGACTCCTGCCTTTTTGTTACAGAGGCAAAGGGCGAAATAAGAGAGGCAGAGCTTGATCTTCTTAAAAAGCTTAAAGCCGAAAAAATTCCTGTTGTTCTTGCTATTAATAAAATTGATATGCTCAGTGACAAGCAGGAGCTTATGGGCAGAATTCTTGAGCTCACAAATCTTCTTGATTTTGAGGCGGTTATACCTGTAAGCGCCCGTGAAAATGATGGTATGGATGAGCTTAAGGAAGAATTATTCAAGCTTGCTGCCCCATCAGAATTCTTCTTCCCTGAGGATACTCTCACAGACCAGCCTGAAAGAGTTCTTGCGGCAGAAATGATAAGAGAAAAGCTTCTTCATAAATTAAGCGATGAAATTCCTCACGGTATTGCAGTTTCAATCGAAAGAATGAAAGAGCGTGAGGACAAGCCCATTATCGATATTGAAGCGGTTATTTACTGCGAAAGAGAAAGCCATAAGGGTATTGTTATCGGTAAAAAGGGTGCAATGCTCAAGGAAATTTCAACCAATGCCCGTCACGAATTAGAGCAGTTTTTTGAATGCAAAATCAATCTTCAATGCTGGGTAAAGGTAAAGGAAGATTGGCGAAACAGAGAGGGCTTAATCCATAATTTCGGTTTGGATTGATTTGGCAAATTTAAAAGACCTTTACACAGAATAAAGAAAACTCCCCAGAATAAAATACTATGGCGGAGTTGATTTAAATGAACGAAAAAGAGCTTTGGGAAAAATTTGCAAAGGGCGGAAAAATTGCGGATTATATGGAATACCGCAATTGCGTCAATATGAAAATTGAGAGGTCAGAAAACAGTGGTGAAAATAACAGCACCCGGACTTGTAATCAGGGAACAGAGTATCGGTGAAGCCGATAAGCTTATAACCGTGCTTACAGCAAAGCACGGTCTTGTTCGTGCGTTTTCAAGAGGTGCAAAAAAAACCAAAAGCAAAAAGCTTGCGGCTACCTCTCTTCTTTCTTATGCGGATTTTACATTCACAAAAACAAGAGATGCTTTTTCAGTTGAGGAAGCACTCATCAAAGAGGTGTTTTTTGAGCTGAGAAACGATGTTCAGAAAATGGCTCTTGCTCAGTATTTCTGCGAATTGGCGTATGAATTCTGTGAGGAGGATTTTGAGTCGGAGGAGATACTCCGACTTTTTCTTAATGCTCTGTGGCTTTTGAAGGAAAACAAAAAATCACCTGCATTTATAAAGGCGGTAACAGAGCTTCGGTTAATGTCCTTGAGCGGTTATATGCCCGATTTGGTGGCTTGTGAAAAATGCGGTGAATATGAAACAGAGTATATGTATTTTTCATCAGAGGATGGAAAGCTCTATTGCAAAAATTGTGTTCCGTCAAATTTTTGTAAATGTATAAGTTCTTCCGTTGTAACGGCTATGAGATATGTTTCGCTTTCAGATTTTGAAAAGATTTTTTCATTCACCTTAAACCAAGATGGATTAGAAAGCTTTTGTAGCATAACAGAAGAATATTTACTTAACAAAACCCAAAGAAAGTTTAAAACACTTGAATTTTATAATGTTATAAAGGATTAGCTATGAGCGAATTGAACAGACATTTAAAAGCACTTGAATATGATAAGATTTTGGAAATGGCAATGAAAAGGGCGTGCAATGATGATGCCCGTGATATTATTGCCTCTATAAGACCTGAAGCAAGTGTTAATATGGCGCAGAACCATATTGATATGACAGAAAATGCCTACATATTATTGGCAAAATACGGTGGCCCGTCATTCGGTGGGCTTAAAAATGTAAATAATTCTCTTGCACGCGCCTCTGCAGGTGGTGTTCTTTCAATGAAAGAGCTTCTTGACATCGGCTCAACCCTGAGAACAGTGCGAGGTATAAGAGAATGGCGAAATAACAGTGGCGGTCAGGATGAATTGAAAATTGATTTATACTTCAATTCTCTTATGCCTAACAAATACCTTGAGGATAAAATTTTTGGTGCAATTCTTACGGAAGAGGATATGAGCGATAACGCCTCTCCCGAGCTTGCTAATATCCGCCGTCAGATTAAAAACAAAGAAAACAGCGTCCGCGACCAGTTAGAAAAGCTTATCCGTTCACAAAAGCTGAAAACTGTTCTGCAGGATGCAATTATTACTCAGAGAAACGGTAGATATGTTGTTCCGGTTAAAAGTGAGCACAGAGCATCGGTTTCCGGTCTTGTTCACGATACCTCATCCACAGGTGCAACTGTTTTCGTTGAGCCTGCAGGTGTGGTTGAAGCAAACAACGATATTCGTGTTCTTCGCGGTAAGGAGGCTCAGGAAATTGAAAGAATTTTATATGAGCTTTCTGTTGAAGCAGGCGGATTTGTAGAAGAAATAAAGGGTAGCTATGAGTGTGCGGTAGAGATAAATGTTATTTTCTGCAAGGCGCACCTTGCTTATGATATGAAAGCCACAATGCCCATTCTTAACGACAGGGGCGTAACGGATTTAAAGAAGGCAAGGCATCCCTTAATCGATTCGAAAAAGGTTGTTGCAACCGATATCCGTTTAGGCTCGGATTTTGATACACTTGTTATTACAGGTCCTAACACGGGTGGTAAAACCGTTGCAATTAAAACAATTGGTCTTCTTTCCTGTATGGCATCAAGCGGATTTATGATTCCCGCAGGGGATGAAAGCAAAATCAGCGTTTACGATAATATTCTTGTTGATATCGGTGATGAGCAGAGTATTGAACAGTCCTTGTCTACTTTTTCATCCCATATGGTGAATATTGTTAATATTCTTAAAATTGCAGATGAAAAATCCCTTGTTCTTATTGATGAATTGGGCGCAGGCACTGACCCTGTTGAGGGTGCGGCACTTGCTATGGCAATTCTTGAGGAGTTAAGCTACAAGGGTGCAAAAATTGCCGCCACAACTCACTATGCAGAGCTTAAGGCTTATGCCCTGCAGACTGCGAGAGTTGAAAACGGCTCTTGTGAATTTGATGTGAATAGCTTGAGACCCACATATCGTCTTCTTATTGGTATTCCCGGGCGTTCAAATGCCTTTGCAATTTCCGAAAGGCTTGGTATTGATAAAAAAATTATTGACAGAGCAGGGGAGCTTGTTTCCTCTGAAAACACCCGCTTTGAAGATGTTGTTGATATGCTGGAAAAGAGCCGTCTTGAAATGGAGGGCGAGCATACCAAAGCAAAGCAGATTACAGAGTCTGCAAAAGCCGATAAAGAAAAGGCGGAAAAAATTCTTAAGGATGCTCAGTTCAGGCGGGACAGAGAGCTTGAAAACGCTCAGGGTGAGGCTCTTCGCATAGTTGAAAAAGCCAAAAGAGAGGCGAATGCACTTCTTAACGAGGTTGAAAAGCTGAAAAAAGAGGCTAAGCAGACAAAGGATGCGGCAGATTTGGCGAGAAGAGCAAAATCTGCAGTTAATGCCCACCTTGATGCAATCAATAGTGCAGTTAATCCCGTTTTCAATTCCATTGAGGATGATGAGGATTACACACTTCCGAGAGCTTTAGAAATTGGTGATACAGTTTACTGCAAAACTATAGGTAAAAATGCAAATGTTACCGCTCTTAAAGATAAAAAGGGCAACGTGGAAATTGCCGCAGGTATGCTTAAAATGAGAGTTAAGGAAGACTCTCTTCGCCTTGTTGAGAAGCCTAAGCAAAAGGAAACGAAAAAACGTCAGGTTTCCACAACAATAGTTATGGGCGAAAGCAAATCTACGATGGCGATTAATAATCGTTGTGATTTGCGCGGACTTATGGTTGATGAAGCAATTATTGTTCTTGACCGCTTTCTTGATGATTTGCTCCGTTCAGGTCTTACCGAATGCACAATTATTCACGGTAAGGGTACGGGTGCTCTTAGAGCAGGTGTTACTCAATTCCTTAAGGGTGACCCGAGAATCAGAACCTTCCGCCTTGGTACATTTGGTGAAGGTGAAAATGGAGTTACAATTGCGGAAATAAAATAAAAATATGTATCAACAACGCATTAAAACCGTAAGTTACACCACAAAACCGTAAGGTACAGGCTTGCCTGTACCACAGAATAAAATAGAAATAATAAATCCACATACTTGTTCAACTGAATTAAGTATGTGGATTTATTTTGCTTCTGTGTTCTTTTTAGGGTAGGGTTTTATTTCGTCAGTTTCTTCAATAAGATAATCTATAGATGTATCGTAAAACCTTGAAAGCTTAATAAGCACTTGTAAGGGGATTTGCCTTTTCCCTGTTTCATACTGGGTGTAGGTGTTGCGGTTGCAGTTTAAAATTTTTGCAATTTCTGCTTGGGTTAAATCTTTATCTTCCCGTAAATCTCTTATCCGCACACTCTCACCACCTGAAAATAGTATCATCAACTATATTATAAAACATAACTACCTAAACTTGACAAAAGTCACAAGTTGTGACATAATCGATTCGAAATATTATTCAGTAAAGGTGTGTGCCATATGAAAAAAACATTAAGCTTTATTTTATCGTTGATTATGGTTTTAGGTGTATTAACAAGTGTGCCTGTAACCGTAAGTGCGGCAATGGTTAATGGTGATTTTGAGTATGAATATATTGAAAATGATACCGAAGTTACCATTACTAAATATGTCGGTAGCGGTGGAGAGGTGTATATACCTAATAAAATTGACGGAAAATATGTTACCGCAATTTCAAGTGGAGCATTTAGAGATAATTCAACTATTACTTATGTATGGATGAGTGATTATGTTGAATTAATTGGTGATTATGTCTTTTCTGGTTGTACAAAACTAAAAGAGGTTGAATTTGGTGCAGGAATAAAAACAATAGGAAATGAAGCATTTCGAAACTGCACATCTTTACTAACAGTTAATTTACCTGACAGCTTAGAAGAAATGGTGCATTACAGTTATGATTCGGGTGTTTTTGAAGGATGTACCTCATTAAAAAGTGTTGTAATTGGTGATGGATTGAAGACGGTTTCAGCCAGAGTATTCTTTGGTTGCACATCTTTGGAAAATGTAGTGTTTGGCAAAAATGTAGAAATAATCGGTTATAGCGCATTTGGAGATTGCAATAACTTGAAAGAAGTGGTACTTCCTGATAGTTTGCAT
>JAFSDL010000026.1 GCA_017436285.1 Clostridia bacterium
AAGCGTGGAAACAAAGCCTTCTTCTCCAAAATCATCAATATGATTATTTGCAAGACTCCATACATTCCCGTTGAGCCTCTTAAGCCAAGGCATGCAAAGTGCATTGTTTCTGTGCTTGAATTTTTTGTCAGCATCACTTGTTACAGGGCCCTCAACGTTGCAAACGCAATAATCGGAAGTGTTAAAAAACTTAACAACATCAGCCGAAATCAAGCTTTCGTCATCACATAAATCATTAAAATATTTTGTGAATGTAATATCACCTGTAAATGCTATGGAAACATTATTCTTAATAGTTTCTGCCATGTTACAACAATCCTTTTAATTCAATCCCATATGCTCTGCAATACCTGTAATTCTCGCTTCAAGATTAAGCCATTCTGCTTTTTTCAGGCTGCCGCTGCTAAGCTCTGCTTTAAGATTTTCATCCGATTTGATTTTTTCTACAGCCTCTTGTATAGCTTTTATATCATCAGGCTCTACAAGAATAGAGTTTGTTTCGTCACATATTTCATAGTTGAACGAACGGTCAGATGATACAATCGGGCAACCACACAATATCGCCTCTACAATTGCAGTGCAACAGCCTTCGTGATAGGTTGGAAAAACAAATGCATCCAACGCACTGTAAAACCAAGGCAATTCAGCATTATCAATAGATTTTGCCATAATGCATTTTTCGCTTGTAGGCATAAGACTACCTTTTCCGGCACAGGCAAAATAAACATCGTCCATACCGTCAACAGCTTTCTCGAGCCTTAATATGCCTTTTCTGTCGTCAAAGCTACCGCAATAACCTACAATAAACTTGTCCTTATCCCAGCCAAGCTTTTCTCTTGCTTCGATTTTATCGCGTTTATAAAACCTGGTTTTTCTGCAGCCGTTGGGGAATACGGCAATTTTAGCTTCATCAACTATACCTGCATCGGCAATAAAACCTTTATTCTGTCCCGATACAGCCACAACACCCGTAAGGTTTGAAAGAAGTTTTTTAAGCTTTTCGTTGCCGTATTTTTCATCACCGACATAAATCGCTTCACCGTGCTGAAAATAGGAATCAACACCATATTTCTTGCCAAGCAGCGCAGCCGTTACACCTGCAGGGCAAAGGAATTCACCAAAAAGCACATCAGGCTTAAACTCGAGCTTTTGCAACACTGAATCTACTGCTTTTGTAAAAGTTTTTGTTGTTACAGATACACGAAGCTTTCTTCCAAAACCTTTTCTCTGGCCAAGACTGAAATACTTAGGTCTGTAAACGTCAACCGAAAAACCATTTTCCGATGTTTCGGTTTCAATAAAGGGTAACTCTTTATATTTCTTGTTTCCGTTAACAGGCATCGGACAAATAACAATGGTCCTTATTCCCAGTTCCGCAAAGGTCCACGCAGTCTGCTGAGTGAACACATTTACCGTCGGGTCAAAGGGATTTGGATATTTATTTGCCAGAATAACAATAGATTTCATCTTATCACCTTTATTTCTTTCTATACACAGTCTTTATGACCTCTTCTGTCAGCTCACCAAATAATGGACCTACATTTAACTGATGTCTGAGCACGCTTGTATCAATAAGATTATACTCAACAACTATCGGAGT